>CAZIKN010000160.1:0-11560 GCA_964539805.1 uncultured Saprospiraceae bacterium | reverse complement strand
GGTGGGGTGCGGTCTGTTCTATGGCCGCAACGGTCGAGAACGTCGCGCCGCTAATGCTGCCATGGCCTGTCAGGGCAAAGCCATAGTCCCTGATCTTGGTACCTTCTCCCTCGTTGAGGGGGAAATAATTCTTCAGGTACTGGTTGGTCAAATCCGTGCCGATATTCGCCGCCGCCTGAATTTCATTTAAAGGCAACAGGGTATTGTAAAACACCACCTCGTCAATCAAACCGGAGAAATAATTGCCCCCGGCGTTTTTGCCGAGCAGCCAGCCGCCGCCGCCCGAGAAGTCAGCCGACACGCCCGAAAAAGTGTTGGTGCCCACCAGCGCACCGTCTTTGTAAAACGTCACCGCAGCCGAGCTGCTTCCAGCCACCTGATCTATCACAAAAGAAAGGCGGTGGAAACCCATGCCCAGCGTACCAAAATTGTGCGTGGTGCTGCCTAAGGTCAGGATCAGATCATCCGCATTCAAATTCAAATTAAAATGGCTGCCCTTGTTCAGCAAGGTCTGGTTGCTCGCAAAATCAAAACCCTTCACGGTGATTTCCACTGTGGAAGAATCGGCGAGGTCAAAATCCGTCAGGGTGGCAAAATGCTGATTTACCCCGTTGAACTCCAGCGACTGGTTGAAATAAAAATTCTTGAAAGGACGGGCTGTGAAGGTCGTACCCGCTCCATAATTGATGCCCGGAATCAGGTAAAAACCATCCGCATTGGTTATGCCCGCGTTAGCCACATCGGGTTTGTCGCTTGAAAAGCCTGCGCCGCAGAAATAGAGTTTTTGCTTCGTGGCGGTCAGGTCAAAGGTTTTGCTACCCGTGCCTTCGTCAAATTTCCAGTAATTCACCAAGCCGTCCATGTCAGGGGCTACGGTTTGGTTCAAAAACATCTGAATATCCGTCTGTGACAACTGGCGGTTGAAGAAACGCACCTCGTCAACATTGCCCTTGAAAAAACCCGTTCCTCCCGCTTTTTGGCCAAAAAACAGGGTCATGGAGTCAACAGCCACTCCAGCCACGGCGGTTGAAATCAGTTCGCCGTCCACGTACAACAAAACCGAAGCACCGTTGTAAGTCACAGCCACATTGTGCCAATCATTGGCTGTGGCTGCCGGGAAGGCATAGTCCAATTCCGTCACATTGCCCACGCCGTTGCCCAGACCAAAGCGAACGCCCTTGCCGGAAGCGGCGGGCAGGGTGTGCAGCCACCAGTTTTTGGAAATGCTGCTGCCGAGGTCAAAAATAGCAGTATTGTCGTTGCCCGCAGCCAATTTTACCCAGGCTGACAGGGTAAACTGGTTGCGCGGATAAGCGGGGTTGTACTCTGCAAATGCCATGTCGTCACCCCCGAAAATGCCGGAGGTGCCAAGGGTTGGGGTCAGGGTCACCAAGGTTCCGGGCACGGGATTGCCCGCAAAAGACTTTACCTGACCGGTAACTACGCCATTGGGGTTCAAAAAGCCCAAATTCCTGCCGCGCGCGCCTTCGCCGAAGCTGTTCACACCAGCCACTTCGTAGGTGTAAAACCTGCCTGCGATGACGTTAAAATCCAAAAACGAAAAGGTCTCGCCATCCACCGAAGCCAGCAGCGAGCCGTTGCGGTAGATTTTGAACGCCGTCGCGGTAGGCGAAAGCGGATCAGGCGACCAATTCACCTGCACGCGGTCTTCCAGATCGCCCTCGCTGGCGATGACCGTAGGGGCGGCAGGCGGCATGAGAAAACTGGACCAAAAGCCAAAAGAGCCTTTGGTCTGCTGGGCAAAATAGCTGCCGATGACCGGCTGCCCGACGGTCATGTTCGTACGCGTTTTGTTCGTGTAGGCATTGCTGACGTTGCCGTAGTTGAAAAACGCGGTGGATTTGATGTAATCGTTGTCGCTGAACGTCGTACAGTTCGGGCTGGACTGTGCCCGTGCTGTTTGGCTGTTCATGGTCAACAATATGCCCACCAACAAGAGTGGGATAAAGTGTTTAATATTTTTCATTGTTGAAAAAAAATTTAAGTTCAATTTGTAGTACATTTAGGATGTTGGGGTTAGTCTCTTATATTTCACTTTATCGTTTTTTAAAAACACACTACTTTTGTCGAAACAATAAGCAGCAGGAAGTTTTTAAAATATATCATTTACCCGCTCGCCCCTGTCGAGCCAAGCTTCCTGTCAAACATGAAAAATTTAGCATCAAACGAGTCGAACGAATCTCAAAAAATCGTTCTTTTTCAGGAAAAACAAATTCGCCGCACTTGGCACAATGATGAGTGGTATCTCTCGGTCATTGATGTTGTGGAGGCACTTTCAGACTCTAACAATCCGCGCAGGTATTGGAGTGATTTGAAAAGAAAACTGCTGAGTGAGGGCTTTTCCGAGTTGTACGAAAAAATCGTACAACTGAAATTGGTTTCGTCCGATGGCAAAAAGTACCTCACCGACTGTGCCAATACCCAGAGCCTCCTCCGAATCGTCATGTCTGTGCCATCGCCCAAAGCCGAGCCGTTCAAACTTTGGCTCGCGCAGGTGGGCAAACAGCACCTCGACGAAATCGAAAACCCGGAACTCGCCGCCGACCGCGCCCGCGAACTGTACCGCGCCAAAGGCTACCCCGACGAATGGATTGGATTGAGCCTTTTTCCTGAAAAAAACAATCTTGTCAAAGAACTTTTGTCAGTTACCTGAACCGCGATTCCTCCGATTTTCCGTGATGGCAACACCACCAAAAATTAAAAAAATCTTCCGAAATCACACCGCCCGCCAGTCACCTGCTTTTGATAGGCCTTGCGGGAAAATTGGGAAGATGCGAAGCCAGCGGAGGAGACCGCGCCTACGCAGGCTTAGTTTTCCCGGATGGTCAGGTGATTACTACCAATTATCGAAGGAGTTGCAACATAAATGTTGTGAATCAAGACTTGGACGGTCTGACCTGCTGTCATAGGCCAATCAACTGAAAAAGTCATAGGCGTTACTGGCGAAGAAGAACTGCTACCTGGCACTCCTTCCCACACCTTCAGATCCGATGACGATGGAGATTGCCCACCAGTCTGACCTATATACAAAGGTATAGAAGAAATAAAGGGACTTCTCACACTACCACTTATGGTGTAAATACCTGTTCTCGGAGCGGTAAAAGTGTGGGTAGAGGTGTTCCAGCAGTTTTGAGCATCGCTAATTTCGGCATATTGGAGAGCCGTAAAGCTGTTACCAGTAGGAAGGGTCTGCGGGAGGTTAGTTAAACGCACATAAGCCTTCGCCTGCGTCGTCGGCTGCACATACCCACCCGTCTGCCGCCAAACCGAGCCATCGGACTGCAACTCCACCACACCCGTCGCTGGAACAGTGGTGGAAGTCGCCCCCGCGAGATCCACATAATTGGAGGAAGTCAGGGTTTTAGCCACCGTCGCCTTGTTCACTAACAACAACTGCCGCCCCGCGTTGGCAGCCGTGGCGGCGGGCAGGGTGACGTTTTGGTTGGCCGTGTGGTCGAGGTAAATGACGTGGTCATTGGCGCCGACGGTGTACGAAGTCGCCGTGCTGATGTCCGTGCCGGTCGCCACCGAGCCCATCTGAACCATTCCCGTGGAGGGGAATTTGTTTTCCTGCCCCAGCAAGGACAAGGCATAAGGCGCGGCGGTCAACTGCGTGCGCGGCGTGTGTTCCGCTGCACCGGGAAGGGTGAGTCCCAGATAATACGTCTGGTCAAAAGGGATGTTCAAGGGATTGACTGCCCCGAGCAAGACGCTGTACACCCCACCCGTAATGCTGATGGACTGCGTTTCCGACCAGACGGCAGCACCGCCCGCGTCGGTGGTGTACAGTTTGAACGTGATGTCGTACTGCCCATCATCAATGGCAGCAAGCGTACCACCTTTCAGGAGGGTACCCTGCACCGAGAGGCTGGCCTGGGCATGCATCCGCGATACCCCGAGCAGCCCAATGGCAAGCAATGTGATAATGCGTAAAAGTGAACTTTTCATGTTAATAATGATATGAATGTTGAAATTTTTTATAGTCAATGCAAAGTAGTTTTAAACCTGCTTGCGTTTGTAAATCCTTAAAAATCAGGTCAATCCGGGTAGAAATCAAGTTGTGCTCTATTCGACCCCACCCCTAAGCCCTCCCCTGTAGGGAGGGGAACGCTCCGGGCCTGGCTTCTCCATAACTATTTATGAAAATCCACACTGTTTGCTCCTTTCGGAGAGGGCCTGGCTTCTCCATAAATATTATGAAAACGCACCGTGTTTGCTACGTCTCCCCTCCCTACAGGGGAGGCGTCGGGGGTGGGGTCGAACGGCGCCTGAACTCCCCATACATCAGATCAGACCCTATCTCCTCCCATTCCCCATAATGACTACACCATCAAAAAGCAAAAAAATCATCCGAAACCGAGCCTCCCCGCTGGCCAGCCGGCTGCTTTTGATAAGCCGTTCGGGATACTTGGGTAGATGCCGTGCCTACGAGGGGGCTTTTTAGTAATATGCGGGTTATAATTCCGTGATGGTCATCCAGTTAAAAGTAGCGCCACCATTACCCTGACTTACAATAACGGAAGTTGCTCCAGAGGCGACACTAATTAACAACGACGGAGAAAGGGTTTGCCCTGCTGTCAGAAACACATCACTCTCGTAAACAATTTCTCGATTTTGGATACCGGTATGATTAAGAGTAGGGGTAAGACCGGTGGGCGTTCCGGTCAACGCTGGAGTTCCTACCAATCTCACGTTAGCATACCATGAAGAGACAGTAGTGCCAACTCCTATATTTAAATTACCAGACAAATGGTATATCCCTGTACGTGGTGCGGTGAATACACCAGTTGTGTGGTCAAAATCCCCCCCTGTGTCGGTTACCTCGTTTGACCACGTCATGGCTTTTGTAAGCACTGCTCCACTAGCGACTGACCAAGTTTGGCTCAGGAAAGAGCAATACACGCGCGCCCTAGTCGTAGCCGTCGGCTTCACATACCCGCCCGTCTGCCGCCAAACCGAGCCATCGGACTGCAACTCAATGACGCTGTTCGCCGGAATCGTGGTGGAGGTAGTCCCGGTGATGACATCCACATAATTGGAAGCCGTCAACGTTTTAGCCACCGCCTCTTTGTTCACTAACAGCAACTGCCTGCCCTTGTTGGCCGCCGAGGCAGCGGGCAGGGTGACGTTTTGGTTGGCCGTGTGGTCAAGGTAAATGACGTGGTCATTGGCTCCCACGGTGTAGGCGGTCGCGGTGGTGGCGGTTTCATTGGTCGCTATGGAGCCGTTTACGTCTAATGTGGCTACAGGTGCGAGCGTACCAATGCCCACATTGCCCGTGGAGGGGAATTTGTTGTCCTGCCCCAGCAAGGACAAGGCATAGGGCGCGGCGGTCAACTGCGTGCGCGGCGTGTGTTCCGGCCCGCCTGGGAGGGTGAGACCGAGGAAATACGCCTGGTCAAAAGGGACATTCAAGGGATTGACTGCCCCGAGCAAAGCACTGTACACCCCACCGACGATGGAGATCGTCTGCGTTTCCGACCAGATGGCCGTGCCGCCTGCGTCGGTGGTGTATAGTCGGAAGGTGATGTCGTACTGCCCATCATCAATGGCCGCCGCCCCTCCGGTGAAGGAGTTTTGAACGATAGTCCCCTGCACCGAGAGGGTGGCCTGGGCGTTCATCCGCCACACCCCGAGCAGCCCAATGGCAAGTATTATGAGAATGCGTAAAAGTGAACTTTTCATGTTAAAAATGATATGAATGTTGAAATTTTTTATAGTCAATGCAAAGTAGTTTTAAGCCTGCTTGCGTTTGTAAATCTTTAAAAATCAGGTCAATCCGGGTATAAATCAAGTTGTGCTCTATTCGACCCCACCCCTAAGCCCTCCCCTGTAGGGAGGGGAACGCTCCGGGCCTGGCTTCTCCATAACTATTTATGAAAATCCACACTGTTTGCTCCTTTCGGAGAGGGCCTGGCTTCTCCATAAATATTATGAAAACGCACCGTGTTTGCTACGTCTCCCCTCCCTACAGGGGAGGCGTCGGGGGTGGGGTCGAACGGCGCCTGAACTCCCCATACATCAGATCAGACCCTATCTCCTCCCATTCCCCATAATGACTACACCATCAAAAAGCAAAAAAATCATCCGAAACCGAGCCTGCTCGCCCGCCAGCCTTTTGCTTTTGATATGCCTTGCGGGAAAATTGGGTAGGTGGCAGGTCTGCGGGTTACCGTTCTAAGATGGTAATATAACCGGGCGCCGTGTCATAGTGAATCAAGACTGCAGGACCGAATGGTACAAACCTAAACCTAACAGTCTCACCAGCTGTCATCGGATAATCTGTGCTGAAGGGTAGGGTAGTCCATCCAGAAGCCCCCTGTACTGTATGCATACCAAGCTTTAGGCCGTCATTAATATGAAGATTGCCAGTCACGTTTTGGGTTGTGTAGAACGCTACAGCACCACTCAGATGATAGATGCCTGTTCGCGGAGCAGTGAAGGTATGGGTAGACGTATTCCAGCAGTTTTGGGGATCACTCAGCTCGACAAAAGGAACGGTGGTTATGGTATTACCAGGCATACTAACCTGCGCAGTTTTTACGAGACGCACATAAGCCTTCTCAGCCACCGTCGGCTGCACATACCCACCCGTCTGCCGCCAAACCGAGCCATCGGACTGCAACTCCACAACGCCCGTCGCCGGGACGGTGGTGGAAGTCGCTCCTGCCAAATCCACATAATTGGAAGCCGTCAACGATTTAGCCACCGCCTCTTTGTTCACTAACAACAACTGCCTGCCCTTGTTGGCCGCCGAGGCAGCGGGCAGGGTGACGTTTTGGTTGGCCGTGTGGTCAAGGTAAATGACGTGGTCATTGGCTCCCACGGTGTAGGCGGTCGCGGTGGTGGCGGTTTCATTGGTCGCTATGGAGCCGTTTACGTCTAATGTGGCTACAGGTGCGAGCGTACCAATGCCCACATTGCCCGTGGAGGGGAATTTGTTGTCCTGCCCCAGCAGAGACAACGCGTAGGGCGCGGCGGTCAACTTCGTGCGGGGGAAGTGTTCCGCGCCGGCACCCACCGTCAGCCCGAGGTAATACACCTGGTCAAACGGGATGTTGAGCGGATTGACCGAGCCGAGTTGCACCCCGTACACGCCACCCACGATTTCGACGTCGCTTTGGGTTTCCGACCAGACGGCAGCGCCGCCCGACTCGGTGGTGTACAGTTTGAAGGTGATGGCATAGTCGCCGTCATCTACGGCCATGCCCGTGGTTTTTTGGAGCACACCCTGTACGGACAAGGTGCTTTGGGCATCGAGTTGCGATACCCCAAACAGCCCGACGATAAGGGCTGCAATAATGCGTAAATGTGAACTTTTCATGTTAAAAAATGATATGAATGTTGAAAATTTTTATAAAGAGCCTGTCCAAAAAAGCGTATCTTTGTGTTGTTATTTCAATAATCGTTTCTTGGATCAAAATCAATTAATTATGATAGATACAATTGCACTCGAGCCACTTGACATAGCCGAAATCAAAAGGCTTTACCCAGATGAATGGGTGCTGATCGGCAACCCCGTCATGAATGAAACAGAATCAGATGTTCTGTCGGGCATCCCTGTTTTGCACAGCAAGGATAAAAAAGAAATCGCTTATTTTGGTCGCGCAAAAGCACTTGATTATCAAACAGTTATGGTTATTTACACAGGTCAGTTTAAACCCGTAAAAAGAATCGCAACCGTTTTTAGCCGTCCCAGATCATGAACTTTCTACTTGAACGCGATACAGAAAGCGGCTCTATCTTCGTGTTTGTGCGCTTGGATAATCGCCACCGTTTGAGGATGATTTTGGACACTGGCGCAAGCATTTCTACCATTGACAGCAATGCGCTTTACATGGCAGGATACGATTTAAAAAATGCCATCGGCATCCAAGACATCGAAACAGCGAGCGGTGTCATCGAAACCGAAGTTTTTGAAATTCAAAAACTGACCGGTCTGAGCATCACCAAAATTGATTTTCCGGTGATTGTTTATGACTTCCTCGCGCACGGCATCTTCTCCAACTATCAAGGTTTGCTGGGCATGGACTTCTTCGAAGGCACCAAATTTTGCATTGACACCGTTGAAAACGTCCTATCCATTGAGCAAAAAACAGGTCGCTGAATCTGGGTTTTTAATCTCCCCGATTCTCGCGTGGCGGCCTTTTTCCTGAAAAAACAATCCTGTCAAAGAACTTTTATCCCTTTCCCAAACCGAAACTCCCGCGATTCCTCCCATTCCCCATAATGACTACACCATCAAAAAGCAAAAAAATCATCCGAAACCGAGCCGACATGCCATCTGCTTTTGATATGCCGTGCGGGAAAATGGGGTAGGTGGCGGGGTGGCGGGTTACTGTTCCAAGACGGTCAGAAAAGTAGCATAACCACCATTCCCACCATCTAAAATCACTTGGCCATTTTGAGACACTACCTTTAATTGAAAAGTTTGTCCTGCCGTCATGGGATAAGGAAAAGAAAAGCTATATGGTTCCTGGGTATCAGCTTGAAACGGCGCGATCAATGGCTGACTAAAGTCATTCAGTACGATATATGAAATAACAGAAGATTGCTCGTATATCATACTACCACTAATTACATAGATACCTGTTCGCGGGGCAGTGAAGGTATGGGTGGTGGTGTTCCAGCAGTTTTGATCATCACTAACCTCAGTAAAGGAAAGTACTGTAAGACTCGGAAGAGAAACCAGTGGAATTGTTTGCTGCGTTTTTTGAAGACGCACAAACGCCTTCCCAACCGAAACCGCAGGCTGCACATACCCGCCCGTCTGCCGCCAAACCGAGCCATCGGACTGCAACTCCACCACACCCGTCGCCGGAATGGTGGTGGAAGTACCGCCTGCCAAATCCACATAATTGGAAGCCGTCAATGTTTTTGCCACCGCCTCTTTGTTCACTAACAGCAACTGCCTGCCCTTGTTGGCAGACGAGGCAGCGGGCAGCGTGACGTTTTGGTTGGCCGTGTGGTCGAGGTAAATGACGTGGTCGTTAGCGCCCACGGTGTAGGAAGTCGCGGTGGTGATGTCCGTACCGGTCGCCACCGAACCCATCTCCACCATTCCGGTTGAGGGGAATTTGTTGTCCTGCCCCAGCAAGGAGAGGGCGTAGGGCGAGGCGGTCAGGCGCGTACGCGGCGTGTGTTCCGGTCCGCCGGGGATGGTCAGCCCGATGTAATACGGCTGGTCAAAGGGAACGTTGAGCGGATTGACCGCTCCGAGCAGCACGCTGTACACGCCGCCAGTGAGGGTCACCGTCTGCGTTTCCGTCCAGAGGGCTGTGCCGCCTGCGTCGGTGGTATAGAGTTTGAAGGTGATGTCGTACTGCCCGTTGTCCACTGCCGAGCCGTTGAAGTTTTGGAGGACACCCTGTATCGAGAGGGTGGCTTGGCCTTGTGCACAAGCCCGTTGCGCGCCCGCGAGAAAACCAAAAGCGCAAATCAAAAAAGCGCAAATCTGAATGTTGAACTTTTTCATGAAGAAAAAAAATTTAAACGTTTAAAAATATTAGTTCGGATCGGGCAATAGCATAAGTGCCCGAGCATAAGCGTCAGGTAAAATGGTATCGGAAAGGGATAAGGAGTGTGAATACTTGGAGCGGCACTATTACACAGCACTAACCCTGATTCACTTTTTATGGTACAAACATAAACCGAGCCGCTCGGAACCGCATATAGTTATTTATAACTATTCGCTTATAAAACACTGAATATCAGTACATTAATTCTCATAATTTTTTTGAAAAGGCTGTTTTTTTTTGAAAATGTCGCTTGTATAACAAAAGAGAGGGAAGAAGTGAGCGGGGTATATTTACAATTGCCAACTCGTCAGCGTGGCCACGTGCGCAGCGAGGGGGCCGCTCCAAGCGCCCCCCTCGCTTGCCACATCTGCTTGAGATACGTGGAATCCTTGGACAAGTCCGCCCTTTCAGGTCGGATAAACCCGCCCACAAAAGCCCAAGCAACGTGTCACCCTGAGCACAGCGAAGGGTCTGGATTAGGCAAAGAACAAAACATCTGCTTGGCCGGATATTTCGCTACGCTCAATATGACACAGCAGCTTGAGATACAGGGAATCCTTGGCCAAACCCGCCCCCAAAGGTCGGACAAGCATCCCACAAAAGCCCAAGCAACGTGTCACCCTGAGCACAGCGAAGGGTCTGGATTAGGCAAAGAACAAAACATCTGCTTGGCCGGATATTTCGCTACGCTCAATATGACACAGCAGCTTGAGATACAGGGAATCCTTGGCCAAACCCGCCCATGATGGTCGGATAAACCCGCCCTTTGTGATCGGATAAACCCGCCAACAAACGCCCAAGCGACGTGTCACCCAGAACGCAGTGAAGGGTCTGGCCAAGCCGGACTCCCATAAAAAATCTATTCGAGATCATTGGATTGGGCCAGGTTCCGGCCTTATTCAAATCCCGATTTTTTGGCCACGGAGGGGGGAGAAGCGAAAAACTGTTGAGGCCCGACGCAGGAGGGGCGAGTTTTTTTCGCGCCCCCGGAGAGGCCAAAAAATCGTAGAATTTGAATACAGCCTTGATTTTTTTGCTTACTTTTTTGATCATGCAAAAAAGTAAGAAAGCCATGACAGGGTGAGAAGATCCGCCCACAAAGGCTCAGGCACATTTTTGCATATAGTTAGAAATAACTATTGCAGGGGCATTGTTAGCGCCATACGTTTGCACCAAAATTTACGTGTAGCGTAGTTAATCTAAATATGAAAATTGCATTGTTTGATGACCACCCCATTGTATTGGCAG
The DNA here is from genome assembly GCA_964539805.1 of uncultured Saprospiraceae bacterium. Taxonomy (GTDB): domain Bacteria; phylum Bacteroidota; class Bacteroidia; order Chitinophagales; family Saprospiraceae; genus M3007. The sequence continues at coordinate 773 of CAZIKN010000160.1, read as the reverse complement.
GCTTGGATCATTATTTTTCCCAAAAAGAAGGGGTGGAAGTCGTCGGGACGGCCCGTACCAAAAGTGAAGTGCTTCAGCTGTTAGCCTCACAGCCAATAGATATCCTCGTATCAGATGTAATCACAGACGAAGAGTTGGGACTGGAACTTTTTGAGGAAATACAGGCCGGGGATTTTGAGACCAAAGTGGTGGTGTACAGCAGCTTGCAGGGTGAATTGGTGCATAATTTCCTGTATGAATACGGCGTGGTCGCCATTGTGAACAAGATAAAAGGACTCGATGAACTTTGGCAAATGGTAGAGCTGGCTTACCTAACCACTGAATACAAAAAAAAGGACACCAGCTCGCCACCGCCCTCGCTGACCCCTAAAGAGAAAGAAATCGCAAAATACTTGGCCCGTGGCATGGCTGCCAAAGAAATCGCAGCGCTTACCCAAACATCGGTCAATACCGTCAACAACCAAAAGAACCATCTCCTGGCGAAGTTTGGTTGCATCAATGGCACTGAGCTGGTATCAAAACTGATACAGATGGGGTATGTGAAGTTATGAATGATGAATGATGAATGATGAGAGATGAGTGATGAGTGATGAGTGATGAGGGATGAATGATGAGGGATGAGGGATGAGTAACTTTTTAGCTAAATGCTTGTTTATCTGGATAATTGATTACACCGCTTACTTTTTTTATGCGACAAAGCCTATTTATATTGCTGTTATGTACTCTTTCTACCCCATGTCAACTGTTCGCGCAAGCCAGAGTGAATGTGGACA
>CAZIKN010000159.1:0-11819 GCA_964539805.1 uncultured Saprospiraceae bacterium | reverse complement strand
CGTGCCTTTGAGCCATGCAGCCATTTTGGAAGCGCAGGTTTTGATGCTTTCAAGCCATAACATGCTCAATCCGCAAGATGGTTCACCAATTACCCTGCCTTCACAGGACATGGTATTGGGTCTATACTATCTGACCAAGGAGCGCAAATCCATCCAGGACAACCCTGTGAAGGGAGAGGGCCGTCGGTTCTATTCAGCGGAAGAAGTGGTTATTGCATACAATGAGGGCCAAATTGACCTTCATGCCAGTATCGAGTGCCGTGCGCGCGTTGAGGATGGTGGCAAATTGGTAGAAAAACGTATCGCCACTACTGTTGGTCGTGTGTTGTTCAATCGTGCGGTGCCCGAAACGGTGCCCTACATCAATGATTTGCTCACCAAACGTAACCTCAAAGTTATTATCGGTGAAATCCTTAACCGTACCAGTTTTAAAACAACGGCCGAATTCTTGGACAACATCAAAGAATTAGGCTTTGGTTGGGCGTTTAAAGCAGGCTTGTCCTTTAATCTTGGTGATTTGATTATCCCAACTTTGAAGAAAACGGCATTGGCCAATGCTCAAGTGGAGGTTGATGAAATATGGGACAACTACAACATGGGTCTGATTACCTACAATGAGCGTTATAACCAGATCATTGACAAATGGACCTTTGCCGATAACCGGATCACGGATCAGCTGATGAAAGAACTGACCAGCCACAAGCAAGGATTCAACTCCGTGTTCATGATGTTGGACTCCGGTGCGCGTGGTTCCAAACAGCAGATCAAACAGCTCTGCGGCCTTCGTGGCCTTATGGCAAAACCGCGTAAATCAGGTGATACCGGCGGGGCGATCATTGAAAACCCTATCCTTTCCAACTTCCTGGAAGGGCTGTCTGTACAGGAGTTCTTCATTTCCACGCACGGTGCCCGTAAAGGTTTGGCGGATACAGCCCTCAAAACGGCGGATGCCGGTTACCTGACACGCCGTTTGGTGGATGTAGCGCAAGACGTGGTTATTCGTGAAGAGGATTGCCATACCCTCAGGGGCATTGAAACCACAGCCCTTAAGGAAGGGGATAAAATCATTCAAGGGTTGAAAGATCGTATCAAAGGCCGTTACAGCCTGAACGACATTTATCATCCTGAAACAGAAGAAATCATTGTTCCTGCCGGGGAATACATCAGCGATGCTTTGGCTGCTGATATTGAAAAGGCTGATATTGAATCTGTTATGATAAGGTCAGTTCTGACCTGTGAAAGCCGTCATGGCGTTTGTGCGAAATGTTATGGTAAAAACCTGGCTACAGGCCGAATCGCTGAAATGGGGGATGCCACAGGTATTATTGCCGCCCAATCCATCGGTGAACCCGGTACGCAGTTAACCCTTCGTACCTTCCACACGGGTGGTACGGCAATGTTGGGCCAAACGGAAAACAACATTACTTCGCGCAATATATGTCGCATTGAGTTTGACTCTATCCGTACCGTTGACGGCACGGATAATGAAGGCAAGGCGGTCAAAGTTGTCGTTTCCCGTACTGGTGAGATTCGTAGTCTTGATCCCAAAAATGGTCGCGTATTGGCCACGAACCATATTCCATACGGTTCTTACTTGTTCGTTTTAGATGGTCAGGAGCTTCAGCGTGGTGACAAGATATGCGAATGGGATCCTTTCAACGCCGTGATCGTTAGTGAATATGCCGGTATCATCCGCTATAACAACCTTGAAGATGGTACCAACTATCGTGTTGACCGCGACGAAACAACGGGCTTTGCAGAAAAGATCGTAATTGAAAGTAAGAACAAGAAGAAAATCCCTTCTATATCGGTCATGGATGCCAAAACGGGTGAAGAATTGAAACACTACTCTCTCCCTGTTGGTGCCTACATCTCCGTAGAGGATAATCAGGAAGTGAAAATGGGGCAGCAAATCGTTAAGATCCCTCGCAAATTGGGTAAAATCGCCGATATCACGGGTGGTTTGCCACGTGTGACTGAACTGTTTGAGGCCCGTAACCCATCCAATCCCGCAGTAGTAGCTGAAATTGATGGTATCATCACGTTCGGCTCCATTAAGCGCGGCAACCGCGAGGCAACTATTGAGGCAAAGGATGGCCAAAAGCGCAAGTACATGATCCCGCTGATCAAACACGTTTTGGTACAGGACGGCGACTATGTGCGTGCCGGAACGGCTCTCACAGAGGGCTCCATAGCAGTGAAGGATATTCTGGCTATCAAAGGCCCATTTGCAGCCTCTTACTACCTGGTAAACGGGGTACAGGAAGTTTATCGCTCACAAGGTATCAATATCAATGACAAGCACATTGAGGTGATTGTACGCCAAATGTTGCGCCGTCTGGAAATTATTGATCCAGGTGATACCCACTTCCTTGCCGGTGAACCAGTAGAACGCAATGAGTTTATTGATTACAACGACTGGATCTTTGACAAAAAATATGTGATTGATTCAGGAGACAGCAATAAGCTCAAGCCTGGTTCTTTAGTTACCCTGCGCCAAATACGCGAGGAAAACTCCTTCCTCAAGCGCAACGACAAGCGGATGGTGGAATATCGCGATGCCATCCCGGCCACTGCGGTATCCATGTTGCTGGGTATTACCAAAGCATCGTTGAACACGGATTCGTGGATTTCTGCCGCATCGTTCCAAGAGACCACCAAGGTGCTTTCAACTGCGGCTATCGCAGCGAAGAAAGACTTCCTCATGGGCTTGAAAGAAAATGTTATCGTGGGCAAGAAAATCCCTGCTGGTACAGGTATGCGTCAGTATGATCATTTGCAAGTTACCGGTTCGGGTCGTCCGTTCCGTGAGCAAATTGAGGAAATTGATGTTGTTTAAAACTGTTAAGTCAAAAGGGCGGGATGTTTCGGCACCGCACCTGTAAAATACTACGCCGCTGCTCTCATAAGAAAGCAGCGGCGTTTTTTTTATTCTACCCTTTTTTGTAAGTCTTCTGTTGCTGATTTTCGTTGTCTGGCGCGCTTTACCGTTGATTTGCCGAAGGTATAATTGGCATTAAGCCTTAATTGTCGGCTGTCCCAGCCCCCTGAAGCAACGGCGTAAAGCCCGCCAAACTCAGCTACTCCTCGCCAGCGCATGCTCAGGAAAAGATCGGCAACAACAAGACGAAGCGTCAGATGCTCTGCTTTGTACTGTAGGCCTCCATCCATAAACCAAAACGCGCGGTTCACGTAAGTCCCACCCCACACATTGGGAGAATTATAACTTCCGCTTACTTCAATACTCAGGCCATGCCCCATTGTGAACGTATTTTGCAGGTAAGTGCTAAAGGCATAGTTGTCAATATCAATAAACTTGCCCGGAGCGAAATTTGCCCGATAACGATTAAGAGAAGCCGTCGCTGTGGCGAACCCACTCCACCAAGAGCAAAAGGTAAATGGATAGCTGCTGCTGAAACTTATCACTTCTTGCTTGTCAAAATTTTCTTTTCGCAGGAAGCTGCGCCGCTGCTCAATGGTGTCCGATACATTGGCAAAATAATTGCCTACGCGGCTGTACGCCAAAGTGGTGTTTAGGGTCCATTTCCAGCTGTGGTTCAGTTCAATGGTATGGGTATATTGGGGCAACAAAAATGGATTTCCTTTTGAATACGTCAATTCGTTGATTCTGTATTCAAAGGGATTCAGGTCTGCATACACCGGACGGTCTATTCTGCGGCTATAGGTCAGCCCAATTCGGTTTTTACTGTCCAAATTATAGGAGGCATTAGCACTTGGGAACCAGTCTAAGTATTTGCGTTTCACGGTTTTATCAGCAATTTCATTTTCGGTTTTTAATGCTCCGATGCTCTTGGTTTGTTCCATACGAAGACCGGATTGCCATTCTATTTTGCCTTTTTTGCCACTGAATTGGACATAAGCGGCATTTATTTTTTCTGTAAAGGCAAATTCATTGCTTCTCTCAGGATCAGGCACTTGATTTTCAAAAAAATTGAAGATGTTGTCCGTGCGCACTTCCGCCATTTTAAGGCCAGTATTTAGTTTGATTTGGCCGAGGGGTTGTTCCCAGTCTGTTTTCCAGGAAATAAGCTGAATACCGGTGGGTGTTTCTGAAAAAAAATCAAAAGATTTCAGGATTTCGCTGGTATTGTTGACATTGACATAGCGGTTGGGTACGGTCTCTTCCGAGAAAAGGTCATAGTAACCATAGTCGAGATCGGTACTCAAACTATGGTTTTTAGCGGGTGCCCAAACATGATTAAGGTTGGTATTCAGGTTCTTGCGTTGGCTTTCACGCTTGTTGTTGGATTGGAGCAGCTCAGTCATTCTATCGGGCGCGGTTTCCATATATACAGGGGCTTGTGTTCTGGATGCAGATCTGTTGTTGTTGACAAAGCCGTTGACGACCACTCCGATGCTGTGTTTGGGGGTCAGGATCCAGTCGGCACCCAATTTGAAGTTGTTGTTGAGGTTTTTCCATACACTTTCGGTTTGCTGGTCAAAGATGAATCCGTTTTGGCGGCGATAAAAATTAAAAAAATTCCAGTTTTTGCCCCCATTGTAGCCATAGTTGCCAAAGATATTGATGTTTTTATTGCGATGATTGAGGGAAACATTTGTATTGCCTCTCCAATAAAGCCCCTGTGTGACCCCGAGGGATACATTTCCATTGCTACCAAAGTTATTGTTTTTTTTGAGCCTGATGTTGATGATGCCTGCATTTCCGGCAGCATCATAACGCGCTGAGGGATTTGCAATAATTTCAATGGCTTCTATATCGCTGGCCTGCATGGCTTGTAACTGAGCAGCCAAGTCAGCAGCTCCTAATGGAGATGGCTTGCCATCTATGAGTATGCGTACCCCGTTTTTCCCTTGGAGGCTGATATTGTCGTTTTGATCTACGACGACGCCGGGACTTTTGCGCAATAGTTCAAGGGCTGTATTTCCGGTGGCCAATGTGGCATTTTCCACGTTAAAAACCAATTTGCCCGATTTTACTTCAAACATAGGCTTTTTTGCCTTTATGGTTATGGCATCCAATTGATTAGCTGATTCCTTGAGGGTCAGTGTTCCGTTTTCGGAAACATCGTCGGTTTTGCCTTTAAAGGGTTCATAACCCAAAGCATTGATATACAATAAGTAGGCAGTGTTAGTCACAGATGGAATTACCACCTGGCCTTCATCATCGGATATTGCTGTTTTGACCACAGAGGAATCATTAGGGGCTAACAAAAGGACAGTTGCGCCCTCAATGGGCTTTTTTTGAGGGTCAATAAGGCGAAAGCTAAGGGCCTGTGCGGATAATTGAGCACTGATACAGGAACAAATTAAGATAGCGTAAAATCGCATGTTGAATGTTTTTTTAAATAATGGAGCAAAAATGCACCATAGGCTTGGTCGCTACAACTGGCATTCGCCCAATTGCAATCTTGTTCTTTAAATATTGGCACCCTTGCATTTTGGCGATGATTTCCGCATTTTGGCGATTCTCCTTTTTTTATTTGCGGGCATTATCAAACCTTTGTATATGGATATTTCAGTAAAAGTATCGTGGTGGCAACAAAAAAACCTGCTTGACATACGCAATGGCGAATTGTGCGCCGTAGTGGTGGTCTATGTTGTCTATGCTTTTTTGTATTGGATTACTATAGTTGCCAACACCAATTTTGAGGCCAAGGCACCGCTATTCTTTGCAAAGCAAATCAGTGTCAATTATGGGATAAAGTTGTTGTTGACCTATCCATTTTGGTGGTTGATATTCAGGGGCTTGCGACACTGGGCCTTGCACAAGCGCTTGCTGATGCACCTGCCATTGTCCTTGTTCTTTGTGGTATTGTGGTTGATGCTGTACCACGGCGTTTGCGACCTTTTAAAGATTGCCTATATGACAGGCACAGGTTTGGTTTGGGATTTGTACATACCTTTTATCCTGTATTTGCTTCAATTTGGTCTTTTTCACAGTTATGAATATTTCAATCGTGCGCGGCAAGAAGCCATGCGTTCCGCCGATCTGAGGCAATTGGCCTTATCCGCAGAGATCAATGCCCTAAAGGCGCAGATACAGCCTCATTTTTTGTTCAATACCTTAAACTCCATCAGTGCATCCTTGCCGCCAGAGCAAGAAAAAACAAGGGAGTTGATCGCCCAATTGGCTGATACTTTCCGTTTTGGGCTGAAAGCCAGCCAGTGTGATCTGGTGCAGTTGGGAGAGGAAATTGATTTTCTCAAAAGTTATCTGGCATTGGCCCAGCATCGCTTTGGCCCACGGTTGAAACTTGATTTTGAAGTACCTGATGACCTGATGAGCCGTTATATCCCACCCATGCTGCTCCAGCCATTGGTGGAAAACGCATTGCAACACGCTGTTGGCCCCAGTGTAGCACCAGTTGAAATTGGCATCAAGGCCTGTCTCCAATCAGGGCGTCTGATGCTTCAAGTAGCTGATACCGGGCCATTTTTCAGGGCAAATGACGATACTCCAATATTGCCGGATACGGGCGTCGGGCTTCGCAATACACGACTAAGGCTGCAAAAACAGTTCAATACCGATTTAACCATACAATGCAACAAGCCGCAGGGGCTTATATTCACCATCGCCATACCATGAATGCCTATATTATTGATGACGAATCCGACGCACGCCGGTTATTAAAAGAATACCTTCAGGCATTTCCTCAAATCAATATCATGGGAGAATGCAGCAATGGCTTGGAGGCCATAACGGCCATTGATCAATTTGAGCCTGATCTTGTTTTTTTGGATATTCAAATGCCTGGTGCCAGTGGCTTTCAGGTACTGCAACAAATTATACATGTACCGCAAGTCATCTTTACAACAGCCTATGACCGTTATGCGCTTAAGGCATTTGACCATAACGCTGTGGATTACCTGCTGAAGCCCTACACAAGGGAGCGTTTTAATCAGGGGGTAAATAAGGTATTGCTGAGTTCTCCGATACGCAATTTGAATGCTGTCAGGCAAATTGCCGAAAATTTCCCCTCCGAAAATTTGCAGACCAAACGCATTTTGGTGGAGCAAGGGCACAAAATGATCGCACTGCCTATAGAAAAATTGATCTGGGTAGAAGCGGACGGTGACTATACCCGCCTGCATACAGCCGAACGCATGCACCTAAGCACTTTGAGCATGAATGAGTTGGAAAAACGTTTGCCCTCCAGTTTGTTTGTGCGCATCCATCGCTCCGCCATTGTCAACACGGAGTATTTAAATGGTAGTGAAAGGGATGGCTCTGGCCTGTACGTATTGCTCTCCAATGGCCTTCGCCACAAGGTCAGCAGAACCTATTTAGAGCAGTTAAAAAGGTGGATGATATAAATAGTGAAATCCATAACCTCAAAAAAAACGCCGCTTACCGGAAATTTCCTGCCGTTAAATAATTTATGGTACAAGTTTATAGTGCTATGGATTTATCTTCGTACCAGTTTTCTCATAGTATGTTTTGATTTTCCTACTGCTAAATCCTTCCGGCAGTAGGATTTTTTTGAATCCATTTTCTCCTTCATAAGGGCCCCCGTACATAATTTCCCTTCGGTTTTGCACTTGGCGCGGCGTTTTGTTTCAAGCGTCGCGCCGGGTGCGGAGGTCTTCGGAAACCTAATTTCTCACGGCATTACATTCTCGAGTATTTTTATCATTTGGCTTCCTGTCATTCCGCACAATGTAATTACCTTCGTGTGCAAAATAATTGCCTTTCAAGATGTACTTAATTCGCAAATGCTTATTGGTCGGGCTATGTATCGTGATCAGCCTTTACGCGGCCAAAAGCCAGGTTCAACGCGGCGCTTACAGGGTAATGCTGCAAAAACTATTGAGCCATAGTGTACCCGAAATACAGGTACAGCAGGTAGTATCCGATACTACGCCCACTGTCTTTTTGGATGCCCGCGAGCCTCATGAATATGAAATCAGCCATTTGCGCAATGCCGTATGGGTTGGTTATGATTCCTTTAATTTGGACAAGTTGCCCAGCCATATTCTAAAGTCGCAAAAAATAGTAGTGTACTGCTCTGTTGGCTATAGAAGTGAAAAAGTTAGCGAAAAACTTCTGGAAGCTGGATATACCGATGTCTCCAATTTGTACGGTGGTATTTTTGAGTGGGTCAATCAGGGGAATGAAGTTGTTGATAACAATGGCCCCACTACAAAAGTACATGCCTATAACCGCACTTGGGGCATTTGGCTCCGAAAGGGCAAAAAAGTGTACTGATATGGCCTTTCGCAACATCCGCCTGCATCCTGTCCTGCGCATCATTTATTTTCTGCTTCGTGTCGTTTCTGCCATTAGCACTCGTGTTTTTTATCGCAGAAGGGCCATTATCGGTCGTGAAAACGTTGTTTTTGACGGGCCCGCCATTGTGATCTGTAATCATCCTAGTACCTTAATGGATGTATTGAACGTAGGGATACATATCAGGCAGGAAATGTTCTTTCTGGCCAATTACGGCCTGTTCAAACACCCGGTTAGCCATTGGATACTTAGTCGCTTATATTGTATTCCCGTAAAAAGACAAGAGGATGTAGCACCGGGAGAAACTCGTGACAACCTCGCGGCTTTTGAGCAATGTTTTACTCATTTGGAAAAAAATGGCATTCTATTCATCGCGCCAGAAGGTGTAAGTTGGATGAACAGATGGGTACGGCCATTCAAAACGGGAACCGCACGCATCGCTCTGGGCATGGAGGCCCGTCATAATTGGCAAGCAGGCCTAAAAATCATACCTGTTGGCTTGAGCTATAATCACCCCAATTGGTTTAGGAGTAATATGAGCATCCATTTTGGAGCGGCCATAGGGCTTAAGGACTGGGCCGAGGCTTGGGAAAATGACCCCAAAGCAGCTTCCGAACAATTGACCGCACTTTTGGAGGAAAAGGTTGCAGCGCTTACCATTAATACACAAAATGAAACAGGGGAACAGGTATTGACACATTGGGAAAAGATGCTGCATGTTGAAGCGCCCACGCTTCCTGAAACTGATTATTTTAGAAGTAAAACATTGGCTGACCGATGCTTGCCTGACAAGGAACTGGTGGAAAAAACAATTGTTTACCTTCAACAGATACAAACTGCCAACCTGGATGAGATTGGCCTAAGTTCCAAAAGCCTGCGCTGGTGGCAGTACTTATGGTGGACTGTGGCTTCACCCATTGCGGTTTTGGGCATTTTGTGCTGGTATTGGCCCTGCAAGGGCATCCTGCTGCTGACCCGAAAACTCAAGCTTTACATTGGATATGACGCAACCGTAAAGATACTGCTTGGGTTGATGGTTTTCCCGTTATGGCTTTGGTTTATGAGCACCTTTATCCACTATATGGGCTTTTGGAAATCATGGCCTGTTTCATTGGTTTGGCTGGTACTGATCACCCTGGGTTTTGGAGCCGAATGGTGGTTGGATGTATGGAAATCAATATGGGAAAAAAGAAAGACCCAAGCATACAAAGATAGTTATCCGATTGATTATGAGGAAATTACGAGTAATCGTTTGGGTGTTCTAAACGCCTTGGCATCCTATTTAAAGTAAACCTTCAGCTGCTGTATGAAAATCCTTTTTGTGGCAAATGAGATGCAAACGGTGCGTGAGTTGGAGCCAATGCTGCGCACCACATTGGCCGGGGCCGTGTTTTTACCGCCCCTGTTTTCTGTAGAGGATGCTGTGGGGTATTTGCACCATAATCCTGAGCCGGATCTCGCTTTTTTTGAAGTGCAATTGCATGACGGCCTTTCTTTTCATATATTAAAAGAAATCAAAATGGCCTTTCCGGTCATTTATATTTCAGGTAATACGGACCACATATTGCCCTGTCTCAAAGCCAATGGGATAGATTATTGGGTAAGGCCCATCCTGAAAACTACCGTATCACAGGGGCTGCTACGCCTTGTATGGCTTGAAACACTGTTTTCAAAACCTGTTTTTAGCATCAAACAGGCCGATTCTTTATCCAATGACCCAACAAAGAATCATTACAAGCAAGTCTTCTTGGTCAACCACAGGGATAAAATGGTTCCGGTACAAGTAGCAGATATCGCGTATTTTTATATTGAACACGAAGTAAGCTTTATTTTCACCTTTGACCAGAAGCGTTTTGTCCTGAACTACACCCTCGAAGAGGTGGAAGATCTGGTAGGTCCAATGATGTTCTACCGTGCCAACAGGCAGTATTTAGTCAACCGAAATGCCGTAAAAGAAGTAGAACACGCTACGGCCCGAAAATTGATCCTTAAAACAGTATTAAAAACCAAAGAACCTGTCGTGGTCAGCAAAGCAAAAGCCAGCCGATTCCTAAAGTGGCTAAATCAATAAGTGCATAAGAGCATGTCTGGGATTTTCTGCTTGAGTCAAAAACGAGAGATTTTTTCAGCATTTTTATCGTTTTTGAAGGAGTGTAGCGGGGCTACACGACTGAAAAAAGGGTGAAAATGCTGAAAAAAGAGCCGTTTGGGGCCAAGCGGGAAAATCCCAGACATGCTCTAAAATGATATGGGTGGATCAGCGCTTGCGATAAACGGCATCCATCCTTGTTATTCAGCTCTACATTGACTTTTTAACCAATTGTAATACTTCGTTGAAACACCTGACCTCCTCCCATAAGGCGATATTGGTATTCGCCCGGGGCGATAAACCAATCCGATGGCCTTAGCAGGAAGTTATGGCTGCCCAATGGCTTGACCTCATTGACCAAGGTGCGGATGGTATGACCACTCTTGTCCAACAATTGAAGCCTTACGGGGCCATTTTGCATCAAGCTGTACTTGATCTCCACGGAGCCGGGAAAGGCTGGGTGCGGGTTGTGGCCCAACAGGGCACAAATACCATTGTCCCCTTTGGCGGGCGGGATGGCGGGTACAAGGTTGTTTAGTAACGGATGTTGTGCGCCCATGACAAAATGAACCAAATCGGGCGAAGTGCCAAGCCAATTTTGGAGCACGGTGGTGTAAATGGAGCGAAAATCAACACTAAATTCAGGATCTGTGAATGGGTCAGGATTGCTGAGGTCTTGGTAAGTGCCGCTAATCCCATTGCCAATGCCGCCGCCAAACAACAACGAATGTGTGCCCCAGCCGTGATCAGTTCCCAATGAGCCATTCTCAAAAATAGTTCTGCCAAACTCACTAAAGGTCATGCCCAGCACTTTTTTATCCAAGCCGCTATTGCCAAAAGCCAGGTCATCAAAAAAGGCTTTAACGGCAGTTGCCACTTGGTTGAGCAAGTTGGGGTGAAAGTCCAATTGTTCTGCATGGGTGTCAAAACCACCAATTTGCACCATAAAAATGCGGGTACCCAGATTACCTTTAATGAGTTTGGCCACTATAGCCAACTGCTCTGCAAGATAATTGTCTGTTGGATAGTTGATGTTGTTTTTGCCTTTGCCGTAGGCCGTTTTGATGGTTTCTGCATAACGGAAGGCCGAATTGGCAGTTTGGCGAACAAAGGCCAGTTCCAGTTCACGGGGCGTAGTGCCTAATTTACTGGTATCGTACAATTGGCCGGTTTGTGCTATTTGATAAAACTCCTGCGGGCTACTTACCGCAAGGGCCATATTGGCTGCATCGGATTTGAACACCAAATCATTCTGCACCCCTATTTGAAGCGCTGGAGGCACCGTAGGCGGGGTTTCCAAAAACGCGGCGTATTCGTGATCCAGAAAACGGCCCATCCATCCGGTATTCAGTACCACCTCACTATCACTGGCAGAGGCTACAATATCATAGGAGCGGAAATGGCTGTAGTTGGGCTGAGGGTAGCCTACATTCAGGATGACCTTCATCATGCCATCTTGCCACATGGGCTGGAGGGCTTGCGTAGAAAGCGGCATGCCATATTCAGTGTTCAGTGCCCACA
>CAZIKN010000158.1:0-11853 GCA_964539805.1 uncultured Saprospiraceae bacterium | reverse complement strand
AAATTTTGGGGTGCAAGACCAGGCCATTTTGGATATACTGTCGGGCAAGGCTGAACCATCGGCCTTGCTGCCCATGCAAATGCCTGCCAACATGCGCACCGTTGAAATGCAGTACGAAGATGTGCCCTATGATATGGAATGCCACAAGGATGCTGACGGACATCGCTATGATTTTGGTTTTGGTATGAACTGGAAAGGCGTGATAAAAGACGCACGGGTGTACAAATATAAAAAATAACTATAATTTGCCTTAAAATGCACTACAATACTGCCGTACTTAGGCCTTTATTGGTGGTTTTTGTGCTTGTTGATCTGTGTGCCCGCATTGCGCACGCCCAGCAGATCATCCCATTGTATGACGGACGCCCCAATGGTTCCGAGGCTTGGGACTGGAATGAACAATTGAGCACCAACAATCTTTTTCAGACCGAGCTGGTGTACAATGTATCACAACCCACCCTCACAGCCTACCTGCCTCCAAAGGAGATGGCCACGGGCACGGCGGTGATCGTGGCGCCCGGCGGCGGTTTTCACTCCCTGAGCATTAACAGCGAAGGAGCGGACCTGGCCAAATGGCTGAACAGCAAAGGCGTTGCAGTTTTTGTCCTTAAATATCGCCTCGTGCATTGCCTGACGGATGATCCGGCCAGGGAACTGATGGATAAAATGGGCAAAGGCCATTTGGACCATGACAATGCGCCCGTGGTAGCAATGGCCATGAATGATGGCCTGACGGCCGTTCAGTATGTGCGGGACCATGCCGCTAATTTTGATATTGACCCTCAAAAAATCGGGTTTATAGGGTTTTCCGCAGGCGCAACAGTAGCCATGTCGGTTGTTTACAACGCAACTGATATCAATCGGCCCAATTTTGTGGCACCTATATATGTTTATGGCACCGCCATTATAGGATCAGTGGTGCCAGCAGAAAACACCCCTATTTTTATAGCCGTTGCTGCTGATGACCAATTAGGCTTAGCTTCACACAGTCTGGCTTTGTACCAAAAATGGCATGAGGCCAAACAGCCCGCTGAATTGCACATTTATCAAAAAGGTGGCCATGGTTTTGGGATGCGCAAAAACGGCGTGCCAACGGACACCTGGTATGAACGATTGGGTGATTGGATGAAAATGCTTGGCTATTTGAAAAAGAAATATCCCTCCGATTGGGAAAAACAATATACCGAAGAACAAATTGAGGGTTTTCGAAAAGCCAATGAAGAACGCCAAAAAAATGATTGGGCCTTTCGGTCAAAATATGCTGCCGATAATAAAAAATTGGTAACTGGCGAAAAGCGCGTGATATTTCTGGGCAATTCAATTGTGGAAAACTGGGCACGCATGCAACCAGAATTTTTCACGGAAAACAATTTTTTGGGGCGTGGAATCAGTGGCCAAACATCACCGCAAACCCTTGTACGCTTCCGCCAGGATGTGATTGAATTAAAGCCCGAAGTGGTGCTGATCAATATAGGAACCAATGATATTGCAGAAAATACAGGCCCTTATGACCCTGATTTTACCATTGGCAACATTGAATCCCTTGTGGAAATATCCAAGGCCAACGGCATTAAAGTAGTGCTTAGTTCGGTATTGCCCGCCGCCCAATTCTCCTGGCGCAAACAACTCACCGATGTCCCCAACAAAATCATAGCCTTAAACGAACGCATCAAGGCATTGGCCCAAAAACACAAAGTACCCTATTGTGACTACCATTCGGCCCTGAAGAATGCACAAAACGGCATGGATCCCGATTTGGCAGAGGACGGGGTACATCCTTCACTAAAGGGATATATGATCATGGGGCGCCTGGCATTACAGCATGTAAAGGGTAATTAAGCAAAACTGGAGCCAACTTAAGGAGAAATATATAGGTTTGCCATCCAACTTATGCCATAAAAATATGCAAAACCAACAACGCCTGCTTAATGCGGCAGTCATCGTATCGGCCTTGGGTTATTTTGTGGATGTTTTTGATTTACTGCTTTTCGGGGCCGTACGTGTGAAAACCCTGAGTGGCTTGGGCTTGTCAGGACAAGCGCTCACAGATGCCAGTATTGCCATCCAAAACTGGCAGATGTTGGGCATGTTTGTTGGGGGTATCGCAGCAGGTGTGCTGGCGGATAAGGTGGGCAGGGTAAGGGCCTTGTACCTGTCCATTGCTATTTACTCTGTGGCTACCTTGTTTTGTGGGGCTTCCAGTTCCGTTGACATGTTTACCTTTTGGCGAACAATAGCGGGCATAGGGCTTGCTGGCGAGTTGGGTACCGGAGTCACCCTGGTTTCAGAAAGCCTGCCTACCCACAAACGAGGCCTTGGTACTACGATCATGGCCACCTTTGGTATGTTGGGTGCGGTGGCTGCGGGTAGCATGGGCTGGCTCGTGGAAAATTGGAGCACAGCCTATTATATCGGGGGCGGATTGGGCTTGATGTTGTTGGTTTTGCGTCTTTCGGTGGGAGAAAGCGAGGTTTTCTCCAAAATACGCGAGCGAAGTGATATTGCACGGGGAAATGTAATGGCATTTTTGACTTCTTTTGAGCGTTTTGGCCGCCTGATAAAAAGTTCGATGCTGGGGGTAAGTACCTGGTTCAATACAGGAATATTGATGATGCTCGCACCTGAGTTTGGCCTTGCCAAAGGCCTTGTTGATCGAGTTGATCCGGCTCTTGCAGTCGTTTCATTTCACATCGGACTTGTGTTGGGCGATGCGGCTTCGGGACTGCTGAGCCAAGTGCTGGAAAGTCGCCTGAAAGCCATGCGCCTGTTTTTGCTGATGCAAATCATTTGTGTATTGGCTTATTTGTTTGCACCGCTATCTGCCAGCTGGCAAATGTACCCGCTTATTTTTTTATTGGGTTTTGCAGGAGGCTTTTGGGTGGTATTTATTACCAATACGGCAGAGCAGTTTGGCACCAACCTTAGGGCTACTGCGGCAAGCGCCGGGCCATCTATTGTCCGCATTTGTTTTATACCAATTGCTTGGGGCTTCCAATGGCTAAAATCAGCTGAAATGACGGGCAGCCCCATTCAGGCGGCTGCCCTTGTGGGCGCGCTATGCATCGGCCTGGCTATGTGGTCTTCGTTCAAACTGGAGGAAACATTTCACAAAAATCTGGATTATATTGAATGATAAAAGGCAGGGAGCTGCCCTAAAGGGATTGGTTTTTTTTATTTTTTCCCCACCTTTGCAGTATGAAATCCCACATTTTTTTCTTTTTGCTGCTTGTTTTGGCAAGCCATAATACCCTTTGCGCACAGCGCATGCCAGCATATCCCCTGCTTACCAATGATCCGTATTTTAGCATCTGGTCCTGTACGGATACCCTTACCGACCAAAATACCCAACACTGGTCAGGGAGAGAAATGCCTATACTGGGACTTGTACGCATCAATGGGAAAGCATACCGATTTATTGGAAAAGCAGATGACAAGGCCTCCAAGTCAGCCATTCCGGCGTTGCCTATGAAGGGCGAACGCCCCGAACACAGCCCTTTTACCACCTTTTATACCTATGAAATGGACAGCGTGACCATTTTTGTCACCTTTAGGTCGCCGCTGCTGCCAGATGATGTACACGTAATGGCCCGACCTATTTCCTACATTGAAATAACAGGTATCTCTAAAGCCAAAACGGCAAAAAAAATAGACCTCTACCTTGGCCTCTCATCTGATTTGGTACTGTCCTCGGCTAATCAAAAAGTTAAAGCCGAACCATTTGGGACATCCGGGCTAAAAGTTCTAAGGATGGGTAATGCAAAACAGGCACCCCTGCAAACACCCGGGGATCAGGTAAGCGCTAACTGCGGCCACCTGTATATAGCCGCAGCGGATAGTGCAGAGCAAAGTATCAGTAGTATGGAAACTGCCATTCAGGACTTTGTTTCAAAGGCAAGCATAAAAAACAATCCAAAATTATCCAAACACTTGGTAATCAATACGGTATTGCACTTTAATACATCTGGCAGCCGCACTTTCAGGGCCGATTTTATGCTGGCGTATGATGAACAGTATGCTGTTGAATATTTTGGTGAAATGTACAAGCCTTATTGGAAATATGATAACTATGGGGGCATGGAAGAACTGTTGCGCAAGGGCTGGCATGAACATAATGCCATTAAGATGAGATGTGAATCCTACACCACATCCCTGCGCAGCCGCCTTGAATCTGTCGGTGGAGTGGAATACTGGTACCTTTGTGAACGCGCCTTTAGACAAATAATGGCCTCGCATAAATTAGTCAAAAGCCCTTTTGGGGAGGTTTACCTATTAGCCAAAGCCAATGGAGGGGGAGGTTTTACCAATAAAATTCAGGATGTATATGACTCGGCCCCTTTCTTCCTGACCCTCAATCCTCGATTGATGCATGCCCTTTTGGATCCAATATTTCATTGTGCAGAGCAAAAAGATTGGCCGAACCCATTTCCGCCCAATGACTTGGGCATTTATCCAAAAGTAAATGGTCAGGCTGGATCAGAAGAGCAGCCCATTGACCAATGCGCCAGTATGCTGATACTTACCGCCGCCTTGTGTAGGGCTGAAGGCTATGATCAGTATGCCAAAGATCATTGGCCTATGTTGAAAAAATGGGCCGAAACCTTGCAACAAAACATAGTGGCTATGGAGGACAGAAAGGAAACCAATGTCAAAACCATAAATGAGAGAGTCCCCTGGAGCACAGCCACTTCGTTGAAAGCCATTATCGCACTTAAAGCATTTTGTAATATGGCCCAACGAGTTGATGATGAAAAAACCTGCGAAAAACTCAAGCCTTTGATCACAATGCTCATAGATATTTGGAAAGGGACCGCAATAGAGCAAGATCATACCCGCATGATGTTTGCAAAACGCCAGTCCTGGAGCCTTAAAGAAGATATGATTTGGGATAAATTATTGAATATTAATTTGTTGGATAGTGTTGACTATGTTAGGGAGGCCAATTTTATGCAAACTAAATTTGAACGATTTGGCGTACCTTCCAATAGTGCAGGCATAGCTGGAAACATTAAAACAGCCTATTGGGTAGCCCTTCTTGCTGATCGGGAGGAATGTTTTAAGGCAGTAATGCGTATTCATGGGAACCAGATTGATCATACACTGCACCGCGAGCCCTTAAGTGGCATTTATGATACAAAAACAGGGATGCCCATAAGCGGCAAAGCGGGTGCTTCGTTAGGTGGCATTTACCTGCAAGCACTTGCTGCAAAATGGCAGATCAAATAAAAATAAAGGGCAATTATCAGAACTCCGGGCATTCAATACGCCCTCTCCGATTACTGGGCTTTTGGTAAATAAAGGATAGTTCAAAGGCACCCCGACTGCTGTTGGCAGCGGCAAGTTTGGAAACCGTAAGATCATAGCTCAAGCCAATAATCATTTGGTTCCATTCCACCATGCCAGTGAGGATAATGGCATCCATCAGCAAGCCATTGTCAAGTCGGTTGGCCATGCGTGCCCATACGCCTGCGCGTAAGGCCAGTTCATTTAGGTCATTATTGGAATACCGGATATTTACCCCTGTATTGGCCTCAAAATATGGCCCCTGTTGCATAATCATGGCCGCAGGCATCCAGGCAAAGCGCTCACTGACGGGTAGCTGAGCCCCTATCATTGATGTCCACCGACGATAGATCGTTTGTCCGTTATTGCCGGTAAACGATACATTGGGCTGGTTCAAATGGTGCATGGCGGCTCCAACGTAAAACGAACCGCCTTGTGTCCCGAACATATTATAATACAACAAACCTGCATTGAAATCAAGGTAGCTGTTTGTGTTGCCATTCTGAGCAGGCTCACCATTGCCAAGGCCAGGGTTAGGTGTTTCTGTATTGGGGTCAAATTGTCGGCTGAACCACAGGCGCCCCCAGTCCAGGCTGTGCTGGCCGAAACCCAATTGCGCCCCGGCGGAAAGGAAATGGGCCGAGCGTTGCCGGCCTCCTGCCAATTGTTTGATAAATGCTCCACCAAGATGTGCTTTGTTCTGGCTAAACCGGGCTACGCCCGCCTCATCGTGCATGGCCCCAAGGCCAAAGGCTGCGTAATCCGCTCGCCCAACAGCCAGCCTGTAATCAAATGCGGCCGCATAAGTGCGAAAGGGTTGTGGGGCAATGATACTGCTCCATTGATCGCGGTAAATGGTCGCTAATCGCCATTGACCATTAAAAACCCCTGTCATGGCCGGGTTTAGCGTCCATGGTGATGCGTAAAACTGCGAGAAACGCGGGTCCTGTGCCTCGGCCTGTGTGATGCACAATCCGGTCAAAAACAATAAGTGGAGTATAGTTTTGCGCATAAAGTAAGGGATTTTGCTTACCGCAGATTAAAGTATTAAACGGCCTTATTGTGGGGGTCTGCGATACAGTTCATGGATGCTGCCGAGATCGAGGTCGCTCACTTTTTGGTATTTCAGGCTGTCGCGCAGGTAGGGTTTTTCATCCGCTTCCATGCAAAAGAAGAACTCGGATTCGTTGCTGGGCAACCTGCGCGGGTGCCAGGTAGTGAATTTTACGGCATTGTTCATGCCCTGCCAATTGACTTCGGTATGAAAAAGGAATGAATTGAGCAGTACTGGGCTGGCGTCAAGGGTGTAAGGTTCTTTTCTTCCTTCTTTTTGCTGTAACGCTTTAAGGTATTCCACCACTTTGAAGGTATGGATATCAAACCACCATTCTATATTTTTGCTTAAGCTCGCCAAGCGAATCAAGTTGCTCAGGGCCAATAAAGCCAGAATGACAAGGTAAGCGGAGGCTGCCTTTCCATACGTTTCCCAAAGCCAGGCCCCAGCGGAGGCCATTTGCAGGGCAAAAAGGGCCAGAAAAAACAATGCCGTTCTTCCATTGACAAATGGCACCTTAAACAAAAAGAACAAGGCAAAATTGACCATCACAGTGCCTATAAATAATAGGCTGAAAAATACGGTAGGATCTTTGTAAAAAGTCCGTATTCGGCCCCTGTATCGCGTAAACAACATCCACCAGCATGCCAATGTGAACAATAAGGCCAAGTAGGCAAATTTAGTCTTGGTATTTTCACCTAAAATAGGGTAATTGTCTGTACTACAACGCATTAAGTCCACAATTGATGCCTCAAAAAAGCCGCCCTGCCCCCAAAAAACCAACTGCCCATCACCTGCCATGCTGGTCATGGGCTTGTAACTTAATACGGCTAATACCACGGCGCCAACCACTAAAGGTTTTATGGTTTGCCAACGTGCTGTCCAAGTGGATTGCTCCATGAAGATCACGGTACTGATCAGCAAAAACAGCGGTACATACACATTGAACAAGGTAAAATTGGCCTCTACCGAAAGCAGTGCCAATACAGCAGTCCAAACCAAAGCATTCCGGTTTTTGGTATCAAAATAGTGCATAGCCCGTTCAATGGCAAATAACATCAGGCCTACGGACAAAGCATAGCCACGGGCTAATCCGAAAAATTCCAACAGATATGGATTGCAGGTTAATATAACAAATGTGAACCAACGCACAGGAGCAGCAACAGAAATACGCTGGGATATACCCACTGATGCCCAAAGATATGCGGCTCCGCCCAACAAGGCAGGAATACGTGCTGTGAAATGATCCGTACCCAAAATACCCGTTATGGTTTTGATCAACAAGGTATTGAGTACGTGATTGTTGGGTGTCGAATCTTTGATATAAAAAATCATATCAATAACCTGACGAGGCACATGATTGAGCATGGTACTGGCCTCGTCATGTGTAATGGGCAGCATCCATGCCCTCATAGCGGCATATATCCACAAGGCAAGACCTAAAAGGTATAGTATCTGTGTTTCTGTTTTGCGTGTCATATTGTAATAAGCTAACTATTTAAATTATGCTCATCCCTCACTTCTTGCTCTCTTTTGCCCAGGTATCCTTAAGTGTTACGGTGCGATTGAAAATGGGTTTATCGGGCGTACTGTCTGGATCAACATTAAAGTAGCCCAAACGGGTAAATTGAAAATGCTCAAGTGCTTTTGCTTCAGCCAAAATGGGTTCTATCAGAGCGTTGCCTGCGATAATCAGCGATTGTGGATTGATGGTGGCCATAAAGTCCTCTTCAGCTGCCGGGTCTTCAACCTTAAACAGGCGATCATAAAGTCGCACCTCTGCCTTTTTGGCATAATCAGCAGATAACCAATGGATAACGCCTTGTACCTTTAGGCCTGATGTGTCTTGTCCCGAGCGACTTTCTGGTATGTACACACAATGGATTTCAGTGACATTGCCAGTTTCGTCCTTGACAACATTTTCGCAGCGAATGATGAAGGCTGATTTCAAGCGTACCATGCCTCCGGGTGAGAGGCGGAAGTATTTTGGGGGCGGATTTTCCATAAAATCGTCACGCTCAATCACCAAATTGCGTGTAAAGGCCAAGGGGCGTTTGCCGCCATTAGGATCCTCGGGGTTATTTTCTGTTTCTAACCATTCCGTTTGGCCATCAGGATAGTTGGTGATGATGACCTTTACCGGGTCAAGTACAGCCATACGACGCAGGGCACGTTTGTTCAGGTCTTCGCGGATGCAAAACTCCAGCAGGGAAAGATCGGCCACATTTTCGCGCTTACTGATGCCCATGCGCTGGGCGAACTCGCGGATGCTTTCCGGCGTGTAGCCCCTGCGGCGATAACCGGCAATAGTGGGCATGCGTGGGTCATCCCAATCCTGTACGATGCCCTGCTCCACCAATTGCTTTAGTTTGCGTTTGCTGGTGACGGTATAAGAGAGGTTTTTACGGGCAAATTCGTACTGTTTGGAAGGGAAAATGCCCAGATTTTCGATGCACCAGTCGTACAGTTCGCGGTGAGGGATAAACTCCATGGTACAGATGGAGTGGGTAATTTGCTCTATGCTGTCACTTTGGCCATGTGCCCAGTCGTACATAGGGTAGATGCACCATTTATCTCCGGTACGGTGGTGGTGTGCGTGTTTGATGCGATAAAGCAGCGGGTCGCGCATGATCATATTGCCAGAGGCCATGTCAATTTTTGCGCGCAGGGTGCAATGGCCATCTGGGAATTCGCCATTTTTCATGCGTTCAAAAAGACTCAGGTTTTCCTCAGGCGAGGTATTTCTGTAGGGGCTTTCCTTGCCCGGTTCCGTTGGGCTGCCCTTCATGTCTGCAATTTCTTTTGGGGTGGAAAAATCAACGTATGCCTTTCCATCGCGGATGAGCTGTTTGGCCCATTCATACAATTGGTCAAAGTAATCGGAGGCATAAAAAACATTGGCCGGCTCAAAACCCAACCAACGGACATCAGCCAAAATGCTATCCACATACTCCGTTTCTTCTGTAACCGGGTTGGTATCATCATAGCGAAGATTGGTTTTGCCGTTGTACTTAATGCCCAAGCCAAAATTAAGGCAGATACTGGCTGCATGGCCAATATGCAGATAACCGTTTGGCTCCGGCGGGAATCGCGTGATGATGGATTGGTACTTGCCGTTCTTCAAGTCCGCTTCTATGATCTCTTCCAAGAAGTTCAGGGATTCGTTTGTAGGGTTCATAGTCCTGTGCTGTTGTTGAGGGTTATTGGTTGATGGTTGTTGGTTATTGGTTGATGGTTATTGGTTATTGGATGTGGGCGATTGGGAAGGGGATTCCATGCGGAAAGAAATCAAATGAAATTCGTCAACCTTGAAAATCTATTTGATGTCCAATTCTGTGTTTACAGTCACACAGATTTTGTCAAATCCCAATCAACAACCAATAACCAACAACCAACAACCAGCAACCAACAACCAAATTACTGCTTGCCGTTCATGATCATTGGGTCGCAGCCACCGTTTTTGCAGTCGCCTGACTTGCCATAACTTTGGGGGAACACCATAAATTTTTTGCCGCTGGCATCTTCCATTTGAATGATGTCCATACGGGAGGAAAACTTGACTTTAGTGTAATCCGTTATGCTGCTACCCGTTTTCAGGATTTTGCCCTCAAAGGCAACAACCCCGCTTACATTCAATACCTTACAAGGATATTGCGGCTCCGGATGTGGAGGCGTAAAGGCAACAACCGATAGGGCACTAAAGATTCCAAAAACAAGAGCCAATAAAAATAAGGATTTCTTCATGCTGCTTTGCAGGCCAATAAATGTAGAGATGACCTTGGGCGCAAAGATAGACAAATAATGACAGTGCCAAAATGCGGCGTATATTCAGCGGGAAAAAGGAATATCTACACTTATAAACGGATCAATACCTTTGATCCAGACCCAGTTTTCAATCAAACGGCGGGCTTCCTGATCCAAGCCATAGCCCAGAGAGCGCAGCACGATGATGCCCTGTGGTTCTCCGTTGTCATTGACCGAAAACTGAAGCCTTACCGTACCGCTTACATTGGCAGCATTGGCCTGTGGGGTCAGGCGTGCGTTTTGCCTGAGGTAATCATTGAACATTTCCCAGCCACCGCCGGGTTCTGTTCTTGCTGGCATTTCTTTTTTGCGGGCTTCCCTGCGCAATTTGTCCATATCAGCAGGCCCATTGTTCTCGGACCATGTTTTGTCCGCTGTGTCCTTTTTTTTCTTAGCTGAACTGGATGAAGGGGCCGCGGGTGTTTTTTTCTCAAGTGGTTTTGCCAACTGCTCGCTTTCTTTCGTGACATCCTCTGCAACAGCCGGAGCATCATCCCTGGCGCTTTCTGTAGCCACTACGGTGACAGCGTCGGTTTGTGCAGTGCTGATATCACCCACAGAAACAGGCTCCTGGCCCTGACTTTCGGCCCGCTGCGCAGGAGTGGCACGGGGAAGCTGCTTGGTTTCTAAGGTTTTTTGTTTGCCAAAATTTGATTCGGTATTTTGTTGTTCAATAGGTTGGGGGGGCAGGCTTTTTTCGTTGGCAGTTGCGTCCGTATGCTGTGCGGCAATGCCGTCATGGGTATTGGTGGGCGGGCTTAACTGTGCCAATTCTTTGGCGCTTTGATTGGTTCGGATCAGCCAGACAGTAGCCAACAAGAGCAGCAAGGCCGCTGCTGCAGAGAGCATAATGCGGAAACCGCCAATGGCTGGTTTACTGTCGTATTTTTGGCGAAGCCGGAGCCGCAGCGCATCCAAAGTTTTCTGGTGATTTTCCTCCGGTAGCGCCTGAAAGCCCTCCCAGGCGTCTTTTCGGAATGCATCGTCCCGTGTGAGTTCTTCCAACTCACGAGCATCTTTTCGGGAAAAATCGCCCGACTGCCACTTTTCCAACAGCCATATAAAGCGGGCATCCTCGTTATGTTGCATCTATACAATTTTTCAGGTTTCGTTTGCCGTTTTGGATATAGGAGCGCACTTTGCCCAATTCTTCGCCCGTAATTTCGGCGATTTCCTTGTAGGATTTGTCCTCATAATAAAACAACAACACAGTTTGACGTTGTAGTTCATTCAGTTCTTCTAAGCATTTTTGGAGCGGACCCACATCTTGGGGGAGCTCGTATTCAAATGCCTCTTCCACAGCATCATAGCGGCTCATGTCTTCCGGCGCATGAAAGTCAAGCGGTTTTCGGCTGCTTTTACGCAGTTCCATCAGGCAGTGGTTACGGGCCAAAACATAAAGCCAGCCCCGGAACGATTCTACCTGATGCTCCCTCGCCTTGCGCGTCAGCTCCTCATAAATTGCCATGACCGCATCTTCTGCTTTGCCGCGATCTTTGAAAATCTTGACACATACGCCAAAAACCATAGGCATATAGCGCTCGTACAACAAACCCAAATGTTGTGCCGAACCCTGCTGCACATAGGCGGCCAGCAACTGTTCGTCGCTTTGGTCTTCGGGCTTATTTCGGCGCAGAATCTTCAGCATAAATGAATACTGCGACAAATGTAGCAGCTCGGATGCTTTTTCACCTATGATTACACAAAGTTTACCT
>CAZIKN010000157.1:0-11977 GCA_964539805.1 uncultured Saprospiraceae bacterium | reverse complement strand
GCTAGCGATTCTCTTTCCAACCACTCTCCAGCGAAAGCGGATTGCGACCAATTGTGGCGACTTGTGTACCTCCTTTGTATAGGCTTTCCAACCACTCTCCAGCGAAAGCGGATTGCGACTTTGTCTCGACCTCTATTCCGAGACTCTGGAAAATCTTTCCAACCACTCTCCAGCGAAAGCGGATTGCGACATGGATGGTCTGGCTTTTCTATTCTATACTCTCCGTCTTTCCAACCACTCTCCAGCGAAAGCGGATTGCGACAGATAAACAGTATTATCAAAGGTGTCAACGCGCAGCTTTCCAACCACTCTCCAGCGAAAGCGGATTGCGACAAATTTTGGACATTGTCGCAAAAAATTAGTGGTTAAAACTTTCCAACCACTCTCCAGCGAAAGCGGATTGCGACTAATATCCCTCACCTGATTACACAACCAAGCGAAAGCTTTCCAACCACTCTCCAGCGAAAGCGGATTGCGACCATTTTGTCGAGCAGTTCCTGCGCTGCGCTTCCCGCTTTCCAACCACTCTCCAGCGAAAGCGGATTGCGACGGTTCTTTTGCTTCGTCTAGGAAAGCAGAAATATCTTTCCAACCACTCTCCAGCGAAAGCGGATTGCGACCTGCTTAACCGGCAAGGGTCCTTGCTCTGTTGTACTTTCCAACCACTCTCCAGCGAAAGCGGATTGCGACAGATAATTTATATCGTCGGATTCAGATGGATAACTCTTTCCAACCACTCTCCAGCGAAAGCGGATTGCGACTGTACACTCTACACTCAATAGTACAGGCCGGGACACTTTCCAACCACTCTCCAGCGAAAGCGGATTGCGACTAGTATTTTTGCGCTCATGTAGCAGCTTGCTACAGCTTTCCAACCACTCTCCAGCGAAAGCGGATTGCGACAAACAATAGTCACCCGCCGGTGGCTGCCCGTTTACTTTCCAACCACTCTCCAGCGAAAGCGGATTGCGACGTGTCCTGAAGGACAACCTCGTAGAAAGTTACAACTTTCCAACCACTCTCCAGCGAAAGCGGATTGCGACTTTAGATGCGAGTGTTATCAAGGGCCCGTTTTTGCACTTTCCAACCACTCTCCAGCGAAAGCGGATTGCGACTCAAAGTCAACTTTCGTTTGAGTCCCTTGTTGAAAACTTTCCAACCACTCTCCAGCGAAAGCGGATTGCGACCCGAGAGCGACAGCATTGAGTAGGCTTCCCATCATACTTTCCAACCACTCTCCAGCGAAAGCGGATTGCGACGTGTTTTGTACATGATGTCGCTGGTTTGGTTAACTTTCCAACCACTCTCCAGCGAAAGCGGATTATAACGGGCATGCGCAACCAGAGGGCCAAATGCGCCTGAGGCTTTAGTGTTTTTTCAGATACCTTTAGAGGGAACCGGAATACGACAAAATGGACAAGGAAATGAGGGCCGGACAAAGGTGTAGCCCCTAAGGAATGGTGCCGGAATAAAGGTACAAATTGATGCACACCTTTTGGCCTTATATTCCCTCTTTTTTGACTTAAATAGCTGGGCTATTCGCGCCAAAAAACAGAAAATCTAAGGCCAAAATCTGAAGCCTGAATTTGTACCTTTATTTCAGCACCGTTCCTAATGCGGTGAAGGGATTGTCTTTTGTGTCCTTTTGTGACTTTTGTGGTGCAGTTTACTTTACATTTAAGTGTCGTGGTAAATAGTTACATCCCATCAAAAAAATGATGTATAATTGATTGATTGTCAGGAATAAAGTTTTTTTGGTTCAATATGTTGGGGATACATTTTGGGACACAGATGACGCAGATACTTCGCAACGCGATTGGGGGGACACAGATGACACGGATGCTTCGCAACACAGATTCATCGCTCATCATTCATCACTCATCATTCATCACTCATCATTCATCACTCATCATTCATCATTCATCACTCATCATTCATCACTCCCTAACCCTTCTCACCACTCCATATCCCATACTCACGGCTTTGCCGAGGCCAATGCCGGAGGGCAGGGCTACATTGGCCTCAAAATCAAGGGTAAAGCCCAGGACTTTTATGCCTTTGTACTCCATCCAGTCTTGTTTGAGCAGGGCGGTGATCTTGAGCGAAAAGCGTTCGGTGATCTGCCAGCCGACACCGGAGGCAAAGGCCATGATGTGCGAGCCGAGCAGACTCTCGAGGTAGGCGTATTGTTCGGCAAGGCCCGTCAGGCTGCGGTAGTGCTGGTAATTTTCGGGGTTGAAGGGCTTCCAGTGGTGAATACGGTAACGCAGGGGCGCATCCGTGACGCGCAGCGTGTGCTGGTGTACATCCAAGCGCGCGATGCGCAGCTCCACGTCGCGCTGACCGATGCGCACGCCCCAATCGGGCTGACTAAAAAAGTGGTGCGCCTCCTCCACGCCGTGCTGGAGGCAGAGGAGCAGGGGCCTGAACTGATCTCCCTTTCGGTCCACCTTATATTGTATGAGCGGATAACGCAGATGAAAGCCGCCCGTCTCGTTGTCGTGGTTGTGAAACCACTCGTGCTCCAGCCCTACTTTATGCGCCACCGCTGCGCGAAAATGCGGCAGCTCCCAGGGCGGCACATGGGCATCAAAAGCGACGGAAAGGAGACGAAGTAACATGTGTTTGGGTTGGGCGTTATGAGTAGGAGCTGTGAGGGTGAGTCCTGAAGCAATGTCAGAACTGTCAGAGTTAGAGGTTTATATGATTGATTATGAATGACTTGGAACTCAAAGTATGCTTGTAACTCAAAGCAGAATTTCGGCGGCGGTCAGGGAGAAATCGGGGAGCACGGGGGCGGCACTGCACACATCGGTGCCGAAGCAGATGGTGGCTTGGCGCGGAGAGGTCCAGACCTCCGTTTTTCCGATCTTTGGGTATATAATCCAGAGTACTTTGACGCCGTTGGCGAAGTATTCAAGTATTTTTTCGGACAGTTCGTTGGCCTGATCATTTTTGGACACGATCTCTATCACAAATTCGCACACAGTAGGCTCGCCGTGGACGGATTCCTGCATCTGCGTGCCGCTTAGGAAGGCAATATCGGCGCGGCGGGTACGCTTGGCCTGGGGCAGGTACATATCCACTTCACAGATAAACATGGCTTTTTCGGCAAAAGCGGCAGTGCGCATCAGGCGAAGCAGCAGGTTTTGAAAAATATGGAACTGGTCACGGTTAATGCTGCGCGGTTTTTTTTCCACCTTTCCGTTGTCCCACTCATACTTGTAGGGATCCTCGCGATCGGTATAACGGGCCAAAAAGGCAGTAAGCGATAACGCTCCGCCTCTTTTGGGGGCGGGTCTTGCCGTGGGCATGTCCTTTTTTGTTGCGGGTATGTTTACGGTAGTATTCATTATCGAGTGCAATTTTAAGGTTTGCTGGGCGAATGCTGGTAGCATTTGACAAAAAAAATTTATTAGGCCACTTTTAGGGCAAGTTTTCGGTAGTCCTACGGCTTTTGTGTCCTTTTGTGCCTTTTGTGGTTCAACAATACGCTTAAATAGCCTGAGTGGCAAACAGATACTAAACACCACAAAACCATTATAAGACATTGATTTTCAAAGGATAAAAACTGCGACGGAGACCCTAAAAAGCGTATTTTCGCTATTTTTCTTTCATTTTTCTTAACATAATTTTAACTAAAAACATAAAAAAACTGCGACGGTTTTTTGCCCCCAATGCTTTGTTTTTCAATTTGTTGCCTACCTTTGTGGTATTCCAGACCCATATTCAGTGAAAGAAGAATTGCGACCCCCCGCGCAGGGCGTCCCAATCCGGAATCACCGTAATTCCAGACCCATATTCAGTGAAAGAAGAATTGCGACTTCGGCAAAAACTGATCACTCAACGCAACTTCAACGGCCATTCCAGACCCATATTCAGTGAAAGAAGAATTGCGACTGGCTGATGAAGGTGACCCCGCCGGATCTGACGAATTCCAGACCCATATTCAGTGAAAGAAGAATTGCGACGAACGATCAATACGACCGTATCCTTAATGGTTACGGATTCCAGACCCATATTCAGTGAAAGAAGAATTGCGACAGCCTGGTCAGACTCTACTGGCCTGTTGTTTCGAGAATTCCAGACCCATGTTCAGTGAAAGAAGAATTGCGACGTTGCGTCGGTGTCGGGCAGCAGCAGAGTTTATTGGATTCCAGACCCATATTCAGTGAAAGAAGAATTGCGACAAACCATTAATTGATTTTCAGCGATCATGTTTTCTATTCCAGACCCATATTCAGTGAAAAAAGAATTGCGACACGCCGTCATTGCTGGTGGGGTATCCTGCCAGGTAAATTCCAGACCCATATTCAGTGAAAGAAGAATTGCGACTTTAATAAAATCGCGCTCAAGCGCTTGGTGCTCCCGATTCCAGACCCATATTCAGTGAAAGAAGAATTGCGACCGCCCGTACACAATCGGTCCGTCCTGGTGAGATTGGATTCCAGACCCATATTCAGTGAAAGAAGAATTGCGACCAGATCTTGTTCCCACATCATGATTTTTGAATGTTCGATTCCAGACCCATATTCAGTGAAAGAAGAATTGCGCTCCTTTTTGTCTGTACCTTGATTTGGGGGGATTAAGGGATTTACGGATTTTTAGTCGGTGGTAGAAGAGTGGCGACGCTTTTGTAATCATTCATACCTTATACTTCATACCTCATCCCTCTTTCAGCCCATATTCAGTGAAAGAAGAATTGCGCTCCTTTTTGTCTGTACCTTGATTTGGGAGGATTAAGGGATTTGCAGATTTTGGGTCGGTGGTAGAAGTTCAATCCTGTTTATCCTGTCCAAAAAAACAAAACATCCTATCCTCTTCTGGCCAGATGCTTCACTGCGTTCAGCATGACAGCGCCGGGGTGTATCAGGCATTGTGTTTTTTTTCAAATCGAAAATGATGGGAGTTTGGGTTATCAGCACCATAGCGGAGCGCAATCCTGCAAATCCTGCAATCCTGTCCAAAAAAACATCCCGTAAAACAAGCCCAAGGCGGCAACGCCGCCGACCATCCTGTTTATCCTGTAAATCCTGTCCAAAACAAAACATCCTGTCCCCTTCCGGCCAGATGCTTCACTGCGTTCAGCATGACAGCGCCGGGGTGTATCAGGCATTATGAATTTTTTCAAATCGAAAATGATGGGTGTTTGGGTTATCAGCACCATAGCGGAGCTCAATCCTGTAAATCCTGTAAACCTGTCCAAAAAAACATCCCGTAAAACAAGCCCAAGGCGGCAACGCCGCCGACCATCCTGTTTATCCTGTAAATCCTGTCCAAAACAAAACATCCTGTCCCCTTCCGGCCAGATGCTTCACTGCGTTCAGCATGACAGCGCCGGGGGTATCAGGCATTGTGGGTGTTTTCAAATCGAAAATGATGGGGGTTTGGGTTATCAGCACCATAGCGGAGCGCAATCCTGTAAATCCTGTTCATCCTGTCCAAAAAAACATCCCGTAAAACAAGCCCAAGGCGGCAACGCCGCCGACCATCCTGTTTATCCTGTAAATCCTGTCCAAAACAAAACATCCTGTCCCCTTCCGGCCAGATGCTTCACTGCGTTCAGCATGACAGCGCCGGGGTGAGTTGGGCATTGTGAGTTTTTTCAAATCGAAAATGATGGGTGTTTGGGTTATCGGCACCATAGCGAAGCGCAATCCTGTAAATCCTGTTAATCCTGTCCAAAAACAAAACATCGTGTATCATCCGCTTCAGAAAGCAGAAAAATTTGACTGAATCAGGGCAAAGCGCTACATTTGTTTTGAAAAACACATGATGTACGCTTATGGCCCACATTGTCAAGATACCCATTTCTCAGATATCCGAATCATTGCTCAATGAAATCATGCTTGATTACGGGCGTGAACCGCTTGTGGAAGTGTCGCTCCCCGAACGTTATTCCGGTGACATTGCCGCCACAGATGCTTTTTTCTGGCAGATTATTGAGCATTTGGACTGGTCACAACAAAATCACCAACAGGTATTGCAACCGGCAGTACAGGCCCTTTCTGAAAAGCCCAGCTATCAGATTTTTCGCTTCGAGTCGCTTTTGGCAGAAAAACTCCACCGTTTGGATACCCGAAAACACGCACAGGCCATGATGCAAAATCAGCCGGGCCAGCCCTTCTCCGGCGATGGCTTTTTGTACACACGCTGTGCCGTGGTTGCCGAAGGCAAGGACTACTTTGAACAGGTGCTAAACTGCCCCGATGATATGCCCGCCGATATCTCCTTTGAACCGTTGCTCAACTTGGCCAGCAAGGCATATAAACTTAAAACAGGCAATAACTTTGATTTTATCCCTGCCACCAGCTATGAGACCCAAAGCAATTTGGCCCAATGGACATAAAGCGCGTACATAAAAATTCACACCAAAATCAAGACCCTCACCATCTCTATGAAATATTGGATTCATGGGAGAACGATGACGTATTTAAATATGGCGTAAGCAGCGACCCAATTGAAGAAGATGGATACTCGCAAAGAATGCGACGCCAAGTCAATGCACTCAATTTGATTGACCGTGTTGCCCGTTTTTTTGCCCGAATCATCTTGTTAAATATACCGGGAAAAAAGCAAGCCGAAAAAATAGAGGATGACTACATCAGTCCGTACAAGAAAATACATGGGCATGTGCCTAGGGGAAATCCTAAACACAAATTGAAAAATAAACCCTAAAAAACCCAAAAACTCCGATAGGTTTTTGCCCCAATGCTTTGTTTTTCAATTTGTTGCCTACCTTTGTGCTATTCCAGACCCATATTCAGTGAAAGAAGAATTGCGCTCCTTTTTGTCTGTACCTTGATTTGGGGGGATTAAGGGATTTACGGATTTTTAGTCGGTGGTAGAAGAGTGGCGACGCTTTTGTAATCATTCATACCTTATACTTCATACCTCATCCCTCTTTCAGCCCATATTCAGTGAAAGAAGAATTGCGCTCCTTTTTGTCTGTACCTTGATTTGGGGGGATTAAGGGATTTACGGATTTTTAGTCGGTGGTAGAAGTTCAATCCTGTTTATCCTGTCCAAAAACAAAACATCCTGTCCCCTCTCCGGCCAGATGCTTCACTGCGTTCAGCATAACAGCGCCGGGGTGAGTTGGCATTGTGTTTTTTTCAATTCGAAAAGGGTGGGGATTATGCAAGTTCAGTGCAAATTGCTCCAAAAAAAATGCAACTGCCTGAATAACAAGCAATTGCATTAAAATTATGTCGGGATGACAGGATTCGAACCTGCGACCACACGCCCCCCAGACGTGTACTCTACCGGGCTGAGCTACATCCCGTAGCGCTTAATTTTCTTTTATCCTTTCACTACATCCCGTAGCACTGTTTCATTGTTCCTTTCCCGTATCCACAAAGGATGAAACTTAGTCGGACCAACGGGATTCGAACCTGTGACCTCCACGATGTCAACGTGGCGCTCTAACCAACTGAGCTATGGCCCGCAATTGGGGACGCAAAGGTAGAACGAACATTGTCATAAAAACAAGTCATTTCAAAAAAATTCCTTTGACAAAACATTTTTTTGAAAATCAGCCCACCGCTGCCATACCTTTGGGCAATTCACCTTTTTTAAACATCACAAACGGAAGTAGTCCGCAATGAAAGAACAAATCCAGAACCTTATTTCCGATGGCAATCTTGAAGGAGCCCTCGAACTGCTTGCCCAATACGCGGGCAATGATGCTGTATTGCTCCAGGCCCGTTACAATCAGGCTAAAAAACAACAAAATATGGGTATGATTGATTTTGGGGAATGGTCAAGGGTGCAGGCGCAGATCAATTATGCCGCATTGGACTTGGCTGGCAAAATAAAGGTGGATAAAGGCCACTCTAATGGCAGCACTACTTCAGGCAATACTTCTGCCCAAGGCCAACAGCCATCAGGTATCAAGACATTTATTTCATACAACCATAAAGATGCTGAGATTGCCATTCAGGTAAAAGGTTTTTTGGAAGCCCATGGAATTGAGGTCATCCTTGATCGGGATGATATGAGTGCGGGCCGCTCTATTATGGAATTTATCCAGGAAAGCATCAAAAAAGCAGATGCAGTGGTGTCCATCGTTTCAAAAAACAGCCTTCAATCCGGATGGGTAGCCCAGGAAAGCCTGGCTTCTTTGTACGCCATTTGGTTGGCAGACAAAAAATTTATCCCTGTCAGCCTGGATACAGTAGCTTTTGATTCCAAATTCCAGATTGAGGCGCTCACTGGCTTGAAAACTAAAATAGAAGGCATTGATGCTGATATTGCTACCATCCGGGACCTTGGCAGTGATGCCCGTGATCTGGAAGATGACAGAAGAAGACTGATTGATCTCAGAAATGATTTTAGCAAGATCCTGCAACGATTAAAAAGTGTGCTGATGCTGGACATCAGCGGCGACAACTTCACGCCAAACATGGGAAAAGTGCTCAAGACCATTCAAGCCTGACACACAAACGTTAAAATTTTTAACTTTTAAAATAGATTTTCCACTAAGGGCGTTTTGCCCCTGTTTTTATTTGTGCCAAAGCACAATTCCAAACACTGTTTGTCGGCGCGAGAAAAACGCCCAATTTTTTTAATCTGCTTTTTTATCAGGCTTCCATCCCAATTTCCGTAAGGGCTTTATTACCGGGCCTTTTTGACTTGTTTTCACGGCGGCTTGCCGCCTTTTTACTACTTTTTACTAAACACAATTTTTTTATCATGATTCACCACGCATCTACGTGGAAGGCCCTTCGTATGGGCCTCCTTGGCGCCGCCATCGGGTTGGCGGCGCTGCTGCCGGCACAAAACCCTGAACCTGTTGAAGGATCAGAACTGCCTCCACCCATCACTCAGGCAATGGATGATTTTACAGAACGAAATGTTGTTGCCGAAAAAACGCCCATACCGTATGCCCGTGTCAGGGAAGCTGATATTTTTTGGGAAAAACGGATCTGGCGCGTAATTGACACTCGGGAGAAGATCAACCAACCGTTTGTAGCGCCGGAAAGCGCCCTGTTCAATGTGATCACGGAGGCTGCGCTCAACTATGACTTAGTGGTTTATGAGGATGAAAAATTTTCCAAAAAACTGAGTACCAGCACGATGCATGATTTGCTGAACAAACGGGATACGATAAGCATTATTGATCCTGTAACGTATGAGGACCGAATTCAGGTGGTAGAAAACAGCATCAACTGGGAGGACATCAAACGTTTTCGCATCAAGGAAGCCTGGTTTTTTGACGAAAACACCTCAACGCTTAAAGTACGCATACTGGGTATAGCACCACTGCGGGAAGTGCGCAATAACGATGGCGACTTCATGTATGAAATACCGCTCTTTTGGGTGCATTATCCTTCTGCCCGCGATGTACTGGCCCGCAACAAATGTATTACACATCAGGGCAATATGGCGGCTGCCACCACTTGGGAGGATTTGTTTGAAATGCGCCTGTTTGCAGCCTTGCCTGTCAAGGAAAACAATGTAAAAGACCTCCGTTTACAGGACTACCTGAGCGGAATTGACATTGTACATGAAGCCAAAAACATTGATAGTCAAATGTTCAATATGGAACATGATCTTTGGACGTGGTAAGATCATTGAAGCGATAGACCATAACACTATTTTATGGCAATCGTTTGATAGGGGGCAGATTGAGCAATAAGGTATTTTCCCCAAAATACTCTTTGAAGGCAAGGGCAAACGTGCCGGAACTACTAAATCCGACCAATTCAGCAATGACTTGCGGGGTTCCGGCGCGTTTTTCCAATAATATCTTGGCCTTTTCCAAACGCATTTCACGAATCAGTTGGGTGGGTTCTTTTCCCGTGAGTACCTTCAGTTTTTTGAAAAAGTGGTTTTTGCTCAGTTGTAATTTGCGGGCAATCTCTTCCGGCATAAATTCGGGGTCGGCTATATTCTGCTCAATCATTTCAACCGTACGCAACAGGAACTGATCTTCCAGCATAACCCTGTTTTCCGTGAAATATAGATGCAAGAAACGCGCAAAATGCTCGTGTTTCACTTTTCGGGCTTCCAAAAGGCGATTGACCGTGGCATCAAATTCATCATCAATTACAGGGCGCGTAAACCAGGCCTCTGCGCCCGCCCGCAGGGCATCCAATTTACCCTCATTGCCGTAACGGTCCGTCAGCAAAACTACCGGAATATGATTGGTTTTTTCGCTGAGCTTTATTTGGCGGGCGGTTTCGATTCCAATTTTACCGTTCAAAATGGCGTCACAGACAACCAGATCGGGCAACAGATTTGCCGCCATCTGTAGTCCTTCATTAGCATTGGCCGCAGTTTCAATATCAAACCGATCTCCCAACAGCGATTTGAGGTATAGGACAACCTGTCTATTGGGCTCGATCAGCAGGGCGATCTGATCTCTTTTGGGGCCGTTACCGCCAGCGGTACTGACCGGATAAAGTGGTTGCACGGCATTGGTTTCGGCCTCAACCTCCGCAATACGCTCCTCGGCTGCATGGCGCAGGGCCATGTTTTCTTCCATTTGCTGCTCTAAGTTACCTCGATGCAATTCCCATTCCAGGGCTCTTTTTTCCAACAATTTGCGCCAGCGGTCGCTGTTTTTGTAGTTGGCAAACAAGAGGGCAAAAAAGATAAGACTGGCTATGCCTCCCAGCACATAGGCGCGATCCTTTGCAATGACAAAGGTGTTATGCTGCGCTGCTACTTCCAGTCTGCGCAGGGTCAGTACTGAATCCAACTGCCGCTTTACCCTGGAGCTATCCATTCGGCGTTGGCGGGCATTCATGGAGTCTTGTGCAGTACTGAGCAATTGTTGGCAGCTCAGTGCAAGGTCAGGCAGTTCCCATCGTTTGCATTCTTTTACCAAACTGGAAAGCAGCGCGGTTTTAGTATCCAGGTTGGGATCACGACGCGCATCCAATTCGGCCTCGGTGAGCAGGCGGGCAGCGCTCCGGTCATCTTCATTGGCTTTGTATATGCCCGAAACCAGATTGAGCGCCTTGGGAGATATGGGCAGTTTATGCCTTTTCAGGAAGTTCCGAAATGATTCTGTTTCTACCTGTGCCTGCTCGTAGTTGCCTGCCTGCACCAATTGTGAGAGCAGGTTTACCTGATTGTTCATGGAGTCCAATACCTGTTGGTTTTGGGCAAAAGCCCTACAAACCACCATCAGGAGCAGCTGCAATAGGAATAAAAACGATTTGAGTTGGTTCATGGATTATGGTGATCGGTTGAAATGGGTATGGCAAAGGTAGTAGTTCTGTTTTTCAAATTAAACAATACCACAAATTCTTTGTCTTTTTGCGCTGATTTTCAATTTCTTTAGTTTATGTTTTCAAACAAATTAATTCTACAGGCAGGCATTGCCCTCATTATCGGTATTTTAGCTTATGCCTTTTACAAAAACCGACAACCCAGGTTTATTAACGGTGATAAAGCCCCTGAAATTATCATTACAACCCCATCCAACGCAACACACAAATTGAGCGAGCTGCGTGGCAAGTATGTACTGCTTCAGTTTTGGGGCAGCTGGTGTGGCCCTTGCAGAAAAGAAAACCCTGAAATATTGTCGCTGTACCAAAAATACCACAATAAGGGCTTTGAAGTATTCAGTGTGGCCATTGAACAAAAAGCAGAACTTTGGCAACGAGCCATTGCGCAGGATGGCCTGATTTGGCCCTATCACGGCATGGAATCAGCTGACTTTGGCGGTGAATATTCCAAAACCTACAATATCCACGCTATTCCCACGCATTTTTTATTGGATCCGGATGGAGTGATCGTGGGCGTCAATATGCCAATGGCCCAAATGGACAAGATATTGGCTGAAAAAATATAACCGGGAACTTCTCAGCCATGCGGCGCATTTATAGTCAATACAAAGTGGTTTTGAATCTGGTGGGCTGTCAAGTCAATCTTTAAAATCAGGTACATCAATCCTGGTAACCTTCAAAATCACTTAGAGCATGTCTGGGATTTTCCCGCTTGGCCCAAAACGGCTCTTTTTTCA
>CAZIKN010000156.1:0-12022 GCA_964539805.1 uncultured Saprospiraceae bacterium | reverse complement strand
GGCAGCCTCGAAAATGAGCTGCAAACCATGCGTTTTGAGCATGCGACCAAAGGCTTGGGTAACCCGATGGAAATTCGGGATGTGCGTCGGAATATCGCTCGCATTTACACGGAAGCCCGTCGTCGTGAACTCGCCTCCATGAGTGCTGAAGAACTTGAAATGCGTTCAAAACTGCGTGCACGCCGCCGCCGTCAAAAATAATTAATACGATGGAAGAGTCAACACAAAGAAATCTCCGCAAGCAAAAAACAGGCGTGGTGGTCTCCAATAAAATGGACAAAACCATTGCAGTTAAAGTTGAGCGTCGCCTCATGCACCCGCTTTATGGTAAGTTCGTGAAGCGTTCTAAAAAATTCTTCGCCCATGATGAGGAAAACACCTGCAAGATTGGTGACGTGGTACGCATCATGGAAACCCGCCCACTAAGCAAAATGAAACGCTGGCGCCTGGTGGAGGTTGTTGAAAGAGCTAAGTAATCATTCAGATTGGTATTTGGCCATATTCAAATGCTTGTTTAAAGTTTTGAATATCAGCCTGATAGTTAATCTTCAAAATAAAACAAGATCATGATTCAGCAAGAGTCCCGTTTGAATGTAGCCGACAATTCCGGCGCTAAAGAAGTGCTCTGCATTCGTGTACTGGGCCATACCCGTCAGCGTTACGCAGGCATAGGTGACAAAATAGTGGTCACGGTAAAAGACGCTTCTCCGGGCGGTGTCAAAAAAGGCATTGTTTCCAAAGCGGTTATCGTGCGCACCAAAAAAGAAATCCGCCGCAAGGACGGTTCCTACATTCGCTTTGATGACAATGCTGTGGTATTGCTCAATGCTTCGGACGAACCACGCGGTACCCGTATCTTCGGCCCTGTTGCCCGTGAGTTGCGCGATAAAGATTATATGCGTATCATCTCTTTGGCTCCTGAAGTACTGTAATCATTTTGACCATTTTCGAGGGCGCCCATAAAGCGCCACTACCTTATACCAATATATAAAATGGCTAAGAAAAACACACTCAAGCGCTTCGCACCTAAATTGCACATCCGTCGCGGTGATACCGTGCTGGTAACAGCAGGTGACGACAAAGGAAAAACCGGTGAGGTAATCCAGGTTTTCCCTGAAAAAAACCGTGCAATCGTTGACGGGATCAACATTGTAAAGAAGCACCTGAAAGCCACTCAGACTGAAGAAGGCGGTATCCAGGAGATGCCCTCTTCTATCCATATCTCCAACCTCTCGTTGGTTGATCCAAAAACTGGTGAAGCAACCCGCATCAGCCGCCGTAAAGAAAATGACGGTACGACTGTGCGCATTTCAAAGAAAACCGGAAATATCATCTAAAACGATGAAATACGTACCTCGTCTTAAGACAAAATACCAGCAGGAAGTTGCTCCTTCACTTATGAAGCAGTTCAACTACTCCTCTATCATGCAGGTTCCTCGCCTGGAAAAAATTTGTATCAACCAAGGTATTGGTGATGCTACCGGCGATAAGAAAATGATTGATACTGCAGTCACAGAATTGACCACCATCGTAGGTCAAAAGGCCGTGCCCACCCGTGCACGCACCTCTGTGTCAAACTTCAAACTTCGCGAAGGCATGCCAATCGGTGTTCGCGTTACCCTGCGCGGTGAGCGTATGTATGAGTTTCTTGATCGTTTTATCACGATCGCCTCTCCTCGCGTACGTGACTTCCGTGGCTATAATGACAAGTCTTTTGACGGTCGGGGCAACTACACCTTAGGTATTACGGAACAAATTATCTTCCCTGAAATTGACATTGACAAGGTGTCAAAAATCATGGGCATGGACATCAGTTTTGTTACCACCGCCAACACGGACGCAGAGGCATTCGCACTGCTCAAAGAACTTGGTATCCCATTCATTAAACGCTAAGCAGCAAATTCAGAGTAGAAAATGGCAAAGAAATCAGTAATTGCTCGTGAACGCAAGCGTCAGCGCCTCGTCGCTAAATTCGCAGAACTGCGCAAAAAACTTAAAGAGGCTGGCGACTATGACGGCCTTGACAAATTGCCCCGCAATGCCAACCCGATCCGCTTGCACAACCGCTGCTTGCTGACTGGCCGCCCAAAGGGTTATATGCGCAAATTTGGAATTTGTCGCGTAAAATTCCGTCAGATGGCGAACGACGGCAAAATTCCAGGCGTAACAAAAGCCTCGTGGTAAACTTTCATTGGCTTTGTTATTAGGGTACAAAAACAACCCAATAACGTGGACAATCAACAATTAACAATTAGCAATTTCATAATACAATG
This sequence comes from uncultured Saprospiraceae bacterium, assembly GCA_964539805.1. GTDB lineage: Bacteria > Bacteroidota > Bacteroidia > Chitinophagales > Saprospiraceae > M3007. The sequence continues at coordinate 9,749 of CAZIKN010000156.1, read as the reverse complement.
CACGTCACTGACCCGATAGCAGATTATCTGACCCGCATCCGCAATGCGCAGATGGCCGGACATCGCATCGTTGAGATCCCTGCTTCGAGAATCAAAAAATCCATCACGGAAATTTTGTATGATCAAGGCTATATCCTCAAATACCAGTTTGAAGATGTCAGCGAAAAATTTAAGCAGGGCGTGATCAAAATTGCGCTCAAATATGACCCGACGACCAAACAACCGGTTATCCGCGAGTTGGTACGTGTAAGCCGTCCGGGCCTTCGTAAGTTTGCAGGCAGCGATGACATCCCTCGTGTCATCAACGGCCTTGGCACTATGGTCGTATCCACCTCAAAAGGTGTGATGACGGACAAGAAAGCCCGCGATCTTAATGTTGGTGGCGAATTGCTTTTCTATATCTGCTGAGCATTAGCACTGATCATCTTTTCATAAAATTTATCACTCATAATTGAGTCTGAAATATGTCACGTATTGGTAAATTACCGATCAACCTTCCAGCAAAAGTGGAAGTTGCCGTTGCATCTGACAACACAGTTACGGTGAAAGGTCCTAAAGGATCTTTGTCACAAAAAATTGACCCCGATATCAAGGTAAGCCTTGAAGAAGGTACATTAGTTGTGGCCCGCCCAACCGAGCAAAAACGCCATAAAGCCCTTCATGGCCTCTATCGCGCCCTTATCAATAATATGGTAGTTGGCGTGAGCGAAGGTTACAAGCGCGAAATGGACATCATTGGTGTTGGTTACCGTGTTGAAAATCAGGGTAATCTCGTGACATTCACGCTCGGTTACTCCCACCCGATCATTTTCGCCATTCCGTCAGAACTCAAAGTTACTACGGCCATGGAAAAAGGTCAGCCCCCAATGATCCGTCTGGAAGGTATTGACAAGGAACTCATTGGCCAGGTATGTGCCAAGATCCGGTCCTTCCGTAAACCAGAGCCTTACAAAGGCAAGGGTATCATGTTTAAGGGTGAAGTATTGCGCCGCAAAGCGGGCAAAACTGCCGGTGGTAAAAAATAATTTGGGTGATTTCATCCAATTACTTGTAAATCAACTGCTTTTCCGGTCGGTAATCGGATCAGCCTAAATTGATAAAACAATGAAACGTACAAAAAAACAAAGTCGCCAACGCATTCACCTGCGTATCCGCAAAAAGGTAAATGGCACCACAGAACGCCCTCGCCTGAGTGTGTTCCGCTCCAATGCCAGCATCTATTGCCAAATCATTGACGACTTGAAAGGACATACGCTAGCGGCTGCTTCTTCAAAAGAAACTGCCCAGGGTACCAAAACAGAACAGGCGGTTGCCGTAGGCAAAATCATAGCCGAAAAAGCAAAAGCCGCTGGTATTAGCAGTGTGGTTTTTGACCGCGGCGGTTATCTTTACCACGGCCGTATTAAAGCCCTCGCAGAAGGTGCCCGTGAGGGTGGACTTCAGTTCTAATCAAATAAGTTTCAAAAATTCTCACCGCAATAATATTTAGCTCCTATGGCTAAGCAAGAAAGAGAAAGAGGTCGGGATAATAACTCCCAAACCGCTGCCGAAGAATCCGGCATGAAAGAAAAACTCGTTGCGCTCAATCGCGTAGCTAAGGTGACCAAGGGTGGCCGTACGTTCAGCTTTGCTGCCGTTGTGGTAGTGGGTGACGGTAAAGGCACCGTGGGTCAGGGTCTTGGCAAAGCGCGTGAGGTTTCTGAGGCTATCGCCAAGGCAACCAAAGACGCAGAGAAAAATATCATCAAAGTACCTGTATTAAATGGTACCATCCCGCATGAAGCGCATGGTAAGTTTGATGCTGGTCGTGTATTGATCAAACCTGCCGCTCACGGTACGGGTGTGATCGCTGGTGGCGCTATGCGTGCCGTGCTGGAAGCAGCAGGTGTACATGACGTACTGGCAAAATCTCAAGGTTCTTCCAATCCGCACAACGTAGTAAAAGCTACAATCGCGGCCTTGGCGAGCCTGCGCAGTCCTTCAGATGTGGCCCGTCAACGCGGCATCTCTATGGATAAATTATTCAATGGCTAATTCTTAAATTCGCATCCAGTGAGCAAGATCATAGTAACATTGGTGAAAAGCCCGATTGACAAATCAAAACGTCAGAAGCAAACGCTCAAAGCGTTGGGTTTCAATAAGATGCACCAAGCGGTAGAACACACAGAAACGCCACAAATTCAGGGCATGCTGCGTGTCGTAGGGCACCTTGTTCAGGTAGAAAAAGCCTGATCCACATTATTAAACAACTGTTAAAGAAATACTTTACAATGGAGCTGAAGAATCTTCGACCGGCACCACGTTCAACGAAAAAAAGAAAGCGCATCGCCCGCGGCACTGGTTCAGGTCACGGCGGCACTTCTACACGTGGTCACAAAGGTGACAAAGCGCGTAGTGGTGCAAAAGAAAAGCGTCACTTTGAAGGCGGTCAAACACCTATGCAACGCCGCTTGCCCAAGCGCGGGTTCAAAAACATCAATCGTGTTGAATACACAGCCCTCAATCTTGCCCTTTTGGACAGCTTTGTTCAGAAAACAGGCGAAACAACGTTTGATGTGCCCAAATTGGTGTCTCTCGGTTTGGCCAAGGCCAGCGACAAGATCAAATTGCTCGGTAACGGCAAATTGAACTCAAAAGTAAACCTCAGCGTACACGCCGTTTCGGCTGCTGCAAAATCAGCAGTAGAAGCATTGGGCGGCAGCGTTGAACTCGTTTAACTACTTTTATCTACGCAATAATGAAACTGTTTACAGTTCTCAAAAATATCTGGAGCATTAAAGAACTCCGCGATCGTATCCTCTTTACACTGGCTCTTTTGTTGGTGTACCGCATCGGTACCTTCGTTGTATTGCCAGGCGTTGTGCCTGCTGCTCTGGAAAAAGCAAGCCAAAACCGCGATAGCAATGACTTGCTCGGTTTGATCAACGTGTTTACTGGTGGCGCTTTTGATAACGCGGCTATTTTCGCCCTCGGCGTAATGCCCTATATCACGGCTTCCATTATTGTACAGTTGTTGGGCTTTGCGGTACCATACTTTCAGCGCCTTCAAACTAAAGAAGGCGAAAGTGGCCGTCAGCGTTTGAATCGCATCACACGTTTGCTCACCGTTGCGATCACCCTCGTTCAGGGTGGTGGCTACCTTCAGATGGTTCGTGGCATTCCCGGTGCGGTTTCCCCCAATATCCCGGATGGCCTCTTCTGGTTCTCCAATATTATCATCCTGACTGCGGGTACGGTCTTTTGTATGTGGTTAGGTGAGCGTATTACGGATAAAGGTATAGGCAATGGTACTTCATTGATCATTCAGGCTGGTATCATAGCCCGCTTGCCCCAAGCCTTTGTGTTCGAATTCCAGAAGCTGTTTGGGGATAGCAAGCCTTTGATGTTTTTCATTGAGTTGGCGCTGTTCTTTATTGTCACGCTGGTAACTATTCTGGTGATTCAAGGTGTACGCCGTATCCCTATACAGTTTGCCAAGCACATTGCCATGCGCTCCGGATCAAGTTTGGGTACCTCTGGTGCACGGGATTACCTTCCGCTTAAAGTAAACTCTGCCGGTGTAATGCCGATCATCTTCGCACAAGCGATCATGTTCTTGCCAGCAACTGCTTTCCAATACATTTCAGGCCAGAACGTAGCTACAGGAAGGGTTCAGATGTTCAGCGATATTTACTCGTTCGGATACAATGCCCTGTTCTTCGTCCTTATCGTGGTGTTTACTTATGTGTACACCGCTCTTATGATCAACCCGACCAATTATGCGGACTACCTCAAGCGTAGCAATGCATTTATCCCGGGTGTCAAGCCAGGCGAGGCTACCAGTGAGTATATTGATAATATTATGACCCGTATTACTTTGCCGGGTGCGATATTCCTTGGATTTATCGGTATCCTGCCCTCCATAGCAGCTACCTTAGGTGTCAACCAACAGTTTGCCCTCTTTTTCGGAGGTACTACCCTTTTGATCATGGTAGGGGTTGCTTTGGATACCCTTCAAGTTATTGAAACCTATTTGTTGACACAAAAATACGATGGCTTGATCAAGTCTGGTCGCATTCAGGGCCGCTCTACTCAAGGTATTCAAGTCGGGCAACCGCAATAAAATGGGCATTTTTTCAAGCGGCAAGGAAGGCAAAAACATCTTTTATAAAACGAAGGATGAAGTAGAGTTAATGCGAAACGCCAATTTGGTTGTCTCTAAAACACTCGCACACGTTGCCACTATGCTAAAGCCAGGTATAACGGGCATTGAATTGGATAAAGCCGCAGAGGAATTTATTAAAGACCACAAGGGCCGTCCAGCTTTCAAAGGTTATCCGGGCCGAAATGATGGTACTGATTTTCCAGGTTCGCTCTGTATTTCTTACAATGATATTGTCGTACATGGCATACCGGGCAAAAGGGAGTTTAAGGAAACCGATACGGTGTCCATTGATTGCGGGGTTGAGTTGGAAGGATTTTATGGCGATGCGGCTTTCACGTTCGCATTCAACGAGGTGAGTGATGAGGTAATGGCCCTGCTTTCCGTATCTTACGGATCTTTATATAAAGGTATAGAGATGGCGATAGTAGGAAAACGCATTCAGGATATTTCCTACGCCATACAAGAATTCTGTGAGCAGAAACATAAGTATTCGGTAGTTCGTGATTTGGTAGGACATGGGGTTGGGCGTTCATTGCACGAAGACCCGGAAGTACCTAATCACGGAAAACGCGGAAAAGGCGCTTTGTTACAGGATGGTTTGGTATTGGCCATAGAGCCAATGATCAACCTGGGAAAAAAAGAAGTGTATCAGGATGAAGATGGTTGGACCATCATTACCCGTGATAGAAAACCAAGCGCACACTATGAACATTCAGTGGTAATACGCAAAGGAAAGGCAGATATTCTCTCCGATCATTCGTATTTACTAGAGGCAATAAAAAATAATGCTAATTTAAAGGAAATTTCACCTAAAAATTAGACCTTTGCAGCCCCAAAATCAAGAGCGGGGTAATTTATGGCAAAAGAAGACTTGATTAAGCAAGATGGCGTAGTTTCAGAGGCACTTTCCAATGCCAATTTTAAGGTGCAATTGGAAAACGGCCACATCATACTCGCCACTATTTCGGGGAAAATGCGCATGCACTATATACGCATACTTCCCGGGGACAAGGTTTCAGTTGAAATGTCGCCTTACGACCTTACACGTGGGCGCATCATCTACCGTTACAAATAAACAGGCCGTAAAACCTACGGGTTCCAAGGCCAATAAGCATAAAAATTGAAGTCATGAAAGTTAAGCCTTCGATCAAGAAGCGTTCTGCTGATTGCAAAATTGTTCGCCGTAAAGGCAGGCTTTATGTAATCAACAAGAAGAACCCTAAATTCAAACAACGTCAAGGATAATTTATCATTAAAAAGTTATGGCACGTTTAGCAGGTGTTGACTTGCCTCGTCATAAAAGAGGCGTCATCGGTTTGACTTATATCTACGGCATTGGCCCTACTTCGGCGCGCAATATCCTGGCAAAAGCTGGTATTGACGAAAGTACCAAGGTAGAGCAGTGGACGGATGAAAATATCAAGGCCATCTCCATTATTTTGGGGGAGGAGTACAAAACTGAAGGCCAATTGCGCTCAGAAGTTCAGCTGAACATCAAGCGCCTTATGGACATCGGTTGTTACCGTGGCCTCCGCCACCGTAAGGGTCTTCCTTTGCGTGGCCAGCGTACCCGTACCAATGCTCGTACCCGCAAGGGCAAGCGTAAAACAGTCGCAAACAAGAAAAAAGCAACTAAGTAATAATGGCAACTAAAGGTGCATCAAAAAAAGTTGTTAAGCGCAAAGTAAAGGTCACGAACGAAGGCATAGCCTTCATCCAGGCCAGCTTCAACAATATCATCATCTCTATTACGAACAAACAGGGTGAAGTGATCTCTTGGGCATCTGCCGGTAAGGCAGGCTTCCGCGGATCCAAAAAAAATACACCCTACGCGGCCCAGGTCGCAGCCAACGATGCCGCTAAAACGGCATTCGAAGCAGGTGTTCGTACCGCTGAGGTGTTCGTGAAAGGCCCTGGATCCGGCCGCGAAGCAGCCATCCGCGCAATTGACCAATCTGGTATCAAGGTTTCTGTCATTAATGACGTAACCCCCATGCCACACAATGGTTGCCGACCACCTAAGCGCCGTCGCGTTTAATAATGTGTTGATATAGAGCGTATAAATTCGTTTCATTATCACATTATCCATTTTCAACATTATCACATTCATTGAAGAATGGCTCGTTATACAGGACCAACCACTAAAAAAGCCCGTTCGTTTGGCGATGCGATCTACGGCTTTGACAAATACTTTGAGCGCCGTAAATACCCACCAGGGCAACACGGCCTGACCCGTAAGAAAAAAGCGGCGTCTAACTACTCTCAGCAATTGTCTGAAAAGCAAAAAGCAAAATACACCTATGGTGTGTTGGAGCGTCAGTTCCGCAAAACATTCGTTGACGCTACTCGCCGTCACGGTGTTACGGGTGAAGTATTGCTCCAGCTGCTCGAAGCTCGTTTGGACAACACCGTTTACCGCCTGGGCATTTCTCCCTCGCGCAAAGGTGCTCGCCAGTTGGTTGGCCACCGCCACATCACCGTAAACGGCCATGTCGTGAACATCCCCTCCTACTCCCTCAAACCAGGTGATGTAGTAGCTGTGCGCGGCAAATCAAAAGGCCTGGATATTGTAACCACCCACGTAGGTGCTAAAACCAGCAATGTACGCCAGTTCGGCTGGCTGGAATGGAACCCTGATCAGATGCAGGGCAAATTCCTCGCCTACCCTCAGCGCGATCAAATACCAGAAAAAATCAACGAACAGTTGATCGTTGAATTGTATTCTAAGTAATTAGTGCAATACTTGAAGGTTGTTCCAAATGTTTGGCTTTCAGGACGGCTTTACGGGATTTTATTCCGCTAAAACCACTTTTTGAAGCCTGCCTTTGGAGCAACCTATTTTTGCATCTTGGCAAATCTAATCAAGCAAACCGCCTTCAACCCGATTTTTTCTACCATTCACACACATTTTTGGAGCGTTCCACACCAATATGAGTATTCTCAATTTTCAAAAGCCTGACAAAATCCTTCTGCAAAAAGCAACGGATTTTGAAGGTACGTTCGAGTTTAAGCCCCTTGAGCCTGGCTTCGGTCAGACGGTTGGCAACTCGCTGCGTCGTGTCCTCCTCTCTTCACTCGAAGGCTACGCCATCAGCGCCGTGCGCATTGGCAGCGTGGACCACGAGTTCGCCACCATCAAAGGCGTGGTAGAAGATGTGGTGGATATTGTGTTGAACCTCAAGCAAGTACGCTTGAAACACATGATTGCTGACGACAAGAGCCAGCAAGAAAAAATCTACCTCACCGTTAGCGGTAAGGAAGAATTCCGCGCCGGTCAGATCGAAGAATTCACCAATGTTTTCAAGGTGATGAACCCCGATCTACTAATCTGCCGAATGGAACCCACCGTAACCCTTGAAATGGAATTGACCATTACCAAAGGCCGTGGTTACCAGCCAGCAGAAGAAGGTGCTCCCAAAGATGCCCCAATTGGCGTAATTCCGATTGATGCCATCTACACCCCGATCAAAAACGTATCCTACAAAGTGGATAGCACCCGCGTAGGTCAACGTACGGACTACGAGAAACTGATCATTGACATCAAAACGGATGGTACCATCCATCCGGAAGAGGCCATCCGCGAAGCCAGCCGTATCCTGATCCAGCACCTTATGCTGATCACGGACGAAAATATCACCTTCGACACGCCAACCAGCCGCGAAGAGAATGTGGTGGACGAACACATCCTGCACATGCGCAAATTGCTCAAGACCTCTCTTGAAGACCTTGACCTCAGCGTACGTGCTTACAACTGCCTCAAGGCCGCCAAGATCAATACTCTTGCCGAATTGGTGCGCTATGACACCCATGAACTGCTCAAATTCCGCAATTTTGGTAAAAAATCATTGGTGGAAATTGAAGAACTGTTGCAAGACAAGGGCCTGACTTTCGGAATGGATCTGGCCAAGTACAAGCTGGAAGAAGATTAGGGAGTGATGAATGATGAGTGATGAATGCTTGCCTGTCAGGGGCAAATTTCTTTGACACACACAATTTTTTATAAAAAGTGCGGTAACCGTTGAGCGAAAAAGGTATTTAAGGATGAGGTAGAAGGAATGAAGTATGAAGTATGAGGTATGAAGGACTACGTGTTCTCATAACTTATCATTCATAACTCATCATTTATCATTCATCAATCATCTCTTTTTTCTGCTCCAGTGCCGCCACCTAAACAACAGGTTTTTTAACATGAGACACGGAGATAAGGTGAACAATTTGGGCCGTACGGCCGCTCACCGCCGCGCAATGCTAGCCAATATGGCCAATTCGCTCATTGAGCACAAACGCATTACCACTACTTTGGCAAAGGCAAAGGCCCTGCGCAAATATGTGGAACCACTCGTAACCAAAGCCAAAACGAACGAAACACATTCTCGTCGCGTGGTATTTAGTTACCTGCAAAACAAGGAGGCTGTTACCGAACTGTTTGGTAATGTGGCTGCAAAAGTAGGCGACCGCCCCGGTGGTTACCTGCGTATCATCAAGTTGGGTTTCCGTCGTGGTGACGGTGCTGAAACTGCCCTGATCGAATTTGTAGATTTCAATGAGGTCTATAACCCGAACGCAGGTAAAGTCAAAACGGCGAAGAAGACTCGTCGTGGTGGCGCAAGGAAGGCCGCTGCTCCCGCCGTTGAGGCTGCTCCAGTAGCCGCTCCGGTTGTGGAAGAAGTCATGGAGGCCCCAGTGGCTGACATTGCCGAAGAGGCTGCCGCTCCAGTAGTAGAAGCCGTTGCTGAAGAGGCTGCTCCCGTAGTAGAAGCTGTGGCTGAGGCGACAGAAGAAGCCGCACCGGAAGCACCTGCTGTCGAAGAAGAAAAGAAAGACGAAGAAGCCGCCTAATCGCTGTTTTTTCGCTGCAAAAATCAAACCCCTGCTTAGCCCTGTGCTTAAGCAGGGGTTTTTGTTTGGGTGTCTCATCTACCATCTCGTAACCGCCGATTTCAATCGGCAGGCAGCGAAAAACCACCCATCACATCTATCTTCTTTTCAAAAACATCACATCTGCACAGGGCCGGACATTGATTATTATGTCGTAAGGAAACACAAAAATCGGGCTTTCCCCCGCCTTTTTTCAAAAATGTCCAGTAGTATAGTTTTTTTAAGGCTCATATCGTTGATTAACACCTTAAGGTCAGAATAGTAGTGAAAAAAATAATTTATAGTCAAAATAAACTATTATATGAGGTTTTACTTGCATTAGGAGTAACCGTCGCGTTTTCTTTTGCTATTCCCCATAACAAAGGATTGTTTTTTATTATTTACTTATTATACCTTATCTATTTATTTGTTTCAAAAATTCCAACCGCTATATTATTTGATGAAAATGCTATAACGGTTGAATACTTTCAATTTGGCAAGAGTTACAAAAAATCATGTAGTAATCAATATGTTCATTACTACTATGGTCATAGTAGAATAGGTCGGGGTTCACCTGAAAAAGCATTAGAGATTTATTTTTGTGGTGATAAAATTGTTTCCTTTATGGATATTTTTTCAGGATGGTCGGAAGAGACTATCATCGAAATACTAGAGATTTTAAAAGAAAAGAAGATAAGAGCATGTCTGGGATTTTCTGCTTGAGTCAAAAACGAGAGATTTTTTCAGC
>CAZIKN010000155.1:0-12078 GCA_964539805.1 uncultured Saprospiraceae bacterium | reverse complement strand
CGGAGCCAGCGCAGGTGCGAAGGATGAAGTAGGAAGTATGAGGGATGAAGAGAGGTATGAAGTAAGAGGGATGAAGTATGAAGCGCGCACGTCTCTTAATCCTTCATCCCTCATCTCTCATCCTTCATCCCTTACTTTGTTTCCAAATCCAGCGAGTGACATGGTGGTCATCACGATTTCTAATCAACAGATCAATGAATCGGCAACTCAACAGCTCAGCATCTTTGATGCACAGGGCTATATCGTTTTCGAAAGCAAGAATATCTCTGGGCTTCAAACAGAGCGCGTGGACGTCTCCAACTGGATGCCAGGATTGTATTGCGTTCGGTTGGAGAGCCGGACAGGCTGGGTGACGAAGCGGCTTTTAGTGACAAGGTGATGATAAATGCGTAGAGCATGCCTGTATTTTGGGTGTGCTCTACGCATTTTTTACAGTTGTTGCAATCGCTGGTAAAACTCTTCCCGATAACTTTTGCCGATGGGGATGGAATGTGAGCCTATGGTCAATACATCTTCCTCGATGGCCTCCAAATGGATGAAATTGACCAAATATGAGCGGTGGACTCGGATAAAGGGATAGTTTTTGAGTTTTTCTTCGATGGTACCGATGTTTGCACTAAGCATAAATTGGCGTTGGGTTGTGGCTAAGTGGGAATATACCCCTTCTGCCTTGATCCACAGGATGTCCTCTGCGCGTATTTTTATGATACGTTTTTTGTCTTTTACAAAAAGAGCCCCGGCGATGAACGGCGGTATCTCGGCAATAAGTTCTTCTGACAGCATGTGCGAGTCAGGAGAACTTTGTTTTTGTTCGAATTTGGCGAGGGCCAATGCTATGGCGGCGCTTAACTGTTTTTCCTCGAATGGTTTGGTCAGGTAGGCTTCCGGTGCCACGTTTGCAGCCCTGGCTATGGTGGCAGGGTCGTTCATGGCGGTGAGGAAGATGATGGGCATGTTGTACAGGCGGCGTATTTCTTCAGCCAAGCGGATGCCGTCCCAATCGTCGCCTTCTAATTGGATATCGCACAGCACAAGGTCGGGCACTTGGGTTTGTAGCGATTGCAGTGCCTCTTGGTGACGGCGGCAAATACCAGTGACAACGTAACCAAGGTCCTGTAGCAGGTAGGAAAGGTCTTTGGCGATAATGGGTTCATCTTCGACGATGAGCAATTTAACCATGATCTTGAGGTTGGGATATGGGAGTATTTTGAACGATCAGGGCAATGCGGCTCCCCTGACCATTTTGATAAGTGATTTTACCGTTCAGTTTTTCGGCGAGGGTTTCCACTAAGTCCAAGCCAAAACCGATATTAGAGGCACCCGGCTTGCCTTGGTTTATGGGAAATCCGATGCCATTGTCGCTTACTTCGAATTGAAAGCCATTGTGATGCCGGGTGAGGGAAACTTCCATCTTGCCCGGCTGTCCCTGTGGAAAAGCGTGTTTGAGGGCATTGGTGAGGAGTTCGTTGGCGATCAGGCCCAGGGGGATGGCCGTATCAATATCCAAGGAGACGTCGTCCACCGTTAGGTTCAGCGCGATCTGTTTTTCTTCTGATTGGTAAACATCCAACAGGCCGGTGGCGAGATCGGTCAGGTAAGGGCCCATGGGAATGTTTTTTAGGGCATCCCCTTGGTATAGGCGTTGGTGCAGCAGGGCCATGGAGCGCACGCGGGCCTGACTGGCACTGATGGCCTCTAAGGCCTGGGTATCCTGAATTTTGCGCGCCTGCATCCTGAGCAGACTGGAGACGATCTGCAGGTTGTTTTTGACGCGGTGGTGGATCTCGCGGAGCAGGGTTTCCACTTCCTCGTTTTTGCGGGAGAGTGCTTCGTTGGTTTGGGTCAGCACCTTGTTGTGGCGTTTTCGGGCGCGGGCATTGAACCAAAGCACAATGGCGAGAGCCGTCAGCAAGGCCAGGCCACCCACCAAGGCATATTGCTGGGTCGCCTTGATTCGGTTTTCTTTGGCAAGGGCGGCGATGCGCTGCTCCTTTTTTTCAGCTTCGTATCGGGCCTCTGTCTCAGCGATGGCCCTGCTCTTTTCCATACTGAAGATAGAATCCTTTGCCTGTTGGAATTTTCTTTGGTATTGGTATGCTTGTTGGAACAAACCCAATTGTGCATAGGCCTCGGTGGCCGATTGGTATGCAGTGTGCATCACTTCGATCGTGGCCACCCGACCGGTAGCAGCGTCGCCTTTTTTCAAAAACAACAAGGCCTCTTTTTTGGCCCCGAGCCGGTGGGCCGACATAGCGGCAAAAAAAGCCATTTTGCTGATGGCTATATCGTAGCGCAATTGGTCCGCCCAGGGCAGGTATTGACGACATAAGTTCAAACAGGCGGAGGGTTGGCCCATGATATGGTATAGTTCTGCGACGAGCATGGCGCTTGTCACCTGTTTTTTGATTCGACCGCCCTTTTGTTTTAAGTTCAATGCCATGTTCCCATATCGAAGGGCCATCTCCAATTGTCCCGTTTGTTTGTACAGAAAAGCCAAAGAATGGTAAGTGCTCGCCACGCTGCTGGTATTTTGGTTGCCTTGAAGCAACTTGATGGATTCTTCGTAGTATTGAATGGCCCGCGCGTATTGTTTTTGGTTGCGCAGGATATTGGCGACTTGGCGCAGGTTGTATGAGGCCAAAAAGGTGTTGTTTAGCCGTTTTTCAATCTGGTACGCCCGCAAATAAGCAGACAAAGCATCGTCGCTATGCCCCAAATTCTCTGCTGCGGCGGCAATACCGCGAAAGGCTTCCGCAGAATCGCCGGGCGTTTCGCTCCAAACCAGCACCAACCGGGCCAGCGAGTCCACCACGCGCTTCTCGTTGCGTTCGCTTTGGATGAACATGACCTGGCTCGCGCTCCTGATGCGATATTCCTGCGGCATCCCCCTTTGCGCCAGCAGGTTCATGCTTCGACCCGAATAGGCAAGTGCCGAGTCCAACTCTCCCGCATAACTAAAAAACTCGCTTTCCCAAAAGTGCACCCTTGCCAACAGGTCGGGCCGGTGGGCGGCCAATTGGCGGGCCGGCCCGAGCCATATCTCGGCGGATGCGCCCTGTTTCCCCCCTTGTTGTTTAGTGGCGGCGCAGATGTAAGCCTCCACCCAGGCGGCGGTGTCGCGGCGTTGGGCGGCCAAGGCAATCAATTCGTGGGCATATTCCAGCACCTGCTGGCTATCCAAAGTAGGACGAACTGCGACATCGCACAGGCAAAGCAGGGTTGGCATCCTCGCGACACCCCTCTGTTGCACCAGCACACGCTGCAAACTGTCCACATTGGTGGCGGTCAGCAGCATGGGCAAAAGGCAGCACAAGGCGATCAGGCGTATCGTTTTGTTTAACAAATACATTATACTTATGGCATATTGATGTTCTACATCTTTCCACTGCAAAGGTACGCATTTGGGGTGTGCTTTTTTTTCGTTATCCCAAAACAGTCCTTCGTTAAGTAAATGATGATGTTCGTTAAAAAAACGCTACAAGGCACAGTGCAGGGCGATGATCTTTGGTGCCATTGATGCACAGGAAAAAGCCGGCACAGGGGGAAGGGCGGGATTCGTACCCCCTTTTCATGGCTGGCCGGGGCGGTTCTCCGCCCTGGTCAGCGAATCCCGCCCCACTCCGTGGGCACACCGCCAGGCCGGCAGATTTTCCTGATGGCTCATTTATTTGGTTGATGCGGGTTGATAAGGGTTGTGTGAGTTGATGAGGTTGATGAAGGTTGATGCACGATCAACCGAATCAACCCTTGTCAACCGAATCAATCTTCATCAACCGCATCAGCCCTCACCACAAATCAGTTTTTATCATGAAAAGCAGTACGACATCTGCCAGCGGCTTCCAGCCGAAAATTCCTTCTTTAAGGAGCATCTTTTTTAGTTTGTTGTCTTTGTCTGCCTTATGTAGCGCGAAAGTGCAAGCACAGAACTACTCCATCACCACAACGGATAACGTGCTCACCATCACCGACATAAGCAATAACGACGATACACTGGACATCACTCAAGACGGCGCGGGAATGATCAAGTTCAACGTGAGCAATGCTACCCGCACATACAGCGTGGACGGTGTGCCAGCGATAGGCTTCCCCAACCTGCCCTACACTCGCTCGCTCGCGGGCATCACCTCCATTGAGGTAAACACCAAAGGTGGAACCGATGTCATCAATGTGGCTACCTTCGCCAATACCACCCTGCCCAGCCTGACCCTCAACGGCGGTACCGGCGGCGACGAGGTGAACTTCAACGGCGACCTCACCTTCGCCGCTAACGCCAACCTTGATGTGGACTTGCAAAATGACGATGTTGCACCCGGCGAGGATGTCATGACGGTAGCGGACAATGCCAACCTCATCCTTTCCGGTACTGGCGCTGCCACTGTGAAAGTCAGCAAAAACGTGCAGATCAATGCTGGCGGCAGCATCGAAACCGCCAACGGCAACATCACCGTGGAAGCCAACCAGCAGGGAACTCCGACAAGTGGCTCGTTCATTGGCATCAATGTCAATGGTGCCCTCCTTGAGGCTACTGGGACAGGCTCAGTGACCTTAATCGGTCAGGGCGGCGACGCCAGTACCAATGAGCAAACAGGCGTTCAAGTAGTAGGCGGGGGTGCAGTTCGCACTGGCAGTGGCATGATTAATATTGGCGGGCAAGGCGGCGGCAGCGGTTCCGGCAATAAGAATTTTGGGTTCCGTATCCATGGCGTGGGCTCGAAAATCACCACCTCCGGGGGGGACGTCACTGTCGTCGGCACCGCTGGCAACACAAGCGGCAATGACAACAAAGGCATTCTCGTTGACGTGCAGACATCCTTCAATATCGGGGGCACCGGCTCGCTCGAACTTACCGGTGTCGGGGGCAGCGGAACCATCCAAAATGCGGGTGTCGAGTTTCTGGCTATGTCTAGCGTGATGGTTGCTGATGGCAATCTGATCATCACCGGCACTGGAGGTGGCAATGCTACTGCACTCACAAACCGTGGTGTCTTTATCGGCACATTGATTGATGTGGGGGGAAGCGGTACGATGACCATCACTGGCATAGGCGGAGTCGGGAGTGGTGGTGATAATCAGGGCATCCTGTTGGAAACTAGCGTGATCGGGGGAAGTATTTCGAATGGCGTTTTACAGTCGGCTAGCGGCGAGATTTTGATTAAAGGAACCGAAGGAGAGGGAGCCAATTCAGAGGGCGTGCGACTTAACAGCAACAACTCCACCATTAAATCAAACGGCGCTGGCAATATCACGCTGATCGCGGATCGTATGCGCTTCGTCGGGAGTGCATCGATTACCACAGCCGGAGACGTTACCGTGAGGCAGCGAACAGCAGGTACGGCGATCAATCTTGGCGGTGCTGATGCTTCCGGAACGCTTGGCCTCACCGATGCTGAACTCGATCGTATCACCACTGGCACCCTCAACATTGGCGATGCTAACACGGGCGATATCACTGTGAGCGCGGACATCACCCGCTCAGCCAGCACCGTCATCAACCTAACCTGTGGTGGCGAAGTCAATCTAAATGCTTCTGCGCTCAACTCCGCTGGCGGAAATATCAATATTGACGCGGTCAACGGCACCAACCCAAGTGCTATTGGTACCGATGTAATCACCGGCGTAAGCAGCACTCTCGACTTCGCAGCGGGGGATAAACTCAATATCGCCATCAACGGTAACACCGTGGATGCGCAATACCGCCAATTCAAAGTAGAGGGCAAAGTAGATATCACAGGCGTTGACCTCATGTTCAGCGGCTCCTACATGCCGTTGGAATGCCAAGAATACATCATCATCAACAATGACGGCACGGATGGGATCACAGGTACTTTCAATGGGCTTTCTGAAGGAGCAACCATCGTGAACTTCAGGGGCAGCGGTCTCAACGCCACTATTACTTACATCGGCGGCACAGGCAATGATGTGGTTATAAATGTGCCGTCCACCCTCGCAAACTGCCCAGCCAACAGGAGTGCCCATATCAGCGACCCGGCCTTTGCGCTCACTGGCGGCAGCCCTGACGGCGGTACCTACAGCGGTCCGGGCGTGAGCAACGGGATGTTCAACCCAGCCACAGCGGGCGGCGGTACCCACACCATCACCTACTCCTACACCAATATGGCGGGCTGCACGGGTACCTGCACATTTACCATCACCGTGAACGCCACCGCCTGCCCTTCGGGCAGCACCGTGTGCATTGGCGACGCGCCCTTCGCGCTCACGGGCGGTACCCCGGCGGGCGGCACCTACAGCGGCCCGGGCGTGAGCAACGGCAACTTTAACCCCGCTGCGGCGGGTGCGGGCATGCATACCATTACCTACACCAACGGCAGCTCCTGCACCTTCAACATCACGGTGAAGGGCCTGCCCACTGCCGCCAACGCCGGGCCTGACCAGACGGGCACAAGCACCTGCAACCAAACCCAAGTCACTTTGGCGGGCAACATGCCAACCCTAGGCATCGGCACATGGAGCATCATCAGCGGCACGGGTGGCAACCTCAGCAGCCCTGGCAGCCCCACTTCCACTTTTTCGGGCAATCCCGGAGCCACCTACACCCTGCGCTGGACGGTGACCAACTCGCCCTGTGCGGCCAGCACCGACGACGTGGTCATCACCTTCAACCAAAATCCGACTGCCGCCAATGCCGGCCCTAACCAGACCGACAACGCCACCTGCGGCCTTACTCAGGTCACTCTGGCGGCCAATGCACCAACGGTCGGCACCGGCGCATGGTCCATCGTGGTCGGCACCGGCGGCAGTTTTGGCAACGCCAGCAGCTCCACATCCACGTTTTCGGGAAATGCCGGAGCCACCTACACCCTGCGCTGGACGGTGATGAAGGCGCCCTGCGCGGCCAGCACCGATGAGATGACCGTGACCTTCAACCAAAACCCGACCGCCGCTGCTGCGGGCGACAACGCCACCGTCTGCGGCCAAAGCACCAACTTGGCCGGCAACATGTCGAGTATCGGCACCGGCGCGTGGAGCCTTGTCGGCGGCCCCGGCACCGCCAATTTCGGCACGGCCACATCGCCCACATCCAGCGTAAGCGTTTCGGCAACAGGCGTTTACACTTTCCGCTGGACGGTGACCAACGCGCCCTGTGCGGCCAGCACCGACGACGTGGTCATCACCTTCACAGCCAACCCGACTGCCGCCAATGCCGGCCCTAACCAGACCGACAACGCCACCTGTGGCCTTACCCAGGTCACTCTGGCGGCCAATGCACCGACCGTCGGCACCGGCGCATGGTCCATCGTGGGCGGCACCGGCGGCAGCCTCGGCAACGCCAGCAGTCCCACGTCCACGTTTTCGGGAAATGCCGGAGCCACCTACACCCTTCGCTGGACGGTGACCAATGCGCCCTGCGCGGCCAGCACCGATGATATGGTGGTGAGCTTCAACCAAAACCCGACGTTCAGTGCCTGCCCGCCCGGCGTTACCGTGAGCACCAGTTCCGGTTGCTCTGCCACCGCCACCTACACCGCCACGACGGCCAACACCACGCCCACCTCGAGCGTGACCTATACCTTCAGCGGAGCTACCTCTGGCAGCGGCAGCGGTACGGGCAGCGGCTCCGCTTTCAACCTCGGCACCACCACCGTTAACCTCACGGCCACCAACAGTTGCGGCACAAGCAGTTGCTTCTTTTTGGTTATTGTGCAGGCCCCTGAGGCCAACGTGCAGGGCAACGGCATGACCATCCCTGACGGCGACAACACGCCCGGCATTTCCGACCATACAGACTTCGGTCAGACCACGGGCGCGAGCGTGCAGCGTACCTTCACCGTGCAGAACACCGGCGCTGTCGCTCTGCCCGTCAGCGGAATCACACTCGGCGGTGCCAATCCCGGCCAGTTCAGCCTCGGCCCGCTCACGCCGCCCGGTCCGATTGCGCCCAACGGCTCGGCGACCTTCACCGTCACCTATGCACCAACCTCGGCGGCCATCCACAACGCCACCCTGACGCTGGCTAACGGCGACTGCGACGAGTCCACCTACGATTTTGCCATACGCGGCGAACTGACCTGTACCGCCCCCGCGTTTACCGCCTGCCCCAGCACCCAGATCAGCCTCAACACAGCCCCAAATACCTGCTCTGCCATCGGCACTTACACCGTGTCGGCCAGCGGCCTGCCCGCGCCCGCCCTCACATACGCCTTCACGGGCGCCACCACGGGCAGCGGCAACGGCACAGGCAGTGGCAGCAGCTTCAATAAGGGCATCACCACCGTGACCGTGACGGCCACCAACCCATGCGGTGCGCCTGTATGCTCCTTCAGCATCACGGTGGCGGACAACCAACTGCCCACCATCACTTGCCCGGGCAACAGCACCGTCAACGCCACCACCGGCCAATGCGCCGCCGTGGTCAATTACAGCGTCAGCGGCTCCGATAACTGTTCCGGCTGGAGCCTCAGCCGCACGAGCGGTCTGGCGAGCGGATCGCTCTTCCCAGTCGGTACCACTACGGTCAGTTGGAAAAACACGGACGGCGCGGGCAACAGCACGACCTGCTCCTTCAGCGTCACGGTGAACGACACGCAACTGCCCGGCATCACTTGCCCCGCCAACATTACGGCCAATGCTGCAACCGGCAGCTGCGCTGCCACGGTCAATTATGCAACCCCCACAGTGTCAGACAATTGTGCAGGTGTGAGCGCGATGCACGTCAGCGGCGGCACCAGCGGCTCCTCCTTTAATAAAGGTGTAAATACCGTACAATGGAAAGCGACGGACGCTGCCAACAACACGCGAACCTGCTCCTTCAGCATCACGGTAAACGACAACCAACTGCCGAGCATCACTTGTCCGGCCAACCTTACGGCCAACACAGGCGCAAATACCTGCGCAGCCACCGTCACCTTCAACAATGCCACGGCGACGGACAACTGCACGCCACCGCCTACAGTAGCCCAAACGGGTGGTGCGGCCAGCGGCTCCTCTTTCCCAAAAGGTCTGCATACCATTACATTTAAAGCCACGGACGGAGCAGGGTTGACCAAGACCTGCACTTTCCGCATCACGGTGGTGGACAATGTGCTGCCGACGATCACATGCCCAGGCAATATCGTGAAGAACACGGACGACAACCTGTGCAGCGCCATTACAAGCTATACGGTGACGGGCGCGGACAACTGTACATCTGTGAGTGTATCGCGGGTGAGCGGTCTTACCAGCGGCTCGGCCTTCCCGAGGGGCGTTAACACGGTGACCTGGCGGGCCACGGACCTGGCAGGCAATGTCACGCTATGTTCCTTCACGGTTACGGTGAACGATGCGCAAGGGCCCACCATTACCTGCCCGCAGAACATCAACGTGAACACCACAACAGGTCAGTGCAACCGGGTGGTAAATTACACAACACCCACATATTCAGACAACTGTACGGGCGGAAGCATCAGTTTGTTCAGCGGATTGGCCAGCGGCTCGGTATTCCCGACGGGTAGCAGCACGGTCATCTGGCGCGCTTTTGACAACTCGGCCAACAGCAATACCTGTTCCTTCATGGTAACGGTGACGGACAACGAACTGCCCGTGATCACTTGCCCACCTGCGGCATCGGTATCGGGCAGCGGCAGCCCCTGCGGCTACCCGGCTAACCAGTTGAGCACACCATCCGCCACGGACAACTGCGCGGTGACGAGCCTTGCGAGCGATGCGCCCGCGACGCTGCCAGCGGGTGCCACTACCATTACCTGGATAGCGGGCGACGCAACGGGCAACCAAAAGACCTGTGCATATGTGGTGACGGTGAACTGCGGAACCGCAGGAATGCTGAATGATGAGATAAGAATGATGAATGATGCCGAGCGCGAGTCCGCTTCATTCCTGACCGTTCCGTCAGGACAAGCACTCATCACTCATAACTCATCACTCATAACTCATCATTTATCATTATTTCCAAATCCCGCCAGCGACATCGTGGTTGTCACGCTGTCAAATCAACCAATCAACAGCGGGTCAAATCAACAACCCTCGGCATCAAATCAACAAATCAACAACACGTCAAATCAACAGATTTTCATCCACGACGCCCTTGGGCGTGAGGTGTGGCGCAAAACAGTGGCCCATGATGTGGAGCAATTGACCCTTGATCTTGTGGCGCAAGGTTTGAAAGACGGTACATACCAAGTAAGTTGGAAAACGACTAATGGTTTGATAAGCAAGACCTTGGTGCTTATAAAAAGATGATTTTATTTATTATGGATATTAGGTGAGCACTTGGCCCTTCGGATACGGAGGGCCATTTTTTTTATCATTCCTAAATTAATATATCTTTGCCGCTGTGCCACCTGTGCATGCCTCAACGATATGAATGACGATGCGAAAACCCGCTCTTATGGTTTGCATGTGCTCCAACGCTTGTACTGTAACGATGGAGAAAAATTGAGCAATGCCAATGCCTGGGTACAATGGGCAACGGGACAGATTGAACAGCATCAGCTCGGTATGGTGGGCAAGGTGGTGCATACCTTTGAAGGGGGAGGCAATGGATTCACTGCTGCTTTGTGCCTGCGGGAATCACATATTTGCATTCATACCTGGCCTGAAAACGGGCTTCTGACTTTTGATGTTTTTTTGTGCAATTACCAGCGCGACAATGCCTCTGTTGCCCGCGCCATTGCACATGCCAATATCCACTATTTTGCCGGAACAATAATATCCAATACTGAAACAACAAGATGAGTACCCATCTGTCCTTGACTAAAACACATATTTGTGGCCATTGCGGCAAAGCACACAGTTATCCTGCTGCCCTGCAGTACCTGATATTTGCCTGCCCTGATTGTCGCACGTATTTTCAGAAAGAAAACGAGGTCTGGCAAAAAAAAGGAACTGGCTCTATTTGGGAGGCTACCCCCATTTCATTGGGCATGCAGGCTGTATTTGATGGTGAGGCTTACACGGTGGTTGGCTCTGCGAGTTTGAATACACCTAATGGTAGTTATGATACACGTTGGCAGGAGTACCTGATGACAGGCGAAAAAGGATCAAGGGCGTTTTTAAGCGAGACAGAAGGACATTGGGCGTTTTTAAAGGAAATGGAGGATATAAAAGCCCTAAATATACAGTCGAGGCAGATTTTTTTGCAGCGCGGCCAAACCTTGTACACCTTCAAAAAAATACATCGTTACAACATCAAGTGTGAAAGTGCTGCTGGCTTTTTTGATTTCCCGTTGTTCGAAAAAGCGAGCGCAGAAGAAGCAATTTTGGTTCCGGAACTTATCGTCAAAGAAAAAAGAGGCCAGAACAAAAGTGCCTTTTTGGGCTATTATGTTAGCCCCAAGGCACTAAAAGAGGCTTTTCAGCAAGATTTAAATTTACCCATACGGTATGGAACGGGCACTGCACAGTCATTTTATTTTAATCATCATTTTTACCTTATTCTCCTTGTGGCAGGATTGGCTATTTTGTTGCTCAATGTGGTTACCAATGTCATGGTTAAGGAACAAAAACTCTTTGAGCACAGGGTTAATTTGAAGGATTCATTATGGTACAATCGGGTGGTAAGTCCATCTTTTGATATAAGTGGCCCTGTCAGTCCGGTGGAAATTAAGATTCAATGCCCGGGATTGGAGAACAGTTGGCTTTCCTTTGATGTAGCCTTGGTAAACGAAAAAACACAAGAAGCCTTTTACACAGAAATTGGCTTGGAGCACTATTCCGGTGTGGATGCAGATGGGTCCTGGACTGAAGGCAAAACACAGGATGCCTTTACGATATGTAGCGTGCCACCAGGAAGATATACTGTGGCCTTCAGGCCTTATAAGTCGTCGGATGACATCAGAATCGTTTACCTTACCCTTACCCGCGGGCACGCATACTTGGCCAATGGCATTACCTGCTTTTGGGTTTGCCTTGTTATTGGTGCCTCGGTAGGATTATATCACTTGCACTTTGAAAAAAGGCGCTGGGAAGGAGCCAGTTACCCACAATATTAAGCTATCATGATGCAGATCATAACATACATCAAAAACAACAAACTCGCTTTTGCGATCGCCTTTGTCCTGTTCCTTTTTTATGGATACATGAATTACAAGGGCCGTGCCTGCTTTCAGTGTTCAGAGGAGTCTA
>CAZIKN010000154.1:0-12205 GCA_964539805.1 uncultured Saprospiraceae bacterium | reverse complement strand
GGCATAAGTGGCTTTAATGTTCAGCACACCGGGTTGCAGGCTGAGGGTTTGGTTGGGCGGGCAGCTCAGGTCCAGCGTGGTTGCCGTAATACTAAAGCAGCAAGTGGCCGTATTCCCGCAGTTGTTGTCCGCCCTAAAGCATACTTGCGTAACACCTTTGGCGAAGGCATCACCGGAGGCTGGCCCTTCTGTGCGCACCAGATTGACCGTTGGGTCCGGGCAATTGGTATTTGAGCTGGGCTGCGTATACGTCACGGGTACAGTGTTGCTTCCATTGGGGATGGCAACGGTGAGATTGCTCGGGCATTGCAGGTCAAGTGTGGTCGCGGTAATATTAAAACAGCAGCTGTCGCGATCCGAGCAAGTGTTGACCGCTGTGTAACAAACCTGCGTAACTCCCGCAGCGAAATTGGCACCCGACGCAGGGCCGCTGAGCAACGTGATCAGCGGTTTGGGATCGGGACAATCGGTTGTGGCCGTGGGCTGATTGTAATTGACCGGAATGGCATTGGCGCCTGATGGCAGGGCAACGGTCAGGTTGGCAGGGCATTGCAGGTCAAGACTTGTGGGTATGATTTCAAGGATATACGTGATGATGGAATCACACACTTCCGTTGGAGAAGCCACTTTTACTACCACTGTTGCGGGTGCGGAATAGGATTTCCCGTCCACAGTAACCGATTGGCCTTTATAGAATTGAATGACCTGGGTTCGGGTGCCAGGTTGGGCAACAGTTATGGTAAACTGGTCTTCTTTTATACAACCTTCTTTGTTGGTTGCCAGGATGTTATAGGTAGTGGTCACCGTTGGGCTGGCCGTTATATTGGCACAATTGTTACAGTTCAGGCCGGTAGCCGGCGACCAGGTATATTGATCAAAACCCGGAATGGAATACGACACCGATTCCCCTATACATATCGTGCTGTCTGCAAGTTTTACATCCGCAACCTGGCTCAAAGTGATCAAAATGGTATCCCGCAGTACTTCTCCGCAGGAATCCGTCACGGCCACGGTGTAAATTCCGGGTTTGGTGGCGGTAAAGGTGCGCAATATGGAATTGTCCTGCCAAGTATAGGCAACAAAGCCCGGTCCGGCATCCAGCACAATGGTGCTGTCCTTACAAAGAATGATGTCTGGTCCGAGATCCAACACCTCGTCACAAGCCAGCTTGCTACAGGCGCAGAGGGTGTTAGAGGCCAAATTAAGCGTACTGGTAGTGGTTGAACGTGTGGTGATGAACTCCAGTCCCGTGGTTCCTCCCAACGAAATTGGGGCTGTTACCGGGTTGCCGACATTTTCCCAAGCCAAATCAGTGGGTTTTTCAAAGCCACAGGCATCCAAAACGGCACCATTCGCGTTCATTTTCCATAACAAAATATCGCCAAGTGTACTTCCGTCCGTAGCGGTAAGGAAAAGGCGATTATTTACCGCTATGATTTGATCCTGAATGAGATCAGCCGAGGCGGGCAGTACGGAAGGAGGCTGCACGAACAGTTCCTTCTGGAACAGGCCTATCCCGTTTTTATTGATTTTCAGCAAATAACGTTTTGAAAAACCATCAAAGGCAGAGATCAGGTAACCATCAGGTACCGCAAATATTTCTTCCGGCTGCAGGTTTGAATCGTATTCTTTGACCCATGCCAGATTGCCGTCCAAGCTGCTTTTTTGCACGTACAGCTTGCGTTTGTTGCCTGGGGACTCCAAACTGGAAAAGATGGACACTAATGAATCCTGGTCAATGATCAAATCATGGCCGTTATAGCTGATGTTGTTGTTG
This sequence comes from uncultured Saprospiraceae bacterium, assembly GCA_964539805.1. Classification (GTDB taxonomy): domain Bacteria; phylum Bacteroidota; class Bacteroidia; order Chitinophagales; family Saprospiraceae; genus M3007. The sequence continues at coordinate 10,428 of CAZIKN010000154.1, read as the reverse complement.
GTATCATCCTCCGGCCCTGCCGTTGCCCATTGTGCCAGCAAGGAGCCTGCATCCAATTGCATCAGCATCTGTCGCTGACTTTTGGCAAAAGGAGGCACATCCTCATCTTTGGTGTGCACCCAGCCGCCTAAGTACAGGCGACCTTTGTGTTCCAGCATGGTATTGGCAAAAAGGCCTGAGCTACTGGATATGATGCGGGATTTACCACCAAAAACATTGCCGGAGGCGCGTTGTAGTTCCAGCACCTGTACCATTGGATCGGCGGAAAGTATGGTGTTGACGCAAAGGAGAAAGTTGTTATTGATGGGGTTCTCTGCGATACTCGCCGTTTGTGCCGCCGTTATATCAATGTCTTTTATCCACAAAAACTGATTGGTGCCGGGGTTATAGCGGAAGGCTACAGCCTGTGCGGGATCACCCGTTTGGGTTTGCATGCCCAAGCCCACCAGATTGCCTTCTGAATCCTCTATCATATCCGTGATGTAGGTCTCCGTACTGGCATTTATTTTGAATTCCCGCGTCCAAAGCGGTACTGCCTGGTTGCTTATTTTGGAAATAAACGTTTTGTTGTTCACATTGCCTGCCATATAAATTGTACCATCTTTGGCGGCACATAGCGTGGTGCTGTGTTGAATATCCGTGGTAATACCATACTTTTTAAAGAAACTGCTATCGGGGCATGGGCAATTGTTCCGGTTGCTTACCAGAACGCTATCGCGGAGTTTTTGCCCACAGGTATTCAGTCCCTCGCACCAATAGGTTCCGGGCAATATGGTTCCAAGCTGGTTGTTTTTACTGCCATTATTCCATTGAAAATTCCTGAATTGACCGGGATCAATGCTCAGGATAACCGCTTCATCAGGGCATTTTACACGATCGGGGCCAAGATTTAACTCAATAAGGTCCAATACATCAATTCGGACAAAAGCGGTGTCCGAACATACTTCATTTTCATTTAAGTACAAAACACCTTTGTAAGAGCCGAAAGCGGGAAAGGTGATTTCAGGGTCAAAGGCCGTTGCACTTTCGTAGAACTGGCCATTGTTGAGGTCCACCTTCCAGCGGAAGGTTTTGATGTTGTTTTTGTCAAAACTTTCATTGATGAGCTTGACCGTTTTGCTGCCCGTGCATGATTTGACCACATAGCTTTGTTTACCGACAACAGAGTCCGCCTTGATTTTTGCCGAAATCTGCGGAGCACAGGCCGTTACATTGAATTGGTATTCGCGGCGTACCACGGACAGGAGTTCGCCGTTGCGGTATTCCTCCACACAAACCGCCACCACATATTGGCCAACCTTGGTTGGTGTACCTGAGATAATCCCTGTTTGAGGATCAACGACCACTAAGGGATCTCCAGCCATTGGTTTTTCGGGGGTATAAACAGGTGCTATGAACTGCACTTCATCAAAAGGTGGTGCACATGCAGGCTGGGGTTGGGGCGTATCACAATTGGCAAAGCCTCCGGTTTGGCCACCGCCCGTGTAAGCCTTACAAAAGGAATACACCAATCTGTCCCCATTTTGATCTGTTGCGGAATAATCCACTTCCATCGGGTAATTGTTGCACACAATGGTTGGAGGGGGTTCCTTGAACTGTGGGCTGCTATTGCCAAGCGCAAAGGCCCTTGGCGTTATCTCCACATAAAAGGTAGCGCCCGTTTGGGAAGGGTTAAAAATGTTCGTAACGGTATTGTTACGGCAGCAGCGCTGGTACACCACAAAATAGCTTTGGGTACTCTTGGCCAATACGGCCGTCCAAACATAAGTGGCCTCTTCCAGGCACACATTGGGCACCCCGTTAAGGCATTCCGGATTGTCAATACCAATGGGGCGAAACTCATCAAGCGTTACCGTATTCTGTGTTACGTAGCTATTGCTTTGATAGGAACCTCTATATATACCGATATATGCAGGATTATCAAAATTGGCCTGGCCACCGAAACAATCGCGGTACACCTTTAAGGTAAACCGAAATGTTTTGTTGGTCGCGTTCGGATTGGTTGTGAGGCACTCATAGGTAAGGGCTCCTCCGACAATATGGGTTGCCATCAGCTGGGCCAAGGGCAAAAACAAAACAATGAATAATAGGGATGTTTTTGATTTTAACATTGAAAATCAGATTGTTGGATTTAAAAATAGGGTTGTAATTTGAGGGCAGGGTAAAGATAGATTAAGGCTGAGTATCAGGATTAAAAATCGTTTTTTTTGGCAGCTAATTGACAGTTTTTACTCAGATCAAGCCTTCTCTTAGCAAATCATGCAAATGGATCATGCCTTCATATTTTCCTTGGTCCATGACAATCAATTGGCTAATGGAATGGAGGCGCATTAACGCCAGTGCATCTACGGCCATTGCATCGGGAGCGATAATTTTCGGGTTGGGATTCAAAATGTCCATTGCTTTCAGTTGCAGCACATCCTGACCGCGCTGTATCATGCGGCGAAGATCACCATCGGTGATGATGCCAACCAATTGGTTCTGTTCATCCAAAACTGCGGTAGCACCAAGGCGTTTGGACGAGATTTCAAGAATGAGCTCATTGAGTGTTGCCTCCGGCCCTATCACGGGGCGTTCATGTTGGGCATACAGGTCGCGTACACGCAGGTAAAGTTGTTTTCCAAGAGCGCCGCCGGGGTGAAATTTTGCAAAATCATCAGAAGAAAAGCCCCGTTCGGCCAAAAGGGCCACGGCGAGGGCATCGCCCAAGGCCATTTGAGCGGTTGTGCTGGCGGTAGGCGCGAGGTTGTTGGGGTCAGCCTCCTGTTCAATAGGGGTCAGCAGTACATAATCACCTAAGCGGGCAAGCGTGCTGGTGGAGTTGGCGGTCATGGCAATCAGGGGATTGCCAAAATTTTTGACCAAAGGGGCCAACACTTTGATCTCCGGTGTTTCACCACTTTTGGAGATGCACAGCACGGTGTCATCGGGCCGTATCATGCCCAGGTCACCGTGAATAGCATCGGCAGCGTGCAAAAACAGGGCCGGGGTACCCGTTGAATTGAGGGTGGCTACAATCTTTTGGGCCACGATGGCGCTTTTGCCAATGCCCGTGAGCACCAAGCGTCCTTTTGAACGTACCAATGCTTCCACACAACGCACAAAGTCCGGGCTATCGCCCAGACTTTGTGCCAGATCGTGAAGCGTTTTAGCTTCTATTTCAATGGTTTGTTGTGCGATGGAGAGTATATTATCCACTAAATGCTTGTCGCGTTAATCATTGCGGCGGCCCAAAAGGCGCAACAAATATAGGAACAGGTTAATGAAATCAAGGTACAAGGCCAATGCGCCCATGATGGCTTCTTTGCGGTCTTCGTCCGTGCCTTCATTGCCGATGATGTTCATTTCTTTTATTTTTTGGGTATCATACGCCACAAGGCCCACAAAAATAAGGATGCCGGCATACGTAGTGATCCAATAAAGGGTACTGCTGGCCATGAATATATTGACCACGGAAGCTATAATCAGGCCAATCAAGGCCATCATCAATAGGCTGCCCATTTTGGTCAGATCGCGTTTGGTGAAATAACCGTACATACTCATGGCACCGAAAGTACCTGCCGTCACGAAGAAAGTGGAGGCAATAGAAGCTGCCGTAAATACCACAAAAATGGAGGCGAGGGTGAGGCCCGTGGCAGCAGCATACAACAAAAAGACTATCGTGGCTGTATTGGCCGACATACGCTGAATAGCGGCAGACAGGTACCAGACCATGCCTAATTGGCCCAAAACCAAGCCCCAAAACACTATTTTGTTGCTAAAAATAGCATTTAACATAGTGGGTGAAGAGGCTGTCAACATGGCCACTACTGCGGTAATAACCAATGCAACGGTCATCCAGGCATATACCTTGGTGATAAAATTGGCCTGTTCCCGTTCAATGCGTTCTGAATCTAAAATGACTCTTGAATTGAAATCCATAATGTGTTTAATATTTGTGCGTTAAAAAAACGTTGTTGGTTGTTGGTTGTTGGGTGTCGGTTGTCGGTTGTTGGTTCATGGTTGTTGGTTCATGGTTGTCGGTTCATGGTTGTCGGTTGATAGTTGTCGGTTGATGGGTGTTGGTTGATGGGTGATGATTGTCGGTTGTTGGGTGATGGTTGATGGTTGTCGGTTGAATTTTTGTCAATAACCAACAACCATGAACCAATAACCAATAACTAATAACTAATAACCAATAACTAATAACCAATAACCATGAACCAATAACCAACAACCAACCACCCCATCACGCCGCTTTTCGGGCAAACAACGCTAATAGGTCGCCAATGGTTTCCTTCATATCTTTTCTGTTGACAATTAAGTCTAAAAAGCCGTTTTCCAACAAATACTCTGAAGTTTGGAAACCTTCTGGCAAGTCTTTTTTGATGGTTTCGCGGATAACCCTTGGCCCGGCGAACCCGATCAGGGCCTCCGGTTCAGCGAGATTGATGTCGCCAAGCATGGCAAACGAGGCGGTAACGCCACCTGTGGTTGGATCCGTCATCAGGGAGAGATATGGTAAGCCGGCTTTGGCCATAAGGGTCAGTTTGGCGCTGGTTTTGGCCATCTGCATCAAGGAAAAAGCACTTTCCATCATGCGTGCGCCGCCGGATTTGGAAATAATGAGCAAGCCTGCTTTGTTTTCAATTGCCAGGTCAATGGCGAGTGAAATTTTCTCTCCCACAACGGAACCCATGGAGCCGCCAATAAAACGGAAATCCATGGAGGCCACTACCAACTTCTGCCCATTCACGGTGCCAGTGCCAACGGCAAGCGCATCATTGAGGCCTGTTTTTTTTATGGTCTCCTCCAAACGGCGATCATAAGGCTTCAGGTCAGTGAATTTCAGGAAATCAACCGAAACCAAATTGTCAAAATGGGTGCTGTAGTCATCGCCATCAAAAAGCAATTCAAAATACTCTGCCGAACCGATCGGAGAGTGAAAATCACATTTGGGGCATTTGTAAAAATTATCGCGATGAGCCTTTGCGGTACTGGTTTCTTTGCATCTTTTGCATTGGTACCATACCCCTTCTGGCACGTCTTTTTTGGTCGCCGTTGCGGTGGTAACCCCTTCTTTTAATCGTTTAAACCAACTCATGTGATGTTACTGTCTTGATTTTCAGTATTTTACTAAAAAAACTTAGTCTTTGTGAAGGGCAAAGATAATTAGTCAAAAGCACAATACCTTTGCGCAGTGTTCCAAAACTGACTCACCCATGTACTCCAACAAGATTCGCAGCTGTTTTTTTTCCTTTTTTCTATTGCTCACCGGCTTTAGCAGCTTGGCCCAGCCTACTCAGGATATTAGAACTTTGGTCAAGACACTGAACAATGACCAAAAGTTGAAACTCTTAGAATACCTGCGGCAAAAAGGTGCCAGCATTGACCGTGAGATCCAGCAGGTTTACGAGCAGGTCAGCACCGAAAACCGTGAAAAGGCGCTGCAATATATTGAGATTTTAAAAAAACCTCAGGAAAATCAAAGTTTCACACAAGTAAAGTGGAACCGCGATACGGCCTTTTTTGGCAAAATCACTGAAGGCCGCATCATCATTGATTCCTTTAAGGTCACCAATGTGGGCCGTGAGCCTTACCTCATTCGCGACATCAAAACGAGTTGCGATTGTACGGTAATGCGCTACCCCAAATTTCCCGTTCTACCCGGCGAGACCGCTACCTTGAGGGTGGAATTCAATAGCCAGGGTAAGGCCGGAAAAGCTGCTCCGGGCATTATCATTTACGATAATTCGTCCCCCAACCAACGCAACTTGCTGTATTTGAATGGGGAAATTACCCCAAAAGTAAAACCCAAGAATGTGCTGGAGGATAAGGATAAAGGTATTTACCTCAATGGCAACTGAGACCATTATCACATTCCCATACATTATCACATCATCACATTTCCCCTACCATCCCAGGCCATAATCTTCACCATGATTGCTGGAGCCGCCCCAGAAACTGCCATGTGCCCAATCAAACCAGATGGCGTTTATCGGGCCGCTGGTCCTATCCTGATAGGAAAGGTTGTAGCCCATTCGGCCAAGGTCCTTGCGGATCCAGGCAGGCATAGCGCTGTTTAGGGTCAGGTTGCCGGGGCTTTTTTCATGCTTCCCAAAACTGGAGTACATCTGATAGGTTTTGAAACTGGGTGCCTCACATGCTTCCTGCACCGTCATGTCAAATTCGGCCATATTCAAAAAAAACTGAAGCAACAGCTGGTCTTGTTCATCACCTGCCTGCTTGGCAAAGGCTAAGTAAGGGCGACCATCGCGAAGAGCCAATGTAGGGGTGAGCGTTACGCGTGGACGTTTGCCGGGCTCCAGCACATTGAAGGGGTTTTCCTGGGCATCCAGCACAAAGGACTGCATGCGCTGGCTCATGCCTATGCCCGTACGGCCCGCAATACAGGCTGGCACCCAGCCACCACTGGGGGTAATGGACACCACCCAGCCCTCGGCATCAGTAGCCACGACAGAGGTGGTGCCAGCGGCAAAATCCTCCTGCAATTCCAAACTTGGACCCTGGCCCGGCCTCGGCATTTCAATGGCCGACATGCCCCAGTTTTTCAGCAGATCTAAGTAAGGGTTGCTTTTGCCCTCAAACGGATAGGGGTCGCCTGGAGCCGCCTTGGGATCATTCTTTTCCGGATCAATAAGTTTGCTGCGTTCTTTGGCATATTCTTTTGACAATAAGCCCTTTATGGGCTCCTCTGGCGCAAATGCCGGATCGCCGTAGTAAAAATCGCGGTCGGCAAAAGCCAGGTTCATAGCCTGGTAAAGGGTGTGGATGTAACGGGTGGAGTTGTAGCCCATGCTTTTGAGGTCAAACTGCTCCAGTATATTCAATGCCTGCAACAGCACGGGGCCTTGGGTCCATTGTTGTAGTTTATACACCTCTATCCCTCGGTAATTGGTCATCAGAGGCTCTTCTATCTTCACCTGCCAGTTGGCCAAGTCCGCCTCTGTGATCAGGCCACCCTGCTCGCGGCAGGAACGTGCATATTCTTTGGCAATATCGCCTTTGTAAAAACGGTCATAGGCGGCGTAAATAGCGGCCTTGCGCGATTTGCCGGCTGCCAGGGCTTCTTTTTCCGCGCTGACCAATTTGTTCAAGCTTTCCCAGAGGTCGCGCTGCACAAAAATTTCACCGGCAGATGGGGCCTCGCGTTTTTCGCCGAGATGTGGCAAAAAGACCTTTTGGGAATAGGGCCATTTTTTGATCTGCTCCTTAGCCTTTTCGATAGAATTGGCCGTTTGGGCCTCTATGGGATAACCCTCGGCCATTTGCATGGCGGGTGCCAGCACCTCCTTGAGGCTCATGGTGCCATACTCTGCCAACATGGTCATCAGGCCTCCCGGTGTTCCGGGTGTTACAGCTGCCAATGGACCGAATTCAGGCGGGTATTTCATGCCTTTTTCTTTAAAAAACGCTGCCGTAGCGCCAGTAGGTGCCACACCCAAGGCATTGATTCCCACTACTTTTTGGGTTTTGGGATTATAAATCAGGGCCTGTGTTTCACCGCCCCAGCTCAACACGTCCCACATGGTGCAGGTTGCGGCCAGCATAGCACAGGAGGCATCAATGGCATTGCCGCCTTTGGCAAAGATCATGGCACCTGCCGTAGCTGCCAGAGGCTTGCCCGTTACCGCCATCCAATGTCGTCCGTGCAGGGGCGGTTTTTGGGTGATTACCGGCAGGTTGTTGAAGGATTGGGCATGAGCGCTCAATACGAGGAGCAGCCCACAAGTGATTTGAAAAAGTTTATAGCGCATAGAATTAATAGGTTGATAGGGGTTGATGAGGGGGTGATTAGGGGGTGATTAGGGGGACACAGATGACACGGATGCAAGCAACACAGATGAACACAGAAAAAACTGTGCTGCTTGCATCTGTGTCCCAAGTGCCACGTCAATCAAAACTTTACCCTTGCTTGTAATTTCCATACCGTTTCGCGTCCGGTTTGGGCAGTGGTGGTCACGGCTTGAACCAAATTGGTTTGCTCCACACGGCCTTCCAGGCGCAAATGGCGGTTGATGCGCCATTGCAAATTTACATAATAACGCGATCCCCGTCCTGAAAACGATGGTATGGACACTGCGGAGAACAGGTCATTCTCGAAAGCAAATACACGGGTGTCAAAATTGTCCGTATCGAACATGGCATAGCGCACAGCTCCCGAAATATTGGAGCCAAGCGGCTTAAAACTCGCTTCCTGAAACAATAAAAATCCGTACGTACGCGGCAGCTGGCCCTCCACAAAGCCCATCCATTCCACACGGCTGCGCAGTTCCACCCCGGGCAGTACCTTGTAGCTCGCGTGCAGGCGCAGGCGCTCTCGCCTGTTGCTGACTAAGCCTGTCTGTTCATTAGCATCGCGCTGTTTGATTTCGGATTGCCAAAGGCCATACACCGAGAAATTGCGCCCCTTGCTCCACTGTACCCTTGCCAAATACTCCTGCCCGCGCGAAGGGCCGCTCACCCCGAAACGCAGCCAGGGATGCTGCCACACATCGGCATAGAGATTGATCTGCCAGCGGCGCAGCCACCTGATATCAGCCCCGAGGTAAAGCCCCTGTTCATTGGCCGCGCCCGAAGTTTCGGCGAAAGGCAGGGCATAAAGGGCCTGATAATCACGAGCATATCGGCGGTGCAAGGCACTGAACGTAACGTGCTGGTCAGCCCCCAAAAGCAGGCCATTGACCAAGGCGGTGCCGCCGTTGGCACTGCGCGCGCCTTCTCCAAAAAAGAGTAAATTGCGCCTGCGCCATTGATAATCAAGGCTTAATCCGGTCTGCTCGCGTCCTTGAAATGCAAATTTACGGTAAGGTGCAGGCGTGGGATTCCAATCGCGATCAAAATCAATGCGCAGGGTATTGAGCGATAGGTGGCCTCGCGGGCGGGTGTAGGAGAGCGATGCCCCTACCGTTTGCTCACGGATGCTTTTTTCATCGGCGATTTCGGAGGGTGTCCGGTGCAGGCCGGAGCTTTGGAGGGCAGAGAAACGCAACTCCGAGTCTTCCAGGTCAATGGTATCCGGTTCGGTCAGGTTAGCGTCTCGTTTGCGCAGGGAATAGAGCGCTGTAAGTTCCCAGGATTTATGGAGCGCTATGGTAGTAGCGGCGCCACGCAGGAAGAAAACCTCCCCGAAGGCGCCGTAACCGTTTATTTTGCGGCCTCCGCGCATGATAGCGGTGGTTTCGGCGGATTTGCCCTGAGCAAAGCCCATTTGCAACAGCAAGCCTTGCCCAAATCGGGCGCTATAATCGCCCAAGGCGAGGGTTTTTATACGTTCATTCCAGTTTTGGATGTAGAGATGCGCGCTCACGAAATCTGTACCGTTGCGGTTGCTGCCTCGAAACAGGGCTTCGCCGGGGTCATTTTCAAGGGTAAAGCCATACCGTAGGCGGTTGTCAAAGCTATGCCGGAAGCGCATGGCCCATGCATTGGGCCCACCTTCCGCATTTCCCGGGTAAATGGGTGGGTCAGGGCGTCCCCAGCGCAACAACAGTTCGTTGTCGCCTTCGGCCAGGCCTTTGGTTATGGGCGTATTGCGCGCATTAATGCTCGGGCCAACTTTTGAAAAGTACAAGACCCTTCTGATATCGGAAAGGCTCCATTCTGGTATCGCCTGTAGTTCATATTCGTTCAAAAAGGGGCCTAATTTGTTGCGGTAGCTGAAAAAATGTTCAATCTGGAGCTGGTTCAGCAAGCGCAGGTCGGTCAGTTCATTGGGACTGATCTTGTTTAGATCAAGGGGGTTTTGGCGCAAGTTCTCGAGGAGTTCAAGCAGCAGCTGGGCATCTGCCTCGCCAGGCTGTTCGTTGTCGCGGAAATAATTTTCCAGGATTTCGGCGGTGCTGATCTCGTCATCCTGAGCCAGGAGCCTGGCCATTGTGAGCACAAGGCAACACAGCACAAAAATGATCTTTTTGCAGATAAGATGGGGGCGCAAGGTGTTTTTTAGAGGCAAATGTAAAAAATGCCCCGATAATACCAGGACGACCGCGCCTGAATCAGGAACTTATTTTTTCATTCCTTACTTTTGCCAAGGAACTTCCTGGCCTTTTATTTTGACTACTTTAATAAATTGGTCATTTACTTCTCCAATTATTTTGGGAGAGAAATATTTATCAACTTTTAAATACTCATTTTTTAAATTCATAACTTAATTATTTAGTTCCTAACCAGTTTTCTAATTCACGCAATACTAAACCTCTGGTAAACAGATCCTCAATCAGCGCTGCAACAACCAGCGTCATGAATAATTTAAGGGAATAATCTTCTGTAAGTATGGTAATAACATGGTAATAGCCCAACAGATATAATATAAAAATAGATAATGAAATTGCAGAAAAACCTATTAAAAATCCGCCAAACATTTCTTTAGGTAAGAGCATGTCTGGGATTTTCTGCTTGAGTCAAAAACGAGAGATTTTTTCAGCA
>CAZIKN010000153.1:0-12237 GCA_964539805.1 uncultured Saprospiraceae bacterium | reverse complement strand
GAACGCAGCTGGTTGAGTTTGATGAACCACCGCCTGCATCTGTGACGGTCCAGGTACGTGTGATCACAAAGAGATTTGGGCAAGTACCTGGGGCTGAAACATCCTGATAAGTTACCGTGAAGTTCGTACTTGGGCAATCATCCGTGGCTACGCCATCGTTGGGAGCGCTGCTAAATACTGCATAGGATGATGATGTTGCTGATGCCGAAAATGCAGGGCTGGTGATAATCCCTGTATTGCAACCCTCAATAGTGCGGGTTACCGGGCAAGTTGTGATAGAAGGTGGTGTGTTATCCAATACCGTCACAGTATAGGAATCACTTGCAATATCACAGCCCCAGTTGGAGAACGTCACCGATACATTGTAAGTCGCTGATGCAGCGGGCATTACAGTGTAAGGGTTGTCCGTACCACTGCCTGCTCCACTCCAGGTTACGCCGCCGACAGTCAATAATGGTGCCGGGTGTGCAACGGTGAGCGTATGTGGTGCATTGGGACAATCATCAGTCGGATTATTGTCGGTGATCGTAGTGGTAACTGCTGTAGGTTCTGCCACCTGGTTCCAGCTCTTGTAGGGTAGCGGAGGAGCCATATCCGATGGCACAGGGCATTCGGGTGTGAATACGCGAACGCTGACCGATTTGGCACCATTGCCTGAGTTAAATGCGCGTGAGGGCGATTGTACATTGCCGCCGGGGAAATTGACCGGAGCATAAGGGCTACCCGTCAATGGGCCAGGCACTGCAGTACCAAATGCACCCCACTGATAGGTGTATGAACCGCTGTTAGGCGTGGCGGGCATAACGTTAGCATGCCAATAAATCAGGTCAGGACTGGCACAGGTGTTGCCGCCATTATTGATGTCTAAAATAGGCATGGTGTGCGCTGCATCCTTATATGCCTCTATGGTTACTGTGGCTGGCTCGTTTACGTGTACAGTTGCTGTACCAGAAGCCGTGGCTGTGCAATATTGGTCAGAAACACTTATCAGCGTGTACACAAAACTGCCGGATGCACCAGCTGACTGAGGTTGTGTCTGTGGTGATGTACCACTTACGGTTTGGTTACCTCCTCCATTTACCTGATAGGTCCATATATATGGGCCTGTACCACCGCTTGCGGTGAAAGTAATGGTCTGATCGGCAGCACCTTCACATACCGTAGCGTCGCCACTGATGGAAGCCGTTGGATTGGAGACAATGGTAACCACCTGTAAGCAGGTGCTTGAATTGCCACTTTGATCCGTTACCGTCCAAGTTACGGGGGTCATACCTACACCAAAGGTCATTGGTGCATTATTGGTTGGCGTTTGCGCTGTGCAGTTGTCACTTGTTGTTGGCGTGCCGAGCGCAATGCTACTGGCATTGCATTGTCCATCGGTGATAGGATCGGGGCAACTGATGCTTGGATCAATATCGTCCTCTACTGTTACCTGTGCGACACAGGTACTTGTGTTGCCACTTTCATCTGTTACGGTCAAGGTTACGCTGAGCGGGTTATTCTCAATATCATTACAGTTAAACTCAAACAGGCTTACCACAAATTCATCCACATCACAATTGTCCGAGCTTTTGTCATTGATCATATCAGCCAAATCCTCAGCGGTAATGGTGCTTACACCATCTTCATTCAGTTCAACAGAGACATCCTGACAAGCAGCTTCTGGAGCCTCAGTGTCATTTACGGTAATCGTAAAGGTACAGGAATGCTCCAGTCCGGCATTGTCTGTTGCGGTTACAGTTACAGTAGTGGTGCCTACGCTAAAGCTATTGCCACTGGGCAAGTCCGCTACACTGCTTACCGCAGGGCAATTGTCCGTAGGGTCAGGGATAACATATTCTACTATGGCACCACAATCACCCGGATCGTTGTCAACCTCTTTATCTTCCGGGCAATTGGCCACAGGCAATTCCTCATCATTTACCACCACATAAAAGGTGCAGGAGGCCGTATTGCCTGCATTGTCCGTTGCTGTGATGGTCACCATAGTGGTGCCTACATCAAAGAAATCATTTGGTGCTGGCGATGCAGAACTGCTACCTATTGGGAAACAGTTGTCTGTGTGGTTAACATTGAATGGCACATTGGCACCGCATTGGCCTTCTGCATTGCTGACCTCAATAGGTTCTTCAGGGCATATAGGGCGTGGATCTTCCTGATCTTCTACGCTTATCACGAATGTACAAACATTCGTATTCCCGCTGGCATCAGTGGCCTTCACCCAAACAGTTGAATTACCCAAGGGGAAAACATGGGGTGAAGTGATGAGCGGGCCGGTACCGGAACCCAAGCGGTATTCCACGGGTGGCTCAGCCAGATTACAAAAATCCGTAGGTGATGCCTCAAATTCCACACTGGCATCACAGGCGTTGGCATCTGCAGGCGCTGTGAAACTTTCAGGACAGCCCGGATTGGGCGGTATAATTTCTGTAACTGTTATCGTAAAGGAGCAGGAAGTAGAGTTGTTGGCATCATCCACTGCCGTCCATTCCACCGTAGTGGTACCACTTGCAAATACTTCTCCTGATGCATAAGCGGGATTGGTGATGGTATGTGTTGCGCCACAATCATCACTTACGGTTACACTATAGGTAACTACTTTTTCACAGTCAAAACCATCAGCCTGGACATTGATCGGCGCCGGACAGTTTAATGTGGGTTTAACATTATCCTCAACGATAATGGAAAACTCGCAATAACGTACCTGATCGTCCTCTCCATCCAACAAACGATAGGCGCGTTGGTAAGAGCCGGGCGCAAGCAAAACAGGGAAACTGACCGAGCTGGCTAAAGAAAAGTCAAACTCCATATCATCCTCGTCCCAAACACCATGTTCGAGGGTGTAGGGACCGCAGTCTTCATCCGGTGCTATCGCTGGATGTGACCAGCTAGCCCTTCCAAAGCAGTCATTAACGGTATCATCGCCCGTTTTGACGGTTATATTTTCCGGGCAGGTAAGCGTCGGAGTGGGCAACACTGTCAGTACATAAGTGGCTGTTTGTGTGCCATTTACCGTGTAGGTAATGGTAACAGCCGTAGGTTCATCCACCACAAGGCCCGTAATTTCAGCCTCATCAGGATTGCCTGCACTGGAAATATTCACTGCATCTTCATTATTGGAAGTCCAGGTTTGTGTAATGACGTCTGCGGGATCACAAAAATGCCCCTTAAGGTCAATACTTTCGCCCTGACAAATTTCACTGCCTTCGGATGTCTCGGAAGTGATAAAGGCTGTGCCATCCTGATATATAGTGATGATGGTTGAATCTGTGAATGGACAACCTTCCGGTGTAATAATGGTATAAAAAACCTTAATATTTTTTGTAGTCGTTGAAATACCCGCACTTGGGTCAAACATATTGCCACTCACTCCTTCACCTGCGAACATTCCTCCAAGGGGTAGGCCACTCAAGGCAATATCAGGACCATCCACACAAAGTGGGCCATACTCACCGGCATTAACGGGTTGCGCACCTTGTACGCTCACGATCAAGGATGCTTCCGTAGAGCCACAGCTGTTGCTTACTGTGACGGTGTACGTCTGAGCAGCCGCTGCAGCCGTAGGCGTGCCACTGATTTGCCCTGTAGAAGTACTAAATGTAAGGCCATCTGGCAATTCAGTAGGGAATATGGAATAGGTATAAGTACCAGCAGGCACTACAACCGGAGGCACATGTGGCACGGAAACGCCCTGACAAAATACCTTGGGATTGGGTGAATAACTAATGCTGGCAGGAGCAGGAGGTTCGACATCCATTGTTATGGTATTGGACTGGGCAGTAGTAGTCGAGACACATTGTTGGTTGGAGGTGATGACACAATATACCTCATCTTCATCATTAAGCGTTGAGTTGGTGTAGCTTGTACCCATTTGGGTAGTCGTTACACCATTCAAAAACCATTCATACGTTGGCGCTGTACCACCATTGGTACCTACTGCCGTAAAAGTCACTTCTGTCCCCTCGCAGATGGGGCCGCTTGGATTGGCCGTGATGGCAACCGTTGGCGTAGCCAAGGCCGAGCACCAATAGACAATGACACGCCCGCGAGCGCCCGCGCCACCCGCACGATTCTGTGACAAGGTAGAGTTGCGCGCACCGCCGCCACCCGCTGCGAGTTGCGTTGTGCCAAAACCGGCACCGGCACCTGTTGCCACAGTTCGGCCATTGGCACCTTTGCCACCTGCGGTAGGTGTTGTGCCACCCGGGGGGGTGCCACCGATACCGCCGTTGCCACCAGCAGCCAATACTGCAGGGTCTCCATCGTCACCAGTGCCGGCACCGCCGCCACCCGCACCGCTCACCGTAGTGCCGGATGCTGCAGAACCGTCGCCGCCACTAAAGGAGTTCAAGCCAACACCAAGGCCGCCAGCACCGCCAGCGCCCGCAGCGTTTGTACCGATACCAGCCGCGCCGCCAAAGCCACCAACAGCCGTGACATAGCCTCCAAAAGAAGAGGCAGCGCCATTGTTGCCGTTGCCAGCACTCACGCCAGTACCACCAGTACCCACGGTAACGGGTATGGAAGCGCCGGGCGTTAGACCCGTGATTTCTATATACTGGTAAGCACCGCCGCCGCCGCCGCCGCCGCGTGCATTGGCGCCCGTGACACCGCCACCTGCACCGCCGCCGCCCCAAACGGCTACTCTGACAGAGGTAACCCCGGGTGGCACCGTGAAGTTGCCGTTGATGCTAAAAGTCTGTGATGAAAGCTGCGCGTGCAGCATCTGTGCAGTGCCTAAGAAAAGGCCCAAAACCGTCAGCATTACACTGATATGCTTGGCCCATCTGGCATTTAAAAAGAAAAAAACGGGTTTCGGCGACTTATCCGAACACGTGTAATCGTTGGTCATATATAAAAAGATTTTTGTGATGAGATCATTGTACGTATGCTATTGCAAGGTCTATTTAGCAAATAAACCATTTAATATCAAAAAAAAAGCTAAACCTGCCCAAATGGACAAGTCATGGCAAATAGGAGGGAGACGATTAAATAATGAGGTGGATTAGAAGATTGGGGATCTCGGATGTAGTGATATGCATCGCGCACAGAGACCGACAATCGTAAAGAACAATTGGAAAAGGAAAATGGATTAAAATATAGGCGTCACAAATGTCTGACTTTTCAAGCAAATGAAACGTAATCTTTTTTGGGTATTTTTCACCAATTCTTACCGCTGCTTTTTCAAATGCCGCCGCTCCCTGAATTGTTATAGAAAATTTAATGCCAAATTTTGTTAATATTACCATATGTTCGGTATTTTTTGAATTTCACATGGTTCTTCCGTGATTTTCACCTAGGAAAAGTGCCGGGTCGTCACCCCCCTCGCATGGCACCCGGTATAGATTGGCGAGGGAAACTCAGCAGTACTCACCACTATGACCTGAGGAACATCCGCCTCCCTTGGAGTCGGATAACTATTACAAGAATTTTTCGCCGCTTTGTTTGCATAAATACCTGATTATCAAATAAATTAATTCAAAACTTACCGTACTTAAGAAAAAATACCTTAAAAAAACATTTTGTTTTATAAATTTCATACTTTTGCACCGAAATTAAAAATTTAAAACAAAAAATTAAGTTATGGCAAGTGTAGGCACCTACCTCAATTTCCCTCGGCATACCGAGGAGGCTTTTCTTTTTTATCAATCTGTTTTTGGCGGCCAATTCAGCAGTGATGGCATTGTCCGATTTCGCGATGCTCCTCCAGTGGAGGGAGCGCCCCCATTGGAGGAAGCAGACCTTGATTTGGTCATGCATGTGGGTTTGCCCATCCTGAATGGCCATCTGCTAATGGGAACTGATGCGCCCGAGTCTATGGGCTTCAATGTGCGTACAGGCAACAACTGCTATATTTGCCTGTCCCCTGATACCCGCGCCGAAACCAAACAGCTCTTTGACGGCCTTTCTGAAGGTGGCAAAGTGGAAATGGAACTTCAGGACATGTTCTGGGGCAGTTATTTTGGAAGTTTGGAGGACAAGTATGGCGTGAGATGGATGTTTGACTGTGTAGAAAACGCACAGCATTGAGGCTAAGGTTTGGGATTTTATAGCCAAATCAAGGTAGTTTTGGGTGTACTCAACTTAGTACAACTTTGAAAATCTGGTAAACTCGTCCTGATAATCTCCAAAATTACTTTCTGGTTATAAAATCCCAGGCCTATACTAAACGTTTTCAGGGCTACTAAGTCCAATATCCCAAATTATGGGTCATATATGAACAGAAGAAGTTTCCTGAAATCCTCTGCATTGGCCACCACGGCATTGTGGGTACCTAAATTCCTGCATGCTTTTGCTGGCCCTGCCCTTATGCCTCCCAAAGGCAAGATAATGATTGTCCTCCAGCTCAGTGGCGGCAATGATGGCCTCAATACTATCATTCCTTACCGCAATGATATTTATTATCGCGAACGGCCTCGGCTGGGCATCCAACGCGAAAATGCCCTAACATTGACTGATGAGGCTGGGCTGCACCCAACACTTTCCGGTTTGAAAGGACTTTGGGACAATGGCGACATGGCTATCCTGAATAGTGTAGGCTATCCCAATCCGGATCGCTCGCATTTCCGCAGCATGGATATATGGCACAGCGCCAGTCCGGCTAACGAATACTGGCAAAGCGGATGGCTCGGGCGTTTTTTGGATGCACAGTGTAATGGCTGTGAAAGACCTCTGGCCGCCATTGAAATAGATGATACCCTCAGCCTTGCCCTCAAAGGTGAACGCCAAAAAGGCCTTGCGCTTGAAAATGCCAAACGGCTGCACGATATGGCCCACAGTGATTTTTTTGCGGAGCATTTGGCTGCGCAGTACAAACCATTTTCCATGGAAAAGCCCACACCTAAAGTAGCCGGCACTTCCGGATCGCCTGCCAATGACCCACATGAGATGGAAGCACCAGTGTCCTATTTGTACAAAACAATGGCATCTACAGTGCACTCAGCCGATTATTTGTATGAAAAAAGCAGTTCAAAATCAAGCACTTATACTTACCCTGCAAGCAATTTGGGCAAAAACCTCAAAACCGTGGCGTCTCTGATCTTGGCCGATTGTGAAACACAGGTTTATTACTTGTCCCTCGGCAGCTTTGATACGCACATCAATCAGGCAGGGCAGCAGCAGAGGCTATTTCAGGAAATGAATGATGCCCTTACGGCCTTCGCCACAGACATGAAAAACAATAGCCGCTGGGATGATGTATTAGTTGTTACTTTTTCTGAATTTGGCCGACGGGTAGCACAAAACGCCAGCGGCGGCACCGATCATGGCACAGCCAACAACATGATTTTTCTCGGTGGCGGCCTAAAGCAACAAGGATTGCTCAATCCGCTGCCCAATTTGAGCGATCTTGACGATGGTGATCTCAAGTACCGCACTGATTTTCGGCAGGTATATACTACTTTGTTGCAAAAATGGCTCAGCGTTGATGCTGTGTCAGTACTGGGTGGACAGCGGTTTGAACCTTTGAGCTTTGTGTAAAAAAGTCAACTAAAACGCCAAACGGGCATTTCACCCTACTTTTGGGCCAATGCCCCGGCACACTGCCATCATTTCAGACAGCATCCCCGTGTCTTTTTCCAAAACATTGCCCACCACTATCAGATCAGCACCTGCCCGAAAACGCGTATCGGCCATTTCGGGGCTGCGTATGCCCCCTCCAACAATAAGCGGTATTTGTATGCTGTTGCTAACGGCCTCAACCATAAGTTCCGGCACAGGATTGGCTGCCCCGGAACCCGCTTCAAGGTATATCATTTTTAGGCCCAGCATTTCGCCCGCAACAGCAGTGCACACGGCAATATCGGTTTTGTTGGCTGGTATCGGATAGGTGTTGGACATATATTGAACGGAAGTCCGTACCCCGCCGTCAATGAGCATATAGCCAGTACTGATGATCTCCAACGGTGACATTTTGAGAAACGGGGCCGCTATGACATGTTGGCCGATAAGTAGTTCGGGGTTTCGTCCACTAATGAGCGATAAAAACAACAAGGCATCGGCTCGGTAACTGAGTTGGAAGGAACTGCCGGGAAACAACACCAGGGGAATGTTGCATTGCGCCCGAATATCGCTCAACAGCTCATCTAAGCGGTGGTTGACCACAAGGCTGCCTCCAATGAAAAAATAATGTACCCCCTGCGCTACGGCAAGCGCCACCAAGTGCTCAAGCCTGCCTTGAGGCAATTTGTCGGGATCCAGTAATACGGCCAATCTTTTTTCGCCGCCTTGCTTGCCCATGAGCAAGTCTGAATACAGTGAATGTGTAAATTTGGACATGGCGCTGTAAAAGTACGCCGTATTAAATTGGCTTTTCCAATATAAAAACTACCTTTGCTTGTTATTTAATCCAACTAATGAGCTAAGACGTGTTAACCAAAACGCTTTCCATCGTTTTTTTCCTGTTGTTGGGCGTTGTGTGCCAGGCACAGTCGCACATTGCCAACATCAAACGTTTTGGAGCCTCCGAGGGGCTGTCAGGCCGGGGGGCAAACTATATGCTGGAGGATAGCCGTGGCTTGGTGTGGTTCGCAACCCAAAACGGGATTGATCGTTTTGATGGACAAAATTTTGAAGTCTTCAATATCGCCCAAAACGGCCTGCTCCAAAATAACATCCAAAAAATAGCAGAAGACCAGGCAGGCTGGTTGTGGCTACAACCGGGCTGGAAAGACGGCAAAAGCGTGTATCCCGATTGGTCTTTGGTTAATGTTTACAGTAACGAAGTAGCATCCCTTCGGACGCACTTGGGCAAAAAAATGGTGATAAGGCCAGATGAAATCAGCCAGATGATCGCCTCCCCAGACCGAACACTTTTTTTTGCCGACTTCAAAAACGAAATCTATATTTACAGGCCCGGCACAGGCTTTCAGAAAATTTGGGTGAATGATCCTGCAACCACCGACCTTAAATTGCTGGGCGCAGACGACTTTTCAAGGCTTTATATCTGTCAAACCTTCGGCAACCAAAGCAAAAAACTGATATTGATGGGGCCCGACGGGCAAAAGATAAGAGAGTGGCATTTTTCAGTGTCGGACAAGATTTCCTGGGTAGCTACACAAAAACAAACCAGCTGGTTTACGGTTTCTACCCGTGATGCACAAGTTGAACTCTGGTCTTTTTTCCCGGACGGAATTAAAATGCTTCAGTTCACTTGGAATGAGCCGGAATATCGGCATTTTACCAATTCCATGCCCCAGTTTGCCCTGGCACCTCAAAAGGGAGTGCTCTGGGTGCTGTGGAAAAAGAAACTGTTGGCCTACAATATGGGCACGGGCTTACTGCTGAACGATTTTTTGGCCGAGTACCGTGTCTTGCGTGATTTGTCCGACCTGCGCGAGATTTTTCTGAAAAAAAACGGCGATGCCTGGCTGACTACCTCAATTGAGGGCATCGCCCGCATTTCCTTAAAAACCAACCCTTTTCAGAATTATTTTACCTTAAACGAACAAAAAACAGAAAACAAAATCATTTTTAGTTGTCGCGGCATCTGGAATGGGGCCAATCGTATATTTGTAAGTACCTATCAAGGCACTTTCTACCTTAATAAAGGTGAAAACATAGCTCGCCAATTAGATATTCCGCTGTACAATTATTCCATTTTGTGCCATGCTGATGAAAAACAAAACCTTTGGCTTGCCGATCGGAGAGGTTTTGTCAAAATTGATCCTCATACCCTAAATACCCAAAGGTATGCCCTCAATCTTTCTGCCTTGGGCTACAATGAGGTCAGTTGTATCAAGAAGGATACCGGCCAGGCATTCTGGTTTGGCTCTGAGGGCGGTATTGGCTGGTTTGATCCACAATCGGGCCAAATAAAGCGCTTTGATCTGCTAAATGGCCATGACACCTTGCAACACAGCATGGTATATGCCATGCTGACGGATGCCGCTGGCGGCAGTTGGTTTTGTACCAATACAGGCTTGTATCAATCAAAAGATGGCATCGGTATAGTGGCACATTATGGCTTGAAAGAGAGCGGGGCCAACCACTTGCCTTCCGATCTGATTTCACATGCCTCGTTTGATGCTGACGGCAGTATTTGGCTTGCCACCCTCGATGCGGGCCTGATCCATTTTTTTCCGCAAGGAAACGCCTCGACAGAAGTATTTGGCCTTAACAATGGCCTTACCTCCAACGTTTTGCATGCAGTTTACCCTGATGTGCACAACTACCTTTGGCTGAGCAGCGAGCGTGGCATTATCCAATTTGACAAATCACGAAAAGCCGCAAAGGCCTTTTTACCACCCGATGGCACCGCCGAATATGAGTACAACAGGCACTCGCATTTCAGGTCCGATGATGGCACCCTGTTTTTTGGCAGCATAAATGGCCTAACCGCCTTTAACCCCAACAATATCGCACAGGTTTTTAAGGATTCAACACCCGGTTTACCTATTTTAGTCACCCATTTTAGCGTATTCAATGCCCAAAAGGCAAGTTGGGAAGATCGCACTGCCCAATTGGTCAATACTGGTCAAATCTACCTGGAAGATCAAAACCGCTATTTTTCGCTGCAATTGTCCTTGCCAGAAGATCCGGAAAGCAACAATGTTACCTATGAGTATCGTATTGATGGCCTGGATAATGCCTGGACTACCGTTTCGGACAACATCATCAGGGTTTACCGCCTTGCTTATGGCCAATATACCTTTCAAATAAGGTGCCGACTTGCCAATGGAACATATTCGTCGGCAATTTTGGATATTCCCCTGATCAACAGGCCGCCTTGGTACCTGAGAAGTTGGTTCATCATCTTGGCATTTGCCTTGATTGTCCTGAGCATCTGGTATTATTTTCGGTACAAAGCAGATGAAGCGCGCCAAAACGAGCGATTGTTGCAACAATTGGTATCTGAACGCACCCAAACCATCGCGGCACAAACAGATCAGATTCGTCAGGATAAGGAATTGATAGAACTACAGGCCAAAGAGCTACAGGAACTCAACGAGGTAAAGTCAAAATTTTTTGCCAACGTCTCCCATGAACTGCGCACGCCGTTGGCCCTGATCGCCGGGCCAATCAGTAAAATATTAAAAAAGAACAATTTGGACAAGGAAGACCTCCACCTGTTGCATCTGGCACAAAAAAGCAGTGCCGATTTGCAGGAATTGGTAGATGACATTTTAGATCTGATCAAATTGGATTCCGGTACAGTTGGCCTACAGTTGGAGCCAATTGAGATGAAACAAGTATTGGACAACCTTACCCATAAATTCCATGCCCTCGCAGCCCACCGGGAGATCAGGTTCAAGGTCAATTATCAGGCTGATCCGCTGCTAAGAAGCCAAATAGATGTCAAAAAATTTGGCCAAATCCTGAACAACTTGGTAGCAAATGCCTTCAAGTTTACCGCCCAAAAAGGCTCTATTAACGTCACTTTTGTCCACAAAAACAAACAATTTACCCTTGAAGTGGCCGATACGGGAAGCGGGATTCACCCCAATGACATCCCTCATATCTTTGATCGTTTCTACCAGTCCTCTATTCAAAAAAGCGCCAATGCCGGTGGCGCCGGGATAGGCTTGTCCCTTTGCCGAGAGTATGCAGCGTTGTTTGGGGGGAGCATAAGTGTGGAAAGCACATTGGAGAGAGGCTCCATATTTCGCTTTGTTTTTCCTGAAAAAATAGAATCGCCCAACCTCTCCGTGAAAATGCCACCTCCGGAAGAGTACATGGACCCAAACAGGCGCAAACGCGAAGCAGTACAGCTTGCGCCACTTCCCATGCCTCCTGCTGCGGAAAAGCCTTTAGTATTGATCGTGGAAGACAACCACGGATTGCGAAGTTTTATCCGATTGATCTTGGAGCCATCCTTTGATATTATAGAAGCCGAAAATGGCAAAGAAGCTTTGGCAATCTTAAAAAGTAAAAGCGGTGCGCGTACCCAGATGATCATTACTGACCTTATGATGCCCATCATGGATGGCTTCCAGTTGATTGACCAAATTAAAGCACATGACACCTTAAAACAACTGCCACTTATTGTGCTCACTGCCCGTGCCACTTTGGAAGATCGCCTTCACGCCCTGCGCATCGGTGTGGACGACTATATCATCAAACCCTTTGATGAAGAAGAACTGCTGGCCCAGGCAAGGGCTTTGCTCAAAAACAAAACCGAGCGCAATAACGCAGAATTGACCGAACAAAACAACGGGGAAAACCCCAAAGACAGCGCCTGGCTGGCCCAGCTCGAACAGGTGGTCAAAACCAATATCGCCAAACACGATCTTACTGCCG
>CAZIKN010000152.1:0-12266 GCA_964539805.1 uncultured Saprospiraceae bacterium | reverse complement strand
AATGCTGAAAAAATCTCTCGTTTTTGACTCAAGCAGAAAATCCCAGACATGCTCTAAGCACTGGCTACGGTCACCATCTTGTCTTCCACCTCCTGCACCAGTTCCATGAAATGTTTCTCGCGCTTGAGTTCGCGGGTGCGGTGAAGGGGAAGGTCCACTTTGACGTGTTCAACGATATGCGAGGGGGCGGATTTCATCAGGTAAATATCATCACCGAGATAAACGGCCTCGGCAATGTCATGGGTGACAAAGATGACCGTTGAATGGAATTTTTCCCATAGGTTGATGAGGAGTTCCTGCATTTGCAGGCGCGTTTTGATGTCCAATGCCCCGAACGGCTCATCCATCAGGAGGATGTCGGGATTGGCCAACAGGCTTCGGGCAATGGCCACCCGTTGCAATTGTCCGCCGGACAAAGTGGGGTACTGGGCGTATTTTTTTTCGTGGCCGGCCAGCCCCACCAGTTCGATCATTTCCTGCGCCTTTTGCAAGCGGGTCTTTTCGTCTATGCCTTTGAACTGAAGGCCCAAGGCCACGTTTTCCAAAACGGTCAACCAGGGAAATGAGGAATATTGCTGAAAGACCATGCTGATGCGGGAATCATCGGTCACGATTTTGTCATGGACCTTGACGGTGCCGCTGCTGGGCTTTTGAAGCCCGCACACATAGCGGAGGATGGTGGATTTGCCACTGCCGGACACGCCGAGGAGCACCACGAACTGGCCGCGCCCGGGATGGTCTTCGATGAGCAGGTTAAAATCCTGTATGA
The DNA here is from genome assembly GCA_964539805.1 of uncultured Saprospiraceae bacterium. Classification (GTDB taxonomy): domain Bacteria; phylum Bacteroidota; class Bacteroidia; order Chitinophagales; family Saprospiraceae; genus M3007. The sequence continues at coordinate 11,497 of CAZIKN010000152.1, read as the reverse complement.
CGTATGATTTTCCGCCATCGTATGTCTGGCTGATATTTTCCAACTGGATGATGTTGGGCAATGGAGTATCGTTGAATTGTACCATGTTCACGTTGTTTTTGAAGCGCCCATTATTTTGAATTCACCCAATGCCACCACGATAATCCCACCAAGTACACCGATCCAGACAAAGGAAGTTGTCAACAAACCGGGCAATAGTGTTTTGGCCAACAAGACTAACAGGATGAAAAAGATGCCATACTGGCATTCCTGAACACCGGCCAATTTGTTTTTCAGGTATTTGTGTGGATTAAGGCGCATATCCATGTAAGAAAATATGCGGTCCTGCAAAAAACCGATCAGGACAATCAGCAGCAGGATGGCAAACACCCGATCAATTTGCCCCATCTTGCTTTTGATAAATATCAGCCCACCGATGCCGCCCTGCCGGTTGAGCAGTTCGGCGATGATGATGTAGGTCCATGAAATGGCGGTCAGCACCCGGATGTCGTCTATAAGGCGGCTAAAAACTGCAGGAAGGTAAACAGTGCGAAATGCCTGCCAATTGCTGGCACTGAGCGTAAAGGCCGTTTGCACATACACATCTTCTACCTCGCGGATGCGCTGTACGATCACCGGAAGGAGATAAACCAAGATGCCAAAGGCCAAAAAAGCGACTTTCATCGCATCTTCCAATCCAAACCAAACGATAAACAGGCTGGTGAGGGCAGATAAAGGCAGGTACCGAAGTGCGTCAACCTGTCGGCTGAACAATCCGTTGAACAGCGGGATTAGCCCCAAGAGGAAACCAAAGGGCAGAGCAATGAGCAATGCCCAGAGATAGCCCTGCATGTTCAACCAGATGCTGCGCGCAGTATTGGAAGCCAGCTCGTCGTGGGTAATGAGTTGCTGAAAGGCCCCCGGGATTTTGGAGGGTGGCGGCAGTACCGGATACACTTTTTCAAAGGTGGTAGCACTTGCCAGCAACAGTGAATCCTGCCGCAGGATGGAGTCCCGCTGAGCGGATGTGATGGTGGTATCCGCCATAGAAGGCAAACTTGTCAACCCGCCATTCACAACGGGGCGTTGGGTGGAGAACGCTTCCGCCAAGACCCACCACAGCGCCAGCGTGATTGCGCCCCCCGCAAGGGCAAGGAGCAGTTGCGAGCCGTAGTTTAGTTTACCTCTGAGTTTGAACAATGACATAATAAGTACAATATGACAACGATTTAAGTAACACCCCATAAATACAGGGATCGCTTTGGCCACCCTTAGGAACGGTGCCGGAATAAAGGTGCAAATTGAAGCACATCTTTTGGCCTTATATTTCCTCTTTTTTGACTTAAATAGCTGGGCTATTCGCGCCAAAAAACAGAAAATATAAGACCAAAATCTGAAGCCTGAATTTGCACCTTTATTTCAGCACCGTTCCTTAATCGCTAACGAGTTCAAAGTCGGTTCTTCTGTTTTTTGCCCGGCCATCCTCGGTATCGTTTGCCGCCACCGGTTTGTCGGGGCCATTGCCAATGACAATAAAGCGGTTGCGCGGCATCTGGTAGGTGGATACCAAATAATCTGCAACGGCCTTGGCCCGCTTTTGGGAAAGTGCCTTGTTGGCGGTGGCATTCCCCACGTTGTCCGTATTGCCTTCAATTCGGATACGGGCATTGGAAAATGCCTTGGCGATGTCCACAAATTCACGGTCAATGATGTATTTGGCGTTTTCGTCCAACATAAATTCGCCGCTTCGGAACGAAATGCTCAGGCGTTTGGTGGCCACTGCGCTGCGGGTTTTGGTATCCTCCGAGGCTACGGCAAATTCTTTTTGCCCCTCGGCGGCTTGTCCGGGGGCTGTATTCAGGGATGTTGCTGCCTTGATGCTTTCCGTGTTGATGGCCAATCGCCAGTTCGGCACCTTGCCCTCGATGTAGCCCAGTTGTTGATAGGTGAGCGTCATCCGGTTGTAAAGGTTTTCACCGGTCACCCCTTTGTAGGCGGGGTTCATGCCAAAAAAGTTTAGGTTGTCGCCGTGCGTACAGAGGCGGACGTTGTTGATGGCTTTGTAGGCGGCATCTTCGGGCACGCCGTCAAAATTTTGCGAAAGGATTTTTGCGGCCTTGCGCTTATTGGCATCGCTGCTGTTGATCTCCGCCGCGCCTTTCATCCACCCTTCGTAAAGTTTGTTGACTTTGTCGCGGTTGCTGTCTAACCATGCCCCTTTGGCGATAAACGCGTCGGCGATGATGTTGGAAGCTGAGCGTGTGCTTTCCAGAATTCGGGCACCCGCTACCGCTTGTACGCAGAGCTCATCGTCCGGGCTCCACACCACGGCGGCGTCCACCTGTTGGCTTTTGAACACCTGTGCCGCATCAATGGCGCTGGGCTGCTTGACGATCTCAATGTCGGATGTTTTCATACCTGCTGCCTCAAGCAACCAGATCAGGAACGAATGGGAGGGCGTGAGTTCTGCCACGGCGACTTTTTTGCCTTTCAGGTCGCTGACGGAACTGATGCCCCTGCGCACCACCACGGCATCGCCGCCCCTTGACCAGTCGGCCTGGAACACGATTCGGGGATCGAATGCCTCAAGCGCGGGCATTTCCGTTGGCAAGGCATCCACGGTACACCAGAGCAGGTGGACATCACCGTTTTTGAAAGCGGCGCGGCTGGCCTCGAAGTCGTCGAGCACCTTAAAATCTACTTTAAAGCCATAGTCTTTGTAAAATCGGGACTGAGTGTTTGCCTTGAAGCCTTCGTTAAAATATTGTCCGCCAGCGTAACCGCCCCAAGTGACGACACCGATTTTTATGGTGCCGGGGTCGGAGTCAGACGAATCATCGCCGTCTTTTCGGTTGCTTTCCTCAATAAATTTCTTTCCGGCAGCCGTGTTGTTAAAAAGGAATCGGCCGCCGAGATAAACGCCGCCGACAACGAGCAAGGCGATCAGAAGCCTGGAAAAAGTGGTCAATTTTGCCATATTGGGTAGGTATTGTTTGTTAAGAGCATGTCTGGGGTTTTCTGCTTGCGTCAAAAATGAGAGATTTTTTCAGCATTTTTATCGTTTTTGAAGGCGTGTAGCGGGGCTACACGACTGAAAAAAGGGTGAAAATGCTGAAAAAAGAGCCGTTTTGGGCCAAGCGGGAAAATCCCAGACATGCTCTAATGGAGCGGCCAAATGTACAGGCCGGTTGTGGAAAGCAAAGATATGTTTATTTGAAAAAATGGGGCAAAAATTAATTGTTTGTAAAAGGCACATCGCTCGACGGCACGTGTCGCGTCGCAGACGCTCGCGAGCGGAATACCAGACCTGCGCTTAATCCTCCTTCTTAGCCACTAATCTTCTGCCTATACAGCGGCCTTGTGCAAAAATACCCAAAAGATAAAGGCCATTGGGGAGGTCTTGGAGGTCTATCGTACCTTCAACAAAGGAGCCTGTATTGGTGTCCAAAACAATTATTTTAATCATTTTTCCCTGAAAATCAAATAGTTGCATATCATATTTGCTTGTGGCTGCTGGCTCAAAACGCACATGCACACAAGGGCCGGCCGGGTTGGGAAATACGATGATACTGGCATCAGAGGGTGCTTGCACCTGAGAAAGCGGCCTGGCCTCAATGGCCCCAACGGACGGTGGCTGGGCGAACCATTTGCCCAAAAAATCCTTGGCTGGCGCATTGGCTACAGACTTGCCAGCGCCTGCAGCCGGGCTGTTCATTGGTATGCCAAAATCCCCTGTAGCGGGTGCTGCCAAAAGCGGATTGGCGTTTAGTATCTGGTTGCTTTCCGGTACGGGCAGGAAGGGGCCGCCCCAGTTTGCATTGTCGGCATTGAACCAAAGATTATTGGAAAATACAAAGGACTCCGGGCGGGTATTGGGGCCGATATTGGTCGCGGTGCCCACGTTTTTGCCTAAAAAAACGATGTTGTTCTGGAAGGAATTGTCGCCGCAGGCAAGGAAGCGACTGGGGTCAACAGTCTCTTGTAAAATACGCGTCACCCATTTTTCGGGCTGGTAAATGGTGTTGTTGATGACATCCACCCTTACCGCTCCCACGTAGGCGATGGGGGCTTCTGAACCGATGATGATGTTGGAAAAAACCTGCAGATTGGCTGCTTCAAAATGCGCAGTATCCGGCCTGAAAAACGCCAGGCCTGTGCTACCGCCTAAGTTCAAGGCCCGTTGTCCTGCCTTTTTGAAAAAATTGCCTTCTATTCGGATGTGTTCGGAACCGCCCTTGCATTGTATGGCATTTGAGCCCATGTTCTCAAAATGATTGCCAATGATGAGGCCGTGGTGGCAGCCTACCATATCAATGCCGCTGCCGCCAGCGGCGCCGTTCAAAAACAAGCAGTTGCGCACCTCAAAAAAGTCGAGGCCCGACAGTTTGAGCAAGTCGTTGTTGCCTGTGGCCGACATATCCCGAAAGGTGCATTTTTCAAACACCAGATGGTGCGCAGGGGTGATGTATGTGCCACCATCATCGGTATTGACGCCGTTGCCGGTTTGGTGTTGAAAAACAAGCCCGGCAAGGTGCAAATAGGCAGGTTCCACGAACTGAATGGCGTTGCTGCCGCCTTCAAAAACAGGATTCGCATTGGGTGCATTTTTGATTGTAATCCATTGATTTTCATTACCCTTAAGATTAGTTATGAGCAAGCCGCCCGTATAAATCGCCGTGTGCAGCAATAGGGTATCGCCTGGCTTGGCTACGGCTACGGCAGCGGTCAGGTTTGGGTAGCTTTGGCCGGGACCAATGTGAAGGTTGGCCGCCCAAAGGCTGTATGGGGCGAGCAGGGCGAATAAGCAGGCCAGCAAATTTTTTAGCATAAATACATAGCTTAGTGATGAATTAAGCCTGTAAAGTAAGGGTATGTTCCTGGATTTAAAAAATTATATAGCAAGGATGCACCCGGGCTTTGTGGTTGTGGAATAGTTGTAAAATACCGGGCCACCCGTTTAAGGGCAGCCCGGCTTAGCCATCTTATACTTCAGATGTCCTACGATTAAAATAGCTCAAATCTAACAAAAAATATCGTTTTACTCCTGTTTCACAAACCTTTCCACACCCAGTACTTTGCCGTCCTGCACCACCTGCAGGAAGTAGAGGCCATTGGGCAGTTCATTGGCCTCGATGGTCTGCTGTGCGAGGCCCGGCTCGGTGGGTCGGTCTTGCAACAAACGGCCCGTTGGGTCGGTGATGCGCAGGCGCATCCCTGTGGTGGCGGGTATGGGCAGTTCGAGGGTGAATAGGCCCGGGTTGGGATTGGGGTAGAGGCGGAGGGGCATCAGTCCATTTTTCTCATTAGTACCTAATGGAACTATAACTGGAATAAATTTTTCACAAACCAAAAGGCCGTCCTCATCCAACAGATCAACGTATACTTTAAATGTTGTTGGATTAACAAGTGTATTTGTAACGTAAGTGCCAGGTCCAGGATTAAAGTGGACGTTGATCATTTTGATCTGAGAGATGGTTTCTATGCCTTCAATCCGCACAACAGGCGCATTTAAACCCGTAAAATATATCTTGCCATCATTTCCAGCAGTCATGGTTACCTGACTACAGTCAATCAATAAAGGCCCTTTCTCAGAAGTACAAACTTCCAAATTATCCAATCCAATCACAGATCGGGTATTTGGATCATCATTTTGCAGGCAAATAACTAAATAACGCAAATCAGGATTTATGACTTTTATGTCGTGCAAGCCTACCCTTACCCAACCACTTGAAGTGTCAACAAACTCAGTGTATAATTTCTGTTTTACCAATCCAGGCCCATCAAAATACGGTAAATTCTGTAACCGGAATTCTATACGGGTACCTTTTGGCAGTTTGTTACCCATCAGGTTATTTACTTCGTATTTTACAATGGTGTAGGCTTTTGGTTCGAGGTTTATTTCCTGAATGATCCCTGCAAAATTGTCCATGCCACCCGTTAACACTAGATAGCCTTCATCCAATGCGCCTCCTTTTGAGCTGTCTTGCACAAACACCTGGCCATCACCAGGATTAGGTGCCATTTCCCAATCTTCTAAATTGCCGTCTTGGTCTAAAAAGCCCGGTGTAACACCCAAATTAAAACCTCCGTTTTTGACTTGTGCGATTGGGCAACCGGTAGATTGGGTAGATAGTATGTCCTGGCAATTTATTTTGATGGTTTTGCAGTATTGATAAGTTTTTGGACACACAGTGCCGTTTGGCAATACCCTGGTGACGGTCATGCAAATAGTATAATAGGTCTGATCAAACAGCGTAACAGTTATAGGGTTATTGCCTGTTGATGAGAGAGAGGGTGAACCAATGGGTGAAGGCGTTATGGTCCAATCAACCTGATCATCAGGGCAAAGCGTCAGCGGGGTCAAAATCCTGTCGCATTTATTTGGAATAGACCTTGTGGTGGATATACTAAACCCATTATTTACGTCTTGTTCCAGTGCATCGCAGGAGCAAGGGCAACTTTCAAGGATAAAACTGATGGATTGCGTACAATCTTTTGTGCCACATTTACGGGTAATGGTAAAGGTATAAAGACCAGGCTGCGAGAGGTCTGCGGATGTAAAGTTGTTGAAAAACCAAGGATAGTTTTGATTGCAATTCTGACCCGTTAAGTCCGGCAAATTGTTGGGGCGATCCAATTTCCAGTCATAACACTTATTGCCACACTGGTCGGGGTTGCAACGCATCAGCCCATAAAGCGTATAGGTGCCGCCAGGCTTCAGACATGGCACAGACATGGCTGGTTGGCCTTGCACCAATGGCTTGTTTAAGCCATAAGAGTTTTTTAATCTGACGAAAAATTTCCCACAATCACAAGTTGCAGCTGCTGGTACTGGCTTAATGCAAACATCATCTACCAATGCATAAGTGGTACCACCTGTACCATCTGCGCGGGTCAGGTAAATACCGTCAATTGCATTGGTGAACGTATTGGAATTAAACGTAAAGGGAACAATAGGTGTAAAGTTGTTGGAACAATTTCCAGCATTCAATTGCACCTGGCCAAGATAAATTCCACCTGCCGGGTTGACAAATAAATCGGTATTGAGTTTTGGTGGGCCGGAATTCGCAGGGCAATTCAGATATGAACCAGTTAAAACATCATTACCTACAGGTTGAATACTTGTCATTGAGCCGCCACTCGGTACGCCGTAAACTTCCATGACCGCAGTACCCAGTTGGGCATAAATACAGGCCACCCGCATGGAAACTTCGTATAACCCTGAATTGGGATTGATTGGTATGGAAAGCTGGTTCCTTATACCTTCCCGCCAAACTTGTTGACAGTGTGGTTTTACCCAAAAACCTGCGTAGTTGCCCGTTGCGCCCGTAACTGTAGTGGGTGAGCAAGAGGCATTATAAAAGTCGCCTGTGCTGTAATTATTTGTTGGCCAAATGCCATTCCAGTTCGCTGCATTTTGTATATCTTCATCATTGGCTAAGCATGGATTGCCTGTTTCAAATTTCCCGTTTTGAACAATCGGGTTGGTTTCGCAATCACAAATCTTAATATTTACGGTCACCTGATCTGTTGCTGTACAGCCATTTGTACCTGTAACCACCACTGTATAGGTTGTGGTGTTTTGTATCGGGGGTGTGTTGTAGGAATTAGTCGTGACATTGCCCGGGGCCCATAAGTAACTCCCTCCACCGGAGGCTGTTAACGTAGCCTGTTGCCACATACATAAATTCTGATCCAAACCTGCATTTGCCATCGGCAATTGATTAACCGTTACCACTTTTGTCGCTGTCGCTGCGCATCCGTTGAGCGAAACCGTAACGGTATAAGTAGTTGTTATAGTGGGTGTTACATTTATTGAAGCCGATGTTTGGTTGTTAAATGACCAAAGATATGTTCCTCCTCCGGAGGCTGTCAGCGATGTATTTTGACCTGCACAGATATTTGTATTTCCAGTAATATTAACAACAGGTAAAGGTTTTACTGTTACTACTACATTTGTTGTCGCCGTACACCCATTCAAATTAGCCGTCACCGTAAACGAATACGTGCCGGGTGTACTAATATTTACAGGCAAGGCAGGCCCCGTTTGTCCGCCGGGAGCCCAGGTGTAAACACTGTTATTTGTACCGGAAGCCGTAAGCGTCAGGTTATCGCCCTGACAAACCATTGGATTGAATGGCGAAATAGTCACAGCAGGTGTCAGCCCAACTGTCACCACCTTCGTAGCAGTCGCTGTGCATCCATTCGCACCCGTCACCGTTACCGTATAAGTCGTTGTTGCCAAAGGGGTTACTGTAATTGCCGCTGTAGTTTGTCCATTTTGAGACCACAGATATGACCCGCCGCCGCTGGCCGTCAAAGTTGTGCTCTGGCCTGTACAGATATTCATATTGCCTGTAATGATGGCTATGGGTGGCTGGCCCTGCGTCACAGTGGCACAGCCTGATGCGGTGCAGCCTCTGTTATCCGTACAAGTGACACAATAAGTACCTGGAATAGAAACGGTTATGGAATTGCCGCTGTTGCTCGTGCTCCATTGACAAGTGGCCCATGGCCCGCCACTGGCAGTCAGCACCGTGTTTTGACCCTGACAAATACTCAGGTTGCCGGTCACAATAACCGATGTCGGGAAAGGCGGCACATACACCGATTTACTGATCGTGGACATACAGCCCGTGGCATCCGCAATTTTCAAGGTGACGACATAGGTGCCGGGCTTGGGAAAACTCCACATCGGGTTGGGCAAGGTTGACTCACAGGTGTTTAGGTTGCCGTCAAAATCCCAGCAATAAGTAAACGGACTGATGCCCGTGACGGTGCTGTTGAACTGGGTTTTGCCACAAACAATGCTCCCAAGCACGTTGAAAGACACCGCACAAGGCACGGCGGAACACATATTGAAGGCAATATCGTCAATCGCAAAGTCGGTTCCTATGGCGGAGGTGTTGCCCACCCGTATCTCCAGCACTGCGCTGGCCGAATTGGCCAACCAAGTATCGCTCGTTACAAACCACAAATCGGGTCTTTCGGACAACACGATAGTGGAACCAATCTGGGCATTATTGATCCAAAGGCTGATCTGCGGATTGTCATAGTCTTTGGTTTTCAGCACCAAGTTATTGACAAAAGCACAAAAAATATAACGGTTATTGACCTGAATGTTGTTGATGGTTTGGGTCCAGGCCACGTTGCTGCTGAAATTTACCCCATCCACCACCAGCATCTTTTGGCTGCCGAGCGTACGATTGGTACAGGCCCACTGCGGGTTGGCTGCGCTGATTTCAGCCACCGTCATGACGGAGTATTGGCCAAACGGCATATTGGGAGCTGGGGAAAAATATGGATAGCCCGAACTGAAACTACCATCATTGCCCAATTCAAAGTCGCCGTTGGTCACCAAATTCGGGCCTTTCGCGCTGCCTTTGGGGCATTCTTCGCACGCTTGCTGACAATTGCCAAAATTGGCCTGTACAGGTTGAGGCGATTTGATCTCAACCAAGTACTCACCGCTTGCCGGAACATTGGGTGTCCAGCCGGGCATAAAAAATTCCCTGACCCAATAGACCCCATAGGGCATATCATAAAAAGCAAACATCCCGGTTTCATCGGTCTCAGTCACAGACAATAAGGTAGCATTGTCTTCGGCGTACAAGGCAATCGGCCAGCCTGCTATAGTTTCTTGGTTGGTATAGGGTGTCCCATTGCACTCGCGGTATTTCACGCCTATGACCCCACCAACGTCACCAAAACAATGCACATTTATATTGAAACGACAGGTTTTGGCATTTCCAGCCATATCTGTTACGGTGTAAGCCACTGTGGAAAGGCCTTGCATGAACGCTGTGCCACTGGCATCATTGCTGCCGTTTAGGACGGTGGTCGCGCCAGTGATGCTATAGGTCAAAGTGGTCATCGGGCAATTGTCCTGTACCGAAGCCGCTATATTGTTTACCGTGGCCTTACACTGACCTTGGGGGTTTATCTGTCCGATTACGGTCATGCTATATGGGCAGATGATATTCGGCGCTTCACCATCCTTTACGGTCAGCACAAACATGCACGTTTGGCTCTTGTTGTTGCAAAAATCAGTGACCGTGCAGGTGATCTTATTGTCCCCTTTTTCAAATTGGGTTTGTGGCGTCCAGGTTTGTGTGGTGCCGTTGGGCAAAGTGACCACACAGTTGTAGTTCGTGACCGGGCGGCAATTGTCCGTGGCTGTAATATTCAATTGTTGCAGGTTTTGCACGGCATAGTGACAAACGCCCGGCAGGGTGTTCACTGACTGGCTTTGTGGGCAATTGAGTACAGGGGGCACATCATCGCGCACAAAAATGATCTGAGTGCAAACACTGGTATTGCCACAAGCATCTGTGGCCGTCCAAGTGCGCTGCACCGTGGCATCACAGGGCAATAGGCCGGTGGTGACATCGGTGTAGGTGGCCACAATGTTGGGCGTGCAATTGTCTGTCGCGGTAGCCGTCCCGGTAAAAAACGGTGATAGTTGCTGGTCGCATTTGATCGTGATATTGGCTGGGCAGGTGATGCTCGGCTTCACGAGATCGGAATAGGTCACGGTTTTGCAAATGGAATCCATGCAATCAGGCCCCGTTATTTTCAGGCAGACGTTGTAAGTGCCGCATTTTCCGAACAGGTGGGTAGGGTTTTGTGCCGTTGAGGTGTTGTTGGCTCCGCTTGCGGGGTCGCCAAAATTCCACATATAGGTCAATGAACTGCCCACAGATGTATTGGTGAACTGGTAGTTGCCACAAGGCGGAGGTGTTGTTTGCGCAAAAGTAAAATCGGCTTTGCAAGGCGCGCAAACAGCCAATTGCTGGTAGGAAGTAATCAGCGTATTGGCCACATCCGTGCCTACGGGAATGTCAAAATTTATTGGGTCGGGCAGAACCGGCCCGTTGAACAAGGGCGTTATCTTGCTTGTGGTCACGCCGTCGTCCACGGTCATGCAGGTGTTGAACTCGAGATCACTTACGGACATGAACCCATCGGAAAGGCCATAACCTCCTGTGGCTGGCGTGCGCCCATCCACAAATGCCATTTGCGTGGTGGATAAGGGCCAGAGCGCACCGCCTGTATAGTTGTTTTCGCCTTTGTCCAAAAATTTTGCCCAATCCTGCGTGGCTTCAGTACCGATATCGAGCAAACGAACCACAATAGCGCGGGTTTTTCCTGCAAAAAAACCAGTGCCAACCACATAAATCCAGCCATTTGGCGCATCCTCCCAAACTTGGCTGACTGTGCTTAAACCGCTGATTTGGGTATGCCAAACATCCACCAAACTATTGTCAAATTTGGACAAAATCACGCCATTCGCATTTAACCCAACGGCAAAAAAACCGGGCCCGCTGCGCGGATGCAAATCCTGATATACCCTTACATCGCTGGAAACAGCACCGCCTATGGGCATGCCTTTTTTATCCGTTTGCACTAAAATACCGCTGATGGATGACTCATTGCCCGTCAAGATGAGGTCACCGTTGGGCAATACATCCAGATCGCGAAAAAACTCTTCGTCTCCATCAAGGTCAAAATATTTTTT
>CAZIKN010000151.1:0-12441 GCA_964539805.1 uncultured Saprospiraceae bacterium | reverse complement strand
GAATATGATGGGCAAAGAGGGCATTCGGACTTCTTTTTCCGATCTGTTGGCACCTGGCGACCTGCTCAAGCCTGGCCCCATGAGCGACTATACCAGTGGCTTGGCTTACTGCCGCAAATTGGTGGATGATGGCGCTGCAGCATTAGATCAGGCTGGCTCTGCTTTTTCTTTCCCTGTAACCTCTGGCTGGGGAGCCAATTTTGACACGCCTGCTGAGTTCAAAAAATTCAACCGTGCAGTGGCAGCCCGTGTAGCCATGTACCAAAAAGACTGGGCAGCGATGAACACCGCTCTATCGGCCTCATACCTTGACCTGGCTGGCGCACTCAGTGCTGGACCAAACTTTACATTCTCTACCGTTGCCGGCGATGTAAGAAACCCTTGGTTCTTGAACAAAAACGAGGCTACCGCTCCCATTTGTGCCCAAAGTAAATTTATTTCAGAGGCGGAAGCAGGCGATGACCGCGTTTTTGGCGCTGGAGTATCTGATGGCGGCAAAGCAAAGATCCGCCAGCGTACTTCATCTGCATCATTGGGCGGCTTCCCGGAGGCATTGTTTGAGATCAGCCTTGTAGCTACCAATACTTCACCCATTTCCATCATCCGCAACGAAGAGTTGATTTTGATGTATGCCGAAGCGCAAATTCAGAGCAACAACCTTGGTGAAGGGGAGAAGGCGCTGGACATTGTACGCACTGATCATGGCCTCAAAAAAATAGCAGAAGCCAAACCTGGTATTGTGGGCAATAAAGATGGCCTCATTAACGAATTGCTGAACCAGCGCCGTTACTCCCTTTTCATGGAGGGAGGCCACAGGTGGTTTGACATGCGTCGTTATGATCGCTTAAGCCAACTGCCATTGGACTTACCCACCCACAAGGTATGGGATAGTTTCCCAAAGAAACAGACCGAAGTGGATTGGGATAAAGGGCAATAAGATTTGTTGATTTGACTGTTGTTGATTTGACAATTGTTGAAGGCTTGCCCTGACGTATGGTCAGGGTTGATTGGATACAGAAAGGGCCGTCTTGGCGTGGTAAATCCCACAACAAGGCGGCCCTTATTTTTTAGTTTATAGACTTGTTGCGGTGGGAGACCATCCGGCCGGAAATTGCCCTTTTCATGCTGGAAGCATCGTTAATGGGTGTAAGCGATGGCTATTTCGGCGGCCAGGCGTGCATTGTTGCATACCAGTTCGATATTGGTAGCAAGGCTATCGCCTTCGGTCATCTGTTCTATTTTGGACAATAAAAAAGGTGTAAGGTATTTTCCTTTTATATGCTGCCGCTCAGCTTCTTCAACGGCTTTTTCAATTACCCGTTCCATATCGGCTGCGGGGAGCGCATGGGCATGGGGTACTGGATTCGCGATCAGTACAGCCCCTTTGTCATCAATATCCCACTTGACATGCAACAAATCTGCTATCGCTTTTGCCGTATCTACCTGGTAATCTACTTTAAAGCCACTTGTACGGGCATAAAAAGCGGGAAAATCGGGCGTTTGATAACCCAACACCGGAACACCCATGGTTTCCAAGTATTCTAATGTTAGCCCAATATCCAAAATGCTCTTAGCTCCAGCGGAAACAACGGCTACAGGAGTTTGGGCCAACTCTTGCAAGTCAGCGGAAATATCAAAAGTTTGGGCTGCCCCCCGGTGCACACCTCCAATGCCACCGGTAGCAAAAATACGGATGCCAGCCAGATGGGCCGCAATCATGGTAGTCGCTACCGTGGTAGCGCCATTTTGTTTTTGGCTAATGATCCACGGCAGGTCTCTGCGGCTCACCTTGGGAATTTCTCGACCATGTTTGCCCAGATATTCTATGTCCGAAGGAGCCAGGCCTGCATGAATAATGCCTTTCACAATAGCACAGGTAGCAGGGACTGCACCAGCATCACGGATGATCTGCTCCACACACAACGCGGTGTCCACATTGCGCGGATAGGGCATACCATGAGCAATAATGGTACTTTCTAATGCTACGACAGGTAGATTTTGAGTGAGCGCCGCTTCTACTTCAAGAGAGAGCGACAGGTGAGCGGGATGCATCAATACTCAGAATCATCCGGGATGTCATCTTCATCCCCGTCACGGCGGCGGGTCACGATGATGTGATCATCTTCATCACTCGAGCCATCAGCCATATCATCATCATCTTCGCCTTGGCCGTCAAACTCATCACCGACCTCCACATCTGCGAAATCGGCTTTTAGCGTGCCATCATCATCAAAATCTTCATCATCCTTGACGATTTTTTTAGCCTCAAGGGCTGTCATGCGAATGAGATAATAGGAATCCTCTGTTTCGAAGGGGAGTGCGGATACCCGTTTGCCTTCTTTGTCTGTGTAGGAGACCAAGTGTTCGGCATAGCCGGTCGGATATTTTAGTTTCACGAGCCGGACGATGTCCTCTGTGAGGGCATCATAATCTTTTACAACGCGTTTTTTAGCCAAGGCTGGGAGTTATTTGGTTGTTAATCAGTGTTATGAAGTTGTCATCTGATTTTTCGTTTGCGGCAAATTTAAACGTAAGCATCTCTAAACATCAAAAAAAATTTCTGCTTTTTTTGTAAAAACTTCAGTTGCTTGTATTTTGACAAAAAAAAGGCAATTTTGAAGTCAGGGTTTAGCCTTTCCTCAATAGCCCTGTTTGCTCAATTCAAGCAGATGGTTTTTGATGTCAAAAGGCTGATTACCTGGTGCCTTATCAACAAATGTACCATTTTTGCCAATAATAAAGTATTGGGGTACGGCCTCTACGCCATACTGTTTGCCAATGTCCCCTTCTTTACCCGTGGATGACAGGAGGTTAAAGCCTTTGAATTGTTGTTCTGCCAGTGCAGCTTTCCATTTCTCAGGATCATTGTCAATGGAAATATTGACGACAAAAATGCCACGGTTTTGCAAATCCTCGTAGAACCCGTCAAATATTTCCATTTTCCTACGACAAGATGCGCACCACGATGCCCAAAAATTTAGGTAAACCAAATGACCTTTTAGTGCATTGAGTGCCAAAATAGTATTGGTTTCGTCACGCCCTTCAAACAAGGGCGCGATGCTCCCCGGGGCGCGCCTGCTCAGGCGGGTGTAAAGGTACTGCACCTTTTCATCATAAGCCTCGAAACTGTTTTTTTGTAAAAAATCATTATAACATGTTAACAACTCGCGATAACGCTCACCATAAAAGCCCATGGTTATGAATTCTGATCGTGTAAACGCCAGTGCCTTGCCTTCCAATATTTCGCCGGCAATATTGTAAGCCCCAGAGAAGAATTGGTTTGACGGCTCATTTTTTTTGGCCTGCTGGCGTGCTACCAGCAACATAAGGAATTGGCGGTAGGATTCGCTGCCTATCATGGAGCTAACCAATGGCGCTTCAAAAAGAAAATCAAAAAACTCGGGCTGGACAAAGTGCCTGCCACCATAAACCTGGCCATAAAAAAGGAGCTTGTAGGCCCAGGTGTAAATTATTTCCGTAGAGAGCCACTCTTTGAATGAAGCGGTCAAAGCTGCGGGCTGCTCTGCTTCAAAGGCATCCAGTAGGCCAAAAGCCTTGGATTTTATACTGTCCTGCAGTGATTTGTACTGTTCAGGCCCAAGGTCTTCCATCAGTTTATTGTCTGCTTCTTCCACATGAGGCCAATATTGGCCTACTTTGAAGCGGAGGTTGTTAAATTCATTAAAATCAAAGGGAAAATACCGCAGGTACTCCTGCAAAAACGTGTTATTGGCCCCTCCCCTCCCACTCAAGGATACTTTAACTGGAAAGCGAAAAATATCGGCTTGTATATCCAAACTATCATTAGGCTCAAGGAAGATGTACATGCGATCTTCGCCGATCTTAAAAATGGCTATCTGAGGCTCAGGCAATTGGACGTCAAGCGCAAAGGAGTGTTCATTGTTTATATTGGAGGAATAGGTATCTGTTTTCCCATCAATATAATGATGTGGTACTATAATCTGCACCTCGTCACCGGGTGTGCTGTTTTTTAAAAAACCACTTATAAATGCCGCTTTTGCCTGCTGTGTGGAAGAGGCGAAAAGCAAAATTAGACCAATGATGCTTATTGTTGATGTTTGTATATTTCTCATCAAAAAAGTTGGCATTCTACTTTCCCCATGCAATGATGCGCTGCCTCAAGATATAACCACGCTCACCCTTAATTTCCCAAGGGCGGGTAGTACAATCGGATGGCGGAGGGGTTTGGTTGCAATATTGTGAATCCAATATGATTTGGGTTCGTTCGATCAAACCTACATTTTTTGCATAAAGAGCGCGCGAAAATCGGCGTTCAATGACGTTGTTGTCATCTGCTTCCGTGATGACCAATGTAGAATCAAAGGTAAATTTACCCACTACCCGACGTATGTCAATAGAATCTACTTCATAATACCAATTGCTGAATGGCCGAATGCGTTCACCTGCAATCTCTATCTCGCGGTCTTTATCAATCCAAAGGTTGCCATCCCATTCGCTGCGCCGGTTCATGGGAAAAATCATTTTCAGATAACGCAGGTTTTGCTCCGTCTTAAAGGCTTGATCAAGGGTTCGCCCGGCAGTACCAATGTGGGCGAGTGACCAAGCTTGGTTTGGACCCTGTCGCTCATACCGTTCTACCTTGTACAGCAATTGGCCCGTTTGGTCACGAAGGGTATCTGTCAGGATTTCCCTGACCAATACGGTACTGGAATCCCGCCTGACACTGCCTCCCGACTGAAAATCATACACCACGCTATCTACTTGATAGTCTGCATATTGGCCTATAGACAATGGAAAATAGGCTTGTTGCTGAAGGGCTAAATTTTGGTCAGGGGTTTCTGTTTCGCGTTTGCTACAAGAAAGACAGAGCCCTATAAAAATCAATATGGCCAAAGCGGGCGGGATGTGTATTTGCCTCGGCATGGTATCTATGGTGGTACATCTATTTTTTATCATAAACCTCAGGTTTTAGGCCTGATCAATTTTGAGTTTGATTCGGGATTCTACACCAATCCTTCCGGCAAATCCATCAGGACGGTTTTTTTCGCGTCATCAATGGATACTATCAGGTGTTCATTCAGCGGGATCAAAATTTCCCGGTTCTGGTAAAGCAAAAAGGCCATTTCCTGTTGAGGCATGTCAAGTACCTCATTGATAACGGCAATATCGCCAAGAGTGCGATCTCTCAACAAATAGCCCGTGAGTTGCCCATAACGGAGCGTTTCTTCTTCCATCTCCAATTCGCGTTCTTCATCAGGAATCAGGTCCTGTTCGCGCAGGAAAATGCCTTTTGATTGCAGGGGTATGGCCTGATCCCGATTGGTCACTTCCTCCAACTGTAGGATCATTTCTCCTTTTCCGCGCACGTTTGCGATAAAATATGGCACTTTAGACCCTTTTATGTCAATAAAAATACGCTCATTGCTCAAAAAGTCTTCTTCATAACGCTCTTCAATGGAGCATTTCAATTCACCTTCCAGGCCATGCGCCTTGCGTGTGTATCCAATGTTGATATATTGGGCCAAATCAATTTTTATTAGTGGGTGATGTTATTTTCCAAAGGCGGTTATTACCACCTTTGGGCTGGGTCAAATGATATTTTTTTTGGGCCGGGATGATTGCCATAACCAACCCCGCACCAAATACGCCCCAAGTAATCTGATCACTGGTCTTGCGCATGTCGTCTTTTATCAGCGGGGCAGTAAGGAGTGCATGGGCAGCTGATAAGATCATCATAACACCACCGATGACATCAAGGTTTTTTTCTGCTTTTGCTATTTTGGTCATCTGTGATGCACCATTTAAGGGGATAAATGTTGTCTTGGGGTGATTGCCCCAATAGTTATACTCCGTCTTTGTTTTTTTTGCGATACCATTAGGCTCGTAGTAAATCGCTTCTGATGATTTCAACTCCAACAGTGCTGA
This sequence comes from uncultured Saprospiraceae bacterium, assembly GCA_964539805.1. GTDB lineage: Bacteria > Bacteroidota > Bacteroidia > Chitinophagales > Saprospiraceae > M3007. The sequence goes on along the minus strand of CAZIKN010000151.1, from coordinate 6,534 downwards.
ATCTTGGCTTGTACCTCGAAGAATACCTTTATATATAATGCTGCAATCACATTCTTTATTGGCACTGGGCAAGGGATGTTTAATTTTAACTATGGATCCCAGCTTTATCTTTTTGGTATCCCTGCCATCGAGGGACGCTAAAGTGATTTGAGCATCAAGTATATTTGATGCGGCCATAAAAAGTGCAATAATCAAGCGCAAACGAAACATTTTATTTTTTTTTGAGCATTCAAAATGGGGAACAAAAGTAAAGATTCTATGTGATTTTTACCTTTGCCACTATGAAGATTAAATTTTACCTTTTGTGTTTACTGTGTTTCCATACCAATTTATCTGCCCAAAACCTGCTCAAGGAGCATTGGCGATTCAGCACAGGCGACCAAATGGGGTGGGCAGACCCCGATTACAAGGATGATACATGGGGCCTTATCAAAAGCGGCGTGCCTTGGGAGGAACAGGGCTTCGCCCATTATGATGGTTTTGCCTGGTATCGGCAATCTGTTCTTGTTCCGGCCCTTATGAGGCCTCAGGCTGGCAAAATGGGAGGCTTTTTACTTGATTTAGGCAAAGTTGACGATGTTGATGATGTTTTTTTCAACGGCCAAAAAATAGGGCATACGGGCAGCATGCCGCCCAACTATTCCAGTGCTTATGACCAAAGAAGGGTTTATTTGGTACCTGAATCAGCCATACGCTGGGATGAAGCCAACGTAGTGGCCATCAGGGTGTATGATAGTGGTGGCAACGGCGGTATGTACCACTCACCGGCAATTTTCAGGGTAAAATCCATTGGCGATCAGCTGCTTATTCAAGCTATTTTGCCCAATCCTGATCATGTGATCCGAAAAAGTGGAGCATTCCCTTTACTTATCCGTGTGCAGAATTCCTCAAAGGATGAAATCCATGACAAGCTCACTTTGACCGTATCCTCTGATTTTAAAGAAAAGGCAATAATGGAAAGTCGTCCATTCAAAATCAAGACCAAACAAAGCACGGAACTTTCCTTTCCATTGGACTTGCCGCCCGGTTTTTATCAGGCTGAAATCAGCCTTGATCCTGTGGGCGTAGTCCATGATCTTTGGTTCGCTGTATCACCAGAGGAGGTGGTTTCTCCGCCAGATGCACCAGCAGATTTTGCTGATTTTTGGCATCGTGCCAGGCGCGAACTGGATGCCGTTGCCCCCCAATTTCGGATGATTCAAAATGACTCGCTCAGTAGTGACAAACGCATCTGTTATTTGGTTGAAATGCGCTCTTTGGGCAATGTGCTCATTAGGGGCTGGTATTTAAAGCCCCGCAAGGAGGGCATTTACCCCGGCATCTTGCATTTACAAGGATATGGCTCCACCATGATACCTGCATGGGGATATAGTGGTGATGACATGGCTGTTTTTTGCCTAAATATTCGGGGGCATGGCAACAGTAAAAGCACGGTCAACCCGGGCTTCCCGGGCTTTTTGTCCCATTTCATAGAGGACAAAGAGCAGTATATTTATCGAGGGGCCTACATGGATTGCATTCGTGCCCTTGATTTTTTATGCTCTCGCCCCGAGGTGGATGCCGGGCGTTTAGCGGTGGAAGGCTCAAGCCAGGGTGGGGCCTTGAGCATTGCTACTGCTGCCTTGGACAAGCGCGTGAAGTTGTGCGCTCCCAATGTGCCTTTTTTGGGTGATTTTCCGGACTATTTTAAATTGGCCAATTGGCCTGGTTCAGAGTTTCTACAGTATGCCGCCCGGCATCCGGAGTTGGGTACTGCTGGCGTTCTAAGCACCTTAAGCTATTTTGACACCAAAAACCTTGCACCGTGGGTACATTGTCCTGTACTGATGTGTGTTGGCTTGCGCGACAATGTTTGCCCGCCGCATACCAATTTTGCCCCTTTCAACAATATGACCACAGAGCGTCAGTATGCGGTGTACCCTGAGGCAGGACATTCCGTGCCTGCCGAGCACCATGCATTGCAGATAAAATGGATAAAAGAAAACTTGATGAGGGATGAGTGATGAAGGATGAGGGATGAAGGATGAAAAGGAAGAGGGTTGATTTGCAAAAAATCAACCCTCTTTTCAATCTAATATGTTGCTAATTAGCATATTAACACATTTCTTAATTAGCACATTGTACTTAGTGCTTAACCACTATCTTTTTCGTGCCAATAGCATTAGCATCCTGAATGGTCAAAATATACATTCCGTTTGGCAGGTTGCTTACATTCATGGACATGTTTGTAGCCCCTGCTGCTGTTTGTGCTGTTTGAACCATGCGGCCTGAGGCATCCAACAATTGTACTTGCGCTTCGCTATCGAGTGCTTCGGGAAATGAGATCAAAACACTTTCAGAAGCAGGGTTCGGCATTACGGTAAAGGGCAAACTCAGGAGAGGTTCCTTTTCTGATGTTGGGAATTGGAACACAAAGGTGCCGCCTGCAACACCGCCTTCGCCATCTGTTACGGCAAAATTAAAGGATTGCAAACCTGAACTGCCAAAATCAAAATAAGCGACAAGTCCATTGTCAATATCGGCCTGCGTAAAGGTATCACCTGCTTTCAGCACCACACCATTGCGCTTCAGCTCACCATTGGGCAACTGATTAAGCACATGGAAGGTCAATTGTGTGGCAGTATTATTGGCGTCGGTTGCCTTCAAAAAGGCAGCTGTTACCGTGGAATTGGCACCAGATTGCATGGGTAGCACCTTGTTTTCTACAATAACAGGCGGGTTAAGGGTAACCGCAGAGCAAAGTTCAAGTTCAAAGGCCGTAAGCGAACCTCCTGCACCCGTCTTATTATCAGCCACACGCAAAGTCCACGCGCCATTGATGTTCTTTCCGTTCAAGTCACTAAGATTCGCCTGCGGTTTGAAAACGGAAGGCACAGTAGCATTCAGGGCACTACAAGAGAAGGCTGTGACAGAGGCATCATCAAAGCCCATTTTGTAAGCGGAACTGGTGTTATCATTGCATTTATTGTTGAACAAAACAACCTCAGTGGCATCGGGAGCCACCAAGCGTACATCTAATTGCTTGAACCCGGTATGGTTACCTTGGATCAATTTTACATTAGCATCGCTTACATTTCCAGATGTGAGCACCGTTATTCTTGACTCTATGGTAACGGCAGCAGCAGATGTGATCAGTTTGGGCACATCGGTTGAGGTATATTTGGTACAAGATTCAGCACCCGTACTGAAGGCATAAGCCGTTGTCCAAGGGCCGGGGCCGCACTCATTAACAGGGCGAACCCTCCAGAAATACACCTTGCCTTTTTCCAAACCAGCAGCCTGATATGAGGCAGCAGTTGTCGTATTTGTTGACACCAAGCCCGCTCCTTCAAAGGACGCGTTAGTACCTATTTGTACTTCATAAGTGTTGGCATCTGGTGAACTGCCCCAATTTAATACAGGCGACTGACCGATGCTCGCAGCACCATTTAAAGGTGTTTGTAATTGTACTGCTGCAAAATTGTTGGTTATGAGGGTCAACTTTGAAATGGTGGAACCCGTAGTAGCACCTGATGTGCCTATGATATTCAAGTCAAAAGAGGTTCCGGTCTGATTGGCGGGGAAATTCAGGGTCATCGTAGCTGATTCGCCCGGGTTCACCGGATTGGGGCTAAATGTAGCCGTTGCGCCTGCTGGAAGACCTGTGGCACTCAACGTTATTGGGGTAGCAAGACCACCCACTGCCGCCGTGCTTACCGTAGTAGTATAGTTTTTTGGGAAACAAACCAGATCAATCAAAGCAGGGGCGCAAAGCGACAAACCTGGCTGTGTTGGGTTTACAATTTTGAAATTGGCCCCTGACAGGTTGAAGAATATATGGTCAGCAGCACTGACCCGCACCCGCGCAATATTGGATATGGTATTGGGCACTTTGATGCAACACCTGCCTGTATTGGGCACATCAGTAGCCAGCACGGTGGTAAATGAGGTGCCTGCATTATAGCTGAGGGCGATATTTACCTTTTTACAATTGATAGGAGCTTTATCCGTATTGGCCACATCCCATGTCACGATCTGGTACGAACCAGTAGTCCAGGTATCCGTACTGAAAGTAGGATAAGTTACTTTGAATGGCCCTGCTGCGGCATTGGCATTGACACGCAGTTCTGCCCAGGCTGATCCGCCACCATTGGGTTTATTGTCACGAGCAGTAAGGCGGAAATTAATGGCACGGCCATAACTGGGCAACAGTTCTGACTTGCTATTGGTTATCGGATTGCGCGGCAATTGGCGAGTACCAGTGGTTACAGGAGGCCATGAGCGGAACAAGGGGGATGAGGTTTCTGCCTCCCCGAGTTCAACACGCGGCCCAAGATCATACTGCTCCCAGCAATAGGTCAGGGCATCACCATCGGCATCCGTGGCAGTACCATCAATAATAAAAGGAGTACTGATGGGTATGTTGATGTTTTGGGGAGTCAGTACTGTCACTACCGGATCGTTGTTGGTTGTGTTGACCACTACGTCACAAGTATTGCCAATTCCCGTAGTATAAAAATCCCGAACCTCAATCATATTAACCAAATGGTAATAGGAATCATTGGTGGATTTCACGTTGTTGGTGCCGCAGGCCCCGGGGTAACCCATTATCGTGGAGCCGCTGCCCGGCTCAAAAGCAGTTGTTCCGGAGCGTTGCACATCAAAATCTTCCGAACAGGCATTCCAGGAGTGGCTGCCATCCATCTGATGGCACATTTCATGCGCAGCGGTAAGGTAAAACTGTTCGCCAACAGCAGGGGCCCCGCTGGAACATGCACGGGCCTTGTTGGTATTGTTGCAAACCCTGCCTCCTGCAATGCCAATCGCACTTCCGGTTACAAAAACAGAAAAGATATGGCCTATGTCAAAATTGGCATTACCCACTATTGGGGGCAGTACCAGTTGGTTCTGATCCATCCAATCGCTTACCAGTGTTCCGGTAAACGGATCTGTGTTTGGATCATAATAAAATAATCTATCCATATCAGGGATCAGCTCAAAGCGGACATTAAGGTCGCGCTCGGTGAGTCCGTTGATAAAATTCATGGCCTCAACGATGGCGGCCAGAATTTTTTCCTTGGTACCGCCATGATACACGGAGTATTCACCCTTGGATGTTATGGCCAAGCGAAATTTATGCAATGAAACCAGAGCCGCTCCGCCTTCAGGTTTGTCAAAATGCTTGTGTAATGACTCGTTCGCACTCAAGTCCTTCAACTTAAAGTGCTCGTCATCCGTAACACCACAGCCAGCTTTGGCCATAGTGCCGGGAGTTTCCGGCAGATCACTCACTTTATAGGCCATATAGGTGTTGATCATACCCTCAGCAATCGGCCTTAGTGAAAATATTTCATTGCTGGCGTCAAACACAAATGCGTAAAAACCCTTGTCACCCAAACCAAGCCTGACCTGTGAGCCGCTGCCGTCAGCAGCCAAGCCGGCGTATGTTTTGATTTGAGGAAAGCGGGCTGCCAGTTCAGGGGCCATCATAAACGTCTCTTCTACATTGAAAACACGCATTTGGCCATCCGGCATGGGCAGTTCAATGCTAAGAGGCTGCCCATTGGTAAATTCTTTGGGCGCATCCTTCAGGGTTTGGTACATGTCTGCGGGCTGCATAGTGAAGTATGTAGCCACCGTGGGGCGCAGAGGGCGGAAAACATTTTCAGGCAAAGACGGTTCTGCAGGCAGGGCCGTCCAGAGCGCGTGGGCACCTTGTGCCGAGAGGCCATTGCTCCATAACATGCAAATGGCTATACATAGTTGGAAAAAAAAGCGCATGAGGATTGATATTTTATCTCGTGAAACTTGCCGCAAAAGTACCCAAGCCTCCTTCATTTTTTTGCTCTTGGTTTACAATTCGGCGATGAAGTCATATTTTTTTTAACAAAATGTCATTGCTTAACAAACTTAGCGGTCCAAACTTCCTGCTCCGTTTGTATCTTAAGGTAATAAATACCAGGCTTAATGCCTTGAATATCAATACCATCTGAAAAATCGTTGTCCGTAAGGCACAAACGACCATCCAAACCGATGATATCCGCATTTTTACCATTGGCGAACAGGGAAACTCCTTCATTTTCAACAAAAATCAGGTTTGATGCCGGGTTGGGGACTATCGTCAATGGCTTTTCTTCCAATTGATTGATGCCGGAAGAGCCCGAGAGCGGGAAAGTCCAGGTATCTTTTTTGTCCACATATTCTCCCATTGTTCCTGCATCGCTACCGCCAAAGGCATACACATTGTTTCCAATAACAAAAGAGCCAGGAGCCCAACGGCCCACGCCGGGAGCGGAAGGTAATTGCTTCCAGGAATCGGTGGCTGGCGTATATTCCCAAAATTCGGCAGTTGGCAGAAAATCATGGGTACGCCCTTCGCCGTGCAGCACATAGCCCTTGCCGTTATGTGAAAACTGGGTACCTGCCACCCTTGCCTGACCAGGAAAATCATTCAAGCGGGTCCATTCGTCCGCAGTATGGTCATAGCGATAAAAATCACGATAAATGGTGGTGCCTTCCACCTGAACAGAGCCGTGGCCCAGCCCGGTATAAACA
>CAZIKN010000150.1:0-12536 GCA_964539805.1 uncultured Saprospiraceae bacterium | reverse complement strand
GCTAAATTACTTAAAATTTCTGCTTTAACAATAATTGATCGCGAATATAAAGAGTATGTTATTTACCATGATGAGAAGTATGATATATCCATTGAGTCTTTTTTCTGGGGCGATTACTACCCTGGTCAATCAAGAATCGATATTCTCAAGGTTTCACAAAATGAAATTGACATGGAGTTTATTCAATCTATAATCTTGACATTAGATCAAAATGACGCAAATTATGATATTGGCGCTAATTTAATAGACACTAATCTTGATCCAATTAGCCCTGATTATTGGTTTGTACGCGGAGTTGATTATACTCGCGAATCGCCGGTCGGCCCTTAGGGTTGCAGTGTACCCCTCGGGACAAGACCGCCTCGCGTGGCATAACCAACGAAATTAGTAAAGCAATTTTCACAAATAACATGGTATAATCAACGAGATTGTTCAAAACAAAGTTACGGTATCACACGCGAGGGCTGGCCTAAAGGTTATGAGCCATTGCTGCCGATTGTTCCCATCTGGCAGTGGTTTTATGAGGTCATCCCGGAGTTTGTGATGCAAGGTGCATAGCACCGAAATCTTTGTAGCACCGGACAATCAATGATTTATGAGGTGCGTAGCACCGGAACTTCCATAGACATCATGTTTTCCCTTACGGCACAACCTCTTCCGGCTCCCATAACTGCCAGGAAAAATTGATCTGAAAGGCACCCAATACACTTTCCGTGATGCTGGGCGAGCGATATTGTGCGGCCTTCATACCTGGCACATTATTGATGTCAATAACGGACTCGGCGGGCTGGACACTGCTGACCTGCACCTCGTATTTGGCCTTCCAATATTGCAACAAGTCGTTGTAAATCAAGGCATCCCTCATAAAAAGGGTGGAAATTTTTTGAAAATTGGGAAAATCTTCCGGTTTGCCAGGTTCGCCCGCCGCCTTGGTGTCCATTGTGATGGCCAATACATTTTTCCGAAAGACCTTTTCACTGATGTGTTTTACTTTCGGGAAATCGGCCACCGGTGCCGATAAGGAAAATTTGCCCACTACTTTGTTCAAGTGCCAGAGTATCCTGGCCCCAAACACAATGCTCCACCTGCTGACATATAAAATAGGGGCCGATTGATAGGACTCAGTAGGCTTATCTTTGAAATGCAGGTACGAAATGAGCGGGATCATCTCATAGTACGTCAATTTTAGCCAACTGAAAAACACATGTATGTGCTGGGTATTGGCCTGAAAGATAACCGGGTGATAGCCCTCTGGCGTAAAGTCCTGAGGAGTAAAGTCCAAGTCCTTGGTCAACAATGGACTAAGTTCGCATTTGGGCACTGCAACTACGGCATTGATGCTCTCGCAGGTGCCCCAAAGTTGGGCTCGATTTTTCATTATTCAAAGATCAGGTTTAAGTACTGAGTGACAAAGTTATCTTATTTTTCGAAAAAAACGGCTCTTCTGCGATAACGTATAATTATTTTATGGATAAATGCATAAATTAACGAGTTGAGTGCCTTACGTTTGCCAAGTCAATCCCCGAGAATCGGAAAGCAGCACAGCGGGTATCGCCTTGCGTACAGGCGCTCAAATCACAGACACCTTTTTGATCACGTGCCCTTTGGCACTTTTCCAAACACCCTCTCTATTTATGCTTGATCAACTCTGGGCTTGGTATTCAGCCAATCACAACATTGAAAAGTTCCCCCCTGTCCAATTGATGTTCTTTGGCCTTGGCTTTGTTTTTTGGGCCTTGGCCTACAAAGAAATCCTGCAAGGCGTACGCCGTTACAAATTGGTTGAAATACCCATGATTGTAGCGGCATTGGATATTACCTGGGAGTTTAACTGGGCTTTTTTGCTCAAAAACGGCTTAGGCCCCATTTTTTCCGTAGGCTGTGCGGTCTGGTTTTTTATGGACTGCTTCATCAACTACAATACCCTGCGCTATGGCAGAAAATTGGTTACCAATCCGATTATAGCCAAATATTACTTTTGGATTTGGCTTTTCCTCATCATTGGCAGCTTCGGAATCGTCTATTTTATGAGCGGCCTCCATGAGGACAACAGCTTGGGCGTTATCTCGGCGTACCAGATCAACCTGTTGATATCGAGCCTGTATTTGTACCAGTTGGTTACTTATCCCGAATTGCGGAACCGTGGTTTTTCCTACCGTGTTGCCTGGACCAAATTTCTCGGCACGGGTTTTATATCCGTCGCCTCCGTACTGCATTATGCCCACAATGGCTATATCATGACCATGTGCGCCATGGTAGCCATAATGGATATTAGCTATATTTATCTGTTCAAAAATTATCGGCCAGAAACGCTTGAGCATCAGTAATTTGATGGCTTTTGCGCCGGATTGCACAAAACAATGGTATGAAAAAACAAAAAATTGCCGTCATCGGAGGCGGATTGGGTTCCCTGAGCACGGTGTGGCATCTTTTGCAACAACCCAATGCAAAAGACCTTTATGACATCACCATTTATCAAATGGGCTGGCGCTGGGGCGGCAAAGGTGCCAGTGGCGTCAACCGCAAAGTAGGCGACAGGGTGGAAGAGCATGGCATCCATTTCTGGTTTGGGTTTTATGAAAATGCTTTCCACATGATGAAGACCGTTTACGGGGCGCTAAAACGCCCACCCAATGCGGCATTAGCCACTTTCAAGGAAGCATTCAAGGCCCAACCTTACATGGTTATGACCGAAAATGTGGATGGCCAGTGGGTGGATTGGCATATTGACTTGCCCGCCCTTCCAGGCACCCTTGGTGACGGGCATTTCAACAATCCGGTAGAAGAGGTGCTCGCAGGTATCTTCAATTACTTGGCCATGGAATACCGCAACAAGTTTGGTTCCGACAACAAAGGATGCCTCGGAAGTTTGTTGGGCCGATTGGTGGGGCGGGCTTCAAGGCCCAAAACAGCAGAGGGTTTGGAGCATATCGTGAAAAAAATGGAGGCCGATATTGAAAAACATGTCGCCCATGATATCGAAAAACATTTGAAGATCACGGGCAAACTGATGTCAACCCCAAAATACCACGGGGCTGACATGGTAGCCGATCATTTGGAAAACCTTCAGCACTTGCGCCATTGGCTCTGGGACCTCATTGGCACATATATCCATCACAACAATACGCTCCGCCGTTTGTGGACGGCCACTGATTTTTGCCTTGCCATGGTGCACGGAATGATCAAAGATGGCGTAATTACGGTCCATGATGGCAAGCTGCATTTTGACTTTCAACGTATCAATGCCTTAGATTACAAAGACTGGTTGGTGCTAAATGGTGCGGATGCGCAATACATCTGGGACTTCCCGCCCGTAAAATCAATGTATGATGGCCCTTTCGCTTTTTACAAAGGCAATGTTAGTGCGCCCAATGTGGAGGCAGGCACGGCGCTCAATATTTTCCTCCGCTTGGCATTTACCTGCAAGGAAAATGTGGTGTGGCGGATGCAGGCCGGAATGGGAGACACCATTTTTGCCCCAATGTATGAATTGCTCAAAAGAGATTTTCCTGACAATGTCCATTACAAATTTTTTCACAAGGCTACTGACCTGAAACTTAATGAGGATAAGACGACGATTGTAGAAGTTGTATTTGAAAATCAAGTGCGCTTAAAAGAGGGGCTTGCTGAATATCCGCCACTATACTGCGTAACGGCTAATGGAAAAAAATTAGACTGTTGGCCGTCCGAACCTTTGTACGAATACCTTGACCCCGAGCAGGCGGCTGCCCTGCAGGCCGGACAGATTAATCTGGAAAGTTCCTGGTCAGGCTGGGATCAAGGCGAACAGGTCAGCATCAAATTGGGTGCCGACTTTGATACCGTGCTGCTTGGCGCTTCCATTGCTGCATTGCCTTATTGCTGTACGGAACTGATCAATGCAAACCCGCGCTGGCAAGCCATGTTGGATCATGTGGGTACGGTACAAACACAAGGTTTCCAGCTTTGGCTGACCAAAAACCCTCAGGAATTGAACATACAGGATAGCATGTTTCTGTCCTGCTATGTCGAGCCTTTGGATACCTATGCCGAAATGAATCAGGTATTGGCCCGCGAAACATGGCATCACGTGGCCAAAAAGCCACAGTATTTGCTTTATGTCTGTGGCGCGTTTGAAGACGCCGAGAACATTCCACCGCATTCAGATACCCATTTTCCCAAAAGCCAGGAAGAGCGGGTGTTTCGGCATGCCCTTGAGTTTGTCAACCGTGATCTCCGGCATATTTTGCCGGGAGCCTACAATGCAGATGGCCAATTTGACTGGAGCATTTTGGTAGCACCGGATCATTTGGTCGGCCCTGACAGATTGCGTGCCCAGTATATTCGCTCCAATATTGATCCTACGGAACGCTATGTTTATGCACTGGCGGACTCCACGCGATACCGCCTTAAAACGGATGAAAGCGGATATTCCAACCTGTACCTTACAGGCGACTGGATTCAAAATGGTTTTAATATTGGCTTCGTGGAAGGTGCTACTGTTTCAGGAATTCAGGCAGCACGGGCCATAAGTGGCGATCAAAATATCCCGATCGCACTACCGTGGTAACAAATGAATGTAAAATGAAAAAATTGTTTTTACTTTTATGGTTGTTGTGCGCTGGTACGCTCGGTGCACAAGTAAAGCCTGTCAGTATTTACAAAAACTGGAGAACCCAGATTGTAGAGTCTGACTTAGGTGTGCTGCCGGAGCAGCCCGGGCAGGCATTGGATACCACTAAGGTAACACAAGGACAGTATGATGCGCAGTTCAGGCCATACAACACGATAAAAATAAGCGGCGGCCTCGTAGGCCACTGGCTTCACCTGAGCGTGGACAACTCAGTGGGGCCTTCCCAGACCCTATACCTTGGCACCAATCGTTTTGATTATATTGATTTTTGGTGGCGGGTGGATTCTGTCGTCTCCACAGGGCAAAAAAATGGTCAATTGGTGCCGGATAAGAAAAAGCCCGTAGAAATATCGGGCCTATCGTTTTTCCGCTTTCAGTTGCCCGCTGAAAAAAAAGTTGACCTATACCTGAAAGTGGCCAACAATAGAAATACGGATTTGCCACAGGTCATCGTACCCATAACCTTGATGAGCGAAGTGGAATTTCACCGCTCTTACGAACGCCCTACAGACTACACTTTTATGTTCCTTGGCGCAGCAGGCATTATGGCTGCGTTTAATCTGTTGTTGTTTTTTATCACAGGCCTCCGGGCCTATCTGTTTTATACCGGATATGTGATCTCGGTGACGGCATTTATCTTGGCCATCACCCCTCAATTCGCCATGCGTATTTATGGGCACATGGATGTAACACGCCCGTTGGTATGCACCGCCGGTCAAATATCATTGATGATGTATGCCTTTGTGGCGCGAGAACTCTTAGAGTCTGCAATCCATTTTCCGCGTGTGGACCGAATTTTGAAGTTTATTTTGGCTGCATTATCGGTTGCCGCTGTGTTGGCTTTTTTTGAGGGTACCCTATTGCTGGTGACGTTCATCAACTTTAGCTCGGCGCTCAGTGTGTATCCGATTATGCTTACAATTGCCGTTGTAATGTCTATTCGGGGCCACATGCCCAGTCGTTACTTCCTGATTGCCAGTATCATCTATATGACAGGCAATGTGACCATGATCCTTCAGCTCTTGTATATCGTGCCACCCGTTTTGTTTGGGCTAACACCAAGTACCTTGGTACAAATCGGTGTTTCTGTAGAGTTGGCCCTGTTTTCCTTGGGCTTGGGTGCCCGCATCCAGGAAATGCGCAAAAGTATGGCCCTTGAAGCTTTGGAAAAGGAGCGCATCTTGCGCGAACGGGAGGAGGAGCGGAAGCGGATTCTGGAGGAACAAAATACACTGTTGGAGGGGAAGGTTCGCGAGCGCACGCGTGAACTGGCTGCCGAAAAGGAAAAATCGGAAGGTCTTTTGCTCAATATCCTGCCTGTCGAAATTGCGGACGAACTGAAGCAAAATGGCCGGGTAGTACCGCGACTCCACAATGAGGTAAGTATTGTTTTTTTGGATATTGTGCGCTTTACCACCATAGCGGAGCGTATATCGCCTGAACGCCTGATTGAAGAATTGGACTATTATTTTAAGGAAATTGATACCATTTTTATAGAAAACAAGGTGGAAAAGATAAAAACCATCGGAGATGCCTATTTGGCCGTCTCTGGTCTTCCACTGCCCGATGCTGACCATGCCGAAACGGCCCTGCAGGCCGCCAGGGCCATCATGGCTTTTGTCAACCGTGAAAAAGCCCTTCGCGAGCCGGAAGGCCGGCTGCGGTTTGACATCCGCATTGGCATACACAGCGGCTCTGCCATAGCCGGGGTAGTGGGCAATACCAAATTTGCCTTTGATGTGTGGGGCGATGACGTAAACATAGCCGCCCGCTTGGAGAGCCATGGCGAGAAAGGCCGCATCAATGTGTCCGCCACCACATGGGCGCTGCTCAAGGACCGTCATGTCTTTGAGCAGCGCGGCAAGATACAGGCAAAATACAAGGGCGAATTGGAGATGTATTTTTTGGTGGATTAGGGAACGTGTTACGCCAACCAGTCTATTGAAACACTGAGCATTTGTTGGGCAAAGCACATGCCGTGATATAAAATGAAAAATGTATTTTTTCTATTCTTTTTATTGTGGCTGGGCAATCTCGACGCACAGATAAGGCCCGTCAGCACCGCTAAAAACTGGAGTACCCAAAATGTAGAGCCAAACATAGGTGTATTGCCCGAAACCCATGGCCAGGTATTGGATACCCATAAGGTAGTATTGGGTCATTATGACAATCAGTTCCTGCCGTTCAATGCTGTAAAAATAGGTGGTGGCCTGGTCGGGTATTGGCTTCACCTGAGTATAGACAACTCTATGGGGGCTGCCCAGACCCTATACCTTGGCACCAACCGATTTGACTACATAGACTTTTGGTGGCGAACGGATACCGTGGTCTCCATAGGGCAAAAGAGTGGACAATTAATACCGGATGCTGAAAAGCCGGTGAACATATCGGGGTTGTCTTTTTTTTCTTTCCAATTGCCCGCCAACAAAAAAACAGACCTATACTTTAAAGTGGCCAACAAGAAAAGTGTAGATCTGCCACAGCTCATCATACCTATTACCCTGATGAATGAAGCGGAGTTCTACCGCTCGTATAAACGGCCAACGGACTTTACTTTAATGTTTCTTGGTGCGGTGGGCATTATGGTGGCTTTTAACCTGATGTTGTTCTTTATCACCGGGTTGCGCGCCTATTTGCTCTACACTGGTTATGTGCTTGCCATGACCATGTTCGATTTGGCTATAACCCCCCAGTTCGCTATGCAGATATTCGGACACATGGATGTAACGCGCCCTTATGTTTGCACCGCCGGTCAGGCAGCATTGAGCATGTATATCCTTGTCGCCAGGGAACTTACAGAGTCCTCTATACATTTTCCGCGCATAGATCGGGCCATTCGATTTGTGTTGATGGCCTTGGCGATAGCAGTGCCTTTGGCTTTTTGGGAGCCGACGGTATTGCTGGCTACGGTCATCAATTTCGCTTCTGCGCTATCGGTATATCCTCCTTTGATTGGTATTGCCATCATTATGGCGCTACGCGGCCATTCACCCAGTCGCTATTTTCTCTTTGCTACAGCAATCTTTATCGTTGGTGATGTGGTGATGATACTCCAACTGTTGGGTGTTTTGCCCCCCGTATTGTTTGGTCTCGCCCCCAGTACATACGTACAGATTGGCGTTGCTGTTGAGTTGGCGCTGTTTTCCTTGGGCTTGGGTGCCCGCATTCAGGAAATGCGCCACACCTCAGTTTGCTATGCAGATATTCGGACACATGGATGTAACGCGCCCTTATGTTTGCACCGCCGGTCAGGCAGCATTGAGCATGTATATCCTTGTCGCCAGGGAACTTACAGAGTCCTCTATACATTTTCCGCGCATAGATCGGGCCATTCGATTTGTGTTGATGGCCTTGGCGATAGCAGTGCCTTTGGCTTTTTGGGAGCCGACGGTATTGCTGGCTACGGTCATCAATTTCGCTTCTGCGCTATCGGTATATCCTCCTTTGATTGGTATTGCCATCATTATGGCGCTACGCGGCCATTCACCCAGTCGCTATTTTCTCTTTGCTACAGCAATCTTTATCGTTGGTGATGTGGTGATGATACTCCAACTGTTGGGTGTTTTGCCCCCCGTATTGTTTGGTCTCGCCCCCAGTACCTATGTGCAAATTGGAGTCGCTGTTGAGTTGGCCCTGTTTTCCTTGGGCTTGGGTGCCCGCATTCAGGAAATGCGCAAGCGTATGGCCCTTGAAGCTTTGGAAAAGGAGCGCATCTTGCGCGAACGGGAGGAGGAGCGGAAGCGGATTCTGGAGGAACAAAATACACTGTTGGAGGGGAAGGTTCGCGAGCGCACGCGTGAACTGGCTGCCGAAAAGGAAAAATCGGAAGGTCTTTTGCTCAATATCCTGCCTGTCGAAATTGCGGACGAACTGAAGCAAAATGGCCGGGTAGTACCGCGACTCCACAATGAGGTAAGTATTGTTTTTTTGGATATTGTGCGCTTTACCACCATAGCGGAGCGTATATCGCCTGAACGCCTGATTGAAGAATTGGACTATTATTTTAAGGAAATTGATACCATTTTTATAGAAAACAAGGTGGAAAAGATAAAAACCATCGGAGATGCCTATTTGGCCGTCTCTGGTCTTCCACTGCCCGATGCTGACCATGCCGAAACGGCCCTGCAGGCCGCCAGGGCCATCATGGCTTTTGTCAACCGTGAAAAAGCCCTTCGCGAGCCGGAAGGCCGGCTGCGGTTTGACATCCGCATTGGCATACACAGCGGCTCTGCCATAGCCGGGGTAGTGGGCAATACCAAATTTGCCTTTGATGTGTGGGGCGATGACGTAAACATAGCCGCCCGCTTGGAGAGCCAGGGCGAGAAAGGCCGCATCAATGTGTCCGCCACCACATGGGCGCTGCTCAAAGACCGTCATGTCTTTGAGCAGCGCGGCAAGATACAGGCAAAATACAAAGGCGAATTGGAGATGTATTTTTTGGTGGACTAACGCAAGCGTTCGCGTTGGCCAAGGTGGGATATTGGCTTATTTCCAAAAATTGGGGATGCGCAAGCGGATGCCCGCGTTGAGGTAGTAATTGGTACCTTTGGTTTGGGTGATGACGGTTCTTTCAGGCCCGCCATTTATAGAGTAGCTGCCGCGTGTCTCACCAATCACTTTGGTGCCGAGGCAAAAACCACCCCCGCCGTAAAAGGAAATGGCTTTGGAGATATTGGCTTCCAATTGGAGGCGAAATTCGCCGAGACGGAACGAAGTCGCTTGGATTTCAGTGCTTTCTTCTGCAACAAAAAGGTATCCCGGCCATTGTATCTGAACGCCCCCGCCCCCGCTCAGCACTTCGCCCGCTTTACGGCAAAAGAGAATGCCGACCGAGGGCATAAGGCGGACAGGGTTTTTGAAAACATCAAATAAACGCACCTGATAACAAACTCGAAAAGGCACTACCCGAGCGTGCATAAAATTGTAATGCGTAGTCAAATGATCTTTTACCTCCCAGCCTGTCCAGAACATTTCTGCACTCCATCCGGTCTCAATAATCAAGTGTGGAGCCACTCGAATACCCAATAAAAAACGATAACTTTTGAAACTATCCCCGATATAACCGCCTTCGGACAGGCCTTGTGTGCCTGCAGCATTTTCATACAAACAATAGCGGCGCGGCACTTCAAAAGACAAGCGAATGATGGAACTGTCAAGACCGTGCTTTTGCGCCATTAGCACGGTATTCAAAAGCAACAAAAAACCAAGCAATACAAGATTTTTCATGTTTTATCTTTTTTGCTTTTTTCCCAAAAATTCGGAATGCGCAAGCGGATGCCTACATTAAAATAGCGGCTGTCACCTCGAGTCTCGTTTACAATTTTCCCTATCAGCGTCCCACCTGAAAACGCTGTCACGTTGGTCCGCCCGATAACACCAGTGCCGAAGTTGAAGCCTGCGCCAGCATAAAGGGAAAACGCTTTTGAGATCATAAATTCTGCTTGCAACCGTGCTTCTATGAATCCAAACCGCTTATTTATATCATATTCACGTCCTTTTTTAAATGTTCCCGTAGCGAAAGTTCCTGTTACAGGATCGCCCAATGTTATACTGCTGCTATCCGTTAACATGACACCTTGGGCAAGACCCAATGAATACCCCAGCAAAGGGGTGATATATACGGGATGTTTAAACAGGTGGAAAACACGCTGTTCATAACTAATTCTGAAAGGGAAAACGCGTCCCGCTTCTATTGGGAAACTGGTGCCAAAACTGCCTTCATCCTCCTCAAAGACCGTCCAATTCAAGTTATAGGTGTCTTGATAATAGCCCAATTCTGCGACGAATGATTTGTAAAATCTATATCCTATAGCAATTTGGCCATAGTTTTCTCCTTGAATAATGTAAGTCTTTGTCCATTCGTTCCCGTTTTCAATCATATAATCGGCTTTTTTTCTGTACTCATAAGACAATCTAAACCTTTCCTGATTGAAAATTTGACTATATGCAGCATTCGCTGTAAAGAACAAGAACAAAAGGGCTGATAAAAAAAAGTGCATGGTTTGAATGTGTTTTAAATGGGAATCACACCTACGATTTATTATGCGGCTCATTTGTGGTCTTTTTGACTTTTTATGTATTTTGGTGCTCTAATCTTTAGGCCAAGGGTAAAATATTTATTATTCCCTCTGCTTTCCGTAGCGATATATCGCGTAGGTCCTCGGTTTATGGAAAAATCTACGTTGGTTCGACCAATTATTTTCGTCCCAAAATTATAGCCGTAGCCACAAAATGCAGAAAAATACTTAGAAAGACCTATTTCTAGTTGCAGTCGAGTTTCAAAAAAACTAAACTTTCGGTTAATGTCAAACTCTTTATGACGATAACTGCGATCCATAAAAATTAGTGTATCACTGTATGGATACAATATACTGACACCAACCCCACCATCTCCTTCACGATATGCTTTTCCGCCGTTGCCAAATGCAAAAGAATAGCCAACTGATGGTGTGATTGAAAAGGGCATCCTAAAAAGCGAAAATAATTTTTGTTCGTAACTGATGGAAAGGGGTATAATTTTAGCAAATTCGATGTAATCAGTTACACCAAATTGGTTCAACCCTTCCCAGTATCTCCATGAAATTTCAAAACGCTCCTGACGATACCCTATACCCGCCTGCAGGCCCTTGTAATGGCGGTAATGAAGACCAAAGGCGTAATATTTATATGGATCAGATGCGTAACCTTCCAGTGACATGCTCTGATCATTAAGTACTTCTTCAAAACGATCATATTTGGTTCTATGCTCAATTGTAACAGAAATCTGTGAGGGTTGAGGTTTGTGCAGCCTAACACCCAAGGAATAACTGAAATACCTGGATTCAGCAATTACAGGCTTCCGTTTACCGATACCCGGCATACCCTCTACGATACGCATGTAGTCGTATTTTTCCCTAAATTCTACAGAGAAGCGAAACTTTTCACCGCCGTATGATGAATTTTGCGAAAACAAATGGGTCATGTAGGGAAAAATGAAAAGGGAAAATAAAAAGCATCTCATGTGAAAATCTAAGTTTTAATTTTTGATTTTGTTTCCTCCGCCAGGTAGCGGATGTGTGAAAAAGGGGAATTCAGCGGCTGCTCCAACCATTGCAGTATCTGCTGCTTTAGCACAGGATCGGGTGACCATTTGGCATCATACGCCTTTTGCCGTGCCAAGGCTAACTTGGCCAATACCGCGAAGGTGGAGTGTGGATGTTCCTGGATCAAGGCGAGGTTGGTGGCATCGTCTCTTTTTGTTAGAAGATATCCTTCCTCAGGATACTCAAAGGGGTCAATATCCCGTGATTGTATAAAATAAAAAGCGGCCAAGTCTTCCTGGCTCAATGGTTGGATATTTACCGTAAATTCAGACGTATAAAAACTTTTCCAGTTTTTCCATTCCGCTATGCCGACTTTTACTGTAATATTTTGAAGACCAGTGGCCAATATAGTGGTATCTATCTTGTACAGGATTCCCACAAGTTGAAAAACGTTAAAGTGGATAAGCTGGGTTGTAGTATCATGCCCATCAAGCCGCCGTCCGGAATGATGGGTGCCCGCCCCCATCTGACCATTGGTAATGTATGTTTTCTTTTGCAAGCTAGGGATATTGATGTAAAAGGCCCATTCTGCCGGGTAGCTGATACGGTAAATACTATCCGTATGATTTATTGCACTGACTTTTACAGATTGAAGCCCAAGGGCATATTGATTGGGATCAATTTGCCCATGTATGTGCATGGTGATCGGCTGACTTGTCGCTTGCGCGCGCAGCATCACGGCAAACAGCGCAAATGAGATGCTAAGAAACAGAATTTTATCTTTCATGATTTTTACATTTTGGGTGATTTTTTGCGCGAGCGCAAAAGGTTGAGGTGAAGTGGCATTAACTTGTTCTGGGTATAAGAGCATGTCTGGGATTTTCTGCTTGAGTCAAAAACGA
>CAZIKN010000149.1:0-12562 GCA_964539805.1 uncultured Saprospiraceae bacterium | reverse complement strand
CTGAAAAAAGAGCCGTTTTGGGCCAAGCGGGAAAATCCCAGACATGCTCTTAAAATGGCCTGACCAATTGCTCTTCTACAATTACCGGAAGTTTTGAATTGACGTGCCCCTGTATCATTCGCTGCAATTCTTCCAGCAAGCGTTTTTTGACAAAATGCTTGTGCACCACCAATCCTATTGACCTGACGGGCACCGGGGCTTCAAATGTGGTCAGCCGCTCACGGTCGGCTTTGGGCAAATCAAGTGTGGCCATGTAGGGCAGCAGGGTCATGCCATTATTAGCTTTGGTAAAACGGATAAGGCTGTCAATGGATCCGGCTTTAAATTCAAAATTCAGGGATTGTGCTGACCTGCTGTTGGATAGCTCACAAATTTGCTCTACCTGTGTCCGCAGGCAATGCCCTTCCTGCAAGAGCCAAAGGTGATTGTAGTCAATGTTTTCAACCGCAATACGGGGCAGGCGTTTTTTGGAATAACAATCATACAACAAAAAGGACTCTTTGTACAATGGATGTTCGCGCAAATCGGCATCCGCCAGAGGCATAGCCACAATACCCATATCCAAAGTCCTGTTTTTCAAGGCTTTCTGAATTTCTGGTGTGGTCATTTCCTGTACAATTACTTTAACCTTGGGAAAGGCGAATGCAAATTTGGACAAAAAATGGGGCAAAATATAAGGCGCCACGGTAGGAATGATACCTAAGCGAAGTTCTCCCTCTATTTCACCTTTTAACTCCTGCATCATATTGCTCAAAGAATCAATCTCCTTCAGAATAACCCGAAGCTGGAGTATGATTTGCTCCCCCTCTTTCGTAATGGATACGGGTTTGGTTTTTCTATCAAAGATTGTAATGCCCACCTCCTCTTCAAAGCGGCCAATCATGGTGCTGAGTGTGGATTGGGTTACAAAACACTTCTCTGCTGCTTGCTCAAAATGTTGGCATTCTGCTACTGCCAAAACGTATTGAAACTGCTGGATATTCATGGTGTAAAGGTAATATTAATTATTTACGGTGTAGATAAAGATATCTAAAATATCGTTTTTGTAAATAAAATTTTCGGTTTATCTTCGCCCTGAATTAAGAAATCTAACCACACAAATTATACAACAATGAGTGATACAAAAACAGGTAAATGCCCGTTCCATCATGGGCAAATGAAACATAGCGGCGGCACATCCAATAAGGATTGGTGGCCTAATCGCTTGAATTTGAATACGTTGCGCCAAAATTCTAATTTGGTCAACCCTTTGGACAAAGACTTCAATTATGCAGAAGCTTTCAAAAGCCTTGATCTGGATGCTGTTAAAAAAGACATCTATGACCTGATGACGACCTCACAGGACTGGTGGCCGGCCGATTATGGCCACTACGGTCCCTTGTTTATCCGTATGGCCTGGCACAGCGCAGGCACTTATCGCACGTCTGACGGCCGTGGCGGTGCTTCCACGGGCAATCAGCGATTTGCCCCCATCAACAGCTGGCCAGACAATGGCAACCTCGATAAAGCGCGTTTTCTGCTTTGGCCGATCAAACAAAAATATGGCAACAAACTTTCCTGGGCTGACCTGATGATTCTGGCAGGCAACTGTGCCCTGGAATCCATGGGCTTCAAAACATTTGGCTTCGGCGGTGGGCGCGAGGATATTTATCAGCCCGAAGAAGACATCAACTGGGGTTCCGAGACCGAGTGGTTGGGCGATAAACGCTATTCTGGCGACCGCGAACTGGAAAACCCCTTGGCTGCCGTGCAAATGGGCCTTATTTATGTCAATCCAGAAGGCCCCAATGGCGTACCTGATCCGCTTGCCTCTGCAAGGGATATTCGCGAAACCTTCGCACGTATGGCTATGAACGACGAAGAAACCGTTGCCCTCGTGGCTGGCGGGCATACCTTTGGCAAGGCTCACGGCGCAGGTGATCCTGCACTTGTTGGCCGCGAGCCAGAAGGAGCCAGCATGGAAGAAATGGGCATGGGCTGGAAAAACAGTTTTGGCTCAGGCAAAGGCGGCGATACCACCACCAGTGGCATTGAAGGCGCCTGGACGCCCACCCCAACCCAGTGGGACAACAGTTATTTCGATACCCTCTTTGGTTATGAGTGGAAATTGACCAAAAGCCCCGCAGGAGCCTTCCAGTGGATTCCTACTGATCCCGCAGCGGCCACAACGGTTCCTGACGCACATGACCCCTCTAAACGCCATGCACCTATGATGACCACTGCCGACCTTGCCCTGCGCATGGATCCGGCATACCTTGAAATATCCAAACGTTTCCACGCCAATCCCGACCAGTTTGCCGATGCTTTTGCAAGGGCATGGTTCAAACTGACCCACCGCGATATGGGCCCCATTGCCCGCTATTTGGGCAAAGAAGTACCCAAGGAGGAGTTGATCTGGCAAGACCCAATTCCTGCTGTTACGTATGAATTGATTGATGCACAGGATGTTGCAGCCTTAAAATCAACGTTGTTGGAGTCAGGCTTGACCGTTTCCGAATTGGTCTCCACCGCCTGGGCATCTGCTGCTACTTTCCGTGGTTCGGACAAACGCGGCGGTGCCAATGGCGCAAGAATCCGTTTTGCGCCACAATGCGATTGGGAGGTCAATAATCCTGACCAGTTGAAATCGGTATTGGTGACCTTAGAGCGCATCCAAAAAGCCTTCAACGACGCGCAAACGGGCAACAAAAGGGTTTCTTTGGCCGATTTGATCGTCCTGGGCGGATGTGCAGGCATTGAAAAAGCAGCTAAAGATGCTGGTTACACCATTGCGGTTCCATTTACGCCTGGCCGCGGCGACGCTACTTTGGAACAAACAGATGTGGATTCATTTGCCGTGCTGGAGCCTAAAGCAGATGGTTTCCGTAACTATAAACACGCTGCAAACCCCTACGTTACGGAAGAGCAATTGGTGGATAAGGCACAGTTGCTGACCCTTACAGCGCCTGAAATGACCGTGCTGTTGGGAGGAATGCGCGTATTGGACACCAACTATGATGGCTCAAAACACGGGGTATTCACCAAGCGCCCACAAACCCTCACAAACGATTTCTTTGTAAACTTGCTTGATCTGAGCACGGCCTGGAAAGCGACATCGGAAAGTGGGGAAACATTTGAAGGCGTAGATCGGGCCACTGGTGCTAAAAAATGGACGGCCACCCGCGCCGACCTGATTTTTGGTTCCAACTCTGAATTGCGGGCGATTGCCGAAATTTACGGATCATCTGATTCAGGTGCCAAATTCGTCAAGGACTTTGTGGCTGCCTGGGATAAAGTGATGAACTTGGATCGTTTTTGATAGTGTTGATCTGATTTTTTGTTGATTTGTTGATTTGAGGCGTAGCGTACACGTTTCGCTTCAAATCAACAAGTGAGTGGGGGGGACTGTGATTAGATCCTCTGCGGCAACTAATGAACTACACTTTGTTAATTAGGAAATCCCAGGCAGGAAACAATGTGCCTATATTAATTGTTTCTATGATGTCATTAAATGTAAATGTTTGTTCATCAATCCATTCCATTGAAAATGGGATGCCGAACGATGCAAAAATCTCCTGAAACACCATTTCACAGTCATCCTTGTTCATTAGTTTATGAATGTTTTTTTCATTAAAACAACTATCAAGGTAAGCTGCGATTGCTTCTTTCACGTCAAATTCAGGCTCGTAAATTTTTTGAAATCCCAGATGCTCAAACTTTTTTCCCTTTTTTCCTTTTTCACCTTTAATAAGGTTCATTAGTTCCACCTTATTTGAATTATTTTTTTGATCAATTAACTTATTGAGCGCTGTTTTGAGCAGTGAAGAAATTTCATTGTATGTCACTGGTTTTTTTGTATTCTTTTCTTGAGTGAAATTAGTTAGTAGCGTGGATAATAATGCAAGGTCTGAGAATACCACGCTATCAAAACAGTATGATTCCCAGATGTGA
Organism: uncultured Saprospiraceae bacterium; assembly: GCA_964539805.1. Lineage (GTDB taxonomy): Bacteria > Bacteroidota > Bacteroidia > Chitinophagales > Saprospiraceae > M3007. Next base: position 8,632 of record CAZIKN010000149.1, on the reverse strand, counting down.
ATTTTTTTGAGCTTTAATTTTGTTTGAAATTCGCTTATCAAGCGACTCCTTTGTTTGTCTGTCAAGTAATCTTTATCAAGGATCAATACGGTCTTGTCCCATAATGACTTTTCATTTTCTATATTTGTAAAAACATTTTTGTAATGTGCAATCTGATCTAAAATCGTATCAATACTTCCCATTACCCAATAGGCGTATTTCCGCATATCATTGTTTCTAAGAGATAGAATTTTTTGAATACGCAGAGCATCATTAACGCCTTCTACCATGAATAATACATCGGCTTCTAAGGCTGTTACAAAGTCTAAACCACTACCTTTTCCTGATAAGGTTTGTATAATATTTGCATAAGGAGAAGACATTAAACCCCTGTTACCTTGCCTATTCCTTTGTATTGGGAAATATTCTTTTTCGGGTAATTGCTCTAAATGGAAAATCCAATTGGGGTTAGATTCTCTAATTAATGATTCATTATGGGTTGTTATAAAAACCTGTGTGTTATCACTTGCATTAAGTATCCTTAAAAGCCTAGACTGTAACTGACGATGAATGTGGCTATCAGGTTCATCTAGTAAGACAATATTCATTTCGTTTTTTTGCTCATGTATATTAAGTAAAATCTCGATCAATTGTAGAGTGCCACTACCGTACAACGAAATGTCTTTGGAAACTTCATAACCCAGTTGAAGTAATACTTTGATGAAAGGGCCTTTGTCTTTTTCAAAATTAAATTTAACTTGTCCAGGGTTTTCAAATAATAAAACAGAGAGTTGTTCTTGAAATTTATCAAAAGCATTGCTGTAATTACGACTGTTCAACTCATACAATCTATTTCTAATAACTTGAAAGGAGGCATGAGATTGTTTTTTGTGTTCTATTGTTCGATAGTGCTGCCACTCTTCCACGGATAGCACGTTAGCAATAGGAGAAGCATATAGTGTTTTTATGGCTGTTTCTGGATTTTTAATAAATACACGGTCATTAAACAATGAATAATCAAAATTATTATAGTTTTCGAGCGAAATTTTGTAATTCCCACCATCGGCTCCTACAATCTTAAAGTTGATGTCTATATTTTTACCTTGTTCATCTGAAAGAGTTGCCCGTAATATTACAGCCCCATTTTTTTTATTAAGGTTATGAAAAATATCTTCATAATACGGACTTCTTACACTAATAATTTCACTGTAAGCAAAATAAGATCCCGCTTCGACTCCAAAAGTATAGTCATCTTGTTTATAAATTTTTTTTGTTGCTTTTCCTGCTCTCTTCAATAATTTTTCATAGCACTCGTGCCATAGTGCTATAGCCTCTAAAAGCGTAGATTTTCCAGTGTTGTTGCTTCCTGTCAACACATTTACTTTATCATTCAAATGAATAATTACTGACTTGAACGATTTGAAATTTTCTACATGAAATTTAGATATGTACATGGAAACAGTGATTTATATAAAAATTGTTAAATATATAAAACAACACCTTCTCACGCTCCGTGGCAATTTTTGTATTTCTTCCCGCTTCCACAGGGGCAAGGCTCATTTCGGCCCACTATTTTTTCCCGGACAATGGGTTGTTGTTTGGGGCGATCATTGTATCCGGCGGACATGGCAGCGCGCTGTGCGGCTTGCTGGGCCTCTGTCATTTCCTGTGACTGGTTGTTGGTGCGCACACGATTGGCTTGTGCGCGGCGCATGGCTTCAGCGCGTTCTTGTGCCTGTTGTTGCTGACGCACTTGTTGTTCGTCGGGCAAATCCAAAGAGCCTTTCAGCAGAAAGGCCGTTACGTTGGTGTTGATATGGCCAATAAGCGTCTCAAACAAGTTGAACGCCTCCATTTTATAAATGACAAGTGGGTCTTTTTGCTCAAAAGAGGCACCCTGTACGGAATCTTTCAGGTCGTCAACATTGCGCAGGTGCTCCTTCCAGGCATCATCAATAAGCGCAAGTGTGGCCACTTTTTCTATATCGCGCATGATGGACTTACCATTGGACTTAATGGCCTCTTCCATTTCTGCGCTGATGTTCAGGTTAAGGCTGCCGTCAGTGTAAGGAACCACAATGCGCTTGTAACGATGCCCTTCACGGCCATGTACATCTTTTATGATGGGTAATAAACGTTCGCCCACTTGCTGTGATTTATGGGCATACAGGTCATTTATTTGCTGTTGGAAAGTGGCTGTGACCGTGCCCAAGGGAGCACTTTTGAACCAATTGGCGTCCATTTCGGGGTCAACACCGATAACGCGGATACAATCATTGCGGAAGGTCTCAAAATCGCCGCCTTCGCGGTGCACCTGTACCAGTTCAGAGGTGATGGCTGTGAATGCGTTGGTAATATCAACGGTAAGGCGATCTCCAAACAATGCATTGCGGCGTTTGCGATAGATGGCTTCGCGCTGGATGTTCATGACATCATCGTATTCCAATAGTCGCTTACGGGTTCCAAAGTGATTTTCTTCTACTTTTTTCTGTGCGCGCTCTATAGAATTGGTGACCATACTATGCTGTATCACATCACCTTCTTTATGCCCCATTTTATCCATCAGTCCTGCTATACGATCACTTTGGAATAGACGCATTAATTGGTCTTCCAATGAAATATAGAACTGGCTGCTTCCGGGATCCCCCTGACGGCCCGCACGGCCGCGCAGCTGGCGATCCACACGGCGGCTTTCATGGCGCTCGGTACCGATGATGGCCAAGCCTCCTGCGTCTTTTACACCGGGGCCGAGTTTGATGTCCGTACCACGGCCCGCCATGTTGGTGGCTATGGTCACTTTGCCTGCTTGCCCTGCTTCTGCCACGATCTCGGCTTCGCGCTGGTGTTGCTTGGCATTCAACACGTTATGGTCAATGCCGCGCATTTTGAGCATACGGCTGAGCAGTTCTGAAATCTCCACCGAAGTAGTACCCACGAGGGTAGGGCGGCCTGCTTCCCGCAATTTGATGATGTCATCTATGACGGCATTGAATTTCTCGCGATTGGTTTTATACACGAGGTCCTCATGGTCTTTGCGTGAAATGGGGCGATTGGTTGGGATAACCACTACGTCCAATTTATAAATATCCCAAAGTTCTTTGGCTTCTGTTTCGGCTGTACCCGTCATGCCCGCCAATTTATGGAACATACGGAAATAGTTCTGCAAGGTTATGGTGGCATAAGTTTGTGTTATTTCACCTACCTTTACATTTTCCTTGGCCTCTATGGCCTGGTGCAAGCCGTCAGAATAACGGCGACCTTCCATGATACGACCTGTCTGCTCATCAACTATTTTTACTTCTCCTTCCAATACAACATATTCATTGTCCAATTCAAAAAGTGTATAGGCTTTCAATAGTTGTTGTATAGCATGTACGCGGCGGCTTTTTATGCCAAAATCTTGTGACAGGCGCTCTTTGGCTTCTATTTTTTCATCATGGTTCAAACTATCATCGCGATCAATCTTGACCAACTCGGATCCAATATCAGGCATGATAAAGAAATGCGGATCATTATTGAAACGCGCCATGTATTCTATACCTTTTTCTGTTAATTCTACAGAACGGTTCTTTTCATCAATATGGAAATACAATTCGCGATCCACCTCGGGCATACGCTTTTGGTTCTCTTGCAAATAGACATTTTCTGTTTTTTGTAATAGAACTTTCATGCCTTCTTCGCTCAAAAATTTGATGAGCGGGCGTGATTTGGGCAAGGCGCGGTGCGCACGCAAAAGCGCCATGCCGCCGCCACCTTCTTCTGCGTTTACATCGCCGCTTTCTATCTTTTTCTTGGCTTCTGCAAGGAATTGACCTGCCAAACGGGTCTGCTCTTGTACCAAGCGGGCCACATTGGGGTTCAGTTCTACATATTCCTGATCTTCTGCCCCACGGGTAACGGGGCCGGAAATAATGAGTGGTGTCCGCGCATCGTCAATCAAAACGGAGTCCACCTCATCCACAATGGCAAAATGGTGCTTGCGCTGTACCAATTCATCAGCGCTGATGACCATGTTATCACGCAGGTAATCAAAACCAAATTCAGCGTTGGTACCAAAGGTGATGTCTGAACGATAAGCAGCTACGCGCTCAGCAGAGTGCGGGCGGTATTTGTCAATACAATCCACGGTAAGCATAAGGAACTCATAGAGCGGGCCTACCCATTCCTGGTCACGGCGTGCGAGGTACTCATTCACGGTTACCATGTGCACGCCTTCTCCGGCCACGCCATTGAGGTAAGCAGGCATAGTGGCCACTAAGGTTTTACCCTCACCTGTGGCCATTTCTGCAATTTTGCCATCGTGCAGCACCATACCGCCGATCAGTTGCACATCATAGTGCACCATGTTCCAGGTGATATCGCCGCCAGCTGCTGTCCAGTTATTTTTCCAGTAGGCTTTTTCGCCTTCAATGGTGACGTACTTTTTGTCAGGTTTGGCAGCCAGATTGCGATCATGATCCGTAGCCGTAACCTCCAAAACTTCATTTTGGGCCAAGCGGCGGCTGGCTTCTTTAACAACCGCAAAGGCTTCCGGCAGGATGTTCAAGAGAATCTCCTCAAGGGATTGGTCACGCGTTTTGCGCAATTCATCCACTTCTTTGAAGAGTTTTTCTTTCTCATGTACATCCTCTGACTGGATAGCCTGTTGGTTTACCTTTTCAATTTCTGCGTCAATATCAGAAAGGTATTCCTTGATTCGGGCACGGAAATCAAGGGTTTTGCTGCGCAATTCATCATTGCTAAGGCTTTGATACTGTTGGAAATAGTCGTTAATTTCAGCAACAGTAGATTGATATTTTTTCAGGTCGCGATCCTGCTTAGTGCCTAAGAGTTTTTTAAAAAATCCGAACACGATGTTGAATTAGGATAATGAGGTAATGGCAGTGTTGAAAATGCCTTATGGGCATTTGGCATGCAAAGGTACAAATTAATACACAGTGCGATGCTTCGCTTTTGGCGAAAGATGGCTTATTGCATATTTCGTTCCATTGCAGAAAACCGCCTGTTGTGTGCCAAAATGGCAGGCACGGCAAGAGGGCTGGTCCGGGGTTTTCTTGATTGCGCTACAGATGTGCTTTAAAGGGAAACAAGCTTCATTTTGGCCAGTTCAAACTACTTCAAGCATTTAAAACATTTTCTTTGTTTTGCCAAACAAAAAAAACACTACCTTCGCGTCCTGTTAAAACAAACTGTTTTTATGTTGCAATCACGAACCCCAGCCTTGGTCTTCATATTCATTACGCTATTGATTGATGTGATTGGCTTTGGCTTGATCATTCCAGTTGTGCCCAAATTGCTTGAAGGATTTGCGGGCAATGGATTGAGCGGAGCCTCTCAGTATGGTGGTTGGCTGATGTTCACCTATGCGGGTATGCAGTTTGTTTTTTCCCCTATTATTGGCGGGTTGAGCGACCGTTTTGGGCGTCGGCCTGTTATTTTGGCCTCTTTGTTTGCTTTTGGCGTTGATTTTATCATTTCCGGTTTGGCACCCACGCTAGGATGGTTTTTTGTTGGGCGCGTTTTAGCGGGCATAACAGGTGCCACTATGACCACGGCAATGGCTTACATTGCGGACATAAGCCCTGCGGAAAAAAGAGCGCAGAACTTTGGCATTATCGGTGCTGCTTTTGGTGTGGGCTTTATCATAGGGCCGGTCATCGGAGGGTTGGTGTCCAATTATTTTGGGGTACGCGCACCATTTTTTGTGGCGGCTGGCTTGGCCCTGCTCAATTGGCTGTATGGCTATTTCATTCTGCCTGAGTCACTTGCCCCTGAGAATCGCCGACCTTTTAACTGGAGGCGGGCCAATCCGGTGAGTTCCCTTTTGCGCCTGAGAAAGTATCCGGTCATACTGGGGCTGGTAGGCTCCTTAGTGTGTATTTACATCGCTGGGCACGCCAATCAAAGTACCTGGACATACATCACCATGGAAAAATTTGGCTGGGATGAGCGTCAGGTAGGTTTCTCCCTGGCTTTTGTGGGGCTAATGGTGGGTATTGTGCAAGGAGGGCTGACCAGGGTTATTATCCCTCGCCTGGGCACCTCCCGTTCCGTGTATGTTGGTCTCGGATTTTACACCCTTGGCTTTGTGTTTTTTGCTTTTGCCACGGAGGGGTGGATGATGTATGCCTACATGGTGCCTTTTGCCATGGGCGGTATTGCTGGCCCGGCGTTGCAGGGCATTATGAGCAATCAGGTGCCTGCCAATGAGCAGGGCGAACTACAGGGCGCACTTACCAGTTTGATTGCAGTGACCGCTATCGTTGGCCCTTTGTTGATGGCCAATCTGTTCTCTTATTATGCCATGAAAGATACCGCACATTATTTCCCCGGCGCACCCTTTTTGGCGGGTGCTATATTGTCTCTGGTAAGTATGATTTTGGCCTTTTGGCAATTGATTGTCAAGCCCAAGGCATAAGTAACGATAAAACAATAACTTCCCGATTGATGCTAATCCCTTTGGCCCCATACTTCCTATCTTTTTCGTTGCATAGCGTTGCGTCTGCTTCGCAGGTTCCCGTCATTTAAAAGCAAGGTTTACTTGCTTTTTCATTTTGGTCATGCCTCAAAAGATAGTCGTTTGGAACCAAATGTATTTACCCTGAATCGTGAGCTTATTATTTTATAGTTACTAAAGCTAATTTTTCAACAAATTTGCGCTGTTTAGCTACACTTTTACCGATAAAAAATTCTACTTTTGTCCCTTGTTCTTTAATCCCTGCTATTAGCGGCGGCTATCGCTTTCACCGTCGTTTAATTGGCTTTTGCTATTTTGCGCTGACATTTGGATTTCCCAATTGCCTGTTCACCAACCGAACATGTCCTGATGACAGCTGTAAAGTATCCGAAGCACAAATTATCTCTCATGAAGTTGTCGTTTACACGTTACAACCATTTTTTTATTTTTCTTCTGTCGGCCATGCTCTGCATTGGCATGTCGGCCTCAAGGGTGTATGCCTTTGCACCCGCTCCTCCTCCCTGTGCGGACTTGTTCATTTCTGAATACTTAGAAGGAGCCAGTAATAACAAGGTCATAGAAATCTATAACCCGACAAATGCCACAATTACACTTACAGGAAATTATTCCCTGAAATTGTATTTCAATGGTAACTCAACTGCAGGCAGTACGATTGGGCTTACAGGCAGCATCGCGCCTTATGGCCGCCACGTCATTGCCAATCCTTCCTCTGTTGCCGCCATTCTGGCCGTAGCCAATCAAACCTCCGGCTCCTTGACTTTCAATGGTGATGATGCCATTGAATTGGTAAAAGGTACTACCACCCTTGATGTGTTTGGCCAAATAGGCGTTGACCCCGGAACAGGCTGGACTTCCAATGGCATCACCACTTTGGATTCCGATTTGCGGCGCAAATTCACCATCCGCGAAGGCGATGTGATTGGCAACAATGCGTTTGATCCGAGCTCGGAGTGGGACCAATTTGCTTTGGACAATTTCACCGGATTAGGCATGCATACGTCCATCTGTGAGTGTAGCCTTACAGGTATTGGCCTTGCTGACCTGGCCTGCAATGACAATGGAACCCCGGCCAATGCCGCTGACGATTATATAACCTTTTCACTAAATCCAACAGGAAGTGCAATCGGTACAGCCTACAACGTAACGGGAGTACCCGGCACCGTAACCCTCCTCAATGGCAACCCGGCCACCAATATCGCTTATGGAAGTGCTACGCAGTTCCGTATGCAAAATGGCTCTGCGGGTGGAGGCAATGTAAGCCTGACGGTCACCGATGCACAAAACAGCGCATGTACCGCTTCCGGCACCCTTACAGACCCGGGCTCTTGTGCCGCCGTATGTGCCATCACAGCAAGCGGCCTCACGGCTGTAGCCTGCAATGACAATGGTACCCCTTCATTGCCATCGGATGATTATATTACCTTTAGCCTGAACCCGAGCGGTACGGCATTGGGTTCAGGATACAATGTAACCGGAACACCCGGCACTGTCACCCTGCTCAATGGCGACCCTGCTACCAATGTCCCTTATGGCAATGCCACACAGTTTCGTATGCAAAATGGCGCTGCGGGCAATGGCAATGTCAGCCTGAGCATTCAGGATGTCAGCAATAGTACCTGCCTCTTCAACCAGGCACTCACCGACCCGGGTGCCTGCAGTAGCGCCGCCTGCGGCTTGAACATAACTGCCGCCACTACAACCCCCGAAACCTGCCCCGGAAACAACAACGGTACCTTGACCATTGCTGCTACATGCCCAGCTTGCGTGGGCGCTATTGAATATTCTATTAATGGGACCAACTGGTTTTTGACCAATACCTTTAACAACCTTGCTCCAGGCAATTATACCGCCCGTGCAAGAGATGCAGGTAACACAAGTGCCTGTACGGATACTGAGGCGGCCAATGTAGGGGCAGGAGATAATGTGCCGCCCGTATTTGATCTGCCTCTGCCACAAAATATCACCATCAGTTGCAATGACCCGGTGCCCACGGCACCTACCCTCAGCGCAACCGATGCCCGAGACCCTAACCCGCAAGTAACATTAAGCCAAAATACTGCTCCGGGCACTTGCCCCCAAAACAGCACCATAACGCGTACCTGGACGGCAACGGACAATTGCGGAAACTCCACACAGCACACGCAGACCATCGCGATTCGCGACCTGACCCCGCCC
>CAZIKN010000148.1:0-12641 GCA_964539805.1 uncultured Saprospiraceae bacterium | reverse complement strand
CGCGCGTCATTTTGGGCCCGTCATTTTTGGGCTTTGCTGCGGCCTTTTCTTTTTTAGGCTTGGCGGGCGCTTGTGCGGGTGCCTCTGCGGCTTTTTTGGCTGCACGGGCGGCGCGAGCCTTTTCGAGGACTTGCTCGCGCGTCATTTTGGGCCCGTCATTTTTGGGCTTTGCTGCGGCCTTTTCTTTTTTGGGCTTGGCGGGTGCTTGGGTCCCTTTTTTGCTTGTCTTGCTGCCAGTTTCCTGATCATTGCCTTTGATAGCGTCGGTTACTTTTTTTGCGTCTGTTTTTTTGTCAGACTTTTTAGTATCTTCAACTTTTACATCACCAGTCACAATTTTAATGTGTGAGAGGTGATGCTGGCAATGCCAATGGTATAGTGCAATGGCTTCTTGTAACAAGACAGTGCGCTTGGATGCAGGGTGATAATAACCTTTTTCTAAGGACTCTTCATCTAAAGATTCCAAAAAGGTAGTCCAGCGATGGTGTAGTGAACTAAGTAATTTTAAGGAAGGCTTAATGGCGCTGAATTTGCCATCTTCTGTCTCGGCCCAGAGCTTCTCATCATAAGGTTTTATGACGGGGGTAGGTTCTGTAACAGCCATTTTCATACGTATATAAGCATTCATGTGACTGTCGGCAAGGTGGTGCACTACCTGTCTGACGGTCCAGCCACCTTTGCGGTAGGCTTTATCGAGGTCGGAACGATCTAATTTTTTTAGGGTGTTTTTTAGGTCTTTAGGGAAGCGGGCTAATGAGCGAATGTGTTTGCGTGTATCATCAAGGCTGTAAGATTTGCCATATTCGAATTTTCCTATCGGATAACGCGGATCATTAATTTTCATAATTTAAAATAAATGGTGAATAATAACCTGATTATCTCGCATCTTTCCAGCGCCATAAATAGCGGCAAGCAATAGTGCGATATGGCCGCCAGGGTTCGGCCAGTTCAATCATTTTTGTTTTTAAGGATTTTCCTGTTTCTTCTATGTTGAACAATTTGATCATGGCTTGTTGAATGCCCAGATCATCAACGGGGAACACATCTGGCCTGCCCAATGAAAACATCAGTAGCATTTCCACCGTCCATTTTCCTACACCTTTTATTTGGGTTAAGAAAATTAGTATGTCGTTATCCGTCATGGCTGACCAGTCTATTGTTTCAAGGTTGTTTTGGGTGGCAAAATGCGCTACATTCTGAATATATCCGGCTTTTTGATTTGATAATCCTATGCTTCTTAAAAGTTCATAATCCATGCTGATAACATGCTCTGGATGTGGGTAATGATCCGGGAATAACGATATAAATCGTTTGAATATTATATCAGCAACTTTGACGCTGAGCTGCTGTGATACAATAGATTCCAGGAGGTCGTAATAGATTCGGCCAGAAGCAGCGGTTTCAGGTAAGTTTACCTGCCGCAAAACAGGTATAAAGCGTTCATCTTTTTCCAAGTGAAGCCTTGCTGATTCAAAATTCATGGCGAAAGGTATAGTGGAAAATAGTATGCTTGTATCTTTTGTTTCTATTTTTTTATAAAAACTTATCTTTTCCAACCTACTATGGCTTCTATATCTTGCCAAATATCCCAGTTTTTGGCATATAAAAAATTCAATCTTGCGATGGTAGAATCATCCGCTTGGTGGACTGAAATACTATTGAGCGGCGTAAAAACACCTTTTTTAATAATGGGCAAAGACAATTTTTCTGTTGTTGATGCATACCCAACCCATGTTTTGTTTCCTGTTAGTACGGGTATCCAATTGAAGATAAAATCAAACCTCTTGGGTGAAAATATCAACCAAAATGGGATAAAAATCAGCAATAGCAAACATAGCAACAGGTCAAAAATTCGCTTGCTTCTGCGCCTGCCTGTTTGTGCAATATTGTATTGAATATCAATGGTATAGAGTTCGCCTGGTTCGTTTTTGCTACTGCTGCCGATGATACTTAAACTATGCTCTGGCACTATTTTGTAAGCTATATGAGGACCAAGGCGGGTCATCCACTCCATAATGGCACGGGCACTAAGGTCTTTTGAGCAAAAGATCACCTCATCAATACGATAAATGCGTACTATCTCTTCTAATTGAGTCAACTCTCCCAACAAGCTGAATTGATTTGCAATAGAAAGGCCCGGCTTGTGTGATGAGGAAGCTTCTTCATGTACAAAGCCAATGATGCTTTTATTTACACCCACTTGTTTCAATAACTGCATTACCCGTTCGCTTTCATCTGCCGAACCAATAATAATGAGGTTTTTGATATGATCCTTTCCGATACGAAAATTTCGGTATGCGATAAAATGCATGATCAAACGCAAACTCAAAGTTACAGCAACCGCCCATAACGCGCCTAACAACAAATGTGCCCGAGAGGGCCTGTAATCCAAATCCAACAAGCCATAAACAGCCATCAGCAATAGTGTGCCTACGCCTAATCCGCGCAACAAACGGGGCAGATCATATCGAGTATCATAACCGCCGCTTAACCATACCGAACCTAACCAAATAGAAATGTATAAAGGGAAGTTGAACCAAAGTACTAAGGGCTTGAAATAGTGAGGGTTTTTGTAAAAATAGACGGCCCAAAAATCCTTAAGTATAACCAGACCAATGTAAATCATAACGGCATCCGCAAGAGGAAGCCATAACTGACGCCAGATGTTCTGCGCTAACGTTATGCCAGCCCTTAACCATATCGCACCTTTCAGCATCAGGATAAAAAGGCCTGCCTTGCTTCCACTAAAATGCTTTTGTGTGAAAATAATCATAGCCTGATAGAAGGTACGGACATAGTTCAGGCTACCTTTTTTAGTACTTTCTCCCTTGTAATGTATGATTTTTGTTTCTGGCAAATAATAATTTTTATAGCCGGCTTCAATAATCCTCCACGAAAGATCTATATCCTCGCCATACATAAAAAATGCCTCGTCAAGCATGCCCGATTGATCAAGGGCTGCCTTTCGGATGAACATAAAACAGCCGGCCAGCACATCTACGGAATTGGTTTCGTTTTCGGGAAGATGGCCAAGGTAATAAGTATTAAAAAATTTGCTTTTGGGGAACAGCGCTGACAAGCCAAAGGTCTTGCAAAAAGCCACCCAGGGTGAAGGGAAACCACGTTTGCTCTCCGGTAAAAATTTACCGCTGCCGTCAATGAGCTTGACGCCCAAGGCGCCTGCATCTTGATGTTGATCCATAAATGCCAAACACTTGTCAAATGTATCCTCTTCGACCAGAGTGTCAGGATTTAGGAGCAGCACAAATTCACCCTGGCTCTTTTGTATGGCCTGATTGTTTGCAAAGGCAAACCCGGGGTTGTTCTTGTTGGCAATCAAATGTACTTCAGGGAATTTTTCCTGCACCATACGCACGGAGTCATCCACTGAATTGTTGTCCACCACCCATACCTCACCCTCTATATTGCGCATGGCACGACGCACACTGAGCAGGGCCTGCTCAAGGAAATAGCGTACATTGTAATTGACAATTATGACTGAAAGCCGCATCGAGCCGCAAAAATGCGCTTATTTTTTTCGACGGGTATCAATTATGTACTGAATTTTCCATCCGGCACTCGTTTTTATCAGTTGGAAGGAGTTGGTACCACTGTGCGAAAACTTGCCATTGAGGTAAAACTTGTATGGTGTCCAAACGCTTGCTAGAGATTGCTCTACCATAATCTCCTTATACTCAATCTTTTCAAGGTATTTGTTGGTAGTAGGGGCACCTATAAAGGAAACCAATTCCTTAAAGTCCTCTGTAAAGATTTTCATATTTCCTTCTTTGTCTGCCATAAAGGTTTGAAGTACCGGGGATTCAGTGCAGGCACCCTTTAAAAGAACAGTGTCCCCTTTTGACATGCCTTCAAAAAATTGGTTGATTACGGCTTTTATGGCCTTCTCGGCTTTTTCTTCTTTTTGGGCGAAGGTGAGAACAGGTGCAGTTAATGCGAGTATTAGGAGCATTTTTTTCATGCTCCAAAAATCAAAGTCAAATGGCATCTTTTGACTTATTATAGAGGAAACGAAGCGTTTGGGCAGGTGAAAAGCAAGTTTGGAGGGTGAAATGTCATGAAGGTGCATTTATGACATTTCACCCTGTAGTATTATATCGTTACTTGGGGGACGTTAGGATCAAACGGGTTGTGCTCCGTTGGCCTCCCGCCATGAATTCAAGAAAATAAACGCCGGGTGCATGGTTATTGCTAATATCCAAATTCAAACTTGATTGCCCTAACTGACCATCTGGTTGCCATTGAGCTACTTGCCTGCCCAATGCGTCAAGAAGGCGTATGTTCACGGGCATGGCTTCCGGCAAGTTGAAGCTTACATTTATCCTGTCATGTACTAAAGTAGGGGATACAGAGAGCCTCACGCCATTGTCAGCCTGCCAACTGCTACTAACCGGACCGAAAACTGCGACAATGGTGTCATTGCCAGTTATGTTTAAAGTCACGGCGGCGTTTTGGGCATTTGGGAAAATACTGCTTCCTGATTTGCTGATCCAGCGGTTAAAGGTTAAATTGCCCGTTGCTTTTGCAGACATAAAATGATCCATACCCTCAAAATACTGGCCTACATTGGGGAACTGCTTTAGGTCAAGGGTATTGAACTTGATCTCACCTGAGCCGGGAGGTTCTACGATCAGGGTGACTACATGGGGGCCGGATAATTCCGAGTAGCAATTTGTCATGCCGTCATTGAAATACTTGCAGCGCAATTGGATAAAATCACGCATTTTATTGGTATTGCTCTGCCATTCGTTGATACTGCCGCCCCATCGTTTGATATGTCGTTGCATTTCAGGTTCCAATACTGCTACCATTTCATCAAACAATTTTGTCATGTTTTCACATGAAAATACGGTGTTTGTCAGGTCTGATTGGCGACTGTAATACAATTGGCGAAATTCAGGATTTTCCCTGATTAGTTTGAGGATGATCAGTTGGTGTTTGCCATCGGGTTTAAGGCAATACGTAAAGGTATCAGGCGGCACCCCAACAGTTATGCAGGTATCAATGTCCAATCCTTCAAAGAAATCATTTTCAACATAATCTGATATTTGTTCAAGATCACAAGGGTCAGCATTATATTGGGTATTTGGCACACCTGAATAGTTGATATAATAATCAAAGGTGGCATCAAGATCCCAAAGGATATAACCCCATTTTTTATGCCCGCCCTGAGGGTTGAGGCCACGCCACCAACCCGTGTTGTAGTTGAGCCAATCTGATGCGACAACATTTAAATTGACCAAAAAATAATCAATCATACTGATCACATCTATAGAGTCTTTTACTTTTTGATAATTTTCAGGCTTGCTCATGTCGTTTCCTAAAATAAAGCGACGGAGACCGTTCCAATCATCATGCGCTTTTTGCCCACCATATTTTGCCCAGGTATCGCCCCAGGTCAACAGATATTGAATGTCATATTTACCCTGACCGTAACGAAATTCAGTATAGTCATGATCATCCGGGTTTTCGCGGATAGAATACACGCCCCAATATTTACCATTTAGAAACACGATACAGCGCTCGCTGGAGCGAACGTCTAAGGCTAATCCACCTCGCTGGGCCAGCGTTTGCACATAATCATCCCGCAAATGGCAGGAACCATCATGGTGGGGCTCATCTGTGGCCGGATAGTTATCGTCGCCGGCAGCCCTGAATATCAGTCGTTGGTATGAATCGCGCTCTGAAGAAGCAAACAGTTTTTCACCGATGGCACGCGAATAGCCCATTTCGTCGCGACTGATCCAGTCGAGGCTGCGCTGATCGTTAACCCATGAATCCTGACCATGTGAGTTCAATTCTCCGTATGAAGCGTTTTTTCGCAACTGGTCTGTGCCAAAAAATTCAATTGAACCAATAGGGCGTATTTCTTTGTTGCCTTCAGCCAGTTCAATCAGTGAGTCGGCGGCAATAGAGAATACGGGAAAGCTAAATTTCTCATTAATAAAATAGGTGTTGTAGCGCACAAAACTGGGCAGTACTTTCGGATCAGGGCTGAAAACACGGGATTTTAATACCGTGGTTTGGGTGATTTTGATGGGTTGTGCATATATGGGTGATTGTTGGGTGGGCTCAGTGCCATCCAGGGTGTAGCGAATAACCCCGTTGGGCTCGTCCGTATCTATGGCTACACTAATTTCATTGGTGTAAAAACCAGCTGCTTTGTCCATATCTGGCCTGTCCACAAAACGGGTGTACTGCTCTGTTCCATTGTTGCTTTCGCCGGGAGAAGGCTCTACGCAAATGGCCCAGCTCGTAGCACCATCTGTGGTTCTGCATCGCGATTGGTGCACGGCTGTTTTATTCAGTTCTATCTTGTCTGACACGCTGCCAGAGGGATTGGAAAGAACAATGATTTCAGGTGTGTTACGTGTTTGGGTAAGGCGAAAATTGGTGTGGACATCCTGTCCCTCCACTTTGTTTCTGCCTGAACACCATACAAGCATAAATGACTTTGCGGCCAATATTGTGCCAGCAGGGAATTCAAATTTTTTCACCTCTGCCGGATCATCGCTCAACCAGTAGCCACTGATATTTACGGGAGCGGTACCGCCATTGTAAAGTTCAATCCAGTCTTCATGGTCATTGTGATTGTCATAAAACTGCTTCCAATTGGCTGCAGAATATTCATTAATCCTGACCTGTGCATTTAGGAGTGAATATGCGCTGCTAAGGAGTAATAAGGGTAGTAATTTTTTAATGAACATAAAAAGTATTTATGGTGATAAGCAAATAAAACATGGGATCAACCCGTTGATGCCACAAAGACGCAGCAAAAGATTGGTATGTGGGAAACAATAAGCAATTTTTGCCAATGAAAGCCAAAATTAATAGCCCCAATGTCCTGGTTTGCCTTCCAACCAATCCACATAATCCACTGAACCGAGGCGAAACTTTAAGGGCATAGTCATTTTTTTGCCTATTTTGTGCTCTATTTTGCAAAATATTGGCAGTTCTTCGGCAGAAAAGCGAGGCAAAGTCAGCATACTACTTCTTGGTGAAGCAAGATTTCCGGACAGTAGCCAATCAGCGTGGTTGCTTCGGCCCCACTTGCCCAGCCTGTTATCAAGAAGCCCGGATTTTGTTTCGCGAAAAATCTTGTATTGTGCCGGAATGATATGCTGTGCGCAGGCCCCTTCCGAACCCAACACCAATAAAGCAAAAATGCCTGCCCGGACCGGGCAAAAATGCATTTTGCGACAGCGTTTGGAAGTAATTGCAAAAATTGTTGAAAACATCTTAACTGCTTTAGATTTATATTTGTGCGGTAAAGTTAAGACATCTTGTTTTTTAATCATGTCCACTGTATTTTCAAACACCTTAAAAAAATTGATTGCCGAGGGCCGTATTAAGGTCTCGCTTCAAATATTATCTGATTTTTTCCAGTCCCGGGATCAAACCCTGTTCAATGACGCCCTTTTGCTTCAGTCCAATCTGACGGATGCCGAGCGCAATTTGAGCCAGGGCCTGATCACCCAAGTAGAAGCTAATCAGGCATTTGCAAAAATAAAAAAAGGCGTGTTACTGCTCATTGATGAAGTCAGTCAAATGAGCTTTGACGAAAAAAACGTGTTGGATCGCGCACAGCATCTGCTTGAAAGTTTTAAAGAGATGGAACCGGATTGGTCAAAAAACGGTTCAAGGTCGTTATGGCCTGCATTGCTGTTGCTGAGTTTGCTTTTGGCATTGGGCTGGTTGGGTTATCGCCAATTTATACAAGATGATCATAGTCAGGTGGTAAAAACGGATCCAGCACCCCCAAAAATGACCATTAGAGACTCTACTGAAAATGCAGAGGCATATTATAAGGAAGCGATAAACCATGTCAGGCAGCGGATGTATGACAAGGCAATTTTTAACTTTACCAAGGCCATTAACCTCCAGCAAAGCAACGCAAAATATTATAATGCAAGGGCGGATGCCCTGTTTAACCAGAAAGAATACGCCAACGCCAAGAATGATGCAATCAAAGCCATCCTTTTAGATGCAAATTTTGCGCAGGCCTATGTGACTTTGGCTCAATGTTGCTCCAAACTGAACGATGTAGAGTGTTTTTATCACAATATTGAACTGTCCATGAAAAAACATTTCCCCTTGTGGGAACATGATCAAGAGCCAGGTATTTTTGAACATACCAATGAATCCCGTTACAAACAACTGATAACACGATACAACAATTAATTTTTTAACAATTTTCTTTTCGTCATGAAAAATTTATTTACCTGTTTTTTTGTCGGCATCATCGCCTTCTTGGGAACCACAGTGGCAACTTTAGCCCAAACACCCAACAAAAAATTACCGAGCCTCGCCACCCCAATCAATACAGATACGGGACAAAAGAATGATAAGACGCCCAAAACGGAGGGCCAAAACAATACCCAGCCCAACAACCAGGGACAGGGCAATAAAAACACCGGCAATAGCTCCGGCACTAAACAGGCGGGACAAACCAACAACAAGGGCAATACTACCGGCTCCAATAGCAACAATGGCAAGACAACCCCTGAAAGCAACAAGACCAAAGAAGAACCCGCAAAACCCAAAGAAGAGCCCGTAAAGCCCCAGGAAAAACCCGAAGTTCCCAAAGAGGAGGCAAAACCGACCAAAGAGATGAGCGACGCCGAAAGGAAACAGGCCAACATTACAAGCACCAAAAAACAGTTGATCGCAGATGGCTACGAGCTTTGCGTAGAGCATCCCAAGTACGGGCCGGTGTATTGCAAGGAGACTGAAAACAAATATTTTTACATAGATAGTGATGGAATAGCCACACCTGTTAAAAAAGCCTTGGTGGTAGCAGAAAAAGAGCCAGAACCCCAAAACGGAACCCATCAGGATAAAAAAACAAAACCCAATACCGGCTTCAACCCGCGCCCAGCCGAGCGTATTGTGACGCCAGGTGAGATGAACGGCTGGAAAACCGTCAATTCTAACCTTATTGCATCATGGCCCCTGAATAACAGCGCCAATGATGTAACAGGCAAGCAACAGGCAGTGGCTACCAATAAAGCCACTTTCCAAAGTAATGCTCTTTGGTGCCCAGGCAACAGCGGAGGGGCAGATCCATACGGCAATGCCATGCTGGCTCCGGCGCTTCAAGGACTAAACATGAGTAATTTTATGATCAGCTTCGAATTTTATACCACAAACATTCAGCGGCAGCCCATTATTGTTATAGGCACGGGCTGTCGTTGGTTTGGAGCAGAAATGGATGCTGATGGATCCTTGGCCATGCTGGTGAACAATGCCGACAGAACCTCCACGGGTGTCAAGTTTCCAACCGGACAATGGAACACCGTGCAGCTCAAGTATGCAAACGGAACAGCCCAAATGTTGCTGAACGGGCAGGTAATCAGCGCAAAAAATGTGCAGTTTGACATAGCACCCTGTGGTAGTGGTGATACGCGCATCGGTACGTCCAATCATAGCAATGCAAGTGCTTACACCGGTTATATCCGTAACCTACAGGTAAACTCTTACTAAAAGATATCAAAGGAGCTTGTAGCAGAAGTGTATTTCTGCTGCAAGCTTTGTCATTACTGCCTTATTCCCATAAACAGATCACGTATAATCTACCTATAACACTTTGAGGATCATTTTTTTAGGAACCCCCGATTTCGCGGTGCCCTCCCTTTCTATTTTATTGGAAAACGGGTATGATGTACCTGCTGTAGTTACTGCACCGGACAAGCCCGGAGGCCGACAGGGTATTCAGCAATCGGCCATTAAAAAATTTGCCCTATCCAAAGGGTTGGATGTCTTACAACCCGAGAAATTGCGAAATCTTGATTTTTTAGCACATTTAAAGTCTTATAACGCTGATTTACAGGTTGTTGTAGCATTTCGGATGTTGCCTGAATCAGTTTGGAATATGCCGCGCTTGGGCACTTTGAATGTTCATGGATCACTCCTGCCCAAGTACCGCGGAGCGGCACCTATTAATTGGGCTATCATAAATGGTGAAAAGGAAACAGGCCTCACTACTTTTTTGCTCAAGCACGAAATTGATACGGGTGACATGCTGGATCAGGTTCGCCTGGCCATTGGTCCGGATGAAACAGCCGGCGAACTTCATGATCGTATGATGATGGCTGGAGCGGAATTGTTGCTGCAAACCGTTAGAAAACTGGAGTTGGGCCAATTAGTTCCTCAAGCACAACCGGATTCGGAGGCCACACATGCGCCCAAGATTTTTACAGAAACTTGTAAGATCAATTTTGAGGCCACAAGCCAACAAGTACACAATTTCGTGCGAGGCCTGAGCCCTTATCCAACAGCCTGGACGATCCTGGATGGCAAACACGTTAAAATTTATCGCACAGCATTACCAGACGCGCAAAATGCCATTCCGGGAACATATGCTACGGGCGCATTCTTCTCTGACGGAAAACAATGGTTGAATATCCGCACAGCGGATGGCTATGTTTCTGTTCTTGAACTTCAAATGGAAGGCAAAAAACGAATGACCGCAAAGGAGTTTTTGAACGGTTATCGGCTTACTTAACCCACAATCAATAATCCAAAATGCAACATAGTCCATTAATCCACACCCTGAGCCTTTTGGATCCGGATGAATTTGAAACGCTACGATTGTTCGTAGAGTCACCGCTGTTCAATAGCGTAAATCGCTATCATGACACTGTGGCTTTGTTTGAATACCTAAGAGCCTATTATCCTGATTTTGTTCATAATGCTTTAGATAAGGAGGCTGTTGCCGCTATATTGTTTCCAGAGCGAAAAAATGGGAAATCAGAAGTGGAAAAAGCTATGGCTCATCTCATGCGCGTAGTAAAACAATTTATTACGTTCAAATATTTTGCTTCAAAAGGCACAAAATCAAGGAAAAAGGAAGCCGAGCAGACAGGCAGTGTTAACGATTTACTTAACGCTTCGCGCCAGCAATTGGCTCAAATGCGCTTTCATAGCGAACGACTGCACCTTAAATCCATTTCGGATTCCTCTGGTTCACCTAATACATATCAGCATTTTATGTCTATGTATGAAGCCTTGAAGTCGGAATTAAAATCAAAGCATGACATCAGCCAATTCGAAGAGTACGAATTTAATGATCTCCTATACCATGAGTTTTTGTTGGAATGGGAACGGGCACAAGTAGAAGGAACACAGGAGCGTATAGGGTCTGATCGCAACCTGATGAATACAATCGAAGCATTGGATCGCTACTATTTGTACACAAAACTGGACCTGATGTCGCGATTGGTACATCATGTCAATCAGGAAAATCCATTTGATGAAAATGCTTTGGAACATGAGAAATTGAACAACAACCGCGACATCACACTGATGATTCTTAAAAACCTAAAAGAAAAGGATTATTTCCAACAGCCTGTGATTCAGATGTACACGGAACTTTTGAGTTGTCTGACTGATCCCGATCCGCAAATGGCAGACGCCGCAGCTACTTCACTCGAAACGCTCCTTTTGTCAGTGTCAAAAGATACGACCGAAAGCCGCCGGCGAGATTATTACAGTATCCTTCGAAGCTATTGGGCCAGAAGATCCAGAAGAAGCCAGGATCCACAGCATAAGAAAAAATTATTTGACCTGCAAAAACTACAACTGATAGAAGTATCACCTACAGAAAAAATCCCGGCCCGACAACTATACAATATTCTGCGTATTGCCATTAGCCTAGGATTGATTAATGATGCAGAACAAATGCTCAATGACTTGGGAGGCCGAATTGGCGTGACTGGCCACCCCAATATTATTCGCAGCTTGTTTTGGGCTGTTTTGAGGTTTTCGCAGTCCAAATGGCAAGAAGCTGCGGCAACCCTGCCACATTATTATGTCTATGGCGATCTGGATGATATCATCTTTTATTCCATAGCCGCAACCTTAGATGTCAAAATTGGCTATGAACTAAACCTGCTTGGAGATGAGGGGCCTGCCAATATGATAAGGGCTACCTCTACACGGATCAAACGAGATAAAACCTTGGCAAAAGAAGCTCGAAAAGAACGCGAACGCTTTTTCCCCTTGGCCACTGCCCTTTTTCGAAAAAAAGAACGTATTCGCATGAAAAAAAATGTACAAGTAAGTGATCTTGAAGACCTTAAAACGGAGATACTAAGTGCACCAACTGTGGAAAGAGAATGGCTTTTAGAAAAATTACAGGAACTTTCTCACGCCCTCAAGAAACTTTAATAATAAACATAAACGTTAAGCCAGAAATTGCTACCTTTGCGCCCGCTACGGCAAGGCTCCATAGTTCAACGGATAGAATGGAAGTTTCCGGAACTTCAGATAGTGGTTCGATTCCACTTGGGGCTACTCAAATAAGGCGTTGAAATTTTTTTCGATTTCTTTTTGATTATTCAAATCATATTTCACACCTTTGCGGCCCATTTCTGAAAGAGCACTTTTAGAAAGGATAAAAAGGGGGATTAGCTCAGTTGGTAGAGCGCTTGCATGGCATGCAAGAGGTCATCGGTTCGAATCCGTTATCCTCCACCACCAAGCCGCGTCAGAGCGGCTTTTTTTTTGTTGGGATTAGCACAGTTGTAGGTGCGTCCCGGCATTGCGCCGGGAAGGTCATCGGTTCCATTCCGTTATCCTCCACCACCAAGCCGCGTCAGAGCGGCTTTTTTTTGTTGGGATTA
>CAZIKN010000147.1:0-12681 GCA_964539805.1 uncultured Saprospiraceae bacterium | reverse complement strand
TGAAAAAATCTCTCGTTTTTGACTCAAGCAGAAAATCCCAGACATGCTCTTATGAAAAGTTTACTGTTCTGATATCAAATTCGAATATAATCCATAAAATGGGCAGCGGCATATCCGGCACTTGCTGTCATACCTTTTCCGCCTATACCTGTCAATAGGTGTATCCGATCTTCTATAACAGATTTGAATATATCAGCACCTTTGCATTGTGCATATATTCCAGTCCAGCTGTCCCGTATAGTCGCATCCTGTAGATCAAAAATATTCAACGCTTCATCTATCATAAACTGATTCATGGCCATATTTTGTGTATTGTCAAAAGCTTGCTTGCTTGCCACATCTATGTATTCATGTGTATCACCAATAATGATAGAGCCATCCGTGGCTTGTTTGAACAAGATATGAACACCCCATTTTTTTGCTAAACTATTCGGATCTTCCTTTGATTTGACTGCCGCATAAGAGGGGCATTCTGAAAAACTTTCATAGCGCCTGATACTCCAACCACTCAACACAGAGCCAGGGATCTTTTGCGTAGGCTGTGGAACGGTTTGCATCATTTGTAATTTAACCCATTGCAAGGCACTCTGCTCAAAAATATAGGGAAAAAGTACCTGAAACTCATATCCGTTGCATATTAATACCTGTTCAGCATAAAACACCTGATTGTCGCTTGATCTGACAACACATTCGTTTTGTGTGGCCTCAACATGACAGATCAGGGTACTATTATAGATTTTCAATAGATTTTTTTCAGTCAAATACTGCTGTATCCGTGAAATGGCCTGCCGAGGCTCAAGGGTTATTTCTTCAGGAAAAAACAAACCTGCAATACAATAATCCGCTTTTAAGCCTTCATAGCGTTGCATACACTGATGGGCAGTCCATAATTCAGATGGATAATCATTGCTCTTATTGATTGTAGCCAGCTCCTCTATAAGGATAAGTTCTTCTGCATTCGAAGCAATATAAACTGTACCATTCTGGCGAGCGGTAATATCAAATTCCTGTTGAATCGTTTTATAGATTTCAAGGCTTTTTCTTCCATACTTTTGCCATTTCAGGTTCATTCCGGAAGGCACAACCTGGCCAAAATTTTGAACAGATGAGCCTTGTGGACTTTTTCCGCGATCAATTAAGGCTACCTTATAACCTGCCAAAGCCGCATGATAGGCATGAAAAGTACCCAACACACCGCCACCAATAACCAATAGATCGTATTTTGAGGCCATATACTTAATGTGATAATGTGATAATGTGATAATGTGATAATGTGATAATGTATTAGTTACGTGCCTTTAAAAAATCTTCCACATTATCCAATTTGGGGGAATCCAGCAGTGATTTCCAATTAAAATTGGCATCAAAGGGCTTCAGGAGTTTTTGAGGATTCAACACTCTTTCATCCACCGGCAATGCATTATACGGAGCAAAGTCGGGTGTTGTGCCAAAAAGATCGGATAGATCATTGGCGGCAGCATCATAGTGATTTAGGTAAGGCGCACCTAAAATATTCCAAAATGTCTTATAAATACTACCAAAACTGGTGTGGACATGGCTGACATAATTTTTCCTGGCCCAAGGAGAGCACACCATCAGCAGGCTGCGATGCGCATCTACATGATCCTGGCCATCTTGTGCATCATCCTCGGTAATAAAAATGGCCATATCTTTCCAATATGGCGTATGGGATAGAAATTCAATCACACGCCCCAAGGCCAGATCATTGTCCGCCATATAAGACTCCCTAAAAGGGTATCCAGCCTCCGGGCGTTCGCCTGCTCCATGATCCTGAGGCAGCATAAGGGTGATTACTTGTGGCATTTTTTCCTTACCAGAAAGCCATTTTTCCTTAAATTCTTCTATAAAAACATCTGCGCGAAACTGATCGGGTATAGCCATATTAAAGGTGGCATACTTTTCAGAAGATCGGCCATAGAGCGGTCCTGGAATGGGGAAGTTGACCAATACCTTTTGTCCGTAGTACTTCATGGTAGAATCCGTGAAATTACTGCCCATTTCAGTTCCAAAACCAAAATTATAAAACGAGATCTTGTTCCGTTCGAAATGATCCCATGCAGAGCCTGCCTCATTGTAATCCTCGGGAAAAATGGCCCCTGCCCCACCCGTCCAGGCATACTGCCCTTTGGCTTTGCTGCCCTTTTTTACATTACGGTGACCGCCATAGCCTGCTGACACCGTGGTTTCCATCCATTCGTTCGGATAGGTATTGGCCAACCATCTATGCCCATCCGCTGAATGATCGGCATCTACATAAAAATTATCTGATATGCCAAAGCGTTGGGCTAAGGCCAAGTGGTTGGGCATAATAGTCGCGTCCTGTACTTGTTGCGTTTTGTTTTTGTTGGAAAAATTGCGTTTATAGCCATAGCGGGCTATTTCAGGGTCTCCCTTCCCATTTTTGACCTGACCAAAAACTTCATCATAAGTTCTATTCTCCTTGGAAATGAAGACAATGTGCTTGATAGGGCTTTTATATTGAGCAGGGTAGAGTGGTATGGGGCCGTCTGCTTTTGTGCGCGCGCCCACAGCGTTCGTGGCTTCCAATTTAAAATTGTTGTCCAACACCTGCTGTGTCCACTTGGGCAATTCAGCATCCGATGGAATGTCTAATATAGTGACAGAGCCATGCATCAAATGGCCAATGTAGGAACCTTCAGGGCCTTCCTTAAAGGTATAGCCACCGTTGGGGCCGCTCCCATAACCTTTTGCATTGGCCACAATGAGTTTTTTGCCATCAGGTGATACGGCCAACTTGGACGGGAACCAGCCCACGGGCAAATGACCTATCGCTTCCATACGGGCCAAATCAATTACAGCCACGGCATTGATACCCGACTCGGCTACATACAAACTCTTTTTATTGGGAGACAAGGCAAGGCCAAACGGAATTACGCCGCGTTGGCGGGATAGTTGCGCCAAAGGCTTCAGAAATATGTTGCGCACTACTTTGCCCTCTTTGGGCGCTATTACAGAAATGCAGTCATTGTTGCCATTACTAACAAAAACGTATTGCTCCGTCGCCACTATGGAATTGGGACTGGAACCACTAACAGCAGGCATACCTTCTATTTTTTCACCCACCAAAAATCCCGTTTTAATTTTATGTATAACCTTGGGTTTTTCTCCAGATACGTTGATGGCCCATACCGAAAATGATTCCGGCACATTAGGGTCGCCAAGCGCCGGCACATCCAGTTCGCCTTTTTTGTATCCTTCTCGCATTTCTTTTGAACCAAATGCCGAAGTGGGAAAAGCAGGAGCCTTTGCGTTTAAATCATTCTCTGAAAGTCCTGTAAGGGGAGAATACTCAAACATGCCGACATTGGCAACATATACAGTTTGTTCATCCGGTGACAGCGCAATGCCAAAAGGATAGCGGCCTACACTCACATAGTGCATTACTTTTCTTTGTGTAGCATCAGCAACGATAATCCGAAAATTACTTTGGTCACAAACAAACAATTTTTTCCCATCACGCGTCAGGGCAAGGTCACCCAAATAACCATCGGGGTTGTCCGTAGTAGCGCATAGAATAGAATCCAGTTTGGCTCCAGTCTGAATATCATACAAAAACAACTTATTGGAAATGCCACCGGACACCCATACATTTTTATTATTGGGTGTAACTGCCAAACCCATGAATACATCTTCCAATAAATTGGGGTCATTCATAGGGCCATCTGGCACCTGGCGCACTTTGGGGAGGCCTGACAATACGTTTTCCATGATGGCAATAGAAAAGGGGCGATTGCCAGAGTTGGCCGTGATGGCAATCTTTCCATCGGGAGACAAAGCAAGTCCGTAAGGGTGAGGCGCGATGCGCACAGTTTGCCCCATAGGTTTGATGATGCGCCCATTAGGCAAGATGGTTTCGCCCTGTGTATCTATCTTGCAATACATATTGCCAGCAGGAGCCTTCACCGTCCATTCGGAGTAATATTTTTTTGATTTGCAATTGGTTATCAAAACAATAAGAAGCAAAAAAGGGATGCTATGTTTCATAATTACAATAAAAAATTTAGGCGAATGTCCTTCATTATTTTTGTTTAAAAGGTGTACAAGGGATAAATTAAACTTAACTTAAAACGCCCTCCTCTACCTTTGCTACCCTAAATACAAACGTATGCAAAAAAATTTGACCCTGCTGTTAGTGCTGTTTTCTTTGCTTGCTAAAGCGCAAAACCAGCCATTGGCCGACTCTACCCAACAACTCCACTTAGACGAATTGGTGGTCAGCGCCCTAAGAAGCCCCAAGCCCCGATTCAACACCCCGGAGGCTATACACACGCTTTGGCAAGATGCATTTGACCGACAGCAAATGCGTACCACCCCGGAAGCACTGGCCATGACACCCGGTATTTTGGTGCAAAAAACCAACCATGGCGGTGGCTCACCGTTTTTGCGCGGGCTAACAGGAAACCAAACCTTATTACTTATTGATGGTATTCGCCTGAGCAATGCCACTTTTCGTTATGGCCCTAATCAGTATTTTAATACTATTGACCTGTTTTCGGTACAAAATATAGAGGTGTTGGCAGGCAGCGGGTCAGTTCAGTATGGCTCGGATGCCTTGGGCGGAACCATACAAGCGTTTACGCCCAACTTACATTTTGCCGATAAGTCAACTTGGACAGGCAATGTTGCCCTGCGGGGTGCCTCTCAAGGTATGGAAAAAAGTATGCGGATACAGCAGGGGTTCAGTGCTCGGCGTATTGCCGTTGAGGCTGGACTGAGCTTGCGCCGTTTTGGCGATCTGGTGGGCGGCGACACCACAGGTTTGCAGTCCCCCAATGCTTACAGGGAACTTGATTTTGATGGAAAAATGAAGCTGGCATTAAGCCGTCAAACCAACTTGACGATAGCCCACCAAACGGTCCAACAAGATGATGTACCTGTTTACCACAAGATCAAGTTAGAAAATTTTGCCATAAACAAATTTGATCAACAGCAACGGATATTGAGTTATGCCCGCTTAGAACACCTTTGGCGCAAAGGGATTTGGAAGCAGATGACCTTTACGCTTTCCCAGCAAAACACGGTCGAAGTTCGGGAAAGTCAGAAAAATGGCTCTGCAACCAACCGTATTGAAAAAGATCGGGTACGCAGCACGGGGGTCGTTGCGCAATTGCAGACAGACCGGGGCGCTTGGTCGGCAGTGCATGGCGCCGAAATGTATTAT
Organism: uncultured Saprospiraceae bacterium; assembly: GCA_964539805.1. Lineage (GTDB taxonomy): Bacteria > Bacteroidota > Bacteroidia > Chitinophagales > Saprospiraceae > M3007. Next base: position 7,478 of record CAZIKN010000147.1, on the reverse strand, counting down.
GACCGGGTAGGCAGCCTCCGCACGGACCAAAATACAAGCACAGGGACTGCTGATCCCAAGCGCGGCCTATACCCTGACGGATCCGAAATGTCCAACCTGGCCTTGTTTTCCCTTCATGAATGGGATGCGTCCAAATGGCATTTTACAGCAGGGCTTAGGTGGAATTACTTTAAAATTACGGTAGAAGATGAGCAAATCGGGAAAGCCGTTCTCAGGCCAGCTGCTTTGGTTCACAATGCGGCGGTCATGTACAAGATCCGTCAACATTCCAATGTGTTTGTTTCCTATGGCACTGGTTTTCGCGCGCCTAACATTGATGACCTCGGCACGCTTGGCATTGTGGATTTCCGTTACGAAACGCCCAATTATAAGCTAAAGCCCGAGCATTCCACACAAATTCAGGTGGGTTATAAATTCAACAAACCCAAAACCAAGGGCGAATTGTACCTCTATCGTACTGAACTGCGTGACCTCATTGCCCGTGTGCGTTTGGACACCCAAAAAATACAGGGCTACCCCTTGCATCAAAAAGAAAATACGGAACGTGCTTATATTCAAGGTATTGAAAGCACCTGGACACATCATTTCAATAACCATTGGCAGGCAAATAGCAGTATCACGTACACCTACGGCCAAAACCTGACACGCCGTGAGCCTATGCGCCGTATTCCCCCTTTGTTTGGCAGAATATCCCTTGAATTTTCACCCTCAAACTGGAGTTTTAGTGCGGAATGCCTCTTCGCAGCCAAGCAGGATCGCTTAGCACAGGGCGACAAGGATGACAACCGTATTACCGCTACTGGCACAAACGGTTGGCAAGTACTCAATATACATACGGGTTATAGCAGAAATAACTGGGGGATACAGATCAATGCACTCAATCTGTTTAATCAGGACTACCGCACCCACGGGTCTGGTGTAAATGGGGTTGGCCGTTCCATGTGGGCAACTTTAGTGCTGAAGTGGTAAAAAACGGCTTACACAAAGCTCAAGCCCTCATTCATCACACCTTGTACGCGCTGCACGGTACGGGTATCTGTGGCCTGTTGGCTCATCAAGGTTTGGAAAATGGCCCGCTCATCAAGGGCCTGCAGGGCGGCCAAGGAATTGGCGCCGCGCTGTGTGGCAACAGTAGCCATCGCCTGACTGACCATGCGGCTCATACCGCCGCTGCCTTTGTTGATGGCAAGAGCAATAACGCAGGTTAGTGCTCCTTCGGATTGCAGTACGTCACGCAAGCGGGGCACTGTGATGCGGAGCCCGCCTAAGGTGACGTCTAATTTAAAATTCAGCGCCGGTTGGACATACATGTCATTGGCCAAACGGATTTGTTCGCGCATGAGTTGTGGCTCAAAACCTGCCTGTATAAATGCACCATAAAGGGTAATGGTGCGCTGAATGTACGTGAAAGCATCGTCGCCGGTAAGTGTTGCACCTGCTTCATTGCGTACGCTTACGATATTGCCCGAAACATCAATACCCACCCGTTGAAAAATCCGGTTGAACAGGCCTGGAACATTGGTCTTCATGCCCGCCAACAAACGGCTGAGGCTAGAGCCCTGCGCTATGCCACCTGCAAACTGGATAAACCCATAAGAAAAAATGGCCTTGTCATAACTATTGATGGCATCAAAACCACCCTCATGGGTTGAAACATATTGAAGCGCTGCGGCATGCTGAGGTGTAACGCCCAAGGATTGGATGGTAGCCATATCCAACTCGGCCTTGTTTTGACCGGGATAGAGAATACCATTAGGGAACACCGTAAACTGTGAGGCGACATTGTCCGTCATATTAGCCAAAACGGTGCCTCCATTGAGCAATCGCACGCGCATCAAAAAACGCCTGCGATTGGCCTCATTTACAATTTCAGGGGTAAATTCACGGCGCGCCGCCAAATAGTCCGCTGCTGCAGGGGCAGGGTTAGGTGTGCTACCACCTTGCTGTGGGCGAATTACTGTAATACCGCCGTCGCCACTACTATTTCCCGTATTGGTGTTAGTGCCTTGCTGTGGCCTGATCACCGTGATACCACCACCGCCTGAGGGGGTGGTTCCACTACCTGCGCCCTTGACCTGAAGGGTTTGACCGACACTCAAGTTGTTGGAGGCCAGGCGATTGACTGATTTTAATTCATCAACCGTCATGTTGAATCTTCTGGCGATGCCGAACAAGGTATCCCCTGCAACAACGCGGTAAGTGGTAAAAGCCATAGTTTGATGTATAAGTTAAACGTTGAATCTGAAATGCATAATGTCGCCGTCAACCACAACGTACTCTTTGCCTTCTACCGCCATTTTCCCCGCTTCTTTAACTTTTGCCTCTGAGCCCAAAGTCACAAAATCATTAAATTTGATCACTTCTGCGCGGATGAAGCCTTTTTCAAAGTCAGAGTGTATAACTCCCGCTGCTTCGGGGGCTTTTGCGCCGTTGCGCACAGTCCATGCGCGAACTTCTTTTTCACCGGCAGTAAAATAGGTGATCAAATTGAGCAATTTATATGCCGAACGGATCAATTTGTTTACGCCGGGTTCTTTCAACCCCATCATTTCCAGGTATTCTTTGCGCTCCTCCAGGGTGTCCATTTCAGCAATTTGGGCCTCAATGCCTGCACAAATATTAATCACTTCAGCGTTTTCAGCAGCCACGGCTTTTCTAAAAGCCTCTGTATGTGCATTTCCAGATTCGATTGCACTTTCGTCCACATTGCATACATATAGGACAGGCTTTGCGGTAAGTAAGGCTAAGTCCTTCTGTACCAGCATTTTGGCATCTTCTTCCATGTTGGCGAGAAGTTCGCGCACTACCCTACCCTGCTCTAAGTGTGATTTTACCTGAGTCAATATTTCCAAGGCCCTGACCTCTTCCTTGTTGCCTGCTTTGGCAGCTCTGGCTGTTTTGTCCATGCGTTTTTCAACGGTTTCAAGGTCCTTTAGCCCCAGTTCAAGGTCTATGATTTCTTTGTCGCGTACAGGATTGACGGATCCATCCACATGCACCACGTTGTCATCATCAAAGCAGCGCACTACATGCACAATGGCATCTACCTCACGGATATTGGCCAAAAACTGGTTGCCAAGCCCTTCCCCTTTGCTTGCGCCCTTGATTAGGCCTGCGATGTCAACGATCTCAACGGTAGTTGGCACAGTGCGCTGAGGCACAACGATTTCTGTCAATTTATCCATTCGTCCATCCGGAACGGTAATGATCCCTACGTTGGGGTCTTTCGTCGCAAAAGGATAGTTTGCTGCCAGTGCCTTACCACTGGTGAGCGCATTAAAAAGGGTGGATTTCCCAACGTTGGGCAAGCCAACAATACCACATTGCAAAGCCATTATTTAAAGGAGTTTTATGAAAATGGGCGCAAAGGTACAAAAACAGCGGACGGCAGGCATGTATAGCGCAACGTTTTTTTACAAATGGTATTGGCCCTATATTTGGTCTTGCTATCGCTGGCCGAAAATGGCGCTGCCAATCCGAACCATAGTGCTGCCTTCTTCTACTGCTATTTTCCAATCCCCCGACATGCCCATTGAAATCTCCCTGAACCACGGTTTATCCCTAAAATAAGCCGATTTTAATTGTTGAAATATGGACTGCAAGGTTTGGAATTCGGTTCGAACCAAAGTTTTATCATCAGAAAAGGAAGCCATTCCCATCACACCACAAATGCGAATATTTTTGAATTCCAACATCAAAGAATCCTCCAGCAGGCTTTTAGCTTCCTGCAAATTCAGGCCAAATTTTGTCTCCTCCCTGGCAATATGAAACTGCAAAAGACAATCAATGAGCCGTTGGTTTTTGAGCGCCTGTTTATCTATCTCCTGCAATAGTTTTAAACTATCCACAGAATGAATCATTTTTACAAATGGTGCAATGAACTTAACTTTATTTCGCTGTAAGTGGCCAATCATGTGCCATTCGATATCTTTGGGCAATACCTCAAATTTATCAGCCATTTCTTGCACTTTGTTCTCGCCAAAAATACGATGCCCAAGCGAATAAATTTCCATGATACGTTCGGGGGAATGGGTTTTGGATACGGCTATTAAGGTGACATGGTCAGCTTCAAGTGCTGATTTGAAGTATTGGAGCATGAAAAAATCAAATTTGAATGCGAAGGTAAAATCTTTTGAATTTTGTACAAAGTATTAAAAATCAAGGGCAAAAAGACGCCAAAACAGAAAAAGAAGCTAAAAACATTGAAAAATACTCCTTAGTTTCTTGAAGCATCTATCTTTGCCACAAGAAAATTATCAATTTTTTAATGATGAAGGCTTACATTTTTCCAGGCCAGGGATCACAGCATGAAGGCATGGGCAAGGAATTGTACGAGACAAACGTGCAGGCAAAAGAACTTTATGAGCAGGCCAACGAATTGCTCGGTTGGCGTATTACCGATGTCATGTTTGAGGGCAGCAAGGATGATTTGACACAGACAAAGGTAACCCAGCCGGCTGTTTTTCTGGAAAGCATTATCAGGGCCAAGGTTGCCGGAAATGATTTTTCTCCCGCTGCTGTTGCCGGGCACTCTTTAGGCGAGTTCACGGCATTGGCTTCAGCCGGCGCCTTGAGTTTTGAAAGCGCACTGCTGTTGGTGAGCAAGCGGGCATTTGCCATGCAAAAAGCTTGCGAGTTGGTTGATAGCACCATGGCGGCGGTATTAGGTCTGGCAGACGAGGTAATTGAACGAATTTGTGCAGCAATCACCGATGAAGTAGTTGTGCCGGCCAATTACAACACGCCGGGCCAATTGGTTATCTCAGGCTCCAGGAAAGGCATAGAAATGGTGCAACCCATGTTAATGGAGGCCGGAGCAAAGAGGGTTCTGGTTTTGGCCGTTGGAGGCGCTTTCCATTCGCCATTGATGCAGCCCGCACAGGATGAACTTTCCGAAGCGATCAGATCAACTGTTTTTAATGTGCCCATTTGCCCTGTTTATCAAAATGTAAACGCGCAGGCCATTACCGATCCGATCGCTATACAACATAACCTGATAGCCCAGTTGACGGCACCCGTGCGCTGGACCCAGTCCGTGGAAAATATGATCCAAGATGGCATTACGGAATTTGTAGAAGTTGGAGCTGGCTCAGTCTTACGCGGCATGGTCAAAAAAATTAACCCTGCAGTACTTAGCTCCGGCCTGTAATTTTGCTGTCTTATGCTTTTGTATGCTTCATTCAGAAAACCTAAATATGTGCTAAGTGTCGCAGCCTGACAAAAAATGCTTTGGGTTCAATAGAACATGCGTTATCTTTGTCAAGTGCATTATATCAAATCATTCATTCATTCTTTTTTATCATGTCAATTAAAAATTTACCTGCTTTTCTTATTCTACTATTGGGAATGCTATCCGTTGGCTTAGTCAACGCGCAAAGCAACATCACCAACAAAAAACCCAACACAAAGACAATACAGAGCCAACAGCGGGCCACCATTGAAAAACCTGTTATGCTTACAGGTTTCGAGGTGTTCACTCCTTCCGTCCCTAATGCTGAAATCCATGAGCGCGGCCTTTTGTCAGTAGTTGAAAAGGCGGGTCAAACCAGCTATGACCTTCAAACCAATGGCAGCGAACAGGCACGCGTGCATGTTTGGCCCAATGGAGAAGTTAGCATGGGCTGGACCTCCGCAAGCCTACAGGATGGCACCACATGGCCCTCTCGCGGATCTGCTGTAAACTACCGCTCTGCGTGGAGAAATGGCAAGGATACCGTATCAGCCCGCGTGGACAAAGCGCGTACTGGCTTCACCAACTATGTGGTAACCGAAGATGGTACCGAAATGACCTTTGCACACCGCGCTGTAAATGCCTCTACTTACCGTATTCTTATGGCCCGCAAAACGGCAGGTGCCAGCACTTGGACCACAAGTGATCTGCCTACCAACACCCCCAATGGTGGTTTGTGGTGCAAGGCCGCTGCCGATGGCAACAATGTTCACGTCATCATGCTGACCACGCCTTCTACATTTAGTGGCGCTGAATACAGGGGCATGGATGGTCATATCTTGTACTACCGCTCCAAAGACGCTGGCGCCACTTGGGATATCGTTGATGGCGTGGTCACTGGCTTGGACAGCAGTGCTTACAAAACTGCTGGTGGAGACGCATACACTATTACCGCAAGAGATGGTGTAGTTGCTGTAATTTTAGGAACGACCTGGACGGATCTTGCCGTATGCAAATCTACCGATAACGGCACTACCTGGGAAAAAACCATCTTAATTGATTCTCCTTTGGATAAATACAACGGAGAAGAATATACACCAGCTCAAATTGGTGGCCCATTGCCTGGCGCTCCTGTTGACGCCGCTGGCGTTGCGGATGCTTCAGCAATCCTATGCAGTGACGGACGTAATTCACTTGCCATTGATGCGGCTGGTAACCTCCACGTGGCCTCTACCCTCATTTGGGTTTCAGACGATGATTTCACCAATACTACATTGAGCTACTATCCAGGCACTGGCCGCGTACTATACTGGAATGATGCATCACCTGATAGCCTTGCTTATGTGGGCTATGCTTTGGACCTGGATCCCGACGTTGACATTACGCTGGGTGATGCGGGCAACTATGCTACGTATGGCCTTGCAGGTTTTGCAACCATGCCAGCAATTACCACGGATGAGAATTTAAATGTCTATATTGTATATTCAGCAGTAGCCAATAACCTTCCAGGATCTGACCAGAACGGTGTGGAAAAATTGTATCGCCACCTCTACCTGATCAAATCAGAAGATCGCGGCGATAATTTCAGCGAGCCAACGGATATTATTTTTGACGCAGCAAAATCAGAAATTGACTCCCTTGAGGCAACTTTTTTTGAAACCGTATGGCCCGCTGTGTACAAAAAAGTGAATGACAAACTTCACATCCAATATGCTCGCGACAATTCACCAGGCGGTGCTGTGCAATTGTCTCCCGCACAAGTATCTACCACAGATATTATTTATCTCGGTACTGATGAATACACAGGAGTTAAAAATGTACCACAGCAAAAATTGGAATTTGGCATTTCTCCAAACCCAACAAAAGGCATAGCCAACCTGAACGTGGAATTGAAAGAAACCGGCAAAACACTTGTTCAGGTGATTGATATCAATGGCAAGGTAGTTCTTGAGATGAACGAAGGTACGCTCTCTGAGGGCAATCACAGTTTGTCCTTAGATGCCAAGTCATTGGTTAATGGCGCTTATTTTGTCCGCATCAGCTCCGGCAACTACATCGGCACTCAACGCCTGATGGTAATGCACCAATAAAAGCATTCACATAAGGTTTGCCCAAAACATGAGCCACCCCGAATTTTCGAGGTGGCTCATGTGATTTTAGCCCTCAATCCAGCGATCAGCCATTTAATTTTGGCTTTTTTTTAGCGCTACATTGATTTTTCCATCTTTTTTTACTGCTGTTTACCCTGATTTTGGGTTGCTACTCCCTACAATCCTGATATTAGTTTAGGGTTGATCTGCTGCTCCAC
>CAZIKN010000146.1:0-12846 GCA_964539805.1 uncultured Saprospiraceae bacterium | reverse complement strand
TTCTACTTTAATAGGGAATAGATCAAAATCTGCAGGAATACTCCATAGACCGAGCGGCCTACACACCCGTAGGCGAGATGGCCATCGGGGAAAACGTAAAAGTAGCGGGCGACCGCACAGCGACGCTAACCGATGCGAGAAAAAGGACAAATGGCCCGGAAAAAGTTTATAATTTTGAGGTTTGGCGGGAGCATAATTACTTTGTGGGTAAGGAAGGGGTGTTGGTGCATAATAGTTATCCTATTCCTATTAATTCATGGCAAGAAGTCGTATCAGCAGCAGAAATGTATGTAGGATCCTATCTTGCCAACTTGCGCTCTATGGTTAGACCCGATGCTATTATTGGTTATAGAGGATCATTGGCAACGGGGAAAAAATACAAATCAGGAGGCGACTTTGACCATAAGGATTGGGATTGTGATGCATTTATAGTTGATGATGATTTAGCTGCATTATTTCCTTCTGGTGAGAAATGGAGAGACATTGCAGAAAGACCCGATTTTAAGCCAATCATAGAGAAAATGGCTAAAGATTTAAAGACATTAAAAGGGTATAAAAATAAATCAATCTATGTAAATGGCAAAGAGGTCAAAGTAGCTGATTTTACTTTTAGAGTATTTACTAAAGCTGAGTTTGAAGACCCTAAAATTTTTGATACAATTTATAAAACTTATTAATCATGAAATTTTACGATCACTATGCCCAAGCAACACATATTGTAGGTTATTTAGCCTTTTCTTCGCACTTAGGCATTGTTGAAGCAGGCAAAGTAATTGGTGATAAAATGTTTGGAGGCCTTGTTTTTGATGGCTTAGAAGAATCATATTGTGAGGAAGTCCCTTGTATTTGGGTTCAGAAGAAAAAGAAAATTCTTGAACTGGAAATATATATTCAAGAATCCCGTAGCAATGATGAATTATTGGGAAATGTATTTTTATTGAAAATAAAATCACCTCATTTGGATCAAGGAGAATCATGCCCTGTCAACCTAAGCTATTATTTACAAACCCTCTTTTTAAATTTTTTCCCCAAAGGAAATGGGGTGCTTGAAATAGTGGAATATGATGATTAAGAAATACAAAGAACATGAAACGGGCATAGTTGGGTGTTTCGATTATTAGCGATTAATTAATTTATTCGACTGTTCATCAATACTTTACAAGAATTTAATGCTTAAAACCACCTTCCGGTTATTTACTAAGGCAGAATTTGAAGACCCAAAGATTTTCGATACAATTACTAAAATTTTTGAAAAATGAAAATATATGCTCAAGCCACTCATATAGTTGGATATTTAGTTTTTTCATCTCACTTTGATATCATTTCGGTGGGAAAAAAAATTGGTGATACCATGTTTGGAGGGCTTGTATTCGATGGCTTGGAAAAATCTTTTTGTGAAGAAGTCCCCTGTATTTGGATACAACGAGAAAATAAAGTTCTTGGTTTTGATATTTACATTCAGCAACCCGGGAGTAATGCTCAGGATTTGAAGAATAATTTTATCTTAACTGTTTCAGGATCAGCAGATCATACACAGGGTACGTCATTTCCAATAAGCTTGGACACTTATCTAAAATCTCTTTTTTTAATTTTTTTTCCCAAAGGAAATGGGGTGCTTGAAATCGTAGAATATTAATTCCCTGCTGAAAAGGGCCTTTTAAGATGGAAAAAGGATGATTGCAATTGATTTCTGACTTGCGGGATTCCTAATATTCAACGTAAGTACCGCTCAAAATATGCCGTCAATATGGGGTGAATAAGGCCAAATACTAAACATGCGTATGCGACAGAATAAAAATTAGGACAGGCCAGGCTTTCGGGTGCCACACCAAACCACCCCTTCTTTTCCATAGACAGAGCGGCCTACATACCGGTAGGCGAGATGGCCATCGGGGAAAAAGTAAAAGTAGCGGGCGACCGTACAGCGACGCTCACCGAAGCGAGAAAAAGGACAAATGGCCCGGAAAAAGTTTATAATTTTGAGGTTTGGCGGGAGCATAATTACTTTGTGGGCAAGGAAGGGGTGTTGGTGCATAATAACTATCCTATTAGAAGCCTACAGGATGCAATAGATGCGACCCGTCAAATATTTGAAGAATCTTTTGATGATATAAAATCTTTAATACACCCTCAATTGGGAAAGGTCGGATACCGAGGATCACTTGCAAATGGCAATAAATTCAATAAAGTAACCAAAGCACATGACCTCCCTTTTGACCCCGGTGAATGGGATTGCGATGCTTTTATTGTTGATGACATTTTGGCTGATCAAATACCGATTGGTAATAGAGGATGGAGAGACTTATATGATTTGAACGAAACTTTTGTTACTGATTTGTTGAATACCATGGACAAAAGATTTCACATGCTTGAAGGTTTTAAACCTGACGAAAGATTTACTTTTCGCGTATATTCCAGAGAGGAATTCAAAAACATTAAGGGAAAATATACACTCATAAATTAGTAGTTAATTTCTAATGAACAAGGTAGCAGAAAAAATATACCCTACGATTTTCAGGTGCAGTGTTGATTTTAGTTCTCCCCTTGAAATTGAAGAGGTCGGAAAACTGATTGGCGAAAAGATGTTCGCAGGCTTGGTTTTTGAGGGCATTGACATGAACATTCACGATGAGGTGCCTACCGTGCTGATTATTGAGCCCGTAATGGGTATCCGATTTTGGATATCACAGGACTATGACACTGATCCAAATATTCGTTTTTATTCGCTTGGGTGTACTCAGTTTTATAGAATTGATAGTAGTCAACATCCATACACCTATGTACATTTGGATGTTTATTTGCGCTCATTGATGATGGAAACCTTTCCAGAGGGAAATGGCTTAGTCCATGTAGAATAGACGTATCCATCACTCGACTACTCCGCCTGCCCTGATCACGTCATCAGGGCAGGCGATGTGGAAGATGAGCGCGAACAATACAAAATGCTGAAGCGCGGATACTGTGGATCAATTAACAGATCAATATTTCAAAATTACAACACTATGCCGAATCAAATTCGCAGACATGTTTTTAAGATAGCAGAAGAAATATACCCAACAAAGTTCGGGGGCAGGGTGAAATTTAGCTCTCCTCTTGAAATTGAAGAGGTCGGAAAACTGATTGGCGAAAAAATGTTCGCAGGCTTGGTTTTTGAGGGCATTGACATGAACATACACGATGAGGTGCCTACTGTACTGATTATTAAGCCGGTAATGGGTATCCGATTTTGGATATCACAGGACTATGACACCGATCCAATTATCCGGTTTTATATGCTTGGATGCACACGGATACATTCTGTTGATAAACCATATCCATTTACACCTGTACTTTTGGATGTTTATTTGCGGTCATTGATGATGGAAACCTTTCCAGAGGGAAATGGCTTAGTCCATGTAGAATAGACGTGTCCGTCTATCAACTGATCATCTGTCCTGATCACGCCATCTGGGCAGGGGGGGGGGGAAGGTGAGCGCGAACAATACAAAATGCTGAAGCGCGGATACTGTGGTTCAATTAACAGGTCAATATTTCAAAATTACAACACTATGCCGAATCAAATTCGTAGACATGTTTTTAAGATAGCAGAAAAAATATACCCAACCAGCTTCGAGGGTAGCGTAACATTTAGCTCTCCCCTTGAAATTGAAGCGGTGGGAAAACTGATTGGCGAAAAAATGTTCGCAGGCTTGGTTTTTGAGGGCCTCGACATGAACATTCACGATGGGGCGCCTACTGTTTTCATTATTAAGCCGGTAATGGGTATCCGATTTTGGATATCACAGAATTATGAAACAGATTCAATTCTCCGGTTTTATAGGCTTGGATGCACTCAGTTTCATATAGTAGATGGTAGTCAGCAGCCATACATCCCTGCACATTTAGATGTTTATTTTCGGTCATTAATAATGGCAGCCTTTCCAGAAGGAAATGGCTTAGTCAATGTAGAATACATACATTAACCCTGTCAGCCGTCGCCGTTGGTACCGTTACAGGATGGTCGCCTTTGATGCGGCAGGCAACGCAATGGCTTCTCAGATGGTGCGGGCCAAGCCTTTGGATCAGGGTATCCGTCCGCCTATTCAAAATCCTGTTGCTGAATATGTAAATGGGGCCAATCCCTTTGTTCGCATCAGATGGAATTATGCCAATGATGTTGATCTGGCCGGTTTTCAAATCTACCGTGCCATTGACAACAGCCAAACGCGTTCCTTCAAATTTGTAGGCACAATGGGAGTTGGAGGAGCCACAGGTCTTTATGGTTTTGATGATTTTGATATGGAAATCCGCACTTTGTTGCAAAAATCACTCTTCACAAAACCGCCTGCACAGCCCGGAGGCTTGGCAACAACCATAACTCCACAAGTAGTCAACAAGGGCATAAACGGAGCGCCGTTCAATACACTGCGCTACCGGATCATGGCTGTTTACATGGATGGGGCGCAGTCGCCGCTTTCCGACGAGCTACAGGTAGTTATTCAATAAGGCAAAAATTTATACTTATACGTTACTGGAGAAGCCTTGGCGCAAGCCGGGGCTTTTCACATTTTTCAAGCAATACAAAGCCGGTTTAAACCTGCTCATACCTGCAAATCAGGGGTATAAGTCCTGAAAATATCCCAAATCCCGTAAATCGGGTATTAATTTTTGTCACAAAGACTACAATTTGCCGGAACCATCGTTTTTTTGCACAAAAAACAACATGTCCCAGTTGCCCCCGTATTTGCCCCAATTGCTGGTATGTGCCTTTTTTGCCATCCTGTTTTTGCAATCAGGCTTGGACAAGGCATTCAATTATCAAGGTAATTTATCGTATTTTAGGGAACAGTTCAAAAGCAGTCCGCTGGCTGGTAGCGTTGCGGCATTGTTGCCGGTATTGATGCTGATGGAAATAGGCACCGGAATGCTGGGGGCTTTAGGTGCTTCTGATCTGTTGCTGGGTCGCGGTGCCCTGTTTGCCCATTGGGTGCCATTAGCGGCAGGCATCACGTTGTTGGCCCTTTTTTTTGGCCAGCGCATGGCCAAAGATTATGGTGGAGCGGCAGGCATTGTCCCGTATTTTCTGGTAGCCCTTTTGGGTTTTTTCTTTCAACAATAAAGTCCAATTCTCTTATGAAGTTAATCTATGGTATGTTCTTGCTTGCTTTCCCTTGCATTATGCAGGCACAACGTGATTTTGACCGCAACAAAGGCCGAATCGAAGTGGGTTTGATGGGGGGCGCCACCCATTATTCCGGTGATATTACGCAGCCCCATATTGAACTGATGCAAACCCGTACGGCCTTTGGGGTTTTCGGGCGCTATCACCTTAATTATGCCTTTTCTGCGCGCGTACAGGCCATAGCGGCACGCTATTGGGGCGACGACAAGACGTCCAAAGACCGCAAGCCGCGCCAATTCCGCACCTCTGGCCCCATCAACGAGTTTTCAGCCGTTTTGGAGTACCAGCCCTGGCATATAGGCGAGGAAGCAAAGTACGGGGTAACCCGATTTTGGTATCCGTATGTGTTTGCGGGTGTGGGATATGCCCTTACTTCATCCAAGGTGGAACATTATGGGCCTGATGCGGACAAGGCCATCTACATCAAAACGCCTTTGCCCGAGGGCGGCGTGACCAAGCGCAATTTTTTAACCACCCCAATTGGCGGCGGGCTTCGCGCTACCTTTAATGCGAAATTTTCGGTTGGGTTTGAATTGGGCTGGCGCCCTGTGTATTCCGATCTTTTGGATGGCGTTTCGCTCAATGGCAACCCGGAGGAAAATGATTGGTACCACTTTTGGATGCTTTCTACTTCCTATTTGTTTGGGGAGCCGTAATGAACATGGTCCCCGCCTAAGCGGCGTGTCACCCTTAACGCAGTGAAGGGGCTGGTTTGAGCGAAGCGCAAATTTACCCCTTTTCAGGCCTCATCTGAGGGAAAAACAACACTTCCTGAATACTGCTTTGGCCGGTGAACAACATGGTCAGACGATCAATACCAAAGCCGATACCGCTGGTGGGTGGCATGCCAAATTCCAGGGCGCGCAGGAAATCCTCGTCCAATTCCATGGCTTCCTCATCGCCGCGATCTTTCAGGCGAAGCTGGTCTTCAAAGCGGGCGCGCTGGTCAATCGGGTCATTCAATTCCGTGTAGGCATTGGCAACCTCCTTGCCATTAACGAAGAGTTCAAAGCGCTCCACGAGGCCGGGTTTGCTGCGGTGTTTTTTGGTCAGTGGCGACATTTCCACCGGGTGGTCAATGAGAAAAGTGGGTTGTATCAGGTGTTTTTCGGCTTTTGCACTGAATATTTCATCCAGCAATTTGGCTTTGCCCATAGAGGCATCTATTTCAATATGTTCTTTTTTGCAATAGGCGCGCAATTCGGCCTCATCAGCACTTTCAGCATCCACGCCTGCATATTCTTTAATGGCATCATAGAGGCTGAGGCGACGGTATGGGCCGGCAAATTGGAGGCTATGCTCACCTAATTGCACGGTTGAATCGCCTTCGGGATGGAGTGCTCTGGCTACCCGTTCCAGCATTTGTTCCGTGACATTCATCATCCAGAAGTAGTCTTTGTAGGCGACATAGAACTCCAGCATGCTGAACTCGGGGTTGTGGGTACGGTCCATGCCCTCGTTGCGGAACATTTTGCTGATTTCATACACACCATCAAAACCTGCCACAATCAGGCGCTTGAGGTACAACTCATTGGCTATGCGCAGGAACAGCGGCATATCCAGGGCGTTATGGTGTGTTTTAAAGGGCCGGGCGGCTGCTCCGCCGTGTATGGCTTGCAGGATGGGGGTTTCTACCTCCAAGAGGCCCAGTTCATCCAAATAAGCCCGTATGGTTTTGATAAGTTTGCTGCGCTTGACGAAAATTTCACGAAACTCAGGGTTTACCGTTAGGTCAACGTAGCGCATCCGGTACCGTTGTTCGGGATCGGTAAAGGCATCGTAAATGTTGCCATCGGCATCCCGCTTCACGATGGGGAGCGTGCGCAGGGTTTTGGCCAAAAATTTGAATTCCTGGACATGGACGCTGACTTCGCCCGTTTTTGTTTTGAAAGCAAAACCTTTCACACCGACATAATCGCCGAGGTCGAGCAGTTTTTTCACTACCGTGTCAAAAAGAGGAGCATTCTCATCGCCTCCATTGATTTCCTCCCTGCGCATGTAAAGTTGTATGCGTCCGCTGGAATCCTGAAGGTTCATAAACATAGCTTTGCCTGCCTCGCGGGTAGCCATGATGCGCCCGGCAAGTGCCACTTCCTGATAGTTTAGGCGATTTTTAGTGCCATCTTCCAGCACTTCTTCCTGATAATTGGCCGTAATATCAGCGGCAAAAGCCGTGACATCAAACATTTCTGCAGGATAGGGGTCAATACCGAGTTCCTGAAACTTTTGGAGGGACTCGCGACGTATGATTTCTTGTTCCGTCATGGGGTTAGGCTTACTCTTTGTTCTTTAGGTCTTTCAAGATTTGTTCGAATTCCTTGGCTGTGACTGCTTTATCTTCTACGTTAACCTGATCGCGCAGCACGTTAAAAATTTTGTTCAGTTCTATTTCGCTTTGGGCGTTTTCTACGGCTTTTTTATCTTTCATCATACGTTTGGCGAATCCGTCAAACATATCATCCGGCAATTCGGCATTCCTGATGTACTGCCGCATCATGTTTTTGAAGTGATCTTTTATGTCTGTTTCTGTCACCTCTATCACGAAATTGTCCATGATCATATCTTTAATGACATTCCAGCGGATAGACAGCGCAAGCCCTTCGTAGTCTTTTTCAATGGACTCTTCTGTCAGGCTGCCTTCGCGATCGGTTATTTTTACCCAACGTTTGAGGAATGCATCGGGGAGGTCGAATTTGTTCAGTTCCATAAGGCGCTCCTGTATATGGCGAGAAAGCACCACCTCAGCCTGGCGATTAAAATAATCGCCCACGCCTTCCACTAATTCCCGAATGGCATCTGCTTCATTTTCAGCCTTTTGGAAATTTTTATGAAAAAATTCCTCTGTCAATTCCGCTGAGCTGACCCGTTCTACATTGGTGATAGTGGCCTCGAATTGTTCGGCGATTTCGCGATCATCATCGGATTTTAAGCCCAAAACATAACGGCGGAATTGTTCCTCCCGCTCGAAGTTGTCAATCTTGCGTGGATCAAACTGGAAAACATCCCCTTTTTTCAAGGTCATTATTTGCGCTTTAAGGTCTTCATCGGCAATGGCACTGACTAAGAAGGAGATCTCGGTTTCCAGGCCGCCTTCTTTGATCTTGCCATCCGCTAATTCCACGGCAGTGGTACGCACAAAATCATTGTCCTCAATTACATCATCTACTTCTGTACGCTGGCTGCTGCGCTTGCGCATATCCTCCAGGTCTTCTTTGGCCACGGTTTCGAGGTCGGAAATGACGTAACGTCCAAAAGTTTCTTTTTTGCCCAAGCCTTGCAATTCAAATTCAGGTACAAAACCTACTTCGTACTTGACGCTGTATTCTTCTTGCAGTTGTTTGATGGAAAGGCTGATTTTTTCCTGGTTTTCAACCGGTATGGGTTGGCCCAGCACCTGCATTTTGGATTCGCGCAAGTAGGAATAAAGGGTTTCACCAAATAAATCCTGAACCACGTCACTTAAAATGGCATCGCCATACATGCTTTTTAGGCGATCCATAGGTATCTGGCCAGGGCGAAATCCTTTGATCGGGGCTTTTTGGCGATAACGTTTTAGTTCGGCATCTACTTTTTGCTTGACTTGGTCGCGGGTAAGCGTTACGGTAAGAATGGCAGTTGCGTTGTCAATGTCGGTGCGGACAACCATGGGTAAGTATCTAAATTATTGAAAATGAATAAGTAGGGAGGAGATAATAATGTGCGGGCGGAGGGACTCGAACCCCCATGCCTCTCGGCGCCAGATCCTAAGTCTGGTACGTCTACCAATTTCGCCACGCCCGCATTCCCCAAAAAGGTCGGCAAAGGTACAACGAGTCTTTGGTTCAAAAAAGGGATTTCAAAAACTTTTTTAGTGTGCGGCGAATAATCATGCTTGTCAAACCAATACATGGACGTATTTTTGTGAAGTATTATGTACAAATTATGTGGAATTTGCTACCTTTAACGGCCCATTTTTCTGGAACATCAAACGAAGTACTTATGCTGGACGATAAAGATTACATTCGGGAAGATAACATCCCCTTGTTTGACCTTAATTTCCGTATCGAAACGGAAGAGGTCATTATTTGCGCTTTAAGGTCTTCATCGGCAATGGCACTGACTAAGAAGGAGATCTCGGTTTCCAGGCCGCCTTCTTTGATCTTGCCATCCGCTAATTCCACGGCAGTGGTACGCACAAAATCATTGTCCTCAATTACATCATCTACTTCTGTACGCTGGCTGCTGCGCTTGCGCATATCCTCCAGGTCTTCTTTGGCCACGGTTTCGAGGTCGGAAATGACGTAACGTCCAAAAGTTTCTTTTTTGCCCAAGCCTTGCAATTCAAATTCAGGTACAAAACCTACTTCGTACTTGACGCTGTATTCTTCTTGCAGTTGTTTGATGGAAAGGCTGATTTTTTCCTGGTTTTCAACCGGTATGGGTTGGCCCAGCACCTGCATTTTGGATTCGCGCAAGTAGGAATAAAGGGTTTCACCAAATAAATCCTGAACCACGTCACTTAAAATGGCATCGCCATACATGCTTTTTAGGCGATCCATAGGTATCTGGCCAGGGCGAAATCCTTTGATCGGGGCTTTTTGGCGATAACGTTTTAGTTCGGCATCTACTTTTTGCTTGACTTGGTCGCGGGTAAGCGTTACGGTAAGAATGGCAGTTGCGTTGTCAATGTCGGTGCGGACAACCATGGGTAAGTATCTAAATTATTGAAAATGAATAAGTAGGGAGGAGATAATAATGTGCGGGCGGAGGGACTCGAACCCCCATGCCTCTCGGCGCCAGATCCTAAGTCTGGTACGTCTACCAATTTCGCCACGCCCGCATTCCCCAAAAAGGTCGGCAAAGGTACAACGAGTCTTTGGTTCAAAAAAGGGATTTCAAAAACTTTTTTAGTGTGCGGCGAATAATCATGCTTGTCAAACCAATACATGGACGTATTTTTGTGAAGTATTATGTACAAATTATGTGGAATTTGCTACCTTTAACGGCCCATTTTTCTGGAACATCAAACGAAGTACTTATGCTGGACGATAAAGATTACATTCGGGAAGATAACATCCCCTTGTTTGACCTTAATTTCCGTATCGAAACGGAAGATGATCCTGTACTGTCATCCGAACTGTTGCCTGTTGAATTAGAGGGCAAACTGGGCGATAAATCAGAACAGGACAACAGCATCATCAAGCGGGCCTACAGCAATCTGCTGCACACGTTCAAGGTACAACCGGAAAAAGAAGACCTGAAAAACATCAGGGCTGCCTTTGAAATGGCCGCCGAGGCGCACAAAACGCAGATGCGCAAGTCCGGCGAACCTTACATCCTCCATCCCATAGAAGTAGCCCGTATCTGTATAGAAGAGATTGGTTTGGGCCCAACAGCCGCTATCTGCGCCCTGCTGCATGATGTGGTAGAGGATACGTCCATCACCATTATGGAAATAGATGCCCAATTTGGCGGAAAAGTGGCCAAAATCGTAGATGGCCTGACCAAGTTGGATGGCCTGCACGACTCTGAAAGCCCGCAAGCCGAAAACCTGAGCAAGGTGCTGAAAGCCATGCTCAACGATACCAGGGTAGTGTTGATCAAAATTGCTGACCGCTTGCACAACCTGCGTACCATCCGCAGCATGCCGCAGCACAAGCAGATCAAAATTGCTGCCGAAACCAGCACCATCTATGCACCTATTGCCCACCGATTGGGCTTGCACAAAATCAAAAGCGAATTTCAGGATATTTGCCTGAAAATAACCCATCCGGAAGAATATGCCGATATCGCCAGCAAAATTGCGGAAACCCGCCATGCCCGCGAAAAATACATCGAAACCTTCCTGGCACCCGTAAGGGAGCCGCTCATGGAGATAGGGGTACCGCTGCGCATTCACGGACGACCCAAGAGTATTTATTCTATATGGAACAAAATGAAAAACAAGGGCGTCGCTTTTGAACAGGTTTATGACCTTTTTGCCGTGCGCATCATCGCCGACGTACCTCCTGAAGAAGAGCGAAAATATTGCTGGTTCCTGTACTCTGTCATCGTGGAGCATTATCAGCAGATACCTGACCGAATGAAGGATTTCATTTCCAATCCCAAATCAAACGGCTACGAATCGCTGCACACCACGGTGGCCGGGCCAAATGGGCGCTTCGTAGAGGTGCAAATCCGTAGCGAACGAATGGACGAAATTGCCGAACGCGGCTTTGCGGCACACTGGAAATACAAAGGAGTGAAAAGCCTTTCCAAGAAGGCTAAAACCTTTGACAACTGGTTGGACTCACTGCGCGATACTTTGGTCATCAATGAATCCAGTTCGGCAGTAGAGTTTTTGATGGATGTGCAATCCACCTTTTATAATGACGAGGTCCACGTGTTTACTCCAAAAGGCGAGATGAGGGTGCTGCCGGAAGGAGCAACTGCCCTTGATTTCGCTTTCGGCATACACTCTGATCTGGGCTGTAGTACCCGGGTCGTGCGCATCAATAACAAAGTGATGCCCATCACAACCAAACTAAAAACAGGCGATCAGGTAGAGATCATCACCGATAGTAAACAAAAGCCGACCGAGGACTGGCTGAAGTATGTGGTCACCGGCAAAGCCCGCAACCGGATCAAGGCAGCCCTGAAAGAAGATATGCGTCGCGATGCGGAATTTGGCAAGGAAACATTGGAACGCAAACTGAACGGTCTCAAGGTCGGATTTGAGGAAAACGTGGACATGCTGGCCCGCTGGTACAATTACCCCAACCGAACCGATTTTATGTGTGCCATTCATCACGGTCAGGTTGACCTGCTCTTGGTAGGCAAAAGGTTCCGCTCCGTGGGGAACAAATTGGAGGAAATAGAACTGATCAAGCCCGGTCAGGTAGTTCATACCGATTTCAGCCCTGCCTTTGAGCCGATCCATGTGATGAAGTCCACTTCCACCGAAAAACCACAGCTGCTCATCAATGGCGAACCCGGCAATTTTTACGCCTATTCCTTTGCTTCCTGCTGCAATCCGGTACAGGGTGATGACATATTTGCGTACATTACGGTTAGCGAAGGGGCCAAAATTCACCGTACCAACTGTAAAAACGCCCCTTATCTGCTGACCAACTATAGCCACCGCGTGCAAAAGGCCAGTTGGGGCGCTACCACCAAAACCAGTTTTGTGGCTGAAATTGTCGTCACCGGCATTGACATCGGCCCCGGGGTCATCAATGAACTGACCAACAAAATAGCTGATATGGGCATCAATATCCGCTCCTTTTCCATCACCGGCGATGCAGGCTATTTTGAAGGCCGCATCTCTTTGGTCATCGTTCATACCGATGTGCTGCAACGCGCCATGCAGGAAATCCGCAAACTGAAATATGTGACCAATGTGAGTAGGGTGGAGTGAGGCGCTTACATTTCTTTATATTATAAAAAAGGGTAACTATTCAGCGACGTTGACCGGACACGATTATTACTTTAAATGTAATGTCTTTGATTTTCGTAATTCCTGCTTTGAATCCCGTTATCGAGTACCTGCTTTTGTTTCCGGTCTGTATTTTTCATTTTTTAAGTAATTATTGATTTGGATTTTTTACATTTGCATCGCCATATTGATTTGGCTTTTTTATTTATGCCATGTATTTAACCCGATTAATAGACGCCGAATTGGATCAATGGCGGCTTTCCACACAGCGGAAGCCGCTGGTACTGCGCGG
>CAZIKN010000145.1:0-13125 GCA_964539805.1 uncultured Saprospiraceae bacterium | reverse complement strand
AAGTGATGTCCGTTTCATGTAACACCTGATCCACTACTTCAAAGGTCCGGGCGTCTAAAACCACTATGGCGGCTATCATACGGAGTTCCAGATCATGAAAAGCTACATCCACACTGGCCACATAGCGGACGTTATCTGGCAGTTGATCAGTTTTAACTACTTTTTCAAGCAGTTCCCCTTGGAGGACGTAGTGGGGCATAAAGTCATTTTCCGGACTGACATACCCCTCTTCTGTGTATTGTTTCTTTAACATGGCCCATACAACCCGTTTGGCTCTGGGTACCTTATCAGGCTCATCGCGCATGTAACTGAATCCTATGGTAGAGATCTCATCATCCCATATATTTGAACTTTCAATAATCTCGTTCATGCGCTGAACAATATCAGGGTTTTCTGCCAGAAGTCTATCTATATCCAAGTCGGATCGTTTGATACCCAATGAATCACAATATTCTTTTTTATTTGTGGAACAATTAAAGGAATAAGATTCAATTTTAAGAGAATGATCCTGCACAGAGAAGTAACATAAACCTTTGTCAACACAAAAAACAAAGTCATTTTTATTTATCGAAATGTAAGCACTAAATGATAAACTGTGATGATAATGCGAATGTACAATGCCCCATCCTTTTGCATCACCTACACCTAATACGTAATGAATTAAGCCGGGTTCCATGATTCTCCCAACTAAAAGAGAGTCGGATTTTTCGAGATTTTCAACTCTTTTAATCCATTCTTTTTCCGCTTTTGAACCAAGCGGAAAATATGGGATATTTTTTGATATTTTGCGCTCAAAAGGGATAAATGATATTATTTTCTGCTCCATATATTTTACATTCTGTTTAGTCAATGAGTGTACGCCCTTCCTCATAAAACCACTGCCAGATGGCCCTTACTGTATTTAAGTGTATGCACACACTACTGACATTTTTTTTATTTGCCACGAAGGCGCAAAGACACTAAGCGTAGCGTGTAACTTTTGCATAACTTCGCGCCTCCGCGCCTTAGTGGCTATACAAAATATCCAGTAGTATGGTGTATGTAATCCAATTTTTGTGACAACACAGGCTCGCTGTACAACTCGACCGGGTGGTTGTCATGCTGCCATACCTGATAATTTTGCTTGTCTTTCCGGCCAGCCGCAAAATGGCCAAACAACTGCAACAGCCATTCCCTGCGGCTTTCGGGCTTTGTTTTGTCCTGTAGATAGGCGATCACTGGCTACTCCTCCCCAATCACTCCTCGCCCCCTTCCCGAGTGATCAGTACTTTATTAATATCAGGCCAGTCCGGGCCAGGGTCAACAGCGGACATGGGCTCGGCACCCGCCCAGAAATCCACTTCTGTGCGCTCAGGCAGTATCGTGCGCACCAAGCGCTCCGCCTGGCGCGTGCTCTCTGGCAGGCGCGAGTCCCCGCAAAGGCGCAACACCCAGTCAACGGCCGTTTCAACGCTCACCCGATGGCCCATGCTGACCATCAGGGGCCGTGCGCCGTCCTTAGTGCGCACCGCAGCACCCACCTGTTCCTCGTACAATAGTGGCTGTGTGCTTCCCTTTTCCATACCCAACTTGGCAGGGTCGTATTCACCAACCAGACGCAGAAGGGCGCAGCCGATGCTGGGTACGTCCAAGGCCCCCCCAAGGTGGGTGGCCAGACCAATCCCCATGGGATGGTCGAGGCCATGACCGTTGCAGACAAGCAGGTCGGGCTTGATGCTCAATTTCTCCCAAGCCTCCATGACGAGTGGTGCCTCGCGGTATGAAAAAAGGCGGGGTATATATGGAAAAGTGATGTCCGTTTCATGTAACACCTGATCCACTACTTCAAAGGTCCGGGCGTCCAAAACCACTATAGCGGCTACCATACGGAGTTCCAGATCATGAAAAGCTACATCTACGCCAGCCACATAGCGGATGGTTTCCGGCAGTTGATCGGTTGTGACTACTTTTTCAAGTAGTTCCCCTTGGAGGACATAGTGGGGCAACAAGTCATTTTCAGGCGTAATATAACCTTCATCTATCTTCCTTTTGTGGAGTTTGGCCCAAATGACACGCTGGGCTTTTGCCTTTAATAATGAATCATGTCGATAACTATTACCTATTGTGGTTATTTCGTCCGAATAAATAGCACCATCCTCAATAATATCTTCAATTTTTTGAAGAATCTCTGGGTTCTCTGCCATAAGTTTATCTAAATCCAGATCGGAACGCTTGATAAACATAGAAAACTTATTGCTTTTACTATTTTCGAAATAATTATATACATGCGATTCTAATCGCATATATATATCATCAGCGCTAAATACAGAATACGCCTTAAAGATAATAAAAACATATCCATTTTCCTCTCCGAAAGCATAACTAACTAAACATATTGAGTCATTGTAAGTCTTTATTTCCCAGCCACTACTATTATCAACGGATAACGCATATTTAATTGAATCTGACCTAACTATTTTTCCAAAAAGTGGAATTCCATTTTTCTTATCATAGGATATAATGTTAGACCACTCCTCTTCGGCTTTTGAATTAGTGAAATAATATGTAGGTGGGCGTCGAATATCGCGGGTAAAGGGATAGACGAAAAAATCTTTATTTTCCATAGATAGTATACAGAATTAGAGTGATAACCTTCCGCGCACCCGTAACCTGAAGTTGTGGAGTACGCAAGGGATGAAAATGTTGTAATCACGCAGATCAGTTCTCCAAGTTCGGCAAACATCTTTAGCAATTCCTTTGCTGGCGCGATGCCTCCCCTCAATGCGCTCGCGCGAAGGCTCTGCCTCGTGCGGCTCATGCCGCCCCCACCCTATTCAAGTATAACCACCCCGCCCTTCCTCATAAAATCACTGCCAGATGGCCCGTACCGCATTCAAATGTATGTAATTCAATTTCTGTCACCCACAGGCTCGCTGTACAACTCGATCGGGTGGTTGCCATGCTGCCATACCTGATAATTTTGCTTGTCTTTCCGGCCAGCCGCAAAATGGCCAAACAACTGCAACAGCCATTCCCGACGGCTTTCGGGCTTTGTTTTGACTGATCTCGTTGATTATGCCATGTTATTTGTGCAAGTTGCTGGGCTAATCTCGTTGTTTAAGCCACGCAGCCTGTCCTGACGGAACAGTCAGGAAGGCGGAGCCGACGTCGCTGCCTGTCCCGATGAACATTTAGTCCTGACGAATGGTCAGGATGATCGGGAAGCACATTGAGCGTTGATCTTTAGGAACCTCGCGCCAGAAAGGGCAAAGGTACACACGCGTAATTTTAATTTACTAATTCTGTATACTATCTATTATCTTAGGCTTTTTCATAATAGGCTCGAATACTTTGGATAATTTGCCTTGTTTGCGTTTCCGAAAAATCATTTTGGTAATACCTCATAAAAAGGGCAATTGCAAAGTCGGTTTTATTGATATTGGGCGATGATTGCCGAATGCTGTTTTCGATCCATTGTCGAGCGGAATCAATAGAATCGAGCCCTAATTGTATCCGTTCGGTCATAGGTTTGGAAGCAATAATTTCGTACTGCTTTTGATAGATATGTGCTGGAGTATCTGTCATTAAAGTAGATTGAAGGTGTTTAATGCCAACTTTTGGCACCAAGTCCGAATATATGCCATATCAGCCTTATCATTCCGTAATAAATTCTTGATGTCTTCCATTTGTCGTTCGCTTTGATATTCTTGTATCCAAATTATTTTTGAAAATCAGGTCTTCGAGGCTAACAACCCACATCGGAAAACCAAATGCTGTTGTAAATTGTCTGCGTTCAAATTCAGTTTCTCTATAATCATTGAATTTTTTTAGCATAAAATCAATCTTATAGCCAGTACGGTGGTCAATTACGTTGAACATTCCTCTGCGTTTAACTTCTTCTTCAACGGTCAATTTATCAATATATGCATGATCCGAAAAAATATTATAGAACTTGTCAATGTCTTCTTTATTCAATTCAACGATAATATCTATATCTCTTGTCATTCGAGGAATGGTATACAAAGTCATGGCCATGCTCCCGGAAACCATATATGGGATACTCACCTTGTCCAAGGCCAGACAGACTTCTTCAAGCAAACTTGCAATCATGTAAAATATTTTATGAGCAAAGATAGGATGCTTTTTGAAAATAAAACGAGAATCCGAGGACGATAATATCCCCAAAAGCGTCTCTGAGCCATGAAAAAAGTCCTTCATCTTAGCAATCGCAAAACCAGCACTAAAAAAGAAGCCCCGATGTCGTTAAGGAACGGTGCCGGAATAAAGGTACAAATTGATGGGGTGTGATTCCCATTTAATGTACTTTTTCTATGTCTTTTCAATAGGCGTTCGAGAGCTGCATCAAAAAAAGGTTAAAGATGCTCCTGAAACTTAAAATTGCTCAAAGAAAGGGCAAAATTCGCCTGTTTTACTTCGGTTTTCGCAAAAAGGCACCTATGGTAAAGTACATTAAATGGGAATCACACCCAATTGATGCACATCTTTTGGCCTCGCTGGCGCGATGCTCCCCCGGCCCGTACCGCATTTAAGTGTATGTAATCCAATTTTTGTGACACCACAGGCTCGCTGTACAACTCGACCGGGTGGTTGTCATGCTGCCAAACCTGATACTTTTGCTTGTCTTTCCGGCCATTTGTTTTGACTGATCTCGTTGATTATGCCATGTTATTTGTGCAAGTTGCTGGACTAATCTCGTTGTTTAAGCCACGCGAGGCGGAACCGTTGCGCGAGCGCATTGAGCGTTGATCTTTACCGCGCCAGCGAAGGCCATCGCTGGTGTACACATGCACAGGCTCGCGATTGTTTTCTGCGTATGTCGTTGAGGCTCCGTCGCCGAAATCCCAGCGGTATTTTATATCAGGATCGCAGGACTCCGCCAGAAAAGATACCGTAAACCCATCTGTACCGATGGTGTATTTCGCCATGGCAAAAGGTGCCGGGCAGGATTGGGCCTGCATGTGTGCGGGCAGAAACAGGGCTAACAATATGGAGAGGTATAAGTGCTTCATTGTATTTGTTTTAGGATTAGTGTTTTTCCGACTTTATTTCAGATTTAATAAATTTTTTGGCGTCAGGATCTATTGTCCACATAAAATCGCCATATCCGTTCCTCATTTCTATATGGAAGCAATCGTGTACCTTGAATGTCGTGGAAAAACGGTAATCCCGCCAGTCTAATATTTCTCTGAAAATGAATTTGAACCTTTCATCTCGTTTGTAAACCACATAGCTATAGGCATCTTCGGTTTTGACTATAAAACAAATAAACTGGAAA
Source organism: uncultured Saprospiraceae bacterium (assembly GCA_964539805.1). Classification (GTDB taxonomy): domain Bacteria; phylum Bacteroidota; class Bacteroidia; order Chitinophagales; family Saprospiraceae; genus M3007. The sequence continues at coordinate 7,850 of CAZIKN010000145.1, read as the reverse complement.
TTATATACCCCTACATATTCTAAATGCATAGGCATAGAATAAGGTTTATCTAAGTTGTTCAACAAAGTATCAGTAATAATTTTTTTATTATCAATTATGTTATACTTGTAAGAATTTGTATCTTTTTTAAAATTCTCATATTGAACAAGAAGTTGAAACCTACCCAAATCTGCCGAATCCCCTTTGACGGCAATGGCAAATATTGAGTCTAGTAAAATTGTCCTTTCGTATTTCTGCGCAAATGTGATGATTGGGAGTAATAATTTAAAGCAGAATGTAATTGAAAAAATTTTGTTCATTTTATTGTAAGTTGTGTTTTGGATAAATCTTCTTTTTCGTGGAGCCATATCATACGAATAAACTCCCCAGAAGGTACAAAATAATTTATCTCCGCCCCATATCCCGCGATATTGTCACTTTCATAAACTGAGGTCGAGCCATAGGCCCCGGCGTTGGGCTTGCCATAAGACGGGTCGAAATAAACCAACTCACCATTTTGTTGTTTGTACGAAAGGATAACATGATTGTCAAAAGAAGATTTTGGGTTGTTTACGCCTTGCCCTCCCACACCCTCCAAATCAGCGGGAGTTATGGTCAGGTTATTGGGTGTAACGACAATGGGCAATGGTATGTTTATGTTATTTGAAATGGTTTGTGTATTGAAAAATGGGGCGGAAGAAGGTATGTTGGGCGGAAGGCCGATATCAAAATCGTAATTTTTGACAAAAAAATACGAACTGATTTTGCCGTTTGGGTTTTTCCTATATTGAACTGTGCCATTGTCATACGTTGCATTGCCAAAAAATGCTTTTGAGGCGGTGATCGCCAATCCTTCCGTGGCAGGGTTCAGATAACCTCTGAGATTGGAAGGCTCGCTGGTGTACACATGCACTGGCTCGCGGTTGTTTTCTGCGTATGTCGTTGAGGCTCCATCACCGAAATCCCAGCGGTATTTTACATCGGGGTCACAGGATTCAGCGGCGAAGGATACCGTGAAGCCATCCGTGCCGATGGAGTAATCCGCAGTAGCATAAGGCGCCGGGCAGGATTGAGCCTGTAGGTGCACGGGTAGCAACAGGGCCAATATTATGGACAGGTATAAGTGCTTCATTGTATTTGTTTTAGGGTTAGTGTTTTTCTATTGCGATTTTCTGCTCTATAAAGCTTTTAGTTTCGGGCCGAAATTCCAATAAATATATGTTGTTTCGGCCCCTTATTTCAATATGCATATCGTCTTTTAAAAGAGCTTTGGCAGAATAATGATTACCATAAGAATAGCTATAGACTTGGCTTGGTTTCCACTCTTTTCCATGAAATTCATAAGCATTTACGTTTATAGTAAAATGTGAGCGAGATACCATTAAAAAATATTTATTTTTATAGATTCTATGATCAACTAAATCGGTTTGCTCATAAGCAAATTTAGAAAGGTTGTCATATAAGGTATCAATCACAATTAAAATACTATCATTTGCTTCGTTCTTTATTCTTGATTCTGAGATAATACGATACCTTGATGTTATAGATGAATCGCCGGTGATAGATATGGTATGAATCGAATCGGATTCCAATTCTCTTTTGTATTTCTGCGCATGCAATAGCGTAGTGACAAAAATAAAGACAAGAAAAAGATATTTCATTTTCATTATTTAAAAGTTAGTTGTTGAGAAATAGTATTATTTTCATATAGCCAAATAATTTGAACCCCAAGTTGTGTAGCAGGATCAACATACCTCAGCGCCGCCCCAAAACCAGCCACTGCGTCCGTTTCATAGTCATTGAGGGAGCCATAAGTACCGCTAAGTGGTTTGCCATAAGAAGGATCGTAATACCCTGTATTCCCATTTTTTTGCTTGTACATCAGTATGGCATGGTTGGTGAAGGCAGATTTTAGGTTGCTTGATTCAATGCTTTTCTACTGGAATCTTTTGTTTTGTAAAACTTTTGGTTTCGGGATGAAATTGCAATAAATAGGTGTTGCGACGGTCTTTTATTTCAACACTCATATCATCCTTTAGAATCGCCTTGGTTGAATATTCAGTACCATATGCATGGCCATCTGATTTCCTGTAAACCCAATGCAGCCCATTGAACTCATAAACATATACACCAATGTCAAAATCTGAAAAAAAAACAGTAAAAAAATACTTAGATTTAAACAACTTATATGCTATTTGCTTCGTCGGAGCAACAGCGATATTAGTCATGCTGTCCCATAATGTATCAATAACACAGTGTGCATCTTTCCCAAATTCTTTGGAATGCAATGAATGGGCTGTTATTCTATACCTTGACAGAGATGAATCGCCTACGATTGTTAATGTGTGAATAGAGTCAATTTCTAACACCCTATAATATTTTTGCGAAAATAATATAGATGTGTAAAAAATCAATATAATCAATATCGAATATTTCATGTATTTATTATTTAAAAGTTAATTGTTGGGATGTGGTATTTTTCTCATGCAACCATAATATTTGTACTCTGCCGGCTGGCGAATCATAATTCAGCACCGCCCCAAAACCAGCCACAGCGTCCGCTTCAAAGTCATTGAGGGAGCCATAAAAGCCACTAGCGGGTTTGCCATAAGAAGGGTCATAGTATCCTGTATTCCCATTTTTTTGTTTATACATCAGTATAGCATGGTTAGTGAATGTAGATTTAGGATTACTGTTGCCTTGTGCTGCTACACCTGTCAAATCGGATGGCAGTAATAACTTGTCGCCAATCTGGGTTGTTTGAATGTTGTTGGGATCCAATGGCGCATTCACAAAAAACGCATGAGGCGACAAGTTGAAATTGTGCTCTTTTACAAAGAGGTATGAGCTGATTTTTCCATTATTTCCGTCCGTAAGAAACGTAATGCTTCCATTGGTATAAAGATCCCCGAAAAAAGTGGTTGCAGCATTTTTTGCTGTTATTTCTGTTACATCATTCAAATAGCCAGTATAGTTTGGCAGTTGCGCCTCTTGATAATATGCAACCAATTTGTTGGCGGATTTGATTCCCTGTAATTTTAACATATCCAAAAGAAGTCCGCTCCATTCGCCACATCGGCCGTTTTCAAACTGGTATAACCCATATAACGATATATACCTGTCATCAGAAGGCAGATTTGGCCCCCAATATTCCATACATTTTGTTCCGTTTACTTTTGTCATGCATAAACCCCTAAATTTTTGAAATATTTTCTCTACTATGGCATCCGGATCATTTTGTCCATCTTTATTGCCTTGCCCTTTTGCTGCCAGACATGAAATAAAAATGCTCGAATGGTAAAAAGTAGTGACCTCCTCAAAGCCGTCACCTCTTATGACGCCCTCAACAGGTGCCTGGTGCACCATGCGCAGGGTGCCATCTATGCCCTTCCTGAAGAAGTCCGGCAGCTCATAAAAGAAGAAATAGAACATTTGCGCGCCGAAAACAAGCGACTCCATGAGCACATCTCCAAGCAGGATGCTATGCTACGGGATTGCTTTGCTGCGCTGACCGGGCAGAAAAAGTGATGTGCTGAAGGTATTGAACTTGTGTGGTACCTGAAAAGATTAGCCCTGTAGCTATAAAGGGAGCATTAACCACCAATGCGTATAAAAAACGCCTTTGAGGCGGCATGACCTCAAAGGCGTTGATATCTTACGGATCAAATTCTTTATCTGTTACTCCCCCGCTTCCAGGGCCAATTGCACATCGTCGTTTTCGGCTCCGGAGGGCAGTTGATCGGCGTAGAGGATGATCAAGCCATCTTTCGCCTCATTGAGCGTGGCCACCAAAGTCGCGCCCTCAGCGGGATTCTCATTGAGGATAAACTCGGCGAGTGGATCTTCCACGTATTTTTGGAGCGCACGGTGCAGGGGGCGGGCACCAAACTGAGGATCATACCCTTTTTCGGCGACAAACTCCTTGGCTTCTGTATTAAGCGACAGGGCAAATTTCATGTTGCTCAGGCGCTTCATCAGGCCGGCCAGCACATTGTCAATGATCTTGAATATTTCCTCGCGACCCAAACTGTTGAAGATGATCACGTCATCAATACGGTTCAGGAACTCTGGCGAGAAGGTCTTTTTCAAGGCATTCTGTATGATGGTCTTGTTGTTTTCGTCCTCTGATTCCAAACGCGACTTGGTGGCAAAACCAACGCCTTGGCCAAAGTCCTTCAACTGGCGCACCCCGATATTGGAGGTCATAATAATAAGGGTGTTCTTAAAGTCCACCTTGCGGCCCAGGCCATCGGTCAATTGACCGTCATCCAATACCTGGAGGAGGATGTTGAACACATCGGGGTGGGCTTTTTCTATCTCGTCCAACAAAACGACGGAGTAGGGTTTGCGGCGCACTTTTTCGGTCAATTGGCCCCCTTCTTCGTAGCCCACATAACCCGGAGGCGCACCAATGAGGCGGCTGACCGAGAATTTTTCCATGTATTCGGACATATCAATGCGGATGAGCGCATCTTCTGTGTCAAAGAGGTAACGGGCCAATGCGCGGGCCAATTCGGTTTTACCGACACCCGTTGGGCCTAAGAAAATAAAGGAACCAACAGGTTTTTTCGGGTCTTTAAGGCCCACGCGGTTGCGCTGTATGGCTTTGCTGACTTTGATGACGGCATCATCCTGGCCGATGACCATTTTTTTGACATCCTCGGACATGCCCACCAATTTTTTGCTTTCGCTTTGGCCGACCTTGCGCACAGGGATACCTGTCATCATGGCCACTACTTCGGCTATGTCATCTTCTTCTACGGGATAACGGCGTGATTTGCTGTCGTCCTCCCATTCTACTTTGGCATATTCCAATTGGCGCACGAGTTTGCTTTCGTGGTCGCGCAGATTGGCGGCCTCTTCGTATTGCTGGCTTTTTACGGCCACATTTTTTTGCTCTTTCAGTTCTTCTATTTTCTTTTCCAGGTCTTCTATGTGCTTGGGCACCACGATATTTTTAAGGTGTACCCTTGCGCCTACCTCATCCAGCACGTCAATGGCCTTATCGGGCAGGAAGCGATCTGTGATGTAGCGATCACTCAGGCGCACGCAGGCTTTGATGGCTTCCTCGGAATATACCACATTGTGGAATTCCTCGTATTTGGGCTGAATGTTTTTCAGGATATGCACGGTTTCCTCCTGGGTTGGCGGCTCCACCATTACTTTTTGGAAGCGGCGATCCAGGGCGCCGTCTTTTTCAATGTACTGGCGGTACTCATCCAGGGTGCTGGCACCAATGCATTGGAGTTCGCCACGTGCGAGGGCGGGCTTAAAGATATTGGAGGCATCTAATGATCCGGTGGCACCGCCTGCGCCCACCATGGTATGTATTTCGTCAATGAACAAAATGACATCACGGCTTTTTTCCAATTCGTTCATAATGGCCTTGATGCGCTCCTCAAACTGGCCGCGGTATTTTGTACCGGCTACCAGGGCAGCCAGGTCAAGCATGACGAGGCGTTTGTTGAACAGGGTACGGCTCACCTTTTTTTGCATAATGCGCAGGGCGAGGCCCTCCACAATGGCCGTTTTGCCCACGCCAGGCTCACCGATCAGGATGGGGTTGTTCTTTTTGCGGCGGCTGAGGATTTGGCTTACCCGTTCGATCTCGCGTTCGCGGCCAATGATGGGATCCAATTTGCCTTCTTCGGCTAATTTGGTGATGTCGCGCCCGAAGTTGTCCAACACGGGGGTTCGACTTTTTTGTTGTTGTTTTTGAGAGGAGGACTGGAAACTACCCCGACGATCATCATCGTCTTCATAGTCGCCGGAGCCATCGCCCGAGGCCTGATTCATAATCGAGGGTTGCTGATTCAGGTCCTGTTCTGTACGGGCATATTCGAGTTCTTTTTTGAAGGTTTCGTAATCCACGTCGTATTCTTTTAATAGTTTGGTGGCCAGGAGATCAGGGTGTTTTAACAGCGCAAGCATAAGGTGTTCAGGAAAAACCTCTTCGTTTTTAAGCATTTTAGCTTCCACAAAGGTGGCTTTCAGAATTTTTTGGGCTTGCGTGGACACGGGTACCTGGCCCACGTATAAGTTTTCGGCAGGAGGGTAGGCGCTGTAGCGCGGGATGGAACGTTCCACACGCTTTTTCAGGTCGCCTGCATCCACCAATAAGGTATCCAGCAGGCGCATGGGCAGGTTGTCCTGCTCTGCTATGATACCCAACAGCAAATGCTCTGTACCCAGATAATCATGCCCAAGGCGCAAAGCTTCCTGACTGCTCAGGTTAATGATCTGCTTGACCCCGGGTGAAAATTTTTTATTCATTTATTCGCAGTGAAGTTATTGCTACTGAAAAATTTGATGTGCTTTAATGAAGCAAATTTATGGCGCGACAAGTTTAGGCGAAAAGTATTGAATTGCCCAAACATTGAAAGCCTCATTTAACATTTTTTTTTCCGATGAGTTTTGCCAAAAACATTGCCATAAAAAAAAAGCCTGACGGGTTGACAGCATTTTAACAAAAAAACACTATTATTTACGCATCATAAAGGCCAATTATAGGGGCATTTTGGGCAGTTTATCGCCTATTTAAGCGAGCAAACAGGTGCGCGCATTTTTTTTTCGGGACGCTAAATTTTTTGTACAAAAATTTTTTTTGGCCAAATGAATCCGGCAATGGTTACTTTTGCTTTGTGAAAGTTAACCCACATTAACGTCATTTGACATAAGCGAAAGAATTTCAACGTGTTATGAAATACAGATTAGACAAACAGGCAACGCACTACATATTGACCCTTGAAGAAGAAAACCTCAATTCTTCGTTAGCGCCTGCCCTCAAGAGCGACCTGATTATTTTCAGCCAGGAGGGTATAAAGAACCTCATCCTCGATCTTGAAAATGTAAAGTTCATTGACTCCAGCGGTCTGAGTGCCATTCTGACAGGTCACCGCCTTTGGAAAGATGGAGGAGCCTTTGTGATAACTGGCAATTTGCAACCTATGGTCAAAAAACTGATCGAAATTTCGCGGCTTGAAACCATCCTCAACATTATACCCCAATCCGAAGATGCCGTTAAGTTTGTGAGTTCTGAGGCGGTAGCTTCATAAGGAAACGGGTTCCACCATTGTTCCAAAGCAAGCCATTTGGGCCAAAAAATCGAAGGCGAGCCATTCTTGTGTAAGGATGGCTCGTTTTTTTTCCGTCATTTTGAGCCAATGGGGCGTTAAAATAATCGCAGAGGCCTACATATTTGTTGGTTTCTTGCAGCTTTCGTTCATGGAACTTTACTTTTTCTTGCAAAATTGATGACCTTTGCGGCCCGCCGCATTGGTTGAAGCAAAAAGGCAGCAACCTATTTATCGGCATCTGACCATACACAACCGTACATGTTCAACCTTACGTTTCAATATCCTGCGTGGTTTTTGATTTTTTGTGCCTTGCTTGGCTTGGGCTACGCCATGCTGTTGTATTACCGCGACAACACTTTCCGCGAACGTTATCCGCGCCTGCACTATTGGCTCGGCCTGCTGCGATGGTTGGCGGTTACCCTTTTGAGCGCTTTGTTGCTTTCTCCTTTGTTAAAAAACATCGTGACGGAGACCAAGAAGCCTGTGGTAATATTGGCGCAGGACCATTCTGAAAGCATTGCTGCTGATTTGCAGGGGCCGGCCCTTGAACAGTACAAACAAAACTGGCAAGCGGTCAAGGACGCATTGGGTGAAAACTATGAAGTACATGAGCTGGCCTTTGGCGACAAGGTACGAGAAGGCGTGGACTTTAACTTTCAGGACAAAGTGACCAATTTGAGCGAGCTGATGCGCACCGTATATGATATGTATGGTGGCCAAAACCTTGGCGCTGTTGTGCTTGCCTCGGATGGTGTGTACAATGAAGGCAGCAACCCCAGCTATACTGATGCCCAA
>CAZIKN010000144.1:0-13277 GCA_964539805.1 uncultured Saprospiraceae bacterium | reverse complement strand
TTTGGGATAAAGACAGCGGCCCGGCAGTTTCGGGTAAGGCCGTACAAGAATTCCGTATTGGTCAACAACGCCTTCACTAATGCGGAATTAATGCTGACAGAAAAATTTGGCTTTGTGCGCTACCTGCCCCTTGATCTTTTATCCGAGGGCACAATACCCGAAATGCAAACCCTTGTCGGCTGTCGGCAAGGTGCCGATAATTTTGGCTTAGTTCCTGATTATGCGTCTTTTATGTCCAATTATAAGATTGGCAATGTGTATAAATGGCAGACAATATCCTTTTCCTATATTTCCAACACCGAGACTACAGCGTATCACTTAGATTCTTTGTTGGAGGTAAAAGCAACAGCACAGGACATCACACTAAGGTCATATCGCAAAACATTGACCATCAAACAAAAAAAAGGTGCTGGCGGGGTTATTTTAAGCACGGATAGTTCTTACACCGTTGATCCCAAATATATTCGCGTCTTAGTTCGGGAGCAGCTTGAGCCCTGTATCAACGGGGTGCCGGGCTGGCTGCATGAGTCCAAATCACGGTACGTGCAGGACAAAACCCTCATGTACAGCGCAGGGAAATTTGATGATGTCGAGGCGCTCCACATGCGCGCAGAGACACAGTTAGGAATATTTCTCCCCAAGGATTGCGAAATCGGATTGTTAACGGATATTCATGAAGTAGTGGGTGCTCACAGCGCATGTGGATATTCCGAATATCGCGCTGAGTATATAAGCGGTTATTATTATGAACTGCTCCTGGGCTGCCGCAATGGCTCCAAAGTTTGGGGCGACATTGTGCCGCCTACAAAATTGGCCCTCCATGACCCTATTCAAGTCCGTCACTTTAGCCTATATCCATCCCTGACCGATGGGCCTATTCTCGGTTCGGATATTTCACAATGGGCTGATTTTGATGAAAATGTGACCTTAAGTGTACATGATTCAGCTGGACGCATGGTGTATTGCAATCCTCGATTTACTAACGGGCAATGGCCTGACCTGAGTGCTTATCCCGCAGGGTTGTACCTGTTAAGTATAAGGAGCGACAGATTTGTAGCACTGGGCAAAGTGCTTAAGCAGTAATCACAATTTGTTTCCTCTTATCCTGAGCAGATGATCGGCCAATACCAAGGCCGTCATGGCCTCCACAATGGGTACTGCTCGTGGCAGTACGCAGGGGTCATGGCGGCCTTTTCCTGTTATGATGACCGGCTCGCCAGCCTCGTCAAAGCTTTCCTGTTCGCGCATGATGGTGGCCACGGGCTTGAATGCTACACGGAAATGGATGTCTGTGCCCTTGGAAATGCCCCCTTCTATCCCACCGGAAGTGCCGCCGGACATCCTCTCGCGCCCGGCTACTATGCTCGGATTAGGTACTTTTTCATTATGTTCACTACCGCGCAGGCGCACACCTGCGAAGCCGGAACCATATTCAAATCCTTTGGCTGCGTTTATGCTGAGCATGGCCTTGCCCAGATCAGCATGTAATTTGTCAAAAACAGGTTCGCCAAGTCCGGGCGGGCAACCGGTTGCGATGCCGGTGATAACCCCTCCAATGGTATCGCCATCTTTTCGCACTGCTCGTATCAGGGCTTCCATTTGGGCGGCCATGTCAGGATCAGGGCAACGAACGGCATTGGTTTCGGTAAGGGAAAGATCGAGATCTGAGTATTGTTTTTCCACAACCAAATGACCTACCTGACTTACATAGGCTTGAATATCAATATGATAGTGTTTTAGCAGCATTTTGGCGACAGCGCCTGCAGCCACGCGGGCGGCTGTTTCACGGGCACTGCTGCGCCCGCCTCCCCGGTAATCACGGTGGCCGAATTTGGCAAACCAGCTGTAGTCTGCATGGCTGGGCCTGAAAGCTTTGGCCAAGTGGTCATAGTCCTTGGAGCGCTGATCCTCATTCAGGATGAGCAGGGCAATGGGCGTTCCGGTGGTCAAGCCTTCAAAGACGCCGCTCAACACCTGGGCGGTATCGCTTTCCTTGCGTTGGGTTACGATGGCACTTTGCCCTGGCTTGCGCCGATCCAGTTCCTGTTGTACAAAATCAAGGTCAAAAACAAGGCCGGATGGGCAGCCGTCAATGATGCAACCAATGGCTTTGCCATGTGATTCGCCAAAGGTAGTGACGCGAAAGCTGTGGCCAAAAGTGTTCATGGTTTACTTAATTTCTTCATAATCAATGTATTCGCCCTCTGTTTTTTCTTTGTTTTTGCGCTCTATCACGATCTCGCCTTCCGGGCGCGGCGCTGGGTCAGGGGCCTTGGGTTTGGGCTGTGGCGGCGGCGGTGCATGGTACTGCTGCCTGCCACCATTGGGCAGCAAAAGTTGTTGAATGGCCTGGTAAAGCCAAATCATGGCCAACGCGGTAAGAAGCCATTTCAAGAGCATGGTGTGGGTTACTTGGGTTAAAATTTGGGTTTGGCAAATCTGCCCTTTTAGGTCGGACAAGCCCGCCCTTTTAGGTCGGACGAGCCTCCGATAATCCTGTTTATCCTGAAATCCCGGCTAAAACAAAAAACCGTACAAAACGTTGATTTTCAATCCATAACTATAGCAATCATCACATTATCACATTTCCCGTATTATCACATTCCTCCACATTTTCTCAATAAGCCAATGCGGCTTTTCGCTGTTTTTTAGCGCGAGGAGATACAGCCAATCGAATGTCAAAGTTAAAACCTTCTGACAGTAATTGGCGATATTTATTGCGGTCAAATTTGTACAATTTTGCCGGGCGGTGCGCTACGCCTTCCTGAATTTCAGGGCATTCCACCAGAAGGTTCATGGAAAGGAATTTTTTGCGAAAATTCCTTTTGTCCAATCCTTCTTCTTTGGGCAGGGCGAGAATGGCTTCATATAATTGTTGCAGCTCGGTAAGCGTGAATTTTTGCGGGAGGAGCTCAAAACCTATAGGCTCTGTGCGCACCTTGCGCTGTAAGCGGCGCAGGCAGGTGTTCAGGATTTCATTGTGGTCAAAAGCCAGATCACGCATCTCCCTAATGGACTGCCATTGTGCTGATTGTGCAAAAGAGGCAGGCGTAAGCGTGAAATCACTCACTTTGATCAGAGAGTAATAGGCGACGGTGATAACCCTGCCAAGCGGGTGACGATCCACCGCACCAAATGTTTTTACCTGTTCCAGATACACGCCTTTTAGTCCGGTAAGTTGCTCCAGTACGCGAGCGGCAGCGGTGTCCAGGTCCTCATTGGGATAGACAAGATCACCGGGTAAGGCCCATTTGCCTTTAAATGGAGCGGCACCGCGATAAATTTGCAAAACCTTTAATTCGCCAGCATCAAATCCAAAAATAACATTGTCAACAGAAAAGGCGGATTTGAAAAAGCTGTCAACTTCACTCATTTTATTGTTTGCGTTAAGAAGAATGATAGGGCGCAAACCTACGACTTATTGTTAATTTTACACCAAATCATTTTTAATCCATTTTTGCCTTTTTTTCAACTTTTTTACCCTAAATAGTATAAGAATTTAATATCCAATGATAAAAAACTAACTTTGCCTTCATTTTGGCGCAGTAATTGATTTTAAGGCTCTTCGCCAACGGTTTTTTTAATCCCCAACCCGATCATTATTTAAGCCCTGCTTATTCCATGCAGATTGACATTGCCACGCATATAGAAAAACTGTTGTTCCTGCACGATGCTCTTACAATCCCAGGATTTGGTGCGTTTTCAGCAAGACCGGCTCCAGCCTCGACGGACTACGTCGGTGGAACGGTAGCCCCACCCTCAAAATCTTTGACCTTTAATGAAAATATCACAACGGATGACGGCCTGTTGGTGCAAGACGTAGCCAAAACCTACGGTATGAACACCGAGGATGCCCGCAATTCCGTACGTGAATTTGTGGATAACATGCAGGATTTGCTCAACCGCCGCGAGATCGTTACCCTGCGTGGCGTAGGGCGTTTGTACAAAAACTATGTACAAAAAATCCAGTTCCTGCCGGATACGACCAATTTCAACCCGGAGTCATTCGGTTTGCCACCCCTGCAATTCCATCCGATTGCGCGTTCACGCGAAGTGCAGGCCGAAACCAGCAATACACCCGCTTCGCCGCCCGTTGCGTCCCCAGCTCCGCCAGCCCCATCGGTAAAAACAGAAACAGTAGCAGCGCCGCCCGGCACCACTGCTGACCAGTCCGCTGCTGTTGCTCCTCCGCCTGTTGTACCTGTGGCAGCGGAGGCCCCTGTTGAAAAACGGGGCAATGAATTCGTGCCGCTCCTTATAGCCGTACTTGTTTTGTTGATATTGGCAGCCGCCTACTGGGTGTGGAGGCAGCAAAAAGCGGGTGGGAAAATCGAAAATCCTGTTGTTTCTGTGGAGGATAAAAATGGAAAAGCAGAAAAAAACACCGTTGCGCCTAAGGAAAAAGAAGTTGAACCTGCGGTCAAAGACATCAAACCCGAAGAGAAAGAAGTGGTAACCCCGGTAAAAACAGACAAAACAGCCTCGCAATCAGCGGCAGAAAAAATGGATGAGGCGCGTAATACCCTCAAAGAGAAAAAAGGAGGGCGTGAGTGCATTCTGATCGTGGCAACCTTGCAGGAAAAAAACAATGCGGATCGCTTGCGGGGCATGTTGCGCAATGCCGGGTATGAACTGTATGAAGTGCGTAAGGGCGGATACCAAATAGGGGTAAAGTTCTATTACCACAATATTAAGGAAGTGCAAGATAAAATGCTGTCTATCAGTAAATTAACTGGAGAAAAACAAATTTGGATCAAAAAAAAGTAAAGGATGAAAATTGATCACATAGGCATTGCGGTTAAAAATATGTCAGAAAGCAATGCACTTTTTGCCAAACTGCTTGGCGAAGCCCACTATAAAATTGAACGCGTTGAAAGTGAACATGTTGCAACTTCTTTTTTTCAGGTGGGAGAGAGCAAGCTGGAGCTTTTGGAGGCTACGGATCCCGAAAGCCCAATTGCCAAATTCATCGAAAAACGCGGTGAGGGCATTCACCACCTGGCTTTTGAGGTGTCCGATATTCGTGCAGAGGTGGCCCGACTTGAGGCCAAGGGTTTTGTTCCCCTCAACCGTGAGCCCAAGCGTGGCGCCGATAACAAATGGGTTGTGTTTTTGCATCCCAAATCCAGCAATGGCGTGTTGGTGGAGCTGTGCCAGTCCATACCTGCATAATATTGTTTATAATACTTTTGATCAGAATATGGCAAAGACCAAAAGCATGCCCACAACGAACATAAGCACAAAGCCAAACAGGTATAAAATATTAAAAACAAGCCATTTGAACAATGTCCCCAAAATTTTGCCGCCATAAAAACGCCGTAAGGCAAAAAATAGGCCTGCAAAAGAAAACAGGATAGGAAGGGCCACCCACCCATCGCCCAACAGGCCAAAATGAATAGCGGCCAAGGTCAATACCGACATCAGCATAATCCCTGTGTGGTAATGAAGCATAAAAATAAAATGCTCCACGTAGAAGCGTTTTTGACGCCAATACAGGAATTTCAGAAAAAAGGCCATGAGAGCACTCAAAGCAAGGATGGCCCAGGATGCACTGCCTATATAACTGTGTATCAACTCTTCCGGCGCATTTAATGTTTTGATCAGCTGCCTAATCAGTATGCGATCAATCCAATTATCAAGGCCATAAATTTTGATGATTTGCTCGGCATCATACCGACCAATGTCCGTCATCGAAACCCGGAATCGTTCGCCAAACAGATTTACGGGTACACTGTCAATTTTGGTTACGGTACTGATGGAGTCCTTATCGTCCCGTATGGTCATTTTGACAGAAAAATCCGCGCTAATGCTTCGGATCAAACTATCCACCGCTTGTTTAGCTGCCGCTGTTTTCAGGCTGTCCGGGAAATTTGCGTATTTTTTTGACAAATCTTCAGCCAATGCCTTTTTTTTTCAAACGCTCCATAAACGCGTCCGAATTCTGGTGGTCAATCTGTACTGCTGAGCCGCCTTTTTCCGCTTTTTGGTCGGCAGTCTTATTCAGCAAAATGATGAAAAAGAACATCACAATGGCAAACATGCGAATAGGGTGCGGATAGCGGTCAATTTTGCCCTTAAAATATTCACTCGTGACCATTCCCGGCACCAAAAGATGCCAGCAGGAGCGCAAAAACTTGCCCTCCAAATGAAAGGTGTTGTTCCAGAGTTTGCCCAGCAAATTAGCCATAGAGACCTTTCCATCAGAGTCTTTTTGACCGCAGTTTGAGCAAAATTTGGCTTTGCCTGTTAAGGGGTAAAAACAATTGCGACAATAGTGTTTCATAATCTTACGCACAAAACTAAGTACCTTTGTCTTTGAAAAATAAAAAAAGATGCTAGAACTCCCCATTGCGGAATCCGCTACATCAGAAAATACGCGTCCCAAACGCCCGGATTGGCTCAAAGTACGCCTACCCATGGGTGAAAACTACCGCATGGTGCGCGGTGTAGTGGACGAATTTAAACTGCACACCATCTGCCAAAGCGGTAGTTGCCCGAATATGGGTGAATGCTGGGGTGCAGGCACGGCTACCTTTATGATCTTGGGCAATGTGTGTACACGCTCCTGCTCGTTTTGCGCCGTCAAAACCGGCCGCCCGAACGAATATGACGAGGACGAACCTCGCCGCGTGGCAGAAGCCATCTGGCTGATGAAGGTAAAACACGCCGTAATTACCTCCGTAAACCGTGACGAGCTCAAAGATCGTGGTGCCGAAATCTGGTACCAAACCGTCAGGGCCGTTAAAACATTATCGCCGGATACCACCATTGAAACCCTGATCCCGGATGTAAAAAGCAACTGGGAAGCATTAGAACGCATGATTTCCGCAGGGCAAGAAGTGGTAAGCCACAATATGGAAACAGTACCGCGGCTATACCGCAAAGTGCGCCCGCAAGCCAAGTATGAACGAAGCCTGGAGCAGATACAACGAATCAAGGACTACGGCAAGCGCACCAAAACAGGCATCATGGTGGGCTTAGGCGAAAGCCGCGAAGAGGTATTCCAGGCCATGGATGATCTTGTGGCTCATGGTTGTGACATCCTGACCCTGGGCCAATACCTTCAACCTACCAAAATGCACCTTGAGGTAGCGGAGTTTGTGCACCCGGATCAGTTTGCGGAATATAAGGAAATTGGCCTTCAAAAGGGTTTTAAATACGTGGAAAGTGGGCCGCTCGTGCGTTCCAGCTATCATGCTGAACGCCACGTTTTTTAAGTTCCATACGTTTAGGAACTTTTTGATCCCTGCAATCCGTTTGGCCTAAAAATCAACCAGTAGCACATTATCACATTATCACATTTAACCACATGTCATTAGAAGAAAAAATCAATCAGGACCTTAAAGAAGCCATGAAGGCCAAAGACGAGGTAGGGCTTAGGGGCATACGCGCCATAAAAAGCGCTATTCTTTTAGCCAAAACAGACGGATCCGGCCAAGCCATTGATGAGGCCCGCGAAGTACAGATTCTCCAAAAATTGGTGAAAAGCCGTCAGGAGTCCTTTGATATTTATACTAAAAATAGCCGTGAAGAATTGGCCAAAATTGAAGCCGAAGAAATAGACGTAATCCGCCGTTACCTGCCTAAAATGCTGGAAGGCGCAGAATTGGAAGCGGTGATCCGTCAGGTTATTGCCGAAACAGGAGCCAGCTCTGCCAAGGACATGGGCAAGGTGATGGGTGCGGCCAACAAGCTGCTTGCCGGCAAGGCAGAGGGCAAGACTATTTCAGAAATGGTGAAAAAACTATTGGCATAATACTATGGTGCTACGGGCTGAAAATCTGTTCAAAAATTATGGCAAGCGCACCGTTGTGCGCGGCGTTTCATTTGATGTAAAACAAGGAGAGATTGTTGGTTTGCTCGGGCCAAATGGTGCGGGCAAAACAACCTCCTTTTACATGACCGTGGGATTTATCAAGCCGACAAGCGGCAATGTTTACCTTGAAAATGAGGAAATTACAGATTTGCCCATGTACCGCCGTGCACAAAAAGGCATAGGCTACCTGCCACAGGAGCCCAGTGTGTTCCGCAAGTTGTCCGTAGAGGACAACATTCGGGCGGTATTGGAAATGCGCAACCTGAGCAAGGCCGAACAGGATGAGCAAACCGAACTGCTGATCAGCGAGTTTAACCTGCAAAAAGTGCGCAATGGCAATGGCGATACCCTGAGTGGCGGGGAGCGCCGACGTACGGAAATTGCCCGTGCCTTAGCCAGCAATCCCAAATTTATACTTTTGGATGAACCTTTTGCCGGTATTGACCCTATTGCTGTTGAAGATATTCAATACATCGTGGCCAAATTAAAAACCAAAAACATCGGCATCCTCATCACTGACCATAATGTGCAAGAGACGCTCAGCATCACTGATCGGGCCTATCTGATGTTTGAGGGTTCTATATTGAAGTCCGGCACGGCAGAGGAACTCGCTGCGGACGAGATGGTGCGCAAAGTGTATCTCGGTAAGCACTTTGAGCTCAAACGAAAAATCATAGCGGTGTAAACAACCCCTTTTTTAGGGCTTAGTTATTACTAAGCTTTTTAGGGCTGTTTCATTTCCCAATCGGGCCACTACCATGTATAGCCCATTCGCGACAGCTTCCAAATCAAGGGTTGTAGATTGATTCTTAATCGTTTTTTGCCAAATCAGCCGACCGTAAAGGTCATAAAGTTCCAGTTGGATGTCCTTAGCTGACTGCTCCGGCGTTGGGGAGGTTTGGATGGCAATTAATGCAGTATGTGCCGCAGGATTAGGATATAGCTGGAGTGCCAGGGCTTGTGCCTCCCCCGGATGCGGGTTAATCCCAAGCGAGCTGGTGGCTGATCTAAATGCCTCATGCTCATCTTCCGAAACCAATTCAGAAAGGCTGCTGCAACTTACGGTGACGATGTAGCTGCATGTTTTGCTGTTATTGGCGGCGTCTTTAGCGGTCCACACTATGGTATTGGCACCTGCGGGCAGACTTGCCGGGGCGTTGTGGGTAAGGCTGGTCACGGCACAGTTGTCACTTGCTGTAGCGGCACTTAATTGGGCCGCCGGGAAACCACAGGGACTACCACTACCGCTTACCGATATATTGGGCGGGCAGTTGATATTGGGCAATTGGGCATCGTTTACGGTTACGGTAAAAGAACAGGTATTGGAGTTGTTGACAATATCCAAAGCGCGCCATACAACAGTACTGCTGCCAGTAGGAAATACGGATCCACTTGCCAAACCACTGAACAGGTTGGCTGTACTCCCCGTACAATTGTCTGAAAAAGCAGGTGAAGTATAACTTACCACTTTGTTGCAAAGTCCCGGAGAAGTGGTGGTGACGATATTAGTTGGACAGGAAATGGAAGGCAGTTGTATATCATTTATAGTGACCACCAAAGTGCATAACTTGATATTTCCGGCAATATCGGATGCTCTGAATATCACATTGTTGCTACCTCTTGGAAATGCGGAGCCGGAGGGCAGGCCGCTCATTCTTGTAACACTGGTGCTGCCACAATTATCGCTTGCCGTGGCTGATGCAAAGGTGGTGACGGACGAACAGCTGTTGGGGTCTGTATTTTTTACGATATTAGGCGGGCAGTTGATGGTTGGGGCCTGGACATCATTGATCGTTACCCTGAAAGAACAGGTTGTGCTTAGTCCTGCGGCGTCAGTGGCCCGCCAAATCACGGTGGTAATACCTCTCGGGAAGGGCTGACCGCTGTTAAATCCACTTATTCGCGATATTGAAGTGCCGCTGCAATTATCTGAAAATGTGGGTGTTGTGTAGTTTACAATAGCGGAACATGTATTGGGTTCCGTATTTTGAACAATATTTGCAGGGCAGCTAATGCTGGGCACTTGGTTGTCATTTACGGTTACGGTAAAGGAACAGCTTGCGCTTAGGCCTGAAGCGTCGGTCACGCGCCAGCGCACCTGGGTAGGCCCTTTAGGAAAAATACCGCCTGAGGCTATGCCACTGATCAGGGAAAGGGTAGTGCCTGCACAATTGTCAGATGATGTTGGGTTGGCGTAGCTCACAACTGCCGTGCAGAGACCCGGATCGGTGCCTTTGCTTATATTCAAGGGGCATGAAATGGAGGGGGCCTGCGTATCATTTATGGTCACGGTAAACAGGCAAGATACGGATAAGCCAACAGCATCGGTCACGCGCCAGGCCACCGTGGTGGTGCCTCGGGGGAAGAGGTTGCCACTGGGTAAGCCACTAATGATGCTCGCGCTGAAGCCGCTACAGTTGTCTGAATATGACGGGGTCGTATAGTTGACCACAGCGCCACAAATATTGGCGTTGTTGCCGCTTGTGATGCTTTGGGGGCAGCTGATGCTCGGCGCTTGTGCATCGGTGATGACAACCTTAAAGGAACAGTTGACGGATTGGCCCACGGCATCTGTGACGCGCCAACGCACCGTAGTGGTGCCTTTGGGAAAGGACTGACCTGTTGCGAGGCCCTCCAAACGAACCAATGTAGCTCCCGGGCAATTGTCTGTTGCATTTACATTGTAATTGATCACGGCACTGCACTGATTGAGGTCCGTGTTTTGGGCAATATCCATGGGGCAGGAAAGCAAGGGCAACTCATTGTCTATCACGGTAATCGTAAAGGAGCATTGGGCCGCAAACTGGCCTGCCCTGCTGTATTGCACCGTGGTAATACCCTTGTTGAACAATTGATTTACAGGTACTTGACCTGTTCCCGAGCCAGTAGTAGCACCCGTTAATTGAAAACTGAGTGCATTGGCCTCACAAAAAGTATTGGCCTTTACATTAGTGTTCAAAATGCCAGTGCTGCAATCCCCCGCACCGTCATTGCTGGTATTTACTGTTTGGTTGGATGGGCATATCAGCGCGGGAGGCGCTGTGAAATTGATAACCTTGACCAAAATGAGCTGCTCGGTGAAAAAGCTTGAGGCATCAGTCACTTTAATTTTTACTTCGTACTGATTGTCGGTATTGGCATCAGCAGGGTTGTCAACATCCGGCACAAAATTATTCCAGGATAAAGCGCCAGTTTGCGCATGAATACCAAATTTGGAAGCATCGGCTCCGCCCGAAATCGAGAACGACAACCCGTTGCCCTCGCTGTGAAAGTTGTCTGTGGCTTGAACATCAATAATGCCGGAGCAAGTATTTTCCATATAAACTACTTCTCCGGGCGAGTAAATGACGGGGTTTTCACCCAATATAAGGTCAATCAGCAAGGGGGAAGAAACCTTTCCCTCTATCTTATGGTGCTTGAATACGACCTTGTTTGTTCCCTTGTATGCTTTTTGAGTGGAACCTATATAGGCAATAATATCCAGTGTATCTCCTTGATAGGCATTGGAATACAAATTAGTAAAGTAGTACGCTTGCCCATTAAATATTTGCGGCACGGCATATCCCCTGATCTGGCCTTTCCAAAAAAACGCCAAATGGTTGTTGCCCAAATGATTCAGCACTCCATTAATCCGAATTTGCGCCGTGGCCGTCATGGAATACTGATATGTGGTGCTATTCACGTTCCAGCCAAAAGGCTGGGCTTTTGACGTCGTTGCTGCAAGCAAAAAAAGAGTAGCAATGATCGGGGTCAGCAAATTTTTCATGATACAGGTTGAATATTAAAAATCAGAAATGCTCTTAAAAAGGCAGGCGTACAGAAATTCCTGCACGCCTACCTTATATGCCTATTCTTTTACTACTTTTTTCGTTGCTACGCCTTTTTCGGTTTCTATGCGCACGAAATACACGCCGGCACTCAGTTGTTTGGCGGCTTGCCAACGGAACTGGTTAAGGCCGGATACGGCTGCAATCTTTTGACTCAAAACCAAGCGGCCTATGGCATCGCAAACGCTCAGTTGTACATCCTGTGCAGCGGGAAGGCCGAATGTGACCAGGGCTTCTTCCGTGAAGGGATTGGGCTGTACTTCAAAATAATCTATCGCCTGATGCTCCTGCAATCCGGTGGTTATCAAGGTAAAAGGAATGGGGTTTCCTACACTGCCCTGATGCTGGTTGGCGGTGAAATAGATTTTTTCGTTCAAATCCCTGATCTGTCCAGTCGCGCTGTCATACAGTTTGAATGTCATCAGTTCGCCCGAGGAGTTGGCAAAAGCCGTCAGGAAAAATTCGTATGCATTGAAGGGCTGCACATAAATGGCCTGTACGGAACCGCGGAGCTGACCTCCTGCAAAGGCACCAATTTCGTGGGTGGCCAAAGTGGTGTTTTGCCCTGAGGCCGAGAGCATGCCCGTAAGGGTCATGTTGTACTCAAACTTGCTGGCATCCACCTTCCAAAAGTTAAGAGGTTCAGCCGGCACAGGGCCTCTGCGGCGTGTATCATTGGTGCCTCCCGTCAGGTTGTTGGGATAGGTAAGCGTACCCGGATTACTGATTTTTAACTGATAGCCTTTGGCAGGCTCCATAAATTGCAGGGAGCCGAGCCAGCCAAATCCGTTGAGGTATTGCGCAAAAGCCGTTTGGCCTTTGATCAGGTCGCCATTGAGCGGCGTCAGACCAGCCAAGGCCTCGGTTACTGTGAGTGGATAGTTCGGGATATAGCCGATCCAGTTCCAATCTGTTGAGATCGGAATGCTGTAAGACGCGGGCGGTATCACGGACCCGATCATTTGAAGGGTGTCCGGCTGGTCCGCGCGGAACTGGTACAAACTTGCATTGTTTAGTGATGTCAAGGTGCCAACCCACACGGAGGGGGTGTATTCCGCATAGGAGTCTTGTCCTTTGATCAGGTCATTTTGCGGGTATTTCAACGAGGCGAGGGCTGCTGTGGGTGCAGGATCAGGGAATGCCAGATTGAAAGATATCCAGTTCCAGCCTGTACTGAGTGGAATATCGCGCCGTATCATGCTGTTGGTTTGCAAAACGACCGGGTTGGTCAGATTGCCCCATACCCTGTCCACTTCAAAATTGAAGTTTTGCACCACACGATCGTAGCGCAAGCAGGCCGATGCATCCCATATTTCCAAATCAATAGGCTTATTCTGATCATCATCAGTGCCATAAATGGTCAAAAAAGCCATGTATTGTGTGCCTGCTGGTGGCAAAGTGGGCAGGTGGCGTACTTTGGCGGTGCCTCTTAGTTCTCCATCAATAAAAGCGGCCACAATATCCTCTTCATCACTGCTCAAAGTACCTTCTATGTTCAATTTTACCGTCAGGTTCATGGTATGCGGATAGGCTTTTTCATCAAAATCCCAAGTAGGTGGTGGACATAATACCCTTAGGTTCACGATGATCCGCTCATCACCTTGAGCGTTGTTGAAATAAATGGTATCCGAATA
>CAZIKN010000143.1:0-13782 GCA_964539805.1 uncultured Saprospiraceae bacterium | reverse complement strand
CGGGCTGCAATATTAACATGGATTGTGCGTACGGAAGCTGCAAATGTGTCAAAAACTCTTTCTTATGCCAAGACCGACAAAAAGAAAGCGGAAATTGGACAGGTGAGGGATTTTTTGTTGCCTGATATCCTGTAGCGAAGCCCTGTATGGCTGAGCATATTTGTCTAAAGGCAGTTCAGTGGTGGATTGGGTTTCATATTGATGTTCTACCGGTATAATTTCTGAGTATTGCAGGGTTTGAAACAGGCTCCAGTTTCTTTTGATATTGTAAGCAATACTTACTTTGCAACCAAAACTGGGGGCCCATTGTTTTTTAAAATAATAAGTCTCAGTGTAGTCAAACTCTACAGAAGGGGTTATTCTATGTATCGGAACTTCAAATATGGTTCGCACCATTGCATATCCCATTGATGGCGAGATACTGCTCATAAATCGGCCTTTTTGCAATTTTAAGGATGGAGATAAAGTGGCATGTAGGACATCTGAATATGTTCTGTATTTTGCGATTACTTTTTCCTCCACCGTATATGGGTATTCTATAAATGATAGCGTGAAAAAAGAACCTTTGTTTACCCATCTGATTCTTTCAACTGAAGTATTAATGAAAAAAAAGCGCCCTATGTTATGCTCATAACTCAATTCCATTACAGTCCCTCCTTTTGTTTCCTCATCGGCATTGTTACTAAAAGAACCAGAACTCAATCTAATGGGTGTTTTGATTTGTAAGGATACATTTCTTTTCGTGTTTTGGGCGTGCAAAACTGAAGCGATCAGAATAAAATACAAAAAAGTGTGGTATTTCTTAGTCATATCGGATAGTGTTTAAACGTAATAACTCAATTAAAGGACAAGACGATTAGGCCTCAATAATGGTTTGGAGGCAAACGGTTATTACTTTAGACTTGTTGCGGTGGGAGCGGCCGAGCGATAAAATTAGAGATTTCTGGCCGGATGGTCTCCCACCGCAACAAGTCTTTTAAACGATATGCACTTAATCCAAGCGCCCCAAAACCCCTATTCGAATCATGTACAAGCCCAAAAGGGTGCATAAAAAGGCCGTACCTATCAGTTGCCAGCCAAAAATATGGGCATTTTCCGGTTTTCCGGGGGCGAAAACAACGGGTACCCGTTCATGCAACTCATAATTACCAAATAAAATGGTAGCACTGGTGCTGCTGCGTGCTTCTATGCTGTCTTTAGCATCCACATCAACAGGAAATACGAATACCGGACGCCTTGCACGGCGCTTGCCTTTTCGTACGCCATCCGGCTCGCGTTGCACGGATGGTGCTTTTCGGCCTGCCAGAAAACCGGATATTCGGCCTTCCACTTGGACACCTGACATACGGTGCCATATAGGCAGGCAGGTATCCTGGCCAAAAGTGTAGCTTAAAAATAGTCCTAATCCCAGCATTAGAATCCTAAAAATGAGTTTTAACATGCTGTAAATATAAATGACTGAAATTCATCAGCATAGTTTTAAAAGATGAAAATGCGGTGCTTATTTTGACTTATGACGCAGCAATATTGCTTAGAGGATGTCTGGGATTTTCTTATAGGAAGCCATCAAGATCCAAATCCAAGGCAGCGCAATATGATGATTTTTCTGGTTCTCCTTGAGGGTTATTAAGGTCGAAGCGATACCATACACCTAATTTATAATCATATATGAAACCCTCTGGCACATCATAGTCACGCATGAGTTCCAGTAATTTTTGGGCATCTTTTTTTACACCTTGTGTATGCGTGATCTCAATAATCGCCTTGGTGAGGTCCGTTTGGCGGTCCACCAACATGACATCAGGAGCCGGACTTGTGCGACTTTCATCAATCATGGTTTCCGGATACGGAAATAGTGTGCTTTTCGCATTTAGGCAAAGATTGGCCAATCCATGTATCAGTTTGGTGATAACAGCCTGGTGTGCACGTCCCATGATGATTAAATTCTCGTTCATTTAATGCTCTTTTGTGGATACAAAAATAGTTTTTTTGATGAACTAAAAAAACATTCGCAAACTGAAGCCTACCTGTATTCCGCGTTAATCTCCATTAAGGCAGCCTCACCTGGACACAAATCACGCTCTTTCAACATATTAAGTGGTGTATCAATGGTATCCAACATGGTGTGGAGGTCGGCTTTTTCATGCTCTATGTACAGCAATCCGGTCAGGATTTCGCCTTCTTTACGGGCTTCATAAATGCGTTGCATAACGGCCTGACGGTCTTGAGGGTCCCAGTCCTTGGCCAGTTTTTGGAGATGGATGTAGGAACCATCGTGCAAACGAACGGACTTGCTGCTGCCTTCATCATAGCGGGTGGTGATTTCGTCCATATAAGGCACAAAATCCACTTGTGCGGTGGCTTCTATATGTTGGCGCGTGTAGTCATAAGACTTGGTTGAACCTACGTTGTTGTTGAAGGTAACGCAAGGGGAAATGACATCAATCAGGGCAAATCCCGGATGAGAAAGGGCCGCTTTGATGAGCGGGACGAGTTGGGTTTTATCCCCGGAAAAACTCCGTGCGATAAAGGTGGCACCCAATTCAAGGGCCATAGCGGCCATATCAATAGCTGAAAACTGGTTGGCCTCGCCTGATTTGCTGATGGAGCCAATGTCGGCCGTGGCCGAATCCTGCCCTTTGGTGAGGCCATAGCAGCCATTGTTCATGATGATATAAGTAACGTTCAGGTTGCGGCGTATGGCGTGGACAAACTGGCCCATACCAATGGAAGCAGAGTCGCCATCACCGGAAACACCGATGTAGGTAAGCCCTTTATTGGCCAAGTTGGCACCTGTGGCTACGGACGGCATGCGCCCGTGCACGGAATTGAAGCCGTGTGAATTACCCAAAAAGTAGGTAGGGGTTTTGGAGGAACAGCCAATGCCGGACAACTTGGCCACTTTGTGCGGTTCAATGGCCAACTCAAAGCAGGCCTGTATGATGGCACCGCTCACGGAGTCATGTCCGCATCCGGCACAAAGGGTGGACAATGCGCCTTCATAGTCTTTCTCGGTAAAGCCTATGGCGTTCTTTGGAGAATCCGGATGGCGAAATACGGGTTTTATAAAACTCATTGTTGAATGTTGAATATTGAATATCGAATATTGAATATTGAATATCGAATGATGAATATTGAATGATGAATGTTTAGGGCTTGCGTTTTGTGTCGTTTGTTTTGGCGGTGCCAATACTTTTTACAAAAATAGAAATTAGTTCGTTGTTTTCTTGCATGATGGGCAAGAGCCGTTCTTCTGAAAAGTACTTGCGCTTTACAATCAATTTATGGCAAACCAAAGTCTCGCGCAATTCTTTCAGACCTACACCCATTTTGTGCACGAAATCTGCTCTGGATTCTGCTGCTTGCGCTTCTCCATACTGGAAAGCAGGAGAGGTGCAACTACGCGCTATTTGACCAGCAAAATGCTTCGCAACTACAGTAGGCGGTAATGCTTCCGCAATATCCAGAACTCTTGAAGCAAACTCAATCAAACGATCCTCCAAATCAAACCGCGACCGTTTTTGTATGTTTTCCATATCGAATGTTGAATATTGAATATCGAATGTTGAATATCGAATATTGAATATCGAATTTGGCGGTGCCAATACTTTTTACAAAAATAGAAATTAGTTCGTTGTTTTCTTGCATAATTGGCAAAAGCCGTTCTTCTGGAAAGTACTTGCGCTTTACAATCAATTTGAGGCAAACCAAAGTCTCGTACAATACTTTTTTCCAAACATTCATCATTCAATATTCATCATTCAACATTCGATATTCAACATTCGATATTCCTCATTTCTCATTCATCCACTTGTGCATTAGCATTGGCATCTGGCACCTTTCCTCCGTCTTTTTTACGATAAAAACTGGCGGGCAAACGGCGCAGGATATGTTGGCGAATGGCCTCGGCTGTGATAGGGAAACCATCGTAGTTGAGTACAGGAATCAATTTTTGCGGCATGGCATCCAATTCATTGATCAGTAGTGAGCGCATTTGGGCATCGCGGTTTTGCTCCACGATGTACACCACTTCATGGCTATCAATAAAATCACGGACTGACTCCGGGAAGGGAAAAGCTTTGAGCCGCATAGCGTCCATGGCTACTCCTTCAGCGGCCAGTATATCCACGGCCTCCAAGGAAGAAGCGGTAGAGGTCCCGAAAAACAGGATACCCAATGGGCTGGTCTTCTTTTCCTGATAAAATTCAGGGGCAGGCACATATCCTTTTGCGGTTTCCCATTTTTTCAACAAACGATCCACATTGCGGACATAAGGCTCGCCTTCTTCTGTGTAGCGGGCATATTCGTCGCGGGAGGTGCCACGGGTAAAAAAGGAGCCTTTGGTCGGGTGCGTGCCTGGCAAGGTCCGGTAACATATCCCATCCCCATCAATATCTAAATAACGGCCCCATTTTTCCATTTTTAGCAGCTGTTCTGCATCCAGTACTTTGCCACGATCATAGCTGCGACTGTCGTCCCATTTCAGGGCTGGCGACATGTTATCGTTCATGCCGAGGTCGAGATCGGTCATAACCATCACGGGCGTTTGCAGGCGCTCGGCGAGGTCAAAGGCCTCCGCTGTCATGTCAAAACATTCCTTTGGTGTGGAGGGCAGGAGCAATACGTGTTTGGTATCGCCGTGTGAGGCATAAGCGGCCAGCATCAGGTCGGACTGCTGTGTGCGCGTGGGCATGCCCGTGGAGGGGCCACCACGCTGCACATCCACCAAAACGGTGGGTATTTCGGCGAAATAGGCCAAGCCCAAAAATTCGTTCATCAGCGAAACCCCCGGCCCACTGGTAGCGGTGAAGGAGCGCGCACCATTCCAGGCTGCGCCTATGACCACCCCTATGGCAGCCAATTCATCTTCGGCCTGCACCACGGCGTATTTCTTCTTACCCGTTTCCTTATCAATGCGAAGGGTTTTGGCATAATCATCAAAGGCATTGACCAATGAGGTGGAAGGGGTGATGGGATACCAGGCGGCTACCGTTGCCCCTGCATAAATGGCCCCAAGGCCGCAGGCTGTGTTGCCATCCAGCATAATAGCATCGCCCACCAGATCACGGCGCTCCACCCGAAGCCCTAGTGGGCAGGGAAAATGCGCTTGAGCATATTTTATACCCAGATCAAGGGCTAAGTAATTGGATTGTACCACTTTTTCCTTTCCTTTAAATTGCTCATCAATCAACTGTCGGACCACGGCCACCTCTATATCCAGCAAAGCGGTTAGCGCCCCCACATAAATCATATTTTTGAGCAATTGGCGCTGACGGGCATCGGTAAAATGGGCATTGCACATTTCCATCATGGGCACACCAAAATAATGGATGTCCTCGCGGATAAACTCCTTGTACAAAGGTCGTGTGCTATCATAGATGAAATAGCCGTTAGGCCGCACATTGGCGATGTCCTTGGCCATGGACTGCGGATTTACGGACACCATGATGTCCACCCCGGCACGACGGCCCAGATAGCCTTTTTCACTTACCCTGACCTCATACCAGGTAGGCAAGCCCTGAATGTTGGAGGGGAAAATGTTCTTGGGTGACACGGGTATGCCCATGCGGAATATGGATTTGGCGAACATGGTGTTCGCGCTGGCCGATCCGGTGCCGTTCACATTGGCAAAACGGATGACAAAGTCGTTGAGGGCGTTAAGGTGGTTCAAAGTGCGGTATGCTTAAAAATCAACAATTATTCAGTTAAAAAGCACCATTCCTGGTGGATGTTCTCCAAATTCAATCAGGCTTGAACGAAGGATTAACAATTGCTTCCGATTTAGTTTTAGCATTTCTATTGTTGCTCTTCCATGATCTGACAGGCCAATTACTTCTATAAATGTCTTGTCCTATATGAAATGTTCGTCCCAGTTTTGTAGGCGCGGGTTAAACAACGGTACTATGTAGTTAGTAACCGGGTCATAACCATGAGTTCTATTCAATTTGCTTCCATTGCAACCTTGACAGGCGAACGCAAGATTATCAAATTCATCACTGCCGCCCTTACTGACGGGCAGTATATGATCAAGGCTAAAAGTTTGTGGCGCAAACCGTTCAGGGCTCTTACAATATTCACATCTAAAATCAGCCAATTTAGCCAGTTCAAATTTAACCTTTTTCAGTTTTTGATTAGTTGCCATGATGATTAGGCTCTATATTCAGTTGCTGCATTACCGACCTCAAACTCACCTTTCTTAATTTGGCCAACTGCCCCAGGTATTGAACCCTTTGAACAGCATATTTTTCATAAGCCTCATTTAAGCCCCTCAACTCTCTTTCTTCATCCTTTGTTAATTCAGACATTTCTAATTTTTCATTCAACTCATATAAACGGCTCCATTTTTTTTCAGAAAAACCTTTATTGATCTTTTTTAACAGTTCAGTTTCCTCTACTGGCATCATTAGGGTAACCCGCTGGGCTTTAAGCAACAACAGGTTGTTGAAAAAGAGGTCAAAGTCCCGCGCTTCAAGGTGAGCAGCGTTATCTATCAATTCCGTAACTGAAAGTACTCTTTGCATAAGTGTATTTTTTCAACAAAGTTAAGTCAAAACATCCATTTGCGAGTGGTTTGAGATGGGCTGTTTTTACATAAGCAGGAGTTTGTGGGTTTTGATAATCAAATATAAATCTTCCCACATGCCTTAGCCGTATTGTACAAATATTTCTGCATATCCCAGGCGGCAGTGGGGCAGCGCTCGGCGCAGAGGCCGCAGTGCAGGCATACGTTCTCGTCCTTTATCATAACGCGGCCCGTTTGTTTAAGGGTTTCGGATACATAAAGGTCTTGGGTAAGTTCGTTGGCGGGTGCTGTCAGGCGGGTGCGCAGATCATCTTCCTCCCCGTTAGTGGTGAAGGTAATGCAATCGGTTGGACAGATGTCCACACAGGCATCGCATTCTATACAGCGGTCGGTATTGAACACCGTTTGGATGTCGCAATTGAGGCATCTTTGGGCTTCTTTGAAAGCCAATTGTTCGTCAAAGCCCAATTCCACCTCCATTTTGCGGTCTTTTAGGGTGTGTTTTTTGTCCGCATGTGGCACGGCATAACGCAAATCAGGGGCCACAGCGCTGTCGTACATCCATTCGTGAATTCCCATTTTTTGGGACACCAGATTGGTAAAAGGCGAGGGCCTTTCCGTTTCTATGTTTTTACCTTCGCAGAACAGGTGTATGGATACCGCTGCGGTATGGCCTTGGGCCACTGCTGTGATGACGTTTTTGGGGCCAAGCGCCGCGTCACCGCCAAAAAACACTTTTGGCAGTGAGGATTGCAGGGTTTGTTCGCTTTTTAATACCGGCACTTCCCATTTATTGAACTCAATGCCAAGGTCGCGCTCTACCCAGGGAAAAGCATTTTCCTGCCCCACGGCAATGAGCACGTCATCGGCTTCCACGAACACCAGCGGCTCGCCGGTTGGCACCAAATTGCGGCGGCCGTTTTCATCATAAACTGCTTTTACCTTTTCAAATGTCATGCCCACGAGGCGGCCATCGCGCACTTCAAATGATTTTGGCACATGGTTTTCCAGGATGGGGATGTCCTCATGCATGGCGTCCTCTATTTCCCAGGGCGATGCTTTCATTTCCTTGAAGGGGCTGCGCACCAGCACCTTCACTTCTTCGCCGCCGAGGCGCCGCGAGGTTCGGCAGCAGTCCATGGCCGTATTGCCGCCTCCCAGCACGATCACTTTTTTGCCGATTTTGGTGGTGTGCCCAAAGGCTACGTTGGCCAAAAACTCAATACCTATCTGGATATTGGCAGCGGCTTCTTTGCGGCCGGGAAGGTCGGAGAGGTCGCGCCCGCGCGGCGCACCTGTGCCGACAAATATGGCATCATAGTCTTTGGCCAGCAATTCGCGCATACTGGACACATAGTGCTTGAAATGAGCATGGATGCCCATGTCCAAAATATAACCAACTTCCTCATTCAGAACGCTTTCTGGCAAGCGAAAGGAGGGAATCTGGCTGCGCATCATGCCGCCGCCGAGTTCCTGTTCGTCAAAAAGGTGGATTTCATAACCCAAGGGGGCCAAGTCACGGGCGACGGTAAGCGAGGCAGGCCCGCCACCAACGAGCGCTATTTTTTTGCCGTTTTTTTGTGTTGGCACGGTTGGCATCAAGTGGCGCACCTCGTCCTTGTTGTCTGCGGCGGCGCGCTTAAGGCGACAAATGGCCACAGGCTCCTCCTCTACCCTACCCCGCCTGCAGGCTGGTTCGCAGGGGCGGTCACAGGTGCGGCCCAGTACGCCGGGGAAAACATTGGATTCCCAGTTGATCATATAGGCTTCTGTGTATTTGCCCGCCGCTATCAGGCGGATATATTCTGGCACAGGCGTGTGCGCAGGGCAGGCATATTGGCAATCCACCACTTTGTGGAAATACTCGGGGTCTTTGATGTTTGTCGGCCGCATAGGGTATTAGGTATCTTATCCGAAATTAAATATTACGACATGCAGTGGCGAAAGTATATATTTTTGTAAATGTGTGAAGAAGATAATAAAAAATAATTACCCCAGATGAAAAAAATCCTTTTGCACTGTGCGGTTTAGCGGCCATTACATCGGAAGCATATTCGACCTTTCCACAAAATACATATCAATTTCACCCTTCCCCTTGGCACTTATTTTACCTCGGTGGGTACATTGGAACTGATGCCCCAGCAATGCCTTACTGACTTCGCTGATGTTTATTTTTCCGGGTTCTCCACAGGATTCTATCCGCGAGGCGGTATTGACAGTGTCACCCCAGATGTCGTAGGCAAATTTTTTGATCCCAACGATACCGGCAATCACCGGGCCGGTATGTATGCCAAAGCGGGCCTGAAAGAAAAACTTCCCGCTATCCAATCGTTCCTGTTTGCGCTGCGCCATAAAGTCTCTCATATCCAAAGCGGCATTTACCACATCGGTGGCATGGGTGCTGTTGCGAGTGGGTAGGCCGCCTGCGGCCATGTAGGCATCTCCAACTGTTTTGATTTTCTCCACACCATGCCGCTGCACAATCAAGTCAAAGGCAGAAAAACAGGCATGGATTTCGGCTACCAATTCCCGGGGTGTCAGCTTTTCGGACAATTGCGTAAAGTCTTTAAAATCACAGAACAGCACCGTTACTTCGTCCATGAGTTGGGCTTCGGCAGTACCGGTTGCCTTTAACTCTTTGGCAACTTCCTCGGGAAGAATATTGAGCAGGAGTTCTTCGCTGCGCGCCTTTTGTCGTTCTACTTCTTTTTTTTCTTCTGCCAGTTCAATGGTTCGTTCACGCAAGCGGTTGCTTTCCTGATATTCAAGTTTTAGTTGATTTTGCAGGATGATGCGTTTTTTCAAAAACGAATACACCACATAGAAGAGCGCTGAAGCAAGCACGATATATATCAGATAAGCCCACCAACTGCGCCACCATGGCGGCAAAATATTGATTATCAATGATATATATGCAGCATTCTCCTGACTGGCATGAGCATCCATTCTTTTAAGTCGGAAAGTATATTGTCCGGGAGGTACATTGGTATAGGCGGTGGCACTGCGGTTATCCTTGGGATAAATCCAATCATTGTCAACGCCATCCAAACGCCAGGCCAGTACCGATTCTTTGGGTCTCGCAAATCGGAGATCTGAAAATGAAATGGTAAAATAGTTTTCATTAGGCTGGAGGGTAATCTGGGACAAATGATTTAAGTCCTTGCCAAAAAAGCGCTCTTGTTCAAATATTTTGAAAGAGGATAAAACCACCTTGGCTTCTTGGTTTTTGGGGCTGTTTGATCGAGGTTTATGGAAGTAAAATCCCTTATTATGGCCAACAAAAACTTCCCCATTGGGAAATAATTTTAGCCCTTGTTCATAAAAATCATTGTCAGCGATGCCATCTTGCTGGCCATACAGGGTGAGTTTTCCGGACTTTGCATCATAATAGCACAAACCGCCTTCGGTGCACACCCACATATTACCGGCATGGTCACGGACTAAGTTGTTGATACGGGGTGATGGCAATCCTTCGGGGCCGGCCCACTGTGCCACAATAGGATCATTGGTTTTTTCAGGATCAAGCAATTGGATACCATTTCCACTACTGGCAAGCCAAACAAGTCCCTTTTCATCGGGAGCAAGGGCATTTACCCGCGTTTCAACCAAGCCGTTATAGCCTGTTTTCAGGTGCAGCCACTGGCGAAATTGCCGGGTTACAGGATCAAAACAAAATACGCCCTCTCCCTGGGTAGCAAGCCAGAGCCTTCCTTTGGGATCGTCCATAATTTGCTTGACATGCACATATTCAGAGGGTGCTTGGGGATAGGCATCGGATTTGACCAAAAATTCAATGGTATCCCGTTGAAAATCAATATGCATCAGGCCAAGGTAGTCCGTAGCAAGCCAGAGATTTCCAGATGGGTCCTCGTGGATATAGTAAATGTTATAGCTATGATTAGGCAAATGTCTGTGTATGAAGGGCGTGAGCTGGCTGGCACCCGGTAGTAACACTTTGAGTGGGTGAGTATCTTTTATATCGCCGATCTGGCCCATTCCTCCTACCCAAACACGGCCTTGCCGATCCCTTTTGACACATTGATACGCATTGAACTGGCCTTTTCTATCAGCAGCAGGTATTTTTTGTACAAAATTCTTGTTTTTATCCAGCATAAATAGGCCGTCACAAGCATACTTTGCCACGAAATAACCATCCCGTGCGGGATCGTATTCAAAGCCACTGGTCTGATCTGCTTCCACTGTGGCGCAATAGCCAACTGCCAAATGACGCGAGGTAAACATTGGGCCATCGGGATCCATTATGCTTATGCCTTTGTTCAGGTGGCCTATCCAGGTACGTTTTTCTGCATCCTGATAAATCACGTTGGCCAAGTTCGCCGCCACGGAAACAGGGTTTTCCGGGTCATTTTTAACAAAGAAAAAGGTATTGCTTTGCCGATTGAAAACCCCAAGGCCCAAATCGGGTGAACAAACCCATAGTTCATTTTCGCTCTTTGGCAAGAGGTCAAGAATGATGTTCTTCAGGTTGTTGCGTTTTGCCCAGGCTTCCGGGTTGGGTAAAAAATGGAGCCATTTCAATGTGTGGGTATCAAAGCGTGCCAGTCCGGCGCCATTGGTGCCCACCCAAAGTTCACCGGGACTATCCATGAACACAGTGTGGGCATACACGCCAGGCATTTTTTGTGCGGGGAAATGAAAATGCTGAACGGCACCTCCATTCTTATCAAAGCGTGCGATTCCTTCATTGGTGGCTAACCATAGGACATGGGGGTTTTCTTTATCCTCTGCTATATCCCGTACCGTATTACGCTGAAAGGCTTCCAGTTCATTTTTGAGGTCGCGGGCCAATGCAAAGCGCTCAAATTTATCCGTTTTGCGGTCGAGGCGATTTAAGCCGCTGTTGTACACCCCTACCCAGAGATCGTTTTTACTGTCCAAAAACAGGGTAAAGGCATTAGGGTCAGATAAGGAGTGTGGGTCGTTTTTAAGAAAGGGATAGCGTTTGAATCGGCGGCTCACAGGGTCAAAACGGCAAAGCCCGCCACCGATGGTAGCCACCCAGATAGAGCCATCGGGATCTTCGAGCAGGGCCTTGACAAAAGTACAGGGGAGGCTGGTCGTGTCGTCTTTTATGGTTTCGAAGCGCAAAAAGTGACGCCCATCCCAACGCACCAAGCCATCTTGCATGCCCAGCCAGGCAAAGCCGTTTTGGGCCACGAGCAATGCATGTACCGCAGTTCCCGGCAGGCCCTTATCCTTGTCAAGTCTTGAAAAAACAAAATCATCGTTTTGGCCGACGAGCAGACAAACCAAGACTGTACAAAACAGAAAACTAAGTGTTGTTTTTAATGTTGGCCGCATCTGAAGGATGTTACTTCGGCACAAACTTATCATTTTTTGTAAAATATACATTCGAGCAGCATTGATCTTGAAAATAAAAAACGCGACAAGACCTTACGGCTTCATCGCGGTAAATCATCAAAGTGTAATTAACACCAATTACACGGGCTGCTATTACATATTTTGTAGCAGGCCAGTTGGGTTCAACTACAGGCCTGCATTATCTTCTTTTTGTATGCTGCAAAGGTGCATACTGGCAAAGATCAAATCAATATCAAAATTCTTACCTTGTCGCGCTGCTTTACAAATTCAATATCACAAAATACTGATATTGAGTATTTTATTTTTTATTTCGTCCTAAATGATAGGGCAATTGGTGCACAAACCATTGCTCCATAACACATCAATAAAGGTATTATCATGCGCGAAAGCTTACTCGGGCAAATTTTTTTCAGCCTATCTGATGAGGATCGCAAATCCCTGCATCAAGTATTGCACACCCGCCATTTCAACAGCCGTAAAGAAGTTGTGCGTTTGATTGAGTTCATGGAAAAATACACCCAGATGCCGGATAAAAGCGAACGCGGCACACGCAGAAGGCCGCTGAACAAAGAAGAAGCATACCAATGGGTTTTCGGGGAGGATGAGTCCAATAAAAGCGATCGCAGAAAAAAAGCCAATATCGAATATGACGATGGCAAAATGCGCCACCTGATGTCCTACACCCTTGAGACCATAAGGCTTTTTTTAGCGTGGGATGGATGGAAAAGCAGTCCCGAAAATATTGCCTTGCACCTGTGCAAATCTTTAAAAAAACGAGGGCTGGTATCGTTTTTTGAAAAGGATTATCAGCGAACCATCCACCTGCTCAACACCCGGCAAGGGCGAAGTGCAGATTTCTATTTTCATCATTTTTGCCTTGAATCCGACGCTTGGGAAATTTACAGGGCCGGGCAGCGGCAAGGAGAAAACAACTTTGAATTGGTAACTACCTCATTCGGCAACTATGTAGCAATCAATACCTTAAGGCAGGGCTGTTCTATCATTTCGCAAAAAAACATTACTAAAAACCAATTAAACATCCCTTATTTACAAGAAACGATTCGATTGGTAGAAGAAGGGCATTTTACTGATGCTCCGGCAGTGCAGATCTATTATTACTGTTATAAGGCCCTTACCCAACCAGATGATGAAGTTGCCTTTGCCGCTATTAAGGCACATTTGGAAGCAGATAGCGCAATTTTTCCAAGTGATGAATTGCGTGACATCTTTATTTTGGCCATCAATTTTTGTATCCGAAGACTTAATACAGGCCAAAAAAATTACATACAGGAAGCTTTTAACCTCTACAGGCTGGGCTTGACTCGTAAGGTGTTTTTAGAAAACAGTTCCCTTTCTCCTTTTACCTATCGCAATATCCTAAACCTTGCCCTTGCATTAGGTGAATGGGATTGGGCACTCCAGTATTTGCATGAATTTGCGCCTGTTCTACCCGCAAAAAACAGGGACAATATTTTCCGCTACACGCTGGCAACCTATTATTACCGCCTCCCGGATTATGAGAAAACCCTGGAACTGCTCCGTCAGGTGGAGTTTCGGGATACCCTGTTCAATTTTGATGCGCGCAGGATGCTACTCCGCATTTACTTTGACAGACAAGAGTTCCAGGCTTTGGAATCCCTTTTGGAAAGCTTTTACCTGTACCTGCAAAGACATACAGATGTAAGCTATCACTATGAAATGTACTCCAACTTAGTACGCTTTACCAAGCGCTTGATAAAAATACGCCCCGATGAAACCGATAAATGGGAACGCCTGCGCCATGACATTGTCCAAACCAAACACATGGCGGAAAGAGATTGGATACTCAGTTTGATCCCGTAGCATAATGTCTTGACGGGGATTTGGGGGGATTGGAGGATTGGAGGATTTTTTTTGGGGGGGGGGGGATCTTGGGA
>CAZIKN010000142.1:0-14021 GCA_964539805.1 uncultured Saprospiraceae bacterium | reverse complement strand
AAAATGCTGAAAAAAGAGCCGTTTTGGGCCAAGCGGGAAAATCCCAGACATGCTCAAAATTAGCGGTA
The DNA here is from genome assembly GCA_964539805.1 of uncultured Saprospiraceae bacterium. Taxonomy (GTDB): domain Bacteria; phylum Bacteroidota; class Bacteroidia; order Chitinophagales; family Saprospiraceae; genus M3007. Next base: position 13,953 of record CAZIKN010000142.1, on the reverse strand, counting down.
TCTCAAATGCTTAATAGAGTAGTAGCAGATGGTGCCAAAACCCAAAGCGAGCATGGAGTGGAACATGACGAAGGCGGTGTTCTGCGTACGTATGCCTACAAATACGGCGGCAGTGAACAACAAAGCCATCACGCCCTCGGCAATTGTTACCCAGGATATTTTGCTGGCTACATAGCTGGCCTTCTTAAAAGAGGACTGTTGACCAGTGATACCGTATTTTGGTGTGCGCACAAAAGAAGAGGCCTTGCCCATGTACCCCTCAATGACGGCAACTGCATTGTACAAAGAGAGCCCCATGGAGATGGGCATAAAGGATATGAACAATCCGATAAAGCGCAGTTTTTCTTTCAGGCTTACCGGGCGTTCGCGGTGCAGGGCTGCGGTTATATTTGCTGTGTAGTAAATACCGGCCACTGAGAACAAGCCCAAAACAGAGAAAGACAAAAAGTGGGTGGAAATGCCCAATTCACTGAAGGCAAATGCGAGTGGAATACTGCTTAAAGCAGCAATAAACACCCACAAAAACACACCGTAAGCCAACAACTGGCTGGTAGCATGCAATTTTTGCATGAGGTTCAATTTGCCATTGCTTTCATTCCAAATCAAACGAAGCAATTTGCGGGCATTTTGTGCGCCGCCTTTGTTCCAGCGGAATTGCTGACCCTTGAGGCCGTTCATTTCCACAGGCAGCTCAGCGGGGCTTTCCAATTTCTCTAAGTACTGGATTTTATACCCCATAATCTGGGCGCGGAAGCTCAGGTCGAGGTCTTCTGTGAGGGTATCACTCTGCCAGCCGCCGGCTTCGTTGATCACATTTTTGCGCCAAACGCCAGCAGTTCCATTAAACTGGAGCAGGAGGTTGCCGTAGGAGCGTCCTGCCTGTTCTACGGTAAAGTGTACATTAAGTTGCAGGGCTTGCAGACGAGTGAGGATGCTGTAATCCGCATTGATATGCTCCCAGCGCGTTTGTACGATACCAACTTTGGGGTCTTCAAAATAAGGAATGGTAGTGCGCAAAAAGTCGGCACGAGGCGTAAAATCCGCATCAAAAATAGCAATGTAATTGCCTTTGGCACGTGGCATGGCTTCTTGTAGCGCACCTGCTTTGTAGCCTTGGCGATTTACGCGGTGAATGTGTTCAATATTGAAACCCTTGGCCTTAAGTTCTGCGACTTTGGCGGCAACTATGTTCACGGTTTCGTCCGTTGAATCGTCCAGCACATGGATTTCAAAACATTCTTTGGGATATTCCTGTGCAGCGACATAGTCAATGATACGCTCCGCCACGTACATTTCATTGTACATGGGCAATTGCACCGTTACAAAGGGGGCATTGGTGTCCGTTGCGTCATATTGCCTGTATTCAATCTTCGGGTTTTCCTTGTGGAATCTTTTGTAGAGGTATAAAAGGTGAAACTGCAACAGGCAGTAAATGGTTACGGCGCTCATGGCTACAAAGTAGATGAGGAGCATCAAGTAACCGAAGTCAACAATTGCTTGATATTCAAGGGCCTGAAAAAGTGAATGAAGACCGTACATAAATTATGCTAATGTGATGATGTGATGATATGCTAATGTGATAATGTGATAATTTGGGGAATGTGATCATGACTGCTCCAAACTCAACCTACAATCGGGGACTCATTACAACCAGTACTTAAAAATAGTGACGATGATTTTTACACCGGCAGAAAAAGCGCCTTTGATGGTACCGGATACTTTGCTCTTTCCCCCTGCCCTTTTTCGGTATTTTACGGGCACTTCCGCACAATTCATCCGCATCTTTGCCGCTTTTACCTGCATTTCCACCGTCCAGCCGAAATTCTTGTCCTGCATGTCCATATCCAAAAGGCTTTTCCAACGAATGGCCCTGAAAGGCCCCAGATCACTAAAGCGATAGCCAAAAAAGATTCGGATCATAAAAGGCGCAAGCCAATTTCCAAAACGCTGGGGTAAAGTCATTGCCCCTTTTTCCATCCCTCCCAAGCTGCGCGAACCGATGACCATATCCTTATCCTCGTACAAAATTGGCGCTACCACTTCCGGCAATTGATCCGGATAATCCGAAAAATCGCCATCCAAAAACACCACAATATCGGGCCATTCAGACGCAGGTTTATCTTGTAAGTAACGCATACCTGCCAAGCAGGCATTGCCATATCCGCGCAAAGGTTGACTGACCACAATAGCACCTTCTTTGAGGGCGAATTCTCGTGTATGATCGGTAGATCCGTTATCACAAACAATGATATTTCGAACCCAATTTTTCGGAATATGCTGGATTACCAAAGGTAGCGCTATCTCCTCATTCCAAGCGGGGATTAAGACATCAATTACGGTTTTTGACGGATTTTCTTCGGTCATTTTTCAGGGTAAAACTTTTGGTTTTCAATAGTTTATAAGGGGTGGAACCAAAAGTAGAAGGCGAAGGCTTTTGCTTGGGGCAAACATGAGCATCGCCAGTTTTTCAAAAACCGTTGCAAAGGTATATCAGTCCGTTATGAAAAAGTTAAAAAGTTTTAATTTATTGGCTGTTAAAGTTTTGCAAACCGATTTAAGGCCCCTGAAGCACCAAACGGCCTGTTTGCACTAAGATTTGGCTCTCACCATGTAATTGCCAATAATACATTCCTGAGGGTAGTTTGGGCAAATAAACTTTTGCGCTTTCCCCGGAAAGCCATTGTTGTGCAAGGGTTCGTCCTTGGGTGTCGCTCAAGGTCCATTGGTACCTTTCTGTGGTGTTTGTGATGCGTTGAATCAGTAAAAAATCATTGGCCGGGTTTGGAGCGAGCTCAACATACCTTTTTTCAACAAGGTTTTGTGTGGAATTGGATCCAAGAATAACCACTTCACCATTGTACAGCGTTGCGTTTGTATGTAATCAATATGACGAAAATTTACCAGACTCATACCTCTCGCTACCACCTTTTCATCATGACGTATCTTGACACGGATTCCTCACTGCGTTCGGAATGACACTGTGGGTTGGCAAACTGATAACTTATTTTTTAACCGTTACTCAGGATTTATTTTTCTTGATTTTCAATAATTTATATTGCATAACCGTTGCGAAATTAGCTTTACTTTTGCACCTTATTTTACAATATGCCCGATCAAAATCAAATGCGTGGTGCCGGGTTTGCCAATCCGGCCAAACCTTCAATACAAAAAGGGATCAATTACGTGCTGGCCATCGGTATTGATGCTTACAAGCACCAATCCTCGTTAAACAACTGTGTGCGCGATGTGCAAGCCATCACCCAAATACTCTGTGAGCGATTTGATGTGGAAACCGAACATATCGCGTTTTTGCTCAATGAAGACGCTACCCGGCGCAACATCAACCAGAAATTGGTGGAGTACGCCAACACCCTCAAACCAGAGGACAATTTTATGCTGCTGTTCTCCGGCCACGGCTCCCTTGACCCACAACTACCGGACAAAAGTTATTGGCTGCCCGTGGATTGCCCCGCAAACAAAGACGAATTCCCCTTTGAGGCCGTGGATACCAACCAGATCACGGATCGGCTTCGCGCTATGAAAGCGCGGCATATTTTCCTGCTCATTGATGCCTGCTTTTCAGGGGCTATTTTTCACCATCGCGGCGCAGCACCCGAAGCGCACGCCGTAGAAGGCCACCGTTCCCGCTGGGCGCTTACCTCCGGGCGCGTGCAATTGGTGCCTGATGGGCAACCCGGGAAGCACAGCCCCTTCGCAGCCAAGGTGATCGAATACCTGAACACCAAAACATCGGCTTTTTCCCTGCCAGAAATGGCCCTGCACATCAAAACCATATTGCCCCGCAACAGTGACCAGGAGCCGGATTGCGGCCCGCTCCGCAATGTTAACGATGACGGCGGCTTCTTTTTTTTAAGGCCAAAATCAGCAGCCCTGGAGTCATACATCAGCACAGATATTGTAACTGCCCCCCCTAGTCCTATCCCTGTTGTGGTCATAAAATCAGCCCCTGTTCGCGATGCGGAGCAATTAAAAGCACTGAAGACCAAAGTAACGGATCTGGTGCGCAGAAGCCGTCTATCGGAAGCCTTGAAAGAATTAGTGGCCGCACTAAACGATACCGATACGGAACTTCTAAACGATATTATTGTTTTGCAGCAACGCTTAAGCAAATTGGAGCGTGAGGAACGCCTCGGTACGCTTGGTTTTTCAGAGGCTGGCGTGGAAAGGCAAAAAATTACCAAATCCCTGCTGGAGCTGTTGGATATATTGATTTGACTTTTTGTTGATTTGTTGATTTGTAGCGTACACCGTAGTGTGTTCAAATTCCCCACCATACAAATACAAGGCAAGTCAAATCAACAAATCAACAACGATCAAATCAACATTTACCACCCTACGGATCAAATCAACAACAGATCAAATCAACATTTCAATGCGTCATTTATCCTACTTAAATAAATTCTTTTGGAAATACCGGTACCGCTTGCTGTTGGGGATCGTGTTTGTGCTGTTGGTGAGCTGGTTTAGGGTAAAACAGCCACAGGTAATCCGCAAGGCTATTGACCATGTGGTGAATGAATTGGCCAAGTACGAAGCACAGGGCGGCATACAGGCGCATCCGGAAGCATACGAGGAAATTGGAAAGCAAGTCAGCTGGTTTGGACTGCAAATCATCGGTTTGGCACTGTTGATGGGCTTATTTATGTTTTTGATGCGGCAAATGATCATCGTAGTGAGCCGACTGATCGAGTATGATATGCGCAAGGAACTTTTTGCCCATTATGAAAAACTAGACCTCGCTTTTTACAAACGAAATGCTACTGGCGACCTGATGTCGCGTATTTCAGAGGATGTCAGTAAGGTGCGCATGTTTTTAGGACCTACCATATTATATGGCCTTGACCTGATTTTTTTATTCATACTGACCATTTCGTCCATGTGGAGCGTGAACAAAACCCTCACTTTGTGGTCCTTGTTGCCCCTCCCCTTTCTCAGTATTTCCATTTATTGGGTCAGTAACCTCATCAATAAGCGCAGTGAAAAGATACAGGAGCAACTCTCCACCTTGACCAGTACGGCACAAGAGGTGTACAGTGGCATTCGGGTGGTAAAAAGCTATGTTCAGGAAGATGCGATGACCCGTTGGTTTACGGATCAAAGTGAAGAGTATCGTCGGCGCGCCCTGCGCCTGATCCGTGTGGATGCCTTCTTCTTCCCCTTGATGGCCTTGCTCATTGGGGCCAGCATCATCATTACCACTTATATAGGCGGGATGTTGGTCATTCAAACGAAAGGCCAGCCAGATGCCGTCACTGCGGGCAATATCGCCGAGTTTATCATATACCTCAATATGTTGACCTGGCCGGTCACTGCCATTGGATGGATCGCCTCGCTCACCCAACAGGCTGCCGCTTCGCAAAAGCGCATCAACGAGTTTTTGAATACGCAACCCACTATTGACAATGCGCAAGTTATGGCACAAAATGGTAGTTCTGGCAGCACAAAAGCATCGTTCAAAGGGCATATTAAATTTGAAAACGTAAGTTTTGTTTATCCTGACACTGGCATAAAGGCTCTGGAAAATGTGTCCTTTGAAGTATTGCCGGGCCAAAAATTAGGCATAGTAGGCCGAACAGGCAGCGGCAAAACAAGCATTGCCGACCTGTTAGTACGCATGTACGATGTCACGGAAGGCCGCATACTAATTGATGGGCAGGATATTCGCACCTTTGACGTCCAAACTTTGCGCCGTCGTATAGGCTACGTCCCGCAGGATGTTTTTTTGTTTTCGGACACCATTTTCAGCAATATCGCCTTTGGGAAACCCAACACCACACGGGAGGAAGCCGAATATTTTGCCAAAAGCGCGGCAGTACACGATGAGATCATGGGATTGCCCAAGGGCTATGAAACCATCGTGGGGGAGCGCGGGGTCACGCTTTCCGGCGGACAAAAACAGCGGGTGAGTATTGCCCGTGCTTTTGCCAAACAACCGGACATCGTACTGTTGGACGACTGCTTATCCGCAGTGGACAGCGACACGGAAAGCCGAATTCTGGGTTATTTGGATCGCGTCCTTGCCGACAAAACGAGCATCATTATCACCCATCGCATCTATGGTTCTTTGCAATTTGACCAGGTGATCGTATTGGACGAGCACCGTGTGGCTGAGGTGGGCACACATGAGGCCCTGATTGCCAACGGCGGTTATTATGCTGAGCTAGTTGAAAAAACAAATATATGACCCTCGGATTTTCGCCTTGCCCCAACGACACCTTCATTTTTGACGCCATGCTTCACGGCAAAATTGACACTGAAGGCCTTGATTTTGAAGTATTTATGGAAGATGTGGAAGCCCTTAACCGCCGGGCTTTCGCGACAGAATTGGATGTGACCAAACTTAGTTACCACGCTTTTGCACACCTGACACAGCAATACGCCCTCTTGGATGCCGGCAGTGCCCTGGGCAACAACTGTGGCCCACTATTGGTAGCAACAAGGCCGCTCAATGAGGCGGAGGTAAACGCCGCTCGGATAGCCATTCCCGGCAAAATGACCACCGCCAACTTTCTGCTTAGCATGGCCTACCCTGCCGCGCAACAGAAGTTTGAGTGTCTTTTTTCGGACATTGAAGACGCAGTATTGGATGGCCATGCGGATGCCGGCCTGATTATCCATGAAAACCGCTTCACCTATCAGCAAAAAGGATTGGTCAAAATACAGGACTTAGGCGAGTTTTGGGAAGGAAACACTGGCCTGCCCATCCCCTTGGGCGGCATAGTGGTCCGCCGTGATATGCCGGAAGCCACGCAGCAGAAAATCAATCGCGTTTTGCGCCGCAGCGTGGAATTCGCCTTTAAGCACCCCGAGTCCGTCATGCCTTACGTGCGTGCACATGCACAAGCGATGGAAGATGAGGTAATGCAAGCCCATATTGACCTTTATGTCACCGCTTATTCCGTTGACCTCGGTGAAAAGGGCCGACGTGCCGTGCGGGAGATGTTTCGTATTGCGGTAGAAAAAGGCTTGCTGGCGCGGGAGCCTGATCGGATTTTTGTGGAGCAGTGATTCAATTTCGGATGTTCAAATCCAGCTTTGCATAAAAGCCCAAATCTTTGTCTTTCAATAATTTAGTCCAGAAAGCAATCTGGCCGGTGTGGAAGGAGTAATGCTCCGTAACATGCACCAGAATATCCACGCCGCTTTTCTGAAAACCCTGAACGGTGCGCACCCGTAACAATTCACTTTCATCGGCTCCTTCGATCACGGCGGTGGCCGTTTTTAGCGTTTCTACCAATTTTTCCTCCAATTCCGCTTTGCTCATACCGCCCTTAGCGGCAAACTCGGCATCGCGCACACGAGCATCAGGTGCGCGCCCCAGCGAGGAGATGACGTATTGGGTGATGTTGCCGCAGAGGTGCAAAATCAGGTTGCCCACGCTATTTGAGTTGTGATTAGGGCGATGCCAGACCTCTTCTTCTGTGAGTTCGGCCAAGCATTTTTGAATACGCGGTGTATTTTCGTTGAGGTATTCGATGATGCTGCGGCGAAATTCGTGGTAAAGCATGGGTGGTTGTTGGTTGATGGTTGTTAGTTGATGGTTGTTGGTTATTGGTTGTTGGTTATTGGTTGTTGGTTATTGGTTGTTGGTTATGGGTTGATGGTTGTGGGCTATTTTATTCAGATAAGATAGGTATCTGTGCATATCCAAACCCACACCCATTACCGCCACACCACGCTGCTTCCTTCCGGCGCGTATTGCACTTCCAGTAGGTGAGGGAAAAAGTCCTTAAGCGCTTCTATATGTGACACAATGTATATTTGCCTAAACTGTTCCTGTAAATAGTTGAGTGCCAGCATCATTTCCATTCGGCGCTCTTCGTCCTGACTGCCAAATATTTCGTCGAAGGCCAAAAACTCAATGCTTCGAGAGGAGCCGCTCAAATCCATGATTGCCTTGGTGACGGCGATGCGCAGGCAAAAATTGGCAAGGTCTATCTCTCCGCCCGAAAAGCGTTTAATGGGATAAAAAATGGCACCATCGGCGATAAAGAAATCAAAATTGTCATCTACGCGGATGCTTTCGTATTTGCCCTTGGTAATCCGGGAAAACAAATTGCTGGCCTCCTGTGAAATGCCGGGGCTTACCTGTTCCAAAATGCCCGTTTTAAACTGCCCAAGCAGTTTGGACAATTTGTCTAACAATTCAATTTCGGCCAATTTTTCACTGATTTGGGCTTTAATTCTGTCATCGGTGCGTATTTTTTCCTGCCGCTGCTCCCATTCGTTTTCCAATTCGAGCACGCGTTTTTCAGCGGCATGTTTGGTTTCTGTTTGCTGGCTTATTTTTTCTTCAAAATCGTTCAATGCTTCGCGGGCGGCCCTGTGAAGGGCTTCTTCAAAGCCGATAGCAGCCAAATTTGCGGTATATGATGCCATTGCCTCTCGGGTATGTAGTGCCTGCTCCTGATTTTGGGCCAATGCCTTGATGGTTGCAGGCCCTTCCAATCCCACATAGTTGAGTTCTTTTTGGTAGTTCAAGTAATGGGCCTCCAGTTGATCAAGGCGTTTTTTCAGCTCATGGTAAGTTTTTTCGTCAAAATGCACCTCCCCTATTTCGCGCAGGATCAATTGGTATTTGGTGATATCTCCTTGAATGCGATGTAGTTCCTGTTCCGTTTTTTGTTTTTGGCGGGCGCGTTCAAGCAAGCGGGATTGTTCTGCCCTTAAGGCATTCACCTGCTGCTCAATAGCGGCCTCTGTGGCTTTTAGGGCTTTCCCTTCCTCGGCACATTGGATTTTTTGAGTTTCCAATGCCTGCAATTCGCGCGTTTGCATTTCGGCCATTTGCTGGTTGAGCTCGGCGACAACACGATCATAAGCATCCATCAGTGGTTGGAAACAGGTAGGACAGGTACCCTCCCGACCAATATTTTGCAAGTTTTGCACCTTCTCTCTGCGCTCGTTAACGCGGGCATTCAAAGCACTTATCGAATTGGTAATTTGTTGATATTCAAGCCTTTTAACTTCAATATCTTTCTTTAAGGCTTCCCATTTAGTGTTTTTTTCCGATAAATCAGCGGCTACTTTTTGGGTCAATACTAATTCATTTGCCAATTGTGCCAGCATAGCCTCCGCCTGTTGCAAAGGTCCTTGCAGGGCCTGTATTTGGGCGTTGTTGGTATCCAGGTTCAGTTTTCGTTGCCTGATAAGGTCTAATTCACTCCACTGCTTTTTATCTTTTTCATAGCCCAAAAATTCGCGGCTTTTGAGTTCCAATTCTTCTTTTTGGCGTTGCAGGGCAGCCTGTTTCTCGTTTAGCGTGAGGCGCTGATTTTCCAAGCTGTCAAGCCGGCCCTGCGCCTCTGCAATTTGGCGTTGCAGGCGCTCATGACGTCCCTTTTTTTCATCTTCTGTTTCGAACTTTTGTTTGGCTTCTTTATAGCGTACCTGACTAAGTTTTAATACCTCATCAGCAGTTTTTACAGCGGCTTTAGCCTCATCTAAATATTGAGCCAATTCATTGATTTCGAGCATTATGGCATCTCTCGTTTCTGTATCCAACAGGTTCTGGCGTTGGCCGGTGATGCGTGCGTTGTACTCTTTGATGTCGCTGTTTACTTCCGTTTGCACCTCATCCAAAGTATCAAGGCCGAGCATTCGCCGAACCATGCGCTTGCGGGTCTCGCCTGTGGCATCGGACAGTTCTGACAGTTCGCGTTGGCCAGAAAAAACCGAACGCTTGAAGGCATCATATTCCATGTGGATTACTCGCCCGATCTCGTCGTTAACGGCAGTGCTGCCTTTGGCCACCAAGGTTTCATTTTTGTAAAATTCAGCGCCTGCAGCAAGGGCTTTTCCCCTAAACTCCCGCCGCACCTCGTACAATACCTCAGCTACAGTAAAACTGAGCGAAAGGCTGACGGTATCTTTAGCATCTGCAAATGCTGCCCTGACATAGTTTTTATCGCCGGACTCGCGGCCAAACAAACAGAACAGAATGGCTTCAAAAAGAGTGGATTTTCCTGCACCATTCCGTCCTATAATACCCACCAGGCCTTCCCGAAAAGTCAGGTTCAGGTCGGCATATTGCTTGTAATTTTTTAAACGGAGGGTCTGGAGAATCATGGGGCAGTAAATCGGGCCACAATACTATACTGTTATTAAATGGGAACAAAGGTATATTTTTTGCGCCTTGCATACCTCGTTTTAAGTGATTTTGAAGATTATTAGGGTTGATTTGCCGAGTGAACAAAGATTTACGGGCAACAGCATGAACAAAACCAACTTGTCTTGACAACACAGGGCAATTTTAGGAGCAAAAATCTTTTATGATCCTATAAGTTATTCACCCTAAATCTAAATTAGAAAATAGGCTATTTGGATTGTTAAACCTTGCTACTTTTACGCCGTTTTAAGACCATTGTTTCACCACAACATTCGGAGCATGCATGGAAATCCAGACATGCTCTAAGTTCATTTTCATAACATAATGAGCCAGTTCCCGCACCCCGACCGCTTTGAGCGTCGGCATATCGGCCCAAGCGAGGCCGACACCCAGGCAATGTTAAAAGCCTTGAATGTCAAAAGTTTAGATGAGCTGATCGAGCAAACAGTTCCGGCGGCCATTCGATTGAAAAAGCCGCTTGATCTGCCACCAGCCTTAACCGAGTTTGAGTATTTGCAGCACCTGAAAAGTTTTACCCTGCACAACCGCATTATGCGCAACTACATTGGCATGGGCTATTCTGGTACCATTACACCTTCGGTTATCCTGCGCAATGTGTTCCAAAATCCTGGATGGTACACCCAGTACACGCCTTATCAGGCCGAGATTGCACAGGGGCGCCTGGAGAGCTTGCTCAATTTTCAGACCATGGTGAGCGACCTGACGGGCTTGCCTATTGCCAATGCCAGCCTTTTAGACGAAGCTACTGCTGCTGCAGAAGCTATGCACATGTTTTGTGCGGAAAAAAACAAACGTGCCAAGGATGGAGAAGAAGCGCTGGAATTTTTTGTGGACGAGCATGTTTTCCCTCAAACATTGGACGTTTTGAAAACCCGTGCCTTGCCGCAGGGCATACGTTTGGTAACAGGCAGCTGGAAGGACTACAACTTTTCCGAACATACCTTTGGCGTTTTGCTCCAATACCCCAACGCGCAGGGCAGCATTGAGGATTACCGCGACTTTGTGACCAAAGCCAAAGGCCACGGTGTTTTTGTTTGCGTTGCAACGGACCTGCTGGCCTTAGCCCTTATTGCTCCTCCGGGCGAGTGGGGGGCGGATTGTGCGGTTGGCAACTCTCAGCGTTTTGGTGTGCCAATGGGCTATGGCGGCCCTCATGCGGCATTTTTCGCCTGCTCAGAGGAGTTCAAACGCCAGATCCCGGGCCGTATCATCGGGGTTTCAGTGGACAAGCATGGTAAGCGCGCACTTCGTATGGCCCTGCAAACCCGTGAGCAGCACATCCGCCGCGAAAAAGCAACCTCCAACATTTGCACTGCTCAGGCATTGTTGGCCAATATGGCGGCCATGTATGCCGTATATCATGGCCCCCAGGGCATCCGCAGTATTGCAGCCCGTGTACACAACATGGCGGCCACATTAGCGGCCACATTGAGCAAGGCTGGCTACAAATTAAGCAGCAACAACGTTTTTGATACCATTCACATTGAATTGAATAGCAATGAGTTGACAAATATTAGAAATAAAGCGGAGGCCGCCGGAATTAATTTCTTTTACAGTGCAAACGCCCTGCAAATCAGCTTGGATGAAACCACCACGGATGAAGACCTCTTTGAAATTGGTGTCATTTTCAATACCAAAATTGCGCCGGCAGTCACAGGGATGCAGGGCGGGCATCTGGCTCGAGAATCAGCCTATCTGACCCATCCTGTTTTCAATTCATATCATACCGAAAGTGATATGATGCGCTACATTAAGCGCTTGGAAAACCGTGATCTTTCATTGATGCACTCCATGATTTCACTTGGTTCCTGCACCATGAAACTTAACGCAGCAACGGAAATGATACCTGTAAGCTGGGAGAACTGGAGCAATATGCATCCTTTCATGCCTGTAGATCAGGCGGGTGGTTATGCTCACTTGATCCAGGAATTGGAGACTTATTTGTGCGAAATCACAGGGTTTGATGCCTGTTCCCTGCAGCCCAACTCGGGAGCGCAGGGCGAGTACGCAGGCCTTATGGCGATCAGAGCCTACCACGAGGCTAATGGCGACCATCACCGAAATATATCCCTTATCCCATCCTCGGCACATGGTACCAATCCTGCCAGCGCCGTTATGGCGGGCATGCAGGTAGTTGTGGTAGCTTGTGATGACCATGGAAACATTGATGTGGCTGATTTGAAGGCAAAAGCCGAGCTGCATGCTGCCAACTTGTCCTGCCTGATGGTGACCTATCCCAGTACACACGGCGTGTTTGAAACAGCGATCAAAGACATTTGCGACATCATACACCAGTGCGGCGGACGGGTGTATATGGATGGAGCCAATATGAACGCCCAGGTTGGCCTAACCAGCCCTGCCGAAATAGGGGCGGATGTGTGCCATTTGAATTTGCACAAAACCTTCGCCATTCCGCATGGCGGCGGCGGCCCGGGCATGGGCCCTATCTGCTGCAACAACAGTTTGGCGCCTTATCTTTCCAAGCACGTTCTTGTGGAAATGGGCGGTGAAAAAGGCACCACAGCAGTCAGCGCAGCTCCCTGGGGCAGCGCCAGCATCCTGTTGATCTCTTATGCTTACATCCGCATGTTGGGCGCAGAGGGCGTAACAAATGCGACAAAATATGCCATTTTAAACGCCAATTATATGAAGGCACGTTTAGAAGGCGCTTTTGACATCCTGTACACAGGCGAAAATGGCCGTTGTGCGCATGAGATGATCCTTGATTTACGCCCGTTCAAGGCATTAGTGGGCGCAGAGGATGTAGCCAAACGCCTCATGGATTATGGTTTTCACGCCCCCACCCTATCGTTCCCGGTCGCTGGCACCATTATGATAGAACCCACAGAAAGCGAGAGCAAGGCCGAATTGGATCGTTTTTGCGATGCCCTTTTGGCCATCAGAAAAGAAATAGATGAAATTGCCGCTGGCGACTTTACCCACGACAACAATGTGTTGCACAATGCACCGCACACCGTGGATGAAGTTACGGCCAATGAATGGAAGCACCCATACAGCCGTGAAAAGGCAGCTTACCCACTGCCTTATCTGCGCCAGGGATGGAAATTCTGGGCCACAGTTGGTCGCATTGACCAGGCTTTCGGCGACCGCAATTTAGTTTGCATTTGTCCACCCATTGAAGCGTATGCCTAAAATGTTGATGTGATTTGTTGTTGATTTGTTGATTTGACGTGTAGCGTACACCACGCGTTTCAAATCAACAAATCAACATCATTTCAAATCAACATCATTTCAAATCAACAATAAATCAAATCAACACCCCCTAAATGTCACAGCCCATTTTTGATCAAATCGCTGCACGATTGGCGCAGCAAGGTTTACATGTCATAAGTACCGATTTCCAGCGTCCCTGGGGCGGTTTTTTTGTTTTGGATGAAGCCCAAATACAAGAATTTGCCACTTTGTATTTCCCACACTTAATAGGCCATTTGCCTGAAAATCAAAAACTTAGTCCTAAAATATTAGTCGTAGGCCCCAAAAACAGACTTTCCTGGCAATACCATTTCCGCCGCGCAGAAGTATGGCGCGTGGTGGAAGGCCCCGTGGGGGTGGCTACCAGCGAAACGGATATGGAAACCCGCCCTCAGGTATATACTCAAGGCGAGGTAATTACGCTCAAATGCAGCGAGCGGCACCGATTGGTCGGCCTTGGTGACTGGGGTGTTGTTGCTGAAATTTGGCAACATACAGACCCCGCTTCACCATCTGATGAATCGGATATTGTACGCTTGCAGGATGACTATGCCCGACACTAATGCTTATGAAATACCTACCCTTGTTTC
>CAZIKN010000141.1:0-14125 GCA_964539805.1 uncultured Saprospiraceae bacterium | reverse complement strand
GTCAAAACCCCGAAATACGCATACAATTGGGTAGTCATACCGATTGCCGGGGCAATAATTCATACAACGAAAACCTTTCCCAACGCCGCGCTCAAAGTGCAGTAAATTACCTGATTTCCAAGGGTATAGACCCCGCCCGCCTCTCTGCCCTCGGCTACGGGGAAAGCCAGCCTGCACTGTCCTGTGTTTGTACCCGATGCACGGAAAGTGAACACCAAACCAATAGGCGAACCACTTTTAAGGTTATAGAGTAGGGCATGGTGCCACAAGGAGGCGTTACTCATTGACAAGTACAAGAGGCATCCGCCACGGAAGTGGCTTTCACCTGTAAAGTGCCTGCTGGCGTGCCCGGCGGGGCGCATACCTGCAAAGTGCCGGTGCTGCTGCTGTAAGTCTGGGTAAAATTACCCACAACCGTACTCCCGGATAACACTTCTCCTATCACGGTAAACGGCGGATTGCCACTAAGGCTCACATTGAGGCTTACGCAGTTTCCTGCACAAAGCTCAGGATTCGCAACAGAAAAAGACACAGATGGTGGTGTGCCCGGAGTGATGGTTTTGCTGGCTGTACCTGTGCATCCCTGCGAATTGGTTACAGTAACAGTGTAGGTTCCGGGCTGATTTACGGTAATAATGGACCCTGTGGCGTTATTGGACCAGGCATAACTGCTGAAACTGCCCGTTGCGATAAGCGTGGCGTTGTTGCCGGGGCATAGTGTGTTGGGGCCCAGTATGCTTGTAGTGGTGGATGACCCCGGGTTTACAGTTACGGATGCCGTGCCGGTGCAGCCGCTACTGCCGCTTACCGTTACCGTGTAAATACCCGTTGAGGATACCGTTATGCTTTGGGTGGTCTGGCTATTTGACCAGTTATAGGTGGTATAGCCTGATCCTTGAGCCGTTAGTGTAAGGGTGGTGCCGGGGCAAAGTACCGTTCCCCCTGTTATGGTGGGGGGCGTGAAATTAGCCGCAGCAACCGTAATGGATGCCGTTCCCGTACAACCTCCTGAGGCGGTTGCGGTAACTGTGTAAGTGCCTGCTTGGGTGATATTGGTGGAAATACCGCTGCTTGAGTTGCTCCATTGGTAGGATTGAAGCCCGCTTGGTGTTGCCGTAAGGGTGGCAGATTGTCCGGGGCAAAGACTTGTAGGGCCATTAATGCCGATGTTTAGCCCATTGGTAACCGTAACAGTGGCTGCACTCAGGTTTGGAGCAATAAAGGCTACACATCCTTGAGCATTGGTTACGGACTGTATGGTGTAGGTTGTGGTTTGGGTGGGACAAACATTGATGAACGTAAATGGCCCACCGCCGCTTGGATCTACAGTGAAGCTCTGTGTGCCGCCCGTGCTCAGGGAAAAAACGATGGTGTAAGGGCCATTGGAGCCATTGGTGAGCAAAACGGACAGGTTTACGCACTGTCCCGCGCAAATGGTGCCGCTGCCTGCTACCTGTACACCCGTTGTAAAGCCCAAAACATTGACATTGGCAAACGCAGTATTGCCATTGGCGCAGGTAACAGTTACTTGATACAGCCCCGGCGTGGTAACAGTAGTGCTTTGGCCTGTTGTATTGTTGGACCAAGCATAGTTGGTGTAGCCAGCCTGAGCTGTCAGGGTAATGCTCTGGCCATTACACAAAATATCATTGCCGCTTACCTCTGGAACATCGCAATTTTGAGCGTTCAAACTAACGCTGTTGCATGCAGTGATAAGTAAGGCAAGATAGATAAATAATTGGTTTTTAACGTGTTGCTTCATAGCTTATAAGATGAATGTAAAAACAACTCCAGTCAATAGCCTTCAACAGTACAATCCATCATTGGTTACAATAAAATTCTGTTTTGCTAAAAAATAGCATAGTTCAGTAGGCTTTTGGGCAACTTGTCAACCCATGATGACCAATTGCCACAACAGTGTAAACGCGGCAAGCAAAAAATACAAATAACGCCGCACAAAAAGCTTGAGCAATGGGCGATTGGGCCGAAAGCCCATGCGTTCCAAAAGATCAGTGTAAAAAATACGGTCGTCCGATTCCTGAAGGCCATGGTGCTCATTCATCAGGCAACGGCCAAATACGGCAAACTGAAGCATGACCAAAAGATAGGCTGGTACCAATATTTTCCAGGAAATAAAAAAGGGGGCCACCCAGGCTCCGGCGGTAAGCAGGACATGAAGCCAAAAAATAACTTCGGATTGTAATGTTTTTTGTACCATATCAGTAAAATACATAGAAATCCGTGTCGCCTTTGCGGCACATTTTGTATTCTATGCATGATTTGTGTGGGTTTAAAAATAAATTTGCGCTCAATTCCAGAATGGTCAGAGGATTTTGGGCCGCCAAGATGCGGCAAATACTTTTCAATTCATCGTGTTCTATGTGTTTTTAGCCCCCTTTGCCCGTTACGGTTTTTTTCATAATCCATCATTAATCACCATTTTTCAATTGTTTTATGACAAGATTAGTCTTAATCGCCTTCATGGCAATCTCTCCGCTCTTACTTTGGGCACAAAAGTCAAAATATTTTTTCAACACCATTAACACCGAATATGCCGCAAGCATGAGCTATGACGCTGCCGGCGATATTTGGACGGGCTGCATGCTGAATGATCAGGTACAGCTCATCAAGATGAACAAGTTTGGGGAAAAAATTGATGAAGTACGCATCAGGGTTGACGGCGGACAAAATTACCTATCCCAAATCATTGTTGACTCCGAAGGTAAAATTGCAGGCTGTGGCAATTATTCCACGGTCTTTAATGGCGACCGCAGCTTTGTTTTTCGCTATGACCCGGTCACACGCGAAGTCCTTTGGACCAAAACCCTTACAGGTGATTTCCTGACCCTGTCGGGCATGGTGGAAAAAGTTCCAGGCACTGATTACCTTTTATTGGCCAATTCCCTGGAACTTTCTGCGGATCTCATTGGCATCAACAAGGCTACCGGGGTGATTGCGGCCGGTACATCCAAAAGTTATACCCTTGGCCTTGGCAAGCAATTCGATGCAGCCATTCAGCACAAGGACTTTTTGTACTTTGTCGGTGGCGAGGGTACCCCCACCTTTATCAACGACAAATTTCTCTCCACCCTGACGAAAATTGACCCCACAACCAATGAGGTTGTATGGTCGCGCCAAGGGCCTTTTGACCTGACCAATTCAAGCGTAGAGCAGGATATTTTTGCCCGTGACGTAGTGGCCGACAATGATACGCTTGTAGTCGTATCGGCTGGCCCCAACCCTTCAGGCGGCCAACAGATTAATGAGATTTACCTTGAAAAATATGATGTGGATGGCGGTAAATTCTGGACCAAACGTTTTAACATTCCCAGTATAAGTGCCAAAATCGTGGACGAGATTGCACTGATGAACGATGGTTATTTGGTTTATGGCCGCATGGGCGATACCGCCACTTTTTCCCGATTTATGTTTAAAACGGATAAAGAAGGCAACTTGAAATGGGCCAAAAAAATAGGCAAGCAATGGAAGGATGACTTAGCCTTTTTGGATAGCAAGCAGGGTGAAGTCCTTGTGGGTAACGATGGCATTTTTGTGCTTACTTCTTCAACGGACGGCATAGTGGACCAATCCTTCTTTTTCAAAACGGATTTGAACGGCAATATTGATGGCTGTGATTTTATTCAGCCGCTGGCCATTCAGGAGTTTAAATTTGATAACCCCTTGAATGCGACGGTAGCCCCCGTTTCATTGAACACCAAATTTGTTTTGCAAAATAACAGCTCGACAAAATTCAACACTTCTGACCTGGAGATCAAAACACCTTGCAGTGTGCCGGATGACTGCTCACTGGCAGATTTGAATATTAAATTGGATTCCGTTACCTGCAATGGTACCCGCGAGCTGTACCTGACCGTTTGTAATGTTGGAAAAGGTGACATGAAGGCTGATGTCAAATTGAGCATATTTAACCAGGATCCATTCAAGGGTAGCGGAACCATCATCAATACCATTAACGTAGCCACCAATGACCTGAAGCCCGGCGACTGTATATCCAGCAAGTTGGATCTTTCTTCTTTTGCCGCTTCCGAATCATTGTATGCTCTTGTTGGTACGAATGGCGTGGATGCAGCGCCATTTGACCTGGCCAATTTCCCGTTGGTAAGCGGTGCGGATGAGTGCGCTTATACCAATAACCTGTTGTTTGTCAGGTTAAGTTTGCCCAACAAACCAGACCTGGGCACGGATCGCGGCGTTTGTCCCGGTAAAAGTGTTACCCTGGATGCCGGCGCAGGCACATCATACCTGTGGAGCACCAATGCTGTAACCAAAACTATATCGGTAAATACGGCTGGCCTGTATTGGGTTGAGCTAACCAATGGTTGTGGTCAAAAAAGCCGTGATAGTATCCAGATTAGCGCACTCAACACCCCAACGCGTACCGTTGCGGTTACTTTTGTCAAAGGCTCCAGCGTTACCATCGGCGGCAATACCTTCACTCAGCCCGGTACTTTTACCATTACTGTACCTTCCAACAATGGTGGTTGTGATTCATTGATCACGTACAACCTGCAAACCATTGATAATCAGGTAAACATTAAATGCCCCAATGACCTTACCGTAACCCTCCCAACAGGCACCCTGAATGCCAAGGTGGATTACAACCTACCTTCCGCCGAGACTAATTGCCCCGATAAAACTATTACTTATACGCTATTGCAGGGGCCTCCAGTGGGGGGCAGCTTCCTGCCTGGCATAACAAAGGTGTGTTATCAGGCTACAGACAAATGCGGCGGTACCGCCACTTGCTGCTTCAATGTGGAGGTTCAAGAGGCCAATTCCTGCGACACTAAAGTAAATGGCTGCATTCGATATGAGGTGTTTAGTATCAAACGCGATGCAGCAGGCAACAAACGCTATCGTTTCCGCATAACCAATAACTGTAATAGCGAGATGAACTGGGTGGCCTTCCAGATGCCCAACGGCATCACAGCCGTAAGCCCCGCTACCAATTCGGTTATCACATCCGCCAATGGTCGCAAATACGAGGTGCGCAACCCCAACACCAACCCCTTCCATTCCATTCGCTTCAAAACACAGGCCGACGGCATCACTGCCGGGAAATCCGACGTGTTCGAATATATCCTGCCCCCACAGGCGAATCCCAACTACTTGTTATCGCAAGTGCGCTTGGCCAACGGCGAAACCTATCAGGCACACATGAGCCTTACTTCATGCCCCGTAGAAGCCGCCAAGCCCGCCTTTGTGGATGGTACCGGAGCTTTTGAGGCTGATGAGGTCAAGGTATTCCCTAACCCCGCCAATGACCTGATTACTGTAGCATTGCCCGAGCAATGGCTGTTGCTATCCACACAAGTGGAAGTACTCAACCTTGCCGGACAGGTAGTGCAACGCGGCGAGTCGCCAGCAGGCCAGCCCCTGTTTGCCCTGCCCTTGGATGCAGCCCTGAGCAATGGCATCTACTTCCTTCGCCTGCGCAATGCCGGCGGGCAGGAGCAGAGCCTCCGCTTTGCGGTGCAGCGTTAATATAAAAAACCTGTTGCGGTGGGAGACCATCGCAACAAGTTTAAAGGATATTCAAAGGGATCTTTGATCCTTTCATAGCCTGTCAATATGCCCTGTCTTGTTAAGCTGATGTGCTTAGAGCCATCAGTTCATCAAGACAGGGTTTTTTATTCCCGTTGTCAAACTGTTGAGGAAAAAATGATGTGGGCCAGCCTGTATCTTGTTTGAAAAACCGCTGAATTGTTTGTTGTTTTTTATCCGCTTAAACAGCCGACTAAAAAGATTTCCACTGTTGAAAATTATTTCAGGCAGACTCCTTGCGGACATGGGAAACACAGGCAAAAACAGGGTTTGAGGAAAAGGCAATAGGTTAAAACCTTAATTTACAATAGAGTAAACGTAAAGCATGCATTGATCGGATCCTTAAACAATGCACCAATAGTATGTGGAAAACACAAATACAATGTGGATAACTCAGGTTGTTTTTCCACTTATCCACATTGTCCACATGGGTTTTCCACAGCTACTTATTGTTTTGAAAACAAAAAGGCACACTATATTTGCTATGTTTGCGAGCGGACAAGCCGTACAACAAGCAAATTTTCTCCGTTTGAAACCACCCGAGAGAAAAAAGCAAGCGCATGGAAAATCAAGATATACAAGGCAAAGGACAAAATCAGGGAAAAGGCGGCAAACGCAACTTTGTTGGCAATCAGGACAACCTGTCCAATTATGTATTCGGCAAAATACAGCCACAGGCCATACCGCTGGAAGAAGCCGTGCTGGGTGCGCTCATGCTGGACCGGGATGCCCTGCCCAATGTGATGGATATTTTGCGCCCTGAAAGTTTTTATCTTGAAAACCACCAGATCATGTACCGGGCCATTATCCGCCTGTTTGAGCGCTCCAATCCCGTGGACTTGCTTACGGTAACGGAGGAACTGCGCAAAATGGGCGAATTGGACAAGTTCAACAATGGTTTTTACCTCATGGAACTGACCAATAAGGTGGCCTCCGCAGCCAATATTGAGTATCATGCGCGCATCATTGCACAAAAACACATCCAGCGAGAACTCATCAATGTCAGTACCAAAACCATAAAGGATGCCTACGAGGATACCACCGATGTATTTAACCTCCTGGACGATGCGGAAAAGGGCCTTTTTGCCATCACCCAAAACAACCTCAGCCGCAGCTATCAGGCCATGGGCTCGCTCAGCAGCCAGGTACTGAAACAAATAGAGGAACTTTCCAAAAAAGAAGACGGCCTAACCGGAACCCCCACGGGCTTCACCGATATTGACCGGCTCACCTCCGGCTGGCAGCCATCCGATTTAGTCATCATCGCAGCGCGCCCGGGCATGGGCAAAACCTCGCTTTTGTTGGCCATGGCCCTTAACTCCGCCAAAGACTTCAACAAAGGGGTGGCCCTTTTTTCCCTCGAGATGGCCAGTACCCAATTGGTGCAGCGTTTGGTATCCATGGAAGCCGAAATACCCGGCTCCAAAATGCGGAGCGGCAAATTGGAAGATTACGAGTGGCAGGCCCTGAAAACCACCGTGGAGCGCCTGAGCAATGTCCCCATTTTTATTGATGACACACCCGCCATCAATATCTTTGAATTAAGGGCCAAATGTCGGCGGCTCAAGCAGCAGCATGACATACAAATGGTCATTATTGATTACCTTCAGTTGATGACAGGCAGCGGTGAAAGCATCAAAAGCGGCAACCGCGAACAGGAAATCGCTGGTATCTCACGCGCCCTGAAATCATTGGCCAAAGAATTGAATGTCGCCGTAATCGCGCTGTCCCAGTTGAGCCGCGCCGTGGAAACACGCGGCGGAAGCAAAAGACCTCAGTTGAGTGATTTGCGTGAATCCGGGGCAATTGAGCAGGACGCTGATATTGTTGCATTTATATATAGGCCGGAATATTATCAGATCCTCGAAGATGAAAATGGGGCGAGCCTGAAGGGTATAGCAGAATTTATCGTGGCCAAGCACCGCCACGGTGCCTTGGATACCCTCAAACTCAAATTCACGGACACCTTCGCGAAGTTTGGCAACTTAGACGATCCCTCCTTTGCCGGACTCTCCGATCCGCTTACAGGGCCATTCCAGCCCTCCAACATGACCGTACGCGCCAGCCGCGCCAATGATGAGGATATCCCGTTTTAAGCCCATCATCACATTCGCTCATTATCACATCATCACATTCTTCAAATTATCACATTATCACATTTGTAAGTGCTTGCAAAAATGACAGAGACCATACCTTTTTGGAAATATCAGGGGGCCGGAAATGATTTTATCATGGTAGATCAGCGCGAGCGCCGCTACCTCACCCGCCAGCACACCGAGCAGATCGCCCGGCTTTGCGACCGCCGCTTTGGCATCGGTGCCGATGGGCTTATCCTCCTGGAATACCACAACCAGTATGATTTTGAAATGGTGTATTTCAATGCCGATGGCCGGGAAAGCACCATGTGCGGCAATGGCGGACGTTGTATAGCCGCCTTTGCAAAGGATATTGGCGCAGCGGGCAACAGCTGCCGTTTTTGGGCCATTGATGGTGAGCACGAGGCGCACATTGACCCGGAGACCAATAGGGTCAGTTTGAAAATGATAGATGTGCAAGCTGTTGAAAATCAGGAAAATGTATTTGTCTTAAATACAGGCTCACCCCATTATGTGCGTTTTGAGCCACACATACAACAATGTGACATGGTGGCGGAAGGCCGCGCCGTGCGCTATGGCGAACGTTTCAAGGCAGAGGGAATAAACGTAAATCTGGTGGAAATCAATAAGGACGGCTCCCTGAACATCCGCACGTACGAGCGCGGCGTGGAGGACGAAACCCTTGCCTGCGGCACAGGCGTAACCGCCGCCGCCCTGGCCTATGCGCAATACGCCCAGGGCAACACTTCATTAGCCGAAATCAAGGTACATGCCCGCGGCGGCGATCTTTCCGTGCGCTTTTCGGCCCAGGGCAATGGTGCTTTTAGTGATATTTGGCTCACCGGGCCTGCGGAATTTGTGTTTAGGGGGGAGATAATATTGAAGGTGCAACAGCCATAAAATACACCTTCTTTGATACTTATCTAAGGCAAAAAGCTGTTTTGGGGATAACTAACTTCCAAATTTTGAAAACTTTTCCCCTTTTTTCTTTGAATTGGCGCATTGTCTCTATATTTGCGCGCTTTTTTCGGAAGGTATGGCAGCCCCATACCTAACGGATTCAATTTATTCAAGAAAAATTATTGCATCACACACCTAAGCGAAGAAATATGCAAGGCAAGTCAACGAACGAAGGTATGAAGGGCAAAGGCGTAGTTCGATTTTTTATGATCGCACTCACCATTGTGTGTTTGTACCAGTATCTCCTGATGATTCCGACCAGTCGTATCGAAAGTGCGGCTTCTGACTACGCGGAAAAGATGGCACAAACTGACGCAAGCAAGACTAAGCGTCAGCATTATGCGAAATACCTGGACTCCATGTCCACTAAAACGGTATTTAGCATCCCATTGATCAAAAATTTCACCTATACCGACCTGAAAAAGAGCCAGTTGGCTATGGGTCTCGACCTGAAAGGCGGTATGAGTGTCTTGATGCAGGTTGACCTGCACGACTTTT
Source organism: uncultured Saprospiraceae bacterium (assembly GCA_964539805.1). Classification (GTDB taxonomy): domain Bacteria; phylum Bacteroidota; class Bacteroidia; order Chitinophagales; family Saprospiraceae; genus M3007. The sequence continues at coordinate 5,006 of CAZIKN010000141.1, read as the reverse complement.
TGCTGAACCTTTCGGGCAAAAATAGCGATCCCAACTTCCTAGCGGCGTTGGATTTGGCCACAGAACGCCAAAAAACACAACAAACAGACTATATTAACCTGTTTGCGCAAGCGTGGAAAGAAAAAGGAAACGGGGCCTCCTTGGCATCCATTTTCTCCCGCAACGAGGCCAGCGGCATCAAAGCCGGTGTACCCGATGCAGATGCGCTGAACACCATCCGCACACTGGCCAATGGCACCGTGGATGAAACCTACAAGCGCCTCAAGCAGCGTATTGATAAACTCGGCGTGGTACAGCCTAACGTGAGCCTTGATGCCGCCCGTGATATGATATTGGTAGAGCTCCCGGGTATTGATAACCCTGAGCGCGCCCGCGAAATGCTTTCCCGTGCCGCAAAATTGGAGTTTTGGGAAACCTATCGCCTCGGAGACCCCGGTATCCAGGATGGTTTCGTACAGGCTGATGCCAAACTGAAGGCCAATGATACAACTACGACTAATGGGCCTTTGATGCGCAAGGATACGACTTACAATTATCCAACTGGCCCCGACGGTAAGCCGGACTCCACACAGCCCAAGGTGCCAACGATCACGGAAGTGCCTGTAACGGCAAGTGCGGATACCACGGGTGGACCACTGCTCAGCCGTTTGGTTATGGGCGATCCGCGTGGTGCCGAGATTGCCTACGCTGAAAAAAGCGAGATCGAGCAGATCAATAAATTCCTGGCCCGCAAGGAAATCAAGTCGCTTTTCCCAGCCGATGTGATGTTCCGTTGGAGCCAGAAGCCTGTTGAAGCAAGTGACGGCTTGACCGGCGTGGAAGGCAAATACCGCCTGTATGCCACCAAACGTTTTAAAGGCCAGGATGAGGCCCGTTTGGATGGCTCTGTGGTCACCAATGCCAGCGAACAACCCGATCCTACCAGCGGCGAGATCACGGTAAGCCTGCAAATGAACAATGACGGTGCCAAAATTTGGGCCGATATGACAGAAAAGGCCTATAAAGAAGGCAACCGCGAAATTGCTATCGCGCTGGATGATGAGATCGTGAGCGCTCCTCGTGTAATCAACCCGATTACAGGTGGTAGTTCTTCCATCACGGGCAACTTTACCCTTGATGAGGCAAAAGACTTGTCCAATATCCTTCAGGTGGGTAAACTTCCCGCCGGTACCCGTATCGTACAGGAGAGCCAGGTAGGCCCGTCTTTGGGTGCTGACAATATTCAGAAATCACTTTTTACCATGGCCTTGGCAGTATTTATGCTTTGCGCCTTCATGGTAGCCTACTATAACAACGGTGGATGGGTGAGCGTGGTAGCCCTTTTGGCCAACCTGTTCTTTATTCTGGGTATTCTGGCCAACTACGGCACGGTACTGACCCTGCCAGGTATTGCCGGTATCGTATTGACATTGGCTACTGCGGTGGATGCACAGGTCGTTATTTATGAACGGATTCGTGAGGAGTTGCGCAATGGACTGGATTTGCGCAAAGCCATTGGCACGGGCTTTACCCGCGCCTTGACCGCCATCATTGACGCCAACGTGACTACTTTGCTCACGGCTATGGTATTGATGTACTTTGGCCTTGGCCCAATCAAGGGTTTCGGCGTGGTACTCTTCTGGGGTATCATCAGTTCCGTGTTCACGGCGGTTTTGGTCGGTCGTATGGTTACGGAATGGTGGATTGAGCGCGGGAATAACATGAGCTATAGCCGCCCTTGGTCTGAAAACTGGCTTGTGGGTATTAATTATGACTGGATCGGCAAACGCAAAACGGCTTATGCCTTTTCATTAGCCATTATCGCAATCGGTGTAGCGTCATTCTTTATGCGCGGTTTTGAGTTGGGCGTTGACTTTAAAGGGGGTTATTCCTTTAACGTGGTGTTTGACAAATCTGTTGAAATAGAGCAGTTGCGCACACCGCTTACAGAAGCATTTGGCGGCAATCCAATCATCAAGGCGGTCAATACAGACAACACCTATAATATTACGACTTCTTACCTTATCAATGACAATGATGGAACGGTAATGGATCGTGTCATTGAGAAATTACACCAAGGCGTTACCAAAGCAGGCTATACTGCGGATTTGGTTAATTTCAAAAAAACGGATGGCTCCGGCACCCATATTTCCTCATCCAGCAAAGTGGGCGCTACAGTGGCAGATGACATACGCAGTTCATCCTTCAAGGCAGCAGCTTGGGCATTGGGCCTGATTTTCTTGTTCTTGTTGGTTCGCTTCCGTCGTTGGCAGTTCTCTTTGGGTGCGGTATTGGCCTTGTTCCACGACGTGCTTATCATGCTCACGTTCTTCACATTGTTGCATGGTATTGTTCCCTTCTCCTTGGAGATTGACCAAGCCATCATCGCTTGTGTTCTGACGGTTATCGGTTATTCCGTGAACGATACGGTTATCGTTTATGACCGTATTCGTGAATTTATGGGTACGTTTGTAGGGCGCCGCAAAGAGGAAGTCTTTAACATGGCAATCAACACCACTCTTAGCCGTACCCTCATCACCTCAGGTACTGTATTTGCGGTGGTTTTATTGCTGTTTGTTTTTGGTGGTAGCGCCATTCGCGGTTTTGCCTTTGGTATGTTAACGGGTATCTTCTTTGGTACCTACTCTTCCGTGTTTGTGGCATCAGCACTTGTGGTTGACTTCACCAAGGAAGATTTTATTGAAGGGAAAACAGTAGCGGCTAAAACAGACACCGCTACGTCTTCAGTCAAGACAGAGAAAGCAGTAGCAAAGTAAGATTGGTTTGGATATATCCGGATCAAATAAAAAGAAAGACCGGACGGGAATCCTATCCCGCAAAACAGCCGCCCCGATGATTCGGTGGCGGCTGTTTATTTTATCGTTACTTAGGAATTATAAACAGTTTCAAAACAACTTCCGACCAATTCCGCGAAATCAATGTACCTTTGCGCCGCTTTAACCAAACTAATAAGAAAAATGGCTCGCGTAGAACTTGTTATGCCCAAAATGGGCGAAAGCATCATGGAGGCTACCATCCTCAAATGGCGCAAAAAACCTGGCGATAAAGTCGAATTGGACGAACCTGTACTGGATATCGCCACGGACAAAGTAGATAGCGAAGTGCCCAGCCCTGTGGCAGGGATAGTCGTGGAAATACTGTATCAGGAAAATGATGTAGTTGCCATCAATAAACCCATCGCTATCATTGAAACAGAGGCGGCTAATGCACAGCCAGCAGCGTCGCCCGCTATTCATGCGAGTGCCGATTCGGTTCAAGTGCCTTATGTGCCTGCAGAGCCAGCCGCAGCCGCCAACGCAGAGGGGCGATTTTATTCGCCATTGGTACGAACAATAGCCAAAGAAGAAGGCATCAGTATAGCTGAATTGGAGAAAGTGGCCGGCTCCGGACAAGATGGCCGCGTAACCAAAAAAGATATGCTGGCTTATGTGAGCCAACGCAATTCGGGTGTGAGCTCGGCCCCGGCCCCTGCTCCAACAGCATCCACCCCACAAGCCCCAACCAGCCCGGCCTCATCTCCATCACCACAGGCTATCGTGCCACCGGCAGTCAGTGTGAGCGGCAATGTGGAAATTGTGGAAATGGACCGTATGCGCAAGCTCATTGCCGATCACATGGTTATGAGCAAACACGTCAGCCCGCATGTAACTTCTTTTGTAGAAGCGGATGTGACCAATTTGGTCAACTGGCGCAACAGGATCAAAGACCAGTTTAAAAAGCAATACAGCGAAAACATCACCTTTACGCCCATATTTGTAGAGGCCGTCGCGCGCGCATTGCGCGATTTCCCTATGGTCAACGTTTCTGTTGATGGTACTAAAATTATAGTGCGCAAAGATGTAAACATTGGAATGGCTGCCGCATTGCCTTCCGGCAATCTCATTGTGCCAGTGATCAAAAATGCAGACCAGTTGAATTTGATTGGATTGACCAAACAGGTTAATGCATTGGCTAATCGCGCCCGCCAAAATCAACTAAAACCTGAAGAAATACAAGGCGGTACGTTTACCCTGACCAACGTAGGCACTTTTGGGAATGTTATGGGAACGCCTATCATCAATCAGCCACAAGTGGCCATTATGGCTACTGGCGCTATCCGAAAAAAGCCGGCTGTGCTGGAAACGGAACATGGTGATGTTATAGCCATCCGTCAAATGATGTTCTTATCACTCTCTTATGACCATCGTGTGGTGGACGGCATGTTGGGTGGTTCATTCCTGCGCCGGGTAGCCGATTACCTGGAAGGTTTTGATCCGAACAGGGCCATTTAGTGCTCAAAAGGCTATGGCAAACAGTTTTGATCGAATTTTCAAGGAAAACATTGAGCCGCTTCAATTGCCATTGTTAGCGAAGCTACTTAATTTTCGTCCTGCAAAACTTGAGTCTCTCACTGCTAAAATACAAGTCACCCAAGAGGGTGAAATGGACAGCATCAAAAAGGTTGTACATGATGATCCTTCATTGGACTATGGTGTGCAAATTGAGTTTCATATCTCGGATGAAGACCTTCGCCCACGAAATTTTTTGCATTATGGCTTGTTTCATGCTACAACCAAGTTGCCACTCCGACAAATCGTCATATATGGAGGTATGAAAGATCCAATGAATATCAACAAATCAAGATTGACCATGCAAGGCGTTGAATTGGTTTTTGAAATCATTGTCCTGAAAAATATTCCTAAGGAGGTATTCATTGGTTCTGAGGTTCCAGAAGAGGTATTATTGGCTGTTTTGTGTGATTTTGGGAATGATAAGCCAGAGGCCGTAGTCAGACAAATTCTTTTAAATTTGAAAAAAATTCTTAAGCGATCTGAAAAAATCAAAAAATATCAAAAACAACTGTTAGTTTTGTCTCGTTTAAGAAAAATAGAACTCGTCACAAAAGCAGCACTTGAGACTATGACAATTCATTTTGATGTTGAAACAGATGGGCTTTATCTCCAAGGCATCGAGAAAGGCATCGAGAAAGGCATCGAGAAAGGCATCGAGAAAGGCATCGAGAAAGG
>CAZIKN010000140.1:0-14208 GCA_964539805.1 uncultured Saprospiraceae bacterium | reverse complement strand
ATTGCTCATCACTCATCACTCATCGCTCATCACTCATCGCTCATCACTCATCACTCATCGCTCATCATTAAAAAAGTGTATCACACATCAGTCTTATTGAAGGAATCTGTTGATTTGCTCTGCATTGCGCCGGGCGGAATCTTCGTAGATGCCACTTTCGGCGGTGGTGGGCACTCCAAATTGATTCTTGAAAAAATAGGCCCTAAGGGCCGTTTGTATGCGTTCGATCAGGATGAAGATGCAAGAAGGAACACTGAACAGCAGGAATTTTCAGCCCATCCGAACTTCGTCTTCATCCCTTCGAATTTTCGTCACCTCAAACGGCAGCTGCGCGTGGAAGCGGTACGCCCCGGAACCGTCAATGGCATCCTCGCGGACCTTGGCGTAAGCAGTCATCAATTGGATACGGCTGAGCGAGGATTCTCTTATCGCTTTGATAATGAATTGGATATGCGTATGAACCAACAGGATGGCGAAACGGCGGCAGACCTGCTCAATACCCTGAGTGCGGACGAGTTGCAAACCATTCTGAGTGAATATGGAGAGGTGCGAAATGCCAAAACCTTGGCACATGCCATGGTGCAGCACCGGCCATTTCATACAACTGGCGATCTGACCGACCTGTGTGACAAACTTTATATGGGCGGAGATAAAATGCGCTATCGCTCGCAGGTGTTCCAGGCCTTGCGCATGCGTGTGAACGATGAGTTGGGCGCCCTGAAAGATTTCCTCCACGAAGCCCATGAGATGCTTGCCCCGGGAGGCCGATTGGCCGTCATTACCTTCCATTCTCTCGAAGATCGTATGGTCAAGAACTTTATGAAAACGGGCAATGTGGAAGGCATACCAGATAAGGATTTTTACGGCAACATAAGCCGGCCCTGGGAATTGATAACCAAGAAACCCATAGAGCCAGCACAAGAAGAAGTGAATACCAATATACGAGCCAGAAGTTCCAAACTAAGGGTTTGCAAAAAAATGTAATCGGGCATAGATTATTCCTTGGTCATACAAATAATACAGTAACGCTTTGGCAACCAATTTTTTAAATAGATTTAATATCAGTCAGCCGACCACTCAGTTTGTATTTGGCAATTTCCAATACCTGCTGTTTCTGGGCTTTTTGGGTATTATCTACATTGGAAATGCGCACTATGCTGAAAGCAGAGTAAGAAATATACAATTGTTACAGAAAGAAATAAAAGAATTGAAATGGGAATATACTTCTATCAAAAGCGAAACCATGTACAAAAGCATGCAAAGCAAGATAGATGAAAGCTTAGAGTCAACTGGATTGAATTTGTATGACCAGGGACCAAAAGTGATTATGAATGATGAATAAACTCATCACTCATCACTCATCATTCATCACTCATCATTAAACAATGGCTATATCCATAAAAAACGAAGTGCTTTATCGCGTGTACACAGTGGCTGCTGTGGTACTGCTGGTGGCATTTTTAATTTTGGGGCAGTTGTTCAGGGTGAGTGTGAAAGAGAGGGCGAGATGGATCGCCAAGTCAGATAGTTTGTATGTGAAATGGGTGGATGCGCCAAGTCAGCGGGGCAATATCCTGGCGGATGATGGGAGCTTGTTGGCTACCTCCTTGCCGTTTTTTGACGTGCACTTTGATGCCAAAGCAGAGGGCTTGACCGATGAGGTATTCGAATCCGTGGATAGTTTGGCATGGTTGCTTTCTACTTATGTGGATCCGCAGTACACGCCAGGCGCCTACAAAATGCTGTTGGACAGTCTTCGCAAATTGCCCAAAGATACGCGTGGGATACGATATTATCCCATCGCCAAAGAATTGAATTACGCTAAAGCCATGTTAATCAAGAACTTCCCAATATTTCGGGAAGGGCGGTACAAAGGCGGATTTATCCTTGAGCAAAAACCTCGGCGGGAAAGGCCGTTCAAAATATTGGCACAACGAACCATCGGTTACACGCGTGAGGGCGCACTTCCCGTGGGCCTCGAAGGCAGCTTCAATAACATATTGGAAGGTCGGGAAGGCAAACAGCTCATGATCCGAGTTCCTGGCGACATATACATACCCGTCAATGACCTGGCGGAAATTGAGCCTGAGGCGGGTGACGACATTGTGACTACCTTAGACATCAATATCCAGGATGCGGCGGAGACGGCCTTGGTCAATGCCTGCCAAAACCATAACGCCGATCATGGCTGCGCCATCGTGATGGAGGTAAAAACAGGCAAGATCAGGGCCATGGCCAATATTGGGCGCACACCAGAAGGATGGTGGGAAACCTACAACTATGCCGTGGGCGAACGGGTGGAGCCGGGATCCATGTTCAAGTTGGCCTCTTTCATGGCCATGATGGAAGCGGGCGAGCTGGATGATCTGAACCAGAAAATTCCGGTCTATCAGGGTCGGGTGAAGATATATAATGAAACCCTTGAGGATGCTGAGCCGCATTATCGGGATTCCATGACGATCAGAGAGGTGTTTGCAAAATCAAGCAACGTTGGTACGGCAACCCTGACACAGCAGTTCTTTAAAAGCAAGCCCGGAGCCTTTTTGGAGCATTTGCGTGATTTTGGACTTGATCTGCCCACGGGCATTGAGGTGGGTGGAGAGGAAAATCCCATAATCAAGAATCCTCAGGATCCTAAAAGTGAATGGTCAGGCACCACACTGCCCTGGATGAGCATAGGTTATGAGTTGTTGCTTACGCCCATGCAACTGCTAACCTTTTACAATGCCGTGGCCAATGACGGGCGAATGATGAAACCCTATTTGGTGCAGCGCACAGAGCGCTATGGCGATGTGATCAAGGAATTCAGGCCCACGACAGTCAAACGAAGCATTGCCTCCAAAAGCACGCTCGTACGCGCAAAAGAACTGCTCAAAGGTGTAGTGGAAATGGGAACCGCAGAAAAAATATTCACCAAAAACTACAATATCGCCGGTAAAACGGGTACCGCCCAATTGAACTACCACAAGTTTAAAGCCTCAAAAGGCATACGGCACCAGGCAGGATTTTGTGGTTTTTTCCCGGCGGACAATCCGATTTACTCCTGCATTGTGGTGATCAGTGAACCGGAACAGGGCGGCTATCATGGCGCAGAAGTGGCAGCTCCCGTTTTTCGCGCCATTGCAGACAAGTGTTACGCCATGAAAACGGAACTGCATGAGCCAGTAAATGCTGCTCCGCCACCCGCGCTGAAGGCTTTTCAATTGCCCAGCTATGATGCAGGTTTGGAGCAGGATCTCAATAACTCCCTGCGTTGGCTGAATTTGGACTATCAAAGCCAATCCAAAAACAAAGATGGCCAACTGTACGGAGTAATAGTGGCCAAAGATAGCCTCGGTCTTACCATGCAGGATAGAATAGTACCAGACAAAACTATTCCCTCCGTGGTGGGCATGGGACTAAAAGATGCCATTTATCTGCTGGAAAACCGCGGCTGCAAGGTGCAAGTACGGGGCGTGGGAAAAGTGCGCAGACAAAGCCTTTCGCCGGGAACAAGGGCGAATGGGCAGGTATGTGTGTTGTTTTTAGAGTGAAGGCTTATGCATAATAATGGAGAAAAAGTATTGGGTTGATCTTCATGCAAAGGCATGAGACAAACCAAAATCAATAAATAGTTCATTGACTTACGGGCAAAAAAAACAGAAATGGAGGAAGTTGGTACTTGTTGTAAATTTCGGAACAAAGCCGTAAATTTGCCACCTAAAAAATTTCGATCATGAATCAGGAATTGGCAAAAGAAGTGCTTTCCGTGCCGCTGAACGACGCTCAGTTGGAATTGTTAAAGATGTTTGCTTCTGTTAAAATGACGGATGAGGAAATGAAAAAACTGAGAAGATTGGTTGCCGAATTTTACTTGAAGCGTGTCACAGATGAAGTGGACAAAGCATGGGATGAAAGAGGTTATACACAAGCTGATATGGACAGGTTGTTGCATACTCACCTGCGTACGCCGTATCGTCGTAAAGAGGGTTGAAAATGAAAGTAGTTTTAGATACAAATGTTTTATTGGTCTCCATATCACCTAGGTCTAAATCATATTGGGTTTTCCAAAATCTCTTATACAGGGAGTATGACCTATGTGTTACAAATGAAATTTTGTATGAGTATGAGGAGGTCATCACGAGGCACATGGGTGCAAGAGTAGCTGATGAGACTATGAATGCCTTATTTTCTTCTTCTAACCTGATATTTGCTAACCCATATTTTGAATGGAACTTAATCTATACCGACCCTGACGACAACAAATTCGTGGATTGTGCCATTGCGGCCAACGCAAAGTTTATCGTTTCCGAAGATCAGCATTTCCGCATACTAAAACAAATTCCTTATCCCAAAGTCGAAGTTCGCACAATAGAAGAGTTTCGCCTTGAATTGGGATTGTAATACTTTCCTTTTTCCTGTAATATTTCTGTAAAACCTGAACTTGGCATTGCCGAGACCTGGGTTTATTGCCCTTAATTCAAAGAATACTTTATGAAAGTAGTTAAAATATTGTATGAAACTCGTCAATTTGTTATTAAATGCCCCTATTGCCAATGCTTATGGTGATCTGGATATTGAAGTGGGCCAAATCCGCTTTGACAGCCGCGCCGTGCAGCCGGGCGATGTATTTGTGGCAGTGGCTGGCAGTACCGTTGACGGGCATGACTATATTGGTAAAGCAGTTGAGAACGGGGCGAAGGTGATTGTGGTGCAATACGGCACCGATTTGAAGCCCTATGAAGATATTCCCTCTTTGCCTACAGCCATTGAAGCATTGGACACCGCCAAGGTGTTGGGCCAAATGGCCGCCAACTACTATGGTAATCCATCGCATGAGATCAAATTAATCGGGGTGACCGGTACCAATGGAAAAACGACCACAGTGACGCTGTTGTGGCAATTGTTCACCAAGCTCGGTTTTAAATGCGGCCTCATCGGCACCGTGGAGAATAGGGTAGGGGAGCAGGTTTTGAACAGCACGCACACCACGCCAGATGCAGTCCGGCTGCATGCCCTGCTGCGCCAAATGGCAGATGCCGGATGCTCCTACGTGTTTATGGAGGTCAGTAGCCATGCCGTGGACCAGCAGCGTATCGCAGGGGCAAAATTTGCTGGTGCAATATTTACAAACCTCACCCATGACCACTTGGACTATCATAAAACCTTCGCGGCATACCGCGATGCCAAGAAGAAGTTCTTTGATGATCTGCCTGAATCGGCTTTTGCCTTAACCAATTCCGATGACCGGAATGGCAGTGTGATGTTGCAGAATACTAAAGCAGCCAAACACAGCTACGGCTTGAAGAAAATGGCCGATTTCAAAGCAAAAATCATAGAAAACGCCCTTTCCGGCCTTCATTTAGAATTAGATGGCACCCAAATGATGGCCCGTATGATCGGGGAGTTCAACGCTTACAACCTCACGGCAGCGTACGGCGTGGCGCGCTTGGCTGCCAGAGATATGGATAAAGCCTCCATCTTGGTCGTACTGTCTGACCTGCGCGGCGCAGAGGGCCGATTTGATTATGTACAACACCCCTCAAAACCCGGATGTATCGGTATTGTGGATTATGCCCATACACCCGATGCGCTGGAAAAAGTGTTGGAAACCATCCACCAACTAAAAAAGAAAAACTCAAAAGTTATCACCGTAGCAGGTGCCGGAGGTGATCGGGACAGGACAAAGCGACCTGTCATGGCACAGGTTTCGGCCAGATTGAGCGATCAATTGATCCTGACAAGCGATAACCCGCGCACCGAGGACCCTGTCCAAATTCTGAAAGATATGGAGGCCGGCCTTGATGCCGAGGGTATGAAAAAAACACTCACAATTGCCGACCGCGAACAAGCCATCAAAACCGCAGTCCGCCTCGCGGGCCTTAATGACGTGATCTTGGTCGCTGGCAAAGGACACGAAAAATACCAGGATATCAATGGGGTGAAGTATGAGTTTGATGATAAAAAAGTGCTTTTTAGAATGATGAGTGATGAATAGGTTGACCTGAGATGTTGTTGATTTGAATTTTTATCGTGTACTATACACATCAAATCAACAAATCAACAAAAAATCAAATCAACAATAAAGAAAATAGTGAAGGGACTATCACTTTTGAACAGGTTGGGCATGATGTAACATTATTCTCAACCACATTTTTACCAAGATTTAAGTGATTGTTGAGGTTGCAGATTTGATTTACTTGATTTACAAATAATTATAACCTAACTATATGAGCGCAGATACAAATTTATTGATGAAAAAAGCAGCCATTTTCCGCATAACCGGATTTGTTCTGGCGGCCTTTTTTCTGTTCTGGGTAAAATCACAAGAGGGAGCATTGCCTAAAGACGGATTAATGGGACGGGATTTCTGTCACTTAATGAGCCTTATCGGCCTGGCCTGTTTTGCTTATGGCTCTTATTTGAGGTACAAAGCTGTTAGGGAAAGATAGGGATGAATGATGAATGATGAATGATGAGAGATGAATGATGAGATGAGTTGCCACATTATCACATTATAAAATTATCAAAGTAGCACTATGTTATACCATCTATTTGAATACTTAAAGAGAGTATATGACCTGCCTGGAGCGGGTTTGTTTCAGTATATCTCCTTTAGGGCAGGTTTGGCCTTGGTATTGTCCCTGTTGATTTCCATTGTCATTGGAAAGCGGATCATCAATTGGTTGCGCAGCCTTCAAATTGGCGAAACAGTTCGTGACCTTGGGCTGACTGGTCAGGTATCCAAAGCGGGAACGCCTACAATGGGGGGTATTATTATTGTGGCTGCAACGCTGATCCCTTGCCTGTTATTGGCGCGTTTGGACAATGTCTATATCCTCCTGATGTTGTTTTGTACGATATGGATGTTCGCTATTGGATTTATAGATGATTATATCAAAGTATTCAAAAAGGATAAGGAGGGTCTAAAAGGGCGATTCAAAATTATGGGCCAGGTAGGCCTGGGCCTAATAGTGGGCATTACTATGTTGGTAAATGATGAGGTAGTGGTACGCATGACCCCTGAGGTGGCACAGCAATACGGATATGAAGTTACCAATACTTTTTTGGTCAAGGATAAGGATGCACCAAACACTTTTCGTGAAATGGTGCACGTAAAGGCTCCCATCACCAATGTTCCTTTTATGAAAAACAATGAATTGGATTATTCCCGATTTTTATGGTTTTTGGGTGATAATGCGCGTGATTTGAGCAATATTTTCTTTGTTATCATGGTCATTTTGGTCATCACAGCAGTTAGCAATGGTGCAAATTTGACAGATGGTCTCGATGGCTTGGCTGCTGGCACCTCGGCGGTTGTTATCACAGCATTGGGTATTCTCACTTATTTGAGCGGTAACTCTATCGCTGCCGATTTTTTGAATATCCTGTACATTCCCTACAGTAGCGAGTTAGTGATTTTTTCGGCTTGTTTATTAGGCGGATGTATCGGTTTTCTATGGTATAATGTATTTCCGGCGAGGGTCTTTATGGGAGATACGGGCAGTTTGACCTTGGGCGGCATTATTGCTGCCTTGGCCATTATCATCCGAAAAGAATTATTGATCCCCGTGTTGTGTGGTATTTTTTTGGTAGAAAATCTCTCTGTGATGATTCAAGTTTTCTATTTCAAATATACTAAGAAAAAATACGGTGAAGGTCGCCGAATATTCAAAATGGCTCCTCTTCACCATCACTATCAAAAGTCAGGTTATCATGAGGTTACCATTTCTGTCCGCTTCTGGATTGTGCAGATCATGTTGGCTGTATTGGCTGTAATAACCCTGAAAATAAGGTAAATTTATATCATCAATGAAAAAATATATCGTCATATTGGGATCGGGAGAATCAGGTACAGGCGCTGCCTTGTTGGCTAAGCAGCTCGGATACAAAGTTTTTGTAAGCGATAAAGGTGAAATTAAAGATAATTATAAAGCAGAGTTAGATGCGGCAGGTATCGCTTGGGAAGAAAAACAGCATACTATAGACAGAATATTGTTCGCAAGCGAGATCATAAAAAGCCCGGGAATACCCGAAAAAACAGAGGTGATGAAAATCGTGCGTGAAATGGGTATAAATGTAATTGGAGAAATAGAATTTGCCTATCGCCATGCCGGAAAATGCAGGATAGTGGCCATAACCGGATCCAATGGTAAAACTACAACGACGGAATTGACCTATCACTTGATGCAAACGGCAGGATTGAATGTACGAAAAGGCGGAAATGTAGGCAACTCTTTCGCGCGTATGATATTAGAAGATAAAGTGAACAAAGCAACAAAGGATAAAAGTCGTGTATTTGTATTGGAGATTTCCAGTTTTCAATTGGATGATATTCAAACGTTTAGGCCCAATATTGCCATGCTGCTGAATATTACGCCCGATCACCTGGATCGCTATGATTACAAATTGGAAAACTATGCTGCCGCCAAGTTCAGGATTACGATGAACCAACAACGCGGCGACAAATTCATATATAACGGATACGACCCTATCCTGAAAGAAAATTGGAAAGAAACAGCGGCAAAAAAAATCGCGATAAGAAAAGGGTTTTACAAAAATGGGCAAATCAGCATCGGAAGGCAAGTGTTTGACATGACTAAGAGTGATCTGCGCGGCCCGCACAATATGTTCAATGCCGTGTGTTCCCTGCGCGCAGCGCTGTTGCTGAAAGCAGATCCGGAGAAGTTGCAGCAGGGATTAAACTCTTTTGCAACGCCGCCGCACCGATTGGAAAAAGTGGCCGAGCTTAATGGTGTGACCTATATCAACGACTCCAAAGCGACCAATGTGGATGCTGTTTTTTATGCCCTTCAGGCCGTAGACACTCCCATCATCTGGATCGTGGGGGGTGTGGACAAGGGAAATGACTATGGACCATTGTTGAAGTTGGTGCGCAAAAGAGTGAAGGCCATTGTGTGCATGGGCGTGGATAACTCCAAGATTATCAGCGTATTCAAGAAAATGAAAAAGCCCATAGCGCAAACCCAAAGCGCTGAGGATGCGGTAAAAGCAAGCGCGGCCCTGGCGGTAAAAGGTGATACGGTTTTGCTCAGCCCTGCTTGTGCAAGTTTTGATTTGTTCAAAAATTATGAAGACAGGGGAGCGCAGTTCAAAAGCGCGGTTTCAAAGCTTGTAAAATAATTGGCAATTTTTGATAGATCAATCTAAATACAGGTTAATTTAGAAAAGAAATGAAGATTTTATGAATCACTTGTTCATTATCTCCTTATTTCTGTTGCTCGGCTGCCAAAAGAGGCATGGGCCAGATGGGGGTGCTTCAGAGACTTTGGTGAAGCAAGACCCTGACCAGATGCGGCACCAAGACTCCGCCGCCAAAGCACAGAAAATGCAGAAAGCGGAAGCAAGGCTGGATTCGCTGGCGGCCATTGTCAAAGCAAAGCCTGTCTGGGGTGATCGGATGAAAGTGGTCGGCGACTTCGACGGAGATGGCAATCAGGATACGCTCTACGAAAGGTATATCAGCCTTTTGACAGGTAAGGAGACGAACAAAGACTACGATTGGAGCAGCAGCGAATTGGACGATGGTGTGGATTGGATTTACTATATGCAGCGGTGGGTATCGGAGAAAAATCCGCTGGTGCGTTTGGAGAGCAACAACCCGAAGATCAGTGTTTTTGATATTGAGTCAGGCGGCTGCCAAAACGGAATTGGCTATCTGAAAAACGTTGGCGACTTGAACGGTGACCGCAAGGATGAAATCGTCTACTACGTCTATGATGTGGATATGTCCATGATGAATTCTTGCGCCTTGGCAACCTATAAAAACGGCAAATGGATTGCAGTGCATCACTGGGATATTCACGAAGGGGATTTTATCCACGAAGCAGGAAAACCCAAACCTGACCCGATTTATATCAAGATAGAAAAAGGCAAAGTCTATTGTTACGAGATGGCAGATGATGGGAGTGGATTTATTTGGAAAAAATTGAAAATCAATTGGTAAACAACTACGAAACAAAAATTTAAAATTAACCCAACATAACATGTCACTTGGAAATCGTATAGCAGCAGAACTCAGGGGTGATCGCACGATCTGGATGATCATCGCGATATTGAGCCTGTTTAGCCTACTGGCCGTCTATTCGGCTTCCGGCTGGGAGGCATGGCGGACACGTGGGGGCAACACAACGATCTTGTTTGTTGGGCACATGGTCAAATTGGGTTTCGGCCTCTTTTTGGTCTATATGTTTCACCTGTTGCACTATCAGCGTTTCCATCAGGCAGCGCCCTTCTTGATGTTGCTGGCGGTACCGCTCTTGGCTTTCACTTTGTTTTTTGGTCGGAGTATCAATGAGGCCAATCGTTGGATTAACTTGTTTGGGTTTAGTTTTCAGCCCTCCGAATTTGCCAAAATTGCTCTGATTGTGTACATAGCAAGAGAGCTGACCCGAAAACAGGATTATATCAATAGCCTGAAAGAAGCATTCATGCCCATCATCATTCCTGTGTTGATCATCTGTGGGCTGATAGCGCCAGCCAATTTGAGTACCTCTTTAGTGCTGTTTGTCACCTGTATTATGTTGATGTTTATAGGCAGGGTCAATATGAAATACATATTTCTATTGGGTTTGATGGGTGTTGTCGTTTTTGCCATGTTGGTCGCAATAGGAAAACTATACCCTGAGCTGGGTTTGGTGCGCGTGGACACCTGGATATCACGCGTACAGGAGTACCTCCACGGGGAGGATGGCGGCTATCAGGTTCAACAGGCCAAAATTGCCATTGCCAAAGGTGGCCTGATTGGCCAAGGCCCGGGCAATAGTATTATCCGTAATTTTTTGCCTTATGCACATGCCGATTTTATCTATGCCATCATCTGTGAGGAGTACGGTCTTTTCGGTGGCACTTTGATACTATCCCTTTATGTACTATTGTTTTTGCGCAATGTGAAATTGGTGACCAATAGTCCAAAAGCCTTCGGCGCATTTTTGGCCATTGGTTTGAGTCTTATGCTGACCGTACAGGCATTGGCCAATATTGCGGTGAATGTCAACTTGGTTCCTGCTACAGGGTTAACCCTCCCATTAATTTCTATGGGTGGCACCAGTATGTTGTTTACCTGTATTTCTTTAGGTATGATATTGAGTGTCAGTAAGTTTATTGAGGAGACATAATTAATGATGGAACACTGATACATCCGATACCACTGATACCGCTGATTGCTAAGTTTTTACACTTTTTTTAAGATGGAAATATTACATAAAGAAATAACAGATAAAATTATTGATTCATTTTATGAAGTTTATGATCACATGGGGTATGGGTATCTGGAGAAGGTGTATCAAAATGCATTATACTTTGAACTTATGAGGAAAGGGTTGAAAGTTGAAGCGCATAAAGAAATCAAGGTCTATTATAAAGGCCGAGAGGTTGGAGTTTTTATTGCAGATATGATTGTTAATGAAGCAGTTATTTTAGAGTTAAAGACCGCTGAGACAATGTCGCCAGCACATCAAGCCCAACTTTTAAATTATTTAAGAGGAACGGATATTGAAGTCGGTTATGTATTGAATTTTGGACCTAATCCTGAGTTTTCAAGAAAAATATTCAGTAATCAACGGAAAAAACACAAGAAGTAGTCGGCGGTATAAGTGGTATCAGTGTTGTCGGTGTTCCTGATAATGTCATCGCGCAAAAAGTTTAATTGGTAAGTAGTCAATAAAACATAATGAATAAAAAAATTCTCATCACTGGCGGAGGTACAGGCGGGCACATATTCCCGGCTATAGCCATAGCGGATGCCATAAAAAAGGAGCACCCGAACACGGAATTTTTGTTCGTGGGTGCCAATGGCAAGATGGAAATGGAGCGCGTGCCCAAGGCCGGATATGCTATTGAAGGTTTGAACATTGCTGGTTTTCAACGCAGTATGAGCCTGAAAAACCTGGCATTTCCCTATAAACTGCTGACAAGCCTATGGAAAGCCAGAAGCATTGTCAATCATTTCAAGCCAGATGTGGTGATTGGAACGGGCGGTTATGCCAGTGGCCCGGTGATGCAGGCTGCGCAACGTGCTGGAATACCCACCCTTATACAGGAACAGAACTCCTATGCAGGGGTAACCAATAAAATATTGGGCAAAAAAGCAGCCTGTGTTTGTGTGGCTTATGAGCACATGGAACAGTTTTTTGCCGCCGATAAAATCATTTTTACAGGTAATCCTGTCCGATCGGACATTGTTAACCTGGAAGGGAAAAGAGATGTAGGAATAGCCTACTATGGCCTTGACCCCAATAAAAAAACAATAGTGGTGATGGGCGGTAGCCTTGGGGCAAGAACCCTGAACGAGGCCGTAATGGAACTCCCGCAAACAGCAGAACAATGGGAAAATATCCAACTGCTGTGGCAATGCGGAAAATACTATGAACAGATCTGTTCAGAAAGTGAGGCCGCAAAACTGCCATACGTGCATTTGCGCGCCTTCATTGATCGAATGGATTTGCTTTATGCCGCTGCCGATGTGGTTATATCAAGGGCTGGTGCACTGACAATCAGTGAATTATGCTTGGTAGGCAAACCTGCCATATTGGTGCCTTCTCCCAATGTGGCGGAAGATCATCAGACCAAAAATGCCCTTGCATTAGTGGAAAAAGGGGCTGCTCGCCTCGTTCGGGATGGTGACGCAAAAGAAAAAATGTTTGCCGATGCTATGCTGATATTGAACAATGAAGCATTGGCATTTAGCCTGGGCGAAAGCATAAGACAGTTGGGGAGGCCCAACGCTGCTGAATCTATAGCACGAGAAGCTTTGAAATTGATTAAAAAGTAATCGGTCTATATTGCGACTGTAAATATTTGACACATGAATCTGAGAGAAATATTGGAATACAAGATATTTGAGATCGGAACCTATAGCCTTTCAGTCTATATGTTGGTTTTGTTAGTTTTGATCTATTTATCAACGAAAATAGTATTGGGCCTTTTTGCCCGCTTTTTTTTCCGATTGGCTCGAAAGCGGAACATAGATGGAGGTCGGCAGCATTCTTTTTATCTTTTGTTCCGGTATTTGATTTGGACGGTGGCGACTATCGTCATGTTAAGTGTGGCAGGGGTTCAATTTAGTATTTTATTGGCCAGTTCTGCTGCTTTTTTAGTGGGCTTGGGTTTGAGTTTCCAACAAACATTTACAGATGTTTTTTCAGGAATAATTTTGCTTTTTGAGGGAACTATAGAAAAAGATGATGTGATAGAAGTGGATGGGGTAGTGGGGAAAATTGAAGAAATCCATATTCGGTCCACAAAATTCAGGAACAGGGATGATCAAGTTATGATTATACCTAACCATAAGTTTGTTATAGACAATGTGATCAATTGGAGCCATGACGACAGTGTGTCAAGGTTTGGTATAGCAGTAAACGTTTCTTTTAAGGCAGATATGAATTTTGTGCGGAAGATATTGGTGGACTGTGCTTATACCAATCCCGATGTGATCAAAGATGTTGATGGACAAAGGCCTAGGGTGAGATTAGATAATTTTGGTGATAATGGAGCACTATTTACCCTGTTATTTTATAGCCGCAACCTGTTTCGGATAGAAACAACCAAGAGTGACCTGCGGTTTGCAATATGGGAAGCGTTTACACACCACAACATTGAATTTCCGTATCCGCAACGCGATCTGCACATAAAAACAAAGTATGAACCATAAAAAATTGGGCTCATATTCCCTTGGTACTGAAAGCCGGGCGTAAGTGACGGGGTGACTGCGAGTCACCCAGACACTATCAGCCCGGCAGGGAATATGAGCCAAAAATTGACTTTTCTAACAACACTCAACAGTAATACAATGAAAAATTTTATTTTTTTTCTATCCATGACACTTTTGGGGATGCTTCATTCCTGTCAATCAACCAATGACAAAAACCCTATGCTTATAGGTAAATGGCAGGGCACAGAATGGCTTGTTTTTGATAAGCCAAGTGACTTGGATGCTTCAAAAGTAAGTTTTGAGTTCAATGAAGATGGCGCTTACTCGGCTGAATTTGGCGACCAAAAACAAAGTGGGACATGGCGTACAGAAAAAGAAAAACTATACACCACAGAAACAGGGAAAAAAGAAATCATGGTCAAGATACTTCGATTAGATGCCACAAATCTTGATTTTGAAATGAATAGAGGTGGACAGAAAGAAACATTGAAATTGGTTAAGAAGTAAGAGCATGTCTGGGATTTTCCCGCTTGGCCCAAAACGGCTCTTTTTTCAGC
>CAZIKN010000139.1:2518-14251 GCA_964539805.1 uncultured Saprospiraceae bacterium | reverse complement strand
TGAAAAAAGAGCCGTTTTGGGCCAAGCGGGAAAATCCCAGACATGCTCTAAGTGACCACCCTGTTGATTATTGATAGTCGCAGGTTTAAGTTTCGAGTATAACATAACAGGGCAGTACAAGGGAAGAATAATAGAAAGAGGGGCTATTTTGAAGTATTTTGGTTTTGATGATAATCCCTTTTTTAAGGGATTTTAGTCGTCACCAACTTGTCAAGTTGACAAGAAAGTACTATTCTTGCCAAAAAAATTGGATACGCAAACATTCACACAACAAACCGTCGAGCGTCTTCTTCTCAAAAATCCGTCCGGTATAAAAAATCTGCTTGACGGGTATTCACAGCGGGGGGGGTAAGCCGGAAAATCCAATTGCGCAACCCGATGAGCAGGGTGTTTTCCAATTGGGCCATTTTGCCCAAAGTCCAGGACTGCCGCACAATCCTGGAGGTGCGCGGCAAGCGGCGGCGCTCAAAATGTTGGAACACCAGATCCGGCCTTGTCGGGTTTTGTTCCCATTCATCGAGTAAAACCGCAGCATCTTCTATGGCCTGACAGGCGCCCTGCCCCATATTGGGGGTAGTGGCATGGGCGGCATCACCGAGCAGCAACACGCGGTGAAAGGCGATTTTTTTGAGTGGGGCAATATCAAGGATGTCGTTCCACAGCAGTTGCTCATCACGGGTGGCCGACAGGATTTCCGGGATCGGGTGATGATAGCCCGCAAGGCGTGCTTTTAGGTCGTTCACCCGAATAGCCTTCATTTGAGGGTCGTTTTGGGTGGCATTCAGGCATAAAAACCAATAAATCAAGTTGTTTTCCAAGGGTACAATACCAAATCGGCCCTCTTTACCCCAGGTTTCGCTGGCCCCGTCAAGCGATAAGCCAGGGTTCTCGATGACTGCCCGCCAGCAGGTGTAGCCAGCATAACGTATTTGGCTTTGGGGCTGTAATTGTTGTCGCAGTGCCGAGTGAATGCCATCAGCAACCAGTACAAGGTGGGCGCTGTGCTGCGTTCCATCCTGAAAATATACCGTTGCATGGTATTCACTTTGTTCTACCCGGACAGCGCGTTTGCCTCTGACCAAAGTGGTATCACGGTTCAGTTCGCCAAGCAGTACCTGGTGGAGTGCGGCCCGATGGATGGCAAAGTTGCTCAACCCGTATTGTTCGTTGAGTATATGACTGTCGAGCTCGGATATAGTTTTACCTTTAGTATCAAGCAAGGAGAATTTGCGGACTTGATGCCCTGCATTCACTACTTTGTCGGCCACGCCTATGCGCTGCAAGCCACGGATGGCATTGGCGGCCAGTAATAAGCCAGCTCCAAGGGGCTTGATTTCAGGGGCGGCCTCAAATACAACGGGTTTCAGGCCTGCTTTTTTCAGGGCAATGGCCGCACACAAACCGGCTATACCGCCACCGATAATGGCGATCTCTATGTGATTTCTACTTTTGAAGTTCATTTTTATATAAATTTATCGTTTACGCTACAAAAGTATAGTCAAACATAAGAGGGCCGAAAGTCAGCCTGGCATGAGTTGTAAAAAGCCCTGTATCAAACGGGGATTTTGGGCGTAATCGGTGGTAATTATTTCCCCATCCATACTTTAAAATCATTGACCCGATCGCGGCTGACCGTTACTTCTTCCGGTTCTTTTGGGGTGAGGTGAAGGCGAAGGCGACTGTTAAAAAAGGGGTGGATTTCGGTTACGGAAGACACGCTCACCAAAAATTGGCGACTTATCCTGAACCAATCTTTGGGGTCGAGCATGGATTCAAGGTCATCCATGGTGTACTCTACCAGGTATTTTTGTCCAGCCTTGTTTTTAAAAAAATTGACTCGGCCCTCTGACCAAAAATAGGCGATGTCAGATACCTCAACGGTGACATATTTTTGAAGGTACTTGACCAAAAAGCGTGTTCGGTAGGATTTGGAGTCTCCCCCTCCGCCACTTAGTGACTGTAGCAGGCTTTCAATGCTGGAAGTAATGGGGCTTGCTTCGCGCATGTACTGCAATTTCAGTTCGCGGTATTTGGTAATGGCATTGGCTAATTCCTCTTTTTGCACGGGCTTGAGGAGGTAATCCACGCTGTTTACCTTAAAAGCCTGAAGCGCAAACTCATCATAGGAAGTGACAAAAATAACCGGGCTTTTTACTTTGGCCCGTTGGAATATCTCGAAACTCTGGCCATCAGACAGTTCAATGTCCAAAAAAATAAGGTCGGGCGCGGGATGGTTTTCCAGCCATTCCACCGTTGCGCCAATGCTGCCCGTTGCGCCGATAATTTTGATGTCGAACGCCACTTCCGAGAGTAAACGTTCTAATTTTTTCACGGCCAAGGGTTCATCTTCTACGATCAATACATCCATGTTATATACTGTTTTTATATGAATCAAAAATGGGAAGGGCTGATTGGGCTTATTCTAAAATGGGCAAGGATACAGTGAAAAAATATCCGTCGTCCATTACTGAAAACTCGGGTACGCCGAGCAGTTTATAGCGTTGCCGAAGGTTCCCTAATCCCACACGGTTTGATTTTGTTTGGGTTTGTTTGGCCTGTATATTGTTTTTCACAAGTAGTTTTGTGTCGTTTTCCGCATAAATTTCGATTAAAAGCGGTTTTTCAGGACTTGTTTCGTTGTGTTTTACCGCATTTTCAACCAAAACCTGTAATGAGAGCGCGGGTATTTTTTTCTGTGCAATATCTGGGGGAATCATTATTTTAAGGGCTATGCCCTTGTCATGCCTGGTTTGTAGGAGGTGGAAAAAGGAACGTATAAACCTCAGTTCATCGCTCACCTTTGCCAGTTCTTGTTCGTTGGAGCGGAGCAGGTAACGATATACATTTGAAAGCTGGTCCACAAAATCTTCAGCACGGCGCGGATCTTCTGCTATGAGTGAGGAAAGTACATTGAAGCTGTTGAACAAAAAGTGTGGGTTCAGTTGGCTTTGCAGGCTTCGAAACTGGCTCTCGAGGTGGAGCTTTTCGAGCAATTCGGCTTCAGCAATGGCTTCCTTCCATTTTGAAAAATAAGTGATGCACTCGTACACCGTGGCGTACAGGATGGTTGCGATGATGGGGGTGATCCACAAAGAGAAGAATTTGGCCTCGTCTCCACGTAGTTCGGGGAAAGGCAATATTTTTAGGAGATGGAAGACCATTAAGGAAGGGATGGCGGCAAATCCCAAATAGCCTGTCAGGGTAAAAAATATACGTTTGCCCCAATCATCCAATTTAGGATAACGATTCAGCATGGTGCTTCTAACCCACAAGCTGCCGCCGGATAAGACAAACATGGTGCACATCCACACAAGGGTCATACGGAGGAAATTGGAAAGGGAAGCCAAATAGGCATCTCCATATAAATAACGACAGCCGGCTATGACAAACGCTGGCCCTGTGAGCAGCGAAGGCCAATAATGCTCAAACAATATTTTCCATTTTTTTTTCATGTTGCCGGTGTCGTTGGGTGAAATGGGATATTGATTGTCAATAGATTACGACCTGTTTCTAACCATGCGCCATGTGCTTCCAATTGCTTCCAATCGTGATCGGAAGCCTCATAGGCGAGGGTTTTGGGGCGATTGTTGCTGGTAATTTGCAAATGGTCATCTGCTAAAGACAGGTCAATTTTCAAGGGCAGGTTTTGTGTTCTTACAAGATAGTCCAGCGCATTTTGAAAGGTCAGGGCGGGCAGAATTTTGTTTTCCAGACCAGAGTGTTCCGGAGTTTCCAATTCGCCCATGCAATGGTCAACGATCAAAAACTCGCTATCTCCAAACCTTTTTTGGAGTAAAAAAGTATATGCCTTTGTAAAATCAAGTTCCTCGCCCAGGGTCATGGTGGATTGGCGGCCTGCACGGAGCAGGTAACGATATACTTTGGAAAGTTCATCCACAAATTGTTCAGCAAGGCGAGGGTTATCGCCAATCAATGCGGAGAGTGTTGTGAGGGAATTGAATAAAAAATGAGGATTTACCCGATTTTTTAAGGTATTGAGTTTGTTTTTTATGTGCTCTTTCTTCAGTTCTTCGGCGCGCAGCAACATTGTTTTGTATTGGCTCAAGAAGTACATGGCTTCGTAAATGCCACTGATCAGCAGGACGAAAAACAACGAATAGCTGAAATTGACTAACCATGCTTTCCAAAAAGGCTCGTTACTATCTGTCCAGTGGAAATAAAGTACAGTCTTGCAAAGAAGGGCTTGACCAATGGCCGTTTCAAGTACAAAGCTCCAAAACATCCGAAAAATGCGTTGCCTTGTTTGTGCTATATCGGGAAAACGTTTGCGTGCCCATAACAGGATAAACCTTGTGATTTCCCACATTAAAGTGGTGAAAATCAGGCTTACGGCGAAATAGCGCCCAAACAAATCCCAACGCCCTGGAAAGTAATACGGCATCTGTAGCAATAGCACCATCAAGACAGAAATCGGAATGCCCACGAGGCGCAAGTATTTATCGTTCAGCGTTAGAATGGCTTCGCCTGTCATTTTTCAATAATGGTGTTAAGGACCCTTAAATTCGGGTATAAAAATAAGCGCAAGCCACATGAGCAGCAAACTTATCCTGCATGAATGGTCAAAAACGAAGCACGAATTGTAACAACATGCTCTAAGCATTCTGTATATGTAAAAAAGAACCCAAAAGTGTTATTGAAATTGCTCTTCTGCTACCCCTAACTTTGTCTTGCAACAAGCAAAATGGAGATGTTCTCTACCTATTCATCTTTTATCAACACTTAACTTTTATGAAAAAAATGGAATACCTTTCTTGGTACAACTACATGCCTTTACGGATTTTACGACACAAGTTGTGGCGAAATATTGCTTTTTTGCTGCTCTTGGGTGCAAAAGCAACTGCCCAGAACGAAGCACCTTTTGAATATAAAGAACAGCCTTCAGATCCGTATATTCAGGTGCCGGAAGATCAACGTGTATGGTCAGCACCTTACCATGTTAATAGAGCGGGTTTTGTCATTCGCCAGGTGAATGTGGATGAAAATGGTAAAAATATCGTTGGAGATGCCGCTAACGAGCCCTCAATTGCTATTGACCCAGCGCAACCCAAGCGTATGGCGATCGGATGGCGCCAATTTGAAACCATTACGAGCAATTTCCGCCAAGCGGGCTATGCCAACAGTTCGGACGGAGGCGATTCATGGCAGAACCAGAATAAGCTGGTGCCTTTTGTGTTCCGCACCGATCCGGTGCTTGAAGCCTCTTCCAATGGCGATTTTTTTTACAACAGCCTTAGCATAATAAACAATAGTATTTACAAATGTTATGTCCATCGTTCTGCAGATGGGGGTGCCTTGTGGGACGAAGGTGTTTATGCTTACGGGGGAGATAAGCAATGGATGGCCATTGATCAGACCGCAGATACGTCAAATGGCAACATATATGCTATTTGGACGACTACTCTTTCTTCATGTAATGGCGGTTTTACGCGCTCACTTGACCGAGGCGAATCATTCGAAGAATGTAGCCCGTTGTCACCCGAATTTAAATGGGGTACCATCACGATTGGTAAAGACAAACAGGTATATGCTTGTGGTGAAGATGCACAAAAAAAAATCGTTGTGCATTTATCCCAAAAGCCATTTAGCGCACCCAATACTTTTACGTGGGATTCCTACTCAACGGTTAATTTGGGAGGCGTTTTGGTGTATGGCAAATCGCCGAATCCGGAGGGTATTCTTGGCCAGGTCTGGATAGATGTAGACAGGTCAGAAGGCCCATTCGCGGGCACAGTGTATGTACTGGCCTCCGTTCGACGTACGGGTAACGGAGATCCCTCGGATATTATGTTATCCAAAAGCACGGATGGCGGGAAGACCTGGTCATCAGTTGTACGCATCAACAATGATGTGTCAACGACCAATAATCAGTGGTTTGGCAGCCTCTCTGTAGCTCCAAACGGGAGGCTTGACGTAACCTGGTTGGACACTCGCGACAATCCGGGTACTTATCTTTCCAGATTGTACTATGCTTTTTCAACAGACGGAGGGAAAACCTGGTCGCCCAATATTGCACTCAGTGAGGCCTTTGACCCTGCAGTTGGATGGCCCAATCAGCGTAAGATGGGCGATTATTTCCATCAGCGCTCCGATGATAAAGGGGCACACTTGGCTTGGGCCGCTACATTCAACGGCGAACAAGACGTGTATTACAGCTACATTAACGCTGAAGAAGTGTCTCAGGCAGATACTCCATTAGAGAAGATTGCTCCCCGTGTTACCGCTTCCCCAAACCCTTTTACGGACAAGCTCTATTTTTTGTTGACGCTGCCCGATTTTAAGAATGAGGCGCATATTGATGTCGTGAACGCACAAGGTCAATTGGTCGCAACACTACGCGCAGAGAACCTGTTGCCTGGGAGCCAACCTATGGAATGGAATACAAATGTCCCTGAAGGTATCTACTATTATCGCTGTGTGTCTGATGGGGTCATCATTGGCCAGGGTAAAGTGCTGAAAAAATAATGAACCTAATAACTTAAGTAAAGTTCGGCCCTTTGTTTGGCGCAATGCTGAACGGGGGCTATTTAACTATTGAGGTTTGGGCTTTGGATCAAGCGCGATGTTTTGTAGTTCATTTTCAAGGTGCTGAAAATCCGCATCCCAAAGGTTGCGGTAAATCAAGTTGTTTTTTATGAAAAAATAAGCATCCTCTCGGAGGATTTCGGAAGCGACAGTAGCCGCGTATTCTTCTTTGGGCAAGCCCTGAAGCATAATTCTGCGTAATCTTTGGGCTAATTTTTTAGTGCTGCGCTCTGATTGGCTACTGGTTTCCAGTAGTTCTTTCAAATCTTCTTCAATATCGTCTAACTGTCTTTTGATCTCGGAGCCAATTTGAAAACGTTTTTTACTAAGGCGTTCTAGATCATTTAAACCAAGGATTTTTATAGTTGACTTACCAATTGAATCTTTACCATAAAAACGATAGGCGTCTAAGTATAAATGATCCTTGGGGGTCATATTCACAGGATGAATAATGGGCTCTAATACAACATCATGATTTCCTTTTGTGCCGTTGCATCGTTTGCAAGAGGGCAATAAGTTTGACCAAGTCAATACTTCGAATTTGTATTTGTGTTTGTATCTAAAGTGTTCAACTTCCAGATATTTGCTTTCCTCAGTCACTTTACACTCACAATAGCAGCATTTATCATTAGACATTTCCAATAAAGCCTTTTTGATATAAAGTTTATCCCATACCCGTTGTTTTTTGGGGTTTGCTATGAAAGCATGTGTTAGTTTTTGAATGAGATCATCGGTCAACTCGACTGGACGAGCAACAGGACTTAATCGAATCATAGGGTTTCTTCAACCGGGTTGAGGGAAGTCATCTGAATTTGCATGAGTTTTCTTGCGCTGCTGTCGTGATGAAGTATTTTGTCCAACTCCTGATAGGCTTTTTCTGCTTTATCTATATTGTCTTCATCCAAAGCCTCTTCAAATTGCTCCATAAGTGAAAAATAGGTATCGGACATGGTTTGCCCTGCTAAGTCCATCAAATCTGTCATGATTTCCTCCACGGTCCAACCCTTGAAACTGTGGATTTTAGGTTGCTCAATTTGTACTGCTTCTCCGTCTTTCCTTAACACAACCAAGTTGATCTCATCTGCCGATTGTACAACGAGTGGGCTATGTGCAGTGACAATAAATTGTGTATTGGGAAAGTATTTGCCCAAATGCGTAATGATACGTCGTTGCCAATCAGGATGCAGATGCAAATCTATTTCGTCTACCAATACAATAGCAGCTTCGGCAAGCGGATTTGAGGAGTCTGGATAGCGTTCTACCATTCGTTTAACTCAACAGACGGAGGGAAAACCTGGTCGCCCAATATTGCACTCAGTGAGGCCTTTGACCCTGCAGTTGGATGGCCCAATCAGCGTAAGATGGGCGATTATTTCCATCAGCGCTCCGATGATAAAGGGGCACACTTGGCTTGGGCCGCTACATTCAACGGCGAACAAGACGTGTATTACAGCTACATTAACGCTGAAGAAGTGTCTCAGGCAGATACTCCATTAGAGAAGATTGCTCCCCGTGTTACCGCTTCCCCAAACCCTTTTACGGACAAGCTCTATTTTTTGTTGACGCTGCCCGATTTTAAGAATGAGGCGCATATTGATGTCGTGAACGCACAAGGTCAATTGGTCGCAACACTACGCGCAGAGAACCTGTTGCCTGGGAGCCAACCTATGGAATGGAATACAAATGTCCCTGAAGGTATCTACTATTATCGCTGTGTGTCTGATGGGGTCATCATTGGCCAGGGTAAAGTGCTGAAAAAATAATGAACCTAATAACTTAAGTAAAGTTCGGCCCTTTGTTTGGCGCAATGCTGAACGGGGGCTATTTAACTATTGAGGTTTGGGCTTTGGATCAAGCGCGATGTTTTGTAGTTCATTTTCAAGGTGCTGAAAATCCGCATCCCAAAGGTTGCGGTAAATCAAGTTGTTTTTTATGAAAAAATAAGCATCCTCTCGGAGGATTTCGGAAGCGACAGTAGCCGCGTATTCTTCTTTGGGCAAGCCCTGAAGCATAATTCTGCGTAATCTTTGGGCTAATTTTTTAGTGCTGCGCTCTGATTGGCTACTGGTTTCCAGTAGTTCTTTCAAATCTTCTTCAATATCGTCTAACTGTCTTTTGATCTCGGAGCCAATTTGAAAACGTTTTTTACTAAGGCGTTCTAGATCATTTAAACCAAGGATTTTTATAGTTGACTTACCAATTGAATCTTTACCATAAAAACGATAGGCGTCTAAGTATAAATGATCCTTGGGGGTCATATTCACAGGATGAATAATGGGCTCTAATACAACATCATGATTTCCTTTTGTGCCGTTGCATCGTTTGCAAGAGGGCAATAAGTTTGACCAAGTCAATACTTCGAATTTGTATTTGTGTTTGTATCTAAAGTGTTCAACTTCCAGATATTTGCTTTCCTCAGTCACTTTACACTCACAATAGCAGCATTTATCATTAGACATTTCCAATAAAGCCTTTTTGATATAAAGTTTATCCCATACCCGTTGTTTTTTGGGGTTTGCTATGAAAGCATGTGTTAGTTTTTGAATGAGATCATCGGTCAACTCGACTGGACGAGCAACAGGACTTAATCGAATCATAGGGTTTCTTCAACCGGGTTGAGGGAAGTCATCTGAATTTGCATGAGTTTTCTTGCGCTGCTGTCGTGATGAAGTATTTTGTCCAACTCCTGATAGGCTTTTTCTGCTTTATCTATATTGTCTTCATCCAAAGCCTCTTCAAATTGCTCCATAAGTGAAAAATAGGTATCGGACATGGTTTGCCCTGCTAAGTCCATCAAATCTGTCATGATTTCCTCCACGGTCCAACCCTTGAAACTGTGGATTTTAGGTTGCTCAATTTGTACTGCTTCTCCGTCTTTCCTTAACACAACCAAGTTGATCTCATCTGCCGATTGTACAACGAGTGGGCTATGTGCAGTGACAATAAATTGTGTATTGGGAAAGTATTTGCCCAAATGCGTAATGATACGTCGTTGCCAATCAGGATGCAGATGCAAATCTATTTCGTCTACCAATACAATAGCAGCTTCGGCAAGCGGATTTGAGGAGTCTGGATAGCGTTCTACCATTCGTTTAACCAAATCTAATACCCATGCCATCATTGTTTGATAGCCATAACCAAGGCCGCGAAGGCGTATCCACCCAAAATCAGTGCGAAATTCGGCAAAATTGACAAAACCAACAGATTTTTCGCGACTGTTCAGGCGAACTTCGTGCACATCTGGCAGTAAACCGGAGGAAAGCAATTTTAGGGCTATTTCCAACACTTTGCTTGCATTGGTTTGTCCCAGTTTGTCCGCCAAAAACAGATTCAGTAGCCAGTCCTCCATGTTGGGCAAATCTTCATGATAAAAAAGACTTGCATGTGGTTTTTTTGTCTCACTCTCAGCAAGGGCAAGTGTGGACATTTTACGAGAGGCACCGTATGAAAATACCGCTAAATTTTTTTCAAAAATCGGATCTGCGCTATGTTTTTTCTTTCTTTCGTAGATCAGTTGTTTTGTTATACCAGTTGGTGTAAAACAGTCAACTACTGCCCTGTCACCGATTACATTATTATATATCGGATATAATGTTTCACCTGTTTCCGTTTCATCGCTAATGACAAATAGGGCATTTTGTTTTAATACCGATAATCCGGCCAAGCATTTCAGAATTGTCGTTTTCCCTGTATTATTATTGCCCAAAATAACGGTCCACTGCGCAGGTTTACCGTTCCCATTGGACAGATCAATGCTTTGCTGACCTTTAAAGCATTTTATATTCTCAATAGTTAACGATCTGAAATATACCGCAGGACTACTTAACTTACTGTAACCATTATCTTTTGCCATCTGCTAATGTTTTGATTGTTCTTATGTAAACATGCAATACAATGCTTTTTCCTGCAAAAATAAACCTTTTCAATGAAGTTTTAAGAAAATTATGTCCTGTTTACCGTACCCCATTTGTTGCACCCACAACCAATTCGCTCCTTTTGCGTTATTTTTGCCAAAAATCTAATTCACATGGAAAAGCTCGACAGCCGTAGAGGTTTTTTTGTCAAATTGTCACTTGGCGTTTTGTCCGCAATGGGCTTGTCTGCCGGTCGAAATCCAAAATCCAACAGCAATATGTCAGAAACTGCAACACCCACACCCAAACATCCGGTAATAGAAGTAAAACCCATGGGTTTCGCCTGGGATACCCTTGATCCATTCCTTTTTTGTGTGCACCATGAGGATAAATTTCCCAAAGGCAATGAGGAAATGGGGCCGGCAGTATCCCTTAAAGGCCGTTCCTTAGGTGATGATTTTATCATCAAGGATGGTTTTCGCATGTATCACGGCAAAAAGGTGCCGGGCTTTCCGGGGCATCCGCACCGTGGTTTTGAAACGATCACCGTCGTGCGCGATGGCATTGTGGATCATGCCGATTCTTTAGGCGCTGCGGGCCGTTATGGCGAAGGCGATGTACAATGGATGACCGCGGGCAAGGGCGTGCAACATTCTGAAATGTTTCCACTGCTCAAAACAGACGAGGAAAACCCAATGGAGCTTTTCCAGATTTGGCTGAACCTGCCCAAAAAGAACAAAATGGTGGAGCCTCACTTTAAAATGTTGTGGGGGAGCAAAATACCCAAATACATCAAAGCGGATCGAAATGGGCACAAAACCCAGGTAGAGGTGATAGCAGGCCAATTGCATGACCACATCGCCCCTGGGCCGCCACCTGATTCGTGGGCAGCAGACCCCTCTAATGAAGTGGCTATTTTTAACCTGCATTTAGAGCCTAATGCCGAGTTTACCTTGCCCAAGGCCAGCAGTGGTATCAACCGCAGCTTGTACTTCTACCGTGGTGACCAGTTGACCATTGATGGCAAAACAATAGAGCATTATCACGCCATAGTAGTCCATGCCGATATGGATCTCAAACTCACGAACGGCCCCACAGAAGGCCGCTTGCTGATGTTGCAAGGTAAGCCAATTGGGGAAACCGTAATCCAATACGGGCCCTTCGTTATGAACAGCAAACAGGAGATACAACAAGCCTTTGAGGATTTTCATGCCACGCAGTTTGGTGGCTGGCCCTGGAAACGACCTGATCAGGTGCATGATCGTTCAGAAAAAAGATTCGCACGGCATGCCGATGGCAGCTATGAGGCAGGGGTGTAAAAATTAGTTTTGCTTCA
>CAZIKN010000139.1:0-2418 GCA_964539805.1 uncultured Saprospiraceae bacterium | reverse complement strand
TTGGATGAGGCGGGTATTGACATTTTGTTGGTGGGCGACTCGGCATCCAATGTAACACGGCATGCCGATGGCAGCTATGAGGCAGGGGTGTAAAAATTAGTTTTGCTTCATTTTCAGCAGCGCTGTACTTTCGCGGGCCGAAATCCTTCGGAACAAACAAAACCATTGCCATGTCAGCAGCAAAATCAGAGATCAAACGTGTGACAACCAATAGCGTCATCGCCATGAAAGCCAAAGGTGAAAAGATAGCCATGCTAACGGCGTATGATTATTCCATGGCGCGTATTTTGGATGAGGCGGGTATTGACATTTTGTTGGTGGGCGACTCGGCATCCAATGTAATGGCGGGCCATGAAACCACCTTGCCCATTACCCTTGATCAAATGATCTACCATGCACAATCGGTGGTGCGTGCCGTAAACCGCGCCATGGTGGTGGTTGACCTGCCCTTCGGCAGTTACCAATCCAACTCGGAAGTGGCCCTCTCCAGTGCCATTCGCATCATGAAAGAGTCGGGTGCACACGCTGTTAAGATGGAGGGCGGAGCCGAAGTGGAAAAACCTATTAAGCGTATCCTGATGGCAGGCATACCCGTCATGGGGCATCTGGGCTTAACCCCGCAGAGCATTTACAAATTTGGCACCTACACCGTGAGGGCCAAAGAAGAGGAAGAGGCACAAAAACTGCGTGAAGACGCAAAACTCTTGCAGGATTTAGGCTGTTTTGCCATGGTTTTGGAGAAAATACCTGCAAAATTGACCAAAGAAGTATCCGAAAGCCTCATCATACCCACTATAGGGATAGGTGGAGGCATGGATGCCGATGGCCAGGTATTGGTCACACATGACATGCTGGGTATTACAAAGGACTTCAAGCCGCGCTTCCTGCGCCGCTATCTGGAGCTTTTTGATGCTATAGGAGATGCCACCAAGCAGTACATACAGGATGTGAAAGCCAAGGACTTTCCCAACGCCTCCGAGCAGTACTGACAAGTTTGGTACATTCTTTAATCCAATCCTTTTATCTATGCAAGCACTGAATACAACCCTTTTTTTTACAAAAAACATGACACAAGAAAATCGCAAAAAATCACCATTGAAAATCATTGTGGCCATATTGGCCATTGTGTTGGCGGGAGGAGCCTACTTTGGCTGGGATTACGTAAAAGCCATGTATTTCCCCTCTGTTCCAGAAACATTGGAAAGCCGATATGTATGTATCCCCACCGGTGCCAATTTTGAAAAGGTAGTGTCCATTTTGAAACAGGGCAAATTTATCAAGGACGAGGTGAACTTCAGGTGGCTGGCCGGGCAGATGAAGTACAAAAAAGAGGTAATGCGGGCCGGACGTTTTGAGGTGGAGCCGGGCTGGACCAACAGGCAACTGATCCAACACCTGCGCAATGGCGAGCAGGCTCCGGTAGCACTCATACTGAACAATGAGCGACTTGCGGAAGAAATTGCTGGAGTCGTTTCCAAGACGATTGAGGCAGATTCACTGTCGTTGCTGACGGCATTTCGGGATGATGCCTACCTAAAATCACTCGGTTATAATCGGGACAACCTGCTTTCTGCATTTATCCCAAACACCTATCAGATGTATTGGAATACGGATGCCAAAGGCTTTGTAGCCAAAATGATCAAAGAACACGATGCATTTTGGGCCAAAAATGACCGCCGCCAAAAAGCACAAAAGCTGGGGCTTACGGAAACACAGGTTTATATCTTGGCCTCCATTGTGGAGCGGGAAACCAACCACGATCCTGAAAAGCCCACTATTGCAGGTGTTTATCTTAATAGATTGAAAATCAATATGTTGTTGCAGGCAGATCCCACTTGTGTTTTTGCTACTCGCGACTTTGCCACCCGCAGGGTTACGGAATATCACACTACTTTTGATTCTCCTTACAATACCTATAAATATAAGGGCCTGCCGCCCGGCCCCATCAGCATGGCAGGCATTCCCAGTATTGACGCCGTTTTGAACCGCGAAGAGCATAAATACCTGTATTTCTGTGCCAAGCCGGACGAGTCCGGGACTCATGCCTTTGCCGAAACCTTTTCGGCCCATTTGGTCAATGCCGATCGCTTTCAGGCCTGGATGCGCACCAAAGGTTTGTAGTTTTCCAACAAATTGGCAGTTTTGGGGTTTATTGGGGTAGATAAAGGTTTTATATCATTAACCTCAAAATCAACCCTTATTCAACCCTCGTCAACCTCAAATCAACCCTTATCAACCTATTTAATGGCAACTATACGTTTTTTATTTGAAGATCAGGACATTGCCCCCAAGACTGTCAGCGGGGATTTTCTGGATCAGTCCATTTTGGAAATTACTGAAGAACATGATGTTCACTTAAACCATAATTGTGGTGGTGTTTGTGCTTGTTCTACCTGCCATGTGTACATTGAAAAAGGC
>CAZIKN010000138.1:0-14375 GCA_964539805.1 uncultured Saprospiraceae bacterium | reverse complement strand
TGCAACCTTTGCTGTCCGTAACGGCAAACTGAATGGTTTCGCCAGCGCAAAGGCCATCGGCGCGCTGTGTTTTTCCTGATTTGCCCGGGCGATTCACCACGGACCAAACCCAAGTGGTGGCACCGTTCGCGCCATTAGGGGTAGCGATGATTTCGCCATTGCAGGTGCTGAAGTTGGTGGGCTGTTGGCCTACGAAACTCAGGTACAAAGAATCAGGTTCTGTCAATGCAAAAGTATAGACAAACTGCACCTTATTGGCATCGGTAATGGTTACTTTGTATTCACCACCACAAAGATCAACGGACTCGGAGAAGCCACTGGGTGTTGCTACCGTTTCTTTTTGTCCATTGGACCACTCAACCTGATAAGGCGGCACGCCACCGGACATGCGCACACGGGCACGGCCATCGCATTCGCCGAAGCAGCTGACCTGGCGATTGATCGTTTCCTCGGCAGCAATACCGGGTGGCACGGTGAGGGCATCTGTCCAAACAGAGGCGCAACCAAGGCCATCCGTTACCGTAACACCATAAGCACCGCCACAAAGGGTTGTTGTTGAGGCCGTTGTAGCGCCATTGCTCCATACAATACTTTGGATACCGCTTACTTGACCACTAAAGGCCACACTGGCCACGCCATCGCAAACTGTGGTGCCGCTCACCTGGAATCCTCCGTAGTTGGAGAGTTCGTTTACATTGGTGATGGCGAAATTGGACTGTGCTACCAGCACGGTATCAAACACAAAATCAAGGTTGCGCTCATCGGTCATGGTCACGGTATAGGTACCGGGGCCGAGGCCGGTTAACGTATTGGTTGTGGCACTCGCGATGACACCGTTCGGGCCTTGCCATTTGTACTTGTAGTTAGGGCCGTCACCGCCGGTGATGCTGATCGTAATGGCACCGTCAGTGCCGTTTTTGCATTTAGGGTTGGTGAGGCCGGAGTAGCTGTATTTTACAGGTTCGTACTGGCGTTCCAAATTCCAGGATTTTACAATAGAGCAGCCAGTTATAAAGTGGGTTACCGTAACGGTATAGGTACCTGCATCTAATTGTGCGAGTTTCTTAATCCCATTTTCACCATTGCTCCAATCATAACTAAAAGGAGCATTGGTTGGCGGGGTGGTATTCAGTGTTATAGAACCATCTTTCTTGTCCTCTTTAGGTTGTATGACGGTTTCACCAAAAATGGGAGCATCCAATTTTTTCACTTCCACCTGTGTTGCGGTAGTGAACACGTGATTGGCATTATCTTCAAAAGTAAAGCTGTAAAAGCCGCCTTTAAACTCGCAGATGGTCAGGGTTTTGTCGCTGGTGGTTTTGCTGCCACTACCGGCTACGCCAGTCCAGGAAATTTTGAATGGCGGAGCCACTGCTATATCCGGGAAGGTCACCTTTATGCAGCCATCTGCGCTTTCACCGCAGGCACCTTTGGTGCTTTCTACCAGTGTGAGGGGCAGTGGGTTATCTGCTATTACTTCGTAAGAAGCCGTAAAGATACAATCGTTGGCATCGCTGACCGTCAGGTTATAGACGCCGGGCGCGAGGTTGATGATGTTTTTATCCGCTGATTTGAAGCCGCCCGGGCCACTCCAGTTGTAGGTGTAGGTGGTACCTGTGCCGCCAGTTACCGTAGCAAGTTCGATAGCGCCATTGCTGGCAGTACCTTTTTGATGGGTTACGTTGGTATCAACCTCTATTTTGTCAGGTGATGTAACATCCAAAGATGGGAAAGTAAAGGAGCAGCCGTCTTTGTCTTTTACAACGGGCACATATTTGGCGGGGCCAAGATTGCTGATGCTGGTGCCGGTGAGTGAGCCGTTCCAGGTCACCTCATAAGGGCCGCCTGCGCCGCCAGTGGGGGCGATGCTGATGGCACCGTTGCCTGCACCAAAGCAGCTGACGTTTTTGATGGTGGTCTGGCCGAGCGAGAATGCCGGAGGACCTAGTACCTCTGCCGTAGAGGTAAGGGTACAGCCACCATCATCCGTTACGGTCACGGTGTACAAGCCTGGCACTACAACGGTTGGGTTGGGCACGGGTTGCAGGCCGCCGCTCCAGGCGTACTTTGGATTGCCCCATCCGGTAGTTAATGTACCAGTACCATGTGATATGGTAATAGAGCCGGGGCTAACGCTGGCACATTTGATGTTGACGGAGGCAAGGGATACAGAAAGGATAACGGGTGGGCATTTTACCTCAACTGCTGTGCTGGTAGCGGTACATCCTTTGCTGTCTGTAGCCGTAACCAAATACTTTCCACAACCCACGCCGGCAGGGTTAGCGGTAGCTCCGTTTGTTTCATTTCTCCATGAATACGTGATGGTGCCTGTACTGTTTTGGGTTGTGGCGCTAAGTTTGCCTGTATTGGTACCAAAGCAAATTACGTTGGTCGCCGTGGGGAGCACGCTCATGGGTTGGGCTGGGCCTTTAAGGTCGAAGCCTGATCCGCCATTGAGTACGCCTGTGCAACCTTTTGAATCAGTGATGGTTGCGAAGTACATACCAGCCTTCAGGTTATTGATGGTTGCACCATTGGGAATGGAGGGAGAAGGCCCCGTCCATGCCACGGTGTAAGGAGCACCATTGCCACCATTGGGGGTCAAAGTGATGGATCCATCAGAGCCGCCAGCGCAACTAACCTCTTTAAAGGTAGGCGCACCTGTGCTAACTGCAGAGGGCTGGCCTACAGAATACATAGTGGAGGTAACAGAGCAACCATTGGCATCTGTTACGACTACCCGGTAATTGGTGCCTGCACAGAGCGCTGTAATGTCCGGCTTATTTTGTGCTGACAAGCAACTTGGGCCAGACCAGTTATAGTTCAGAGTACCGGTACCGCCGGATGCGCTGATGGTGATTTTGCCATCATTGCCGCCATTACAGGTTACAGCCGTGATGGTAGGGCTGGTGCCGATGGTGATAGCCGTAGGCTGGGTCAGGGTAGCTGATGCCGTGGCCGAGCCGCCTGCGGAGCAGGTGATGGTAACGGTATAAGTGGCAGCAGGAACGCCAGTAAGGTTTTGTGTGGTTTGGCCGGAGCTCCACTTATAGGTCAGCGTACCGGTACAGCCTGATGATTCTGCATTGATGGAACCGTTAGAAGCGCCGTTACAAGTTGGGTTTTTGGGGGTCAGGGTTGCATTAAACCCCGATTTGATGAACACGGAGCCGTTGGTGCGGGCGATAAACTGGCTGCCGGTGGGCAGTGGCTTAGAGGCCCCTAAAGCCGCCAATGCTTCAACATCAGGAATACTCAAACTTGTTATTTTGATTTCTGCAGAGGTATTAACTTGGCCGATGGCATTAAAGCATGCAGAAAAAATAGTGGTATTATCTGCTAAAGTAACCACATTATTTCCACGAAAAGCAAAATGAATATACCTAACATATTTGCCTTCTCCTGGTATCAGTTCGCGTTCAAAAAACTTAACGGCAGAACCTAAAGGCGGAAAATTCATTGGGTCTTTTGTGAGGCTTAAAGGGTTACTTCCAAGCTCTAAACTTTCAAACTTTAATTTAGTTGTATCGTACTGTACTGCGAACTCTGCAAAATCTAACCCTTTAAAATTAACCACTTTAAAATCTACACATGTAGATTTATTGACTATTGCAGTATCCTTTTCTGCAATATACCCGACTGCTGTTGGGGGGGGAGTTGTTTGTTGTACGATCACAGAGTCACATACTGGAACAGTCATGGCATTCCATAAATTTTTGTTCTGTAATGGAGCTTTGATAACTTTATTAATTTCTGGGCTGCTCATCCCATTTGAGTTAGCACAGTATAGACTGCGATCCAAAGGATTTCCTTTTGCCAAAAAGCAAACTTCATAGGCTGCGGTCAAGTCTGGCTTAGTTTCACCATAATCTTTCACCGTACCCCAAGCAGTTACCATACGACCTGTTGCATTATTCCAAGCAAATGTGCCAGGAGCATCCAGCTCTGATAAGCGGAAAGCCCTTGTACCTACAACTTCAAACAATGCAGGATTCCAATTGGCTGCAAAGGTCATAGAATTAATACTGTCCAAATCGTTTACGCGAATAGGCATACAACCAATTTCGCCCTTGATAATAGGGAGTTTACTGGCTATAAGTTTAAAACCTTGATAAACTGGTGGTGGGAGAGGGCAATCTCCACCTAAGATGGTTAGTCCGTTTCCTCCATTTGTAACTGTCAAAAAAGTACCCGAGACATTGCTTATCTCCGTATTGTACTGACTTACCTTTTCTACTCGAATTCGAGTCTCGCAAGGCTTTAATACCTTAAAGTTTATGGTAAAAATTACAGTACCTCCATTATTATCCGACAAAGTGGTACCATTAGGAGATGAGGACAAATCATTTAACCATGACACATTAATAAGACTCAGGTTTTGTGGCCTTATAATGGCATTAGTGTTATTCACATTGGTACTGTACACAAACGCCTTGAGCGGAGAAGGGCTAGGTACCGTGATAGAGGTGGCACGCAGTACGGTTGTATCATATGTGATAGGCATTTGTACGCCTGCAATTTGTTTAAAACCTTGCACCTTAACCTGAACCGCTATGTCGGACCCAACAATTGGCGGATTAG
Organism: uncultured Saprospiraceae bacterium; assembly: GCA_964539805.1. GTDB lineage: Bacteria > Bacteroidota > Bacteroidia > Chitinophagales > Saprospiraceae > M3007. Next base: position 9,794 of record CAZIKN010000138.1, on the reverse strand, counting down.
GTGAATTTGCAGGAGATAATACAAAATTGACGGTCACTTGCGCCTGCATCACAGTTGCACAAGTGAGCGTGAGGAAACCAGAAATGAGAAAAAGTAGAATCGGTCTCATTTTTTGAACAATTGATAAGGGATGATTAGAAAATGTGTTATTAGAGATCACAGGAGGTAGAGTGGTTTGGTGCAAACAGCTTGGGCTGTGCGCACGGTGAGCAAATAGGCCCCTGAAGGAGGCAAATTGTTTTTGGGCAGAACTACCCGTTGTTGGCCACTCATAAACAACTGAAGATCAGCATATAAGCATTGGCCGGCATTATTGTACAAAGAGACCATCACATTGGAAGGCTCTGTCAATTCAAAACTGATAGCAATCGCATCTGAGGATGGATTGGGCGATAGGGTTACGGGAAACAGCGTGTTAGCCTGTTGCTCTTCCGTGGATAAGGTAAAGCCTACAGCAACATAACCAGGTGTGATTTGCACCTGAGTGGCATCAAACGTAATAAACTGGCCTCCTGAAAGGGATACCAATTCAAATGCCGTTGGGCTAAGTTCCGTGATATTGAGGTCAGAACCGCTCAAAAGCGAACCAATCACATTAAAACGCAAGGAAAAAAGTGTGGACTGGTCAACAAGGGTAGAGCCTTGACCGCCAGAGGCCCATGCAAAACGCAAGATGCCGTTAGCCGTTTCGTTGAGGTTAAACGGCGAACCATTGGGTGTAGGGAGCGCGAAACCCTCTACGGATTGAAACTGCAAAACATCCGTGTTCCAGGTGATGACAAACTGCGCCGCTACCATATTGCTGAAGTTGTTCACTTTCAGCGGCGCTGTAATCGGACCAGCGGCTGCATTATTGATGACCGGCAAAAAAATGCCCGGCGCAGCCGAAACTTGGGATGTTAAGAGTAGTAGCCACTGGGCTATGCACAGTGTACGAAACCACAGACTCATGGGAAACAATTGGTTAAAAAATGAACTGAACGATTAGATTAAAAAATTTCACCATTCAGACTTTTCTTGGATTATATACGGGAAAGTATATTTTTTTGATGTTTTTCAACATCGGGATTAAAAGTAAATTTTTTAGGGTAAAATAAGATAGCCAATAAGTGTGCCAAAAATTGAATTGACCATTTTTTTACGTTAAAAGGCCGCAAAAGTATCGTTAAAAAAACGGTTTAGCCGGAATGGTTTAGGGAACGGCAGGTATTCGAACAAGAACGGCAGCTTATCTAAAAATGCGGTTAAGGCGAAACTATGCATCATAGAAAGTTAAGTATCCAAACATAACTTTATTTACATTTGCCCTTATATTAAAAGGTATGATTCGCTCGGTTTTAATCCCTTTCCTGTTTGCCTGTATTTTTTGCATATCTGGCCTTGGCTGGCTAAACGCCCAGGTAAACCCTTGGGCCATAGAAACTATTTCCAAATCAGATGGCCTTGCCAGTCAGCATGTTATGACCATGATGCAGGATAGCAAGGGCTTTATTTGGATCGGGACTTTTGATGGATTACAACGATATGATGGTCATCATTTTAAAACCTACCGCAATATTCCGGGTGATTCGCTCAGCCTGCCTGACAACACCATTAACTGTATCGTAGAAGCCAAAGACGGCCATTTTTGGATCGGCACCAATGGCGGCTTCTGCCGTTTTAACCCTTTAACGGAACGTTTCCAAAATTTTAAGTGTGGTGTATCCGGCCCGCAGACGGGGTTGCCCGGTTGTGTATGCCACTCTATTTATGAGGATGCCGACGGTTTTATCTGGCTGACCTCTTATGGCGGAGGCATTTCGCGCCTTGATCCCGGAACGGGTGCCTTTGTCAACCTATCGCCCGAACCCAACAGCAAGGCCCCGTTGCCACAGTTTGTTTTTTCTTCCAGAAACATAGCAGACCCTTCCAATCGGGAGGGGTTTTGGGTTAATTTGCATTACGGAAAAGGATGGCAATTCTCTTGGATCAATACAAAAACCTTAAGCATAAAACCTTTCCCTACTGAAAAGCCCTTAGCCAACACTTACCTTTGGTCAGGCCTAAAGGACCGAGCAGGCAATAGCTGGATTTGTACCCAAAATGGCCCTAAACTGCTCAATGTTGACAATGGTGAAATAAGCGATGTTAATCTGGCGGGCAAACAAATCAATGTTCCCACCATGTTCGCTTATGAAGATCGCCAAGGCCGGTTTTGGTTTGGCACTACCAAGAATGGCTTGTTTGTATTTGATCCACAAAAGCAGGAAATAAAACAATACTTCAAGGACTCGCCACAAGAAGACTTTCGGATAAAGAGTAACACAATAAACCAAATTTTGGAAGATCGGTCAGGCGTGATCTGGCTGAGTACCTTAGAGAGCGGTATTATCCGTTTCGTGCCGGATGTGCGCAAGTTTCAGCCTATCCGCTTGAAAACTGATTTTTCCTACAAAAACTATATTGAGGGCATCTGTGAAGACCGTAATGGCACAGTATGGTTGGCATCCGAAGGTAGCGGCGTATTACAATATGACCGAAACAAAGCGTCCTTAGTCGCTTATAAGGCCCCGGAACCTTACACCAAGATTTTTGACGAAGAAAGTTTTACGTCCTGCTTTGCCGATAATGAGAACCGACTGTGGTTTGGTTCAAATGGCAGGGGCCTGTTTGTGCTATCTGCGGATCGCAAGTCTATGCAGCATTTTGTGCACCATGATGCGGATAGCAACAGCATCACCGCCAACAACATAAACTTTATCCTTCAAGACAAAAAAGACCAAATCTGGCTTAGTGCTTATGAAGGAATAGACCGATACGACGCTGTAAACCAAGGTTTTATACACTATTCTTTTGAGAAAAAAGCAGAAAATATCAGAAGGGGATTCAATGCCTATGAGGCATACCTGGACCATTCGGGCCATCTGTGGGTAGCCACCTCTACAAGTTTATTGTTGTATGATGAAAAAAAGGATGTGTTTTGGCCAATCTCTGACCAATGGCCTGCAGTCAACGGCGCAAAGGTGGAAACCATTTTCGCTATCTTACAAAGCAAGGACGGTTTTTTCTGGTTTGGTTCTGACAATGGTTTTTTTCGGGTACAGTTTGATGACCCGGCTCACCCGGAACGCGGCAAGCCGCGATTGGTGCATTATGACGAACGTTGCGGGCTGTCGGCCAAAAAGATCAACGGGCTTTTGGAGGATGATCAGGGCCGGATATGGGCGAGTTCAATGAACGGCCTTTGGCTATTGACCAACCCCAGGCATGATGCCCAAACGCCGCCAATATTTATTCAGTATAGCGAAAAAAACGGATTGCAATCTTTTGAGTTCATATACGGTACCGCATTTAAAAGCGATAAGGGCGAACTCTTTTTTGGCGGTGTGAATGGCATGAATGCCTTTTACCCCAATACCATAAAAAACAACCCTAATGCCCCCCAAATGGCCATCACCGCTTTTAATGTTTTTGATTTGGATGCCCCCGACGAAGGCCCAAGGGAGATTACAGGCATTAGCGAGTACAGGGAACTGACTTTGAGTTACAAAAACAATGTTTTCGATATACAATTTGCAGCGCTGGATTTTCGCGAGCCGGATAAAAACCGCTACATGTACCAATTGGAAGGTTTCCAGGACCAGTGGATCATCATTGGCGAAAAAAATGAGCTGCGTTTTACCAATCTTGACCCGGGCACTTACACCTTCAGGGTCAAAGGCTCCAACAATGAAGGCATATGGAGCGAAAAAGCTGCCGAACTACGCATCATCATCTTGCCCCCCTGGTGGAAAAGCTGGTGGGCTTACCTGACTTACCTTGCCCTTATCCTGGGGGGCATTGTTGGCTTTATCCGGCTGCGTACGCGTTATTTACAACAACAAAACCGCGAACTCGAGCTTGCCGTGCATACGGCTACCGGCCAAATACGCGACCAAAACCGCCAATTGGCCCTGCAAGCTGAATCCTTGCGGGCCATGGACGAGCTAAAGTCACAGTTTTTTGCCAATGTCAGCCATGAGTTACGCACACCACTTACCCTTATACTTGGACCCATCAGCGCCGTTTTGAAGCGCAAAAAGATGGAGAAAGAAGATGAGGAACTCTTGCAAATGGCCCAAAAAAGTGGCCAGGGATTGCTCGGCCTTATCGGCGAAATCTTGAACCTCGGCAAATTGGAGGCAGGCAAACTCAAACTGGAAGAAACGACAGTCAGGATACACGACCGATTCATGCGCATGGCTGCCAGCTTTGACTCCCACGCAAAGCGGCTCGGCATCAGCTATACCTATGCATGTGCGCTGCCAGATGACCTCATGCTCTTGTTGGACGGGAAAAAATTGGAGACGGTATTTAACAACCTGATGTCCAATGCCTGCAAATTTACCTTGCCGGGTGGAAGCATTAAGGTACAACTGAGTCAAAGCCATGACAGTCATCAAGAGCCTGTGCTCATCCTACAGGTTTCAGACACAGGCCGCGGCATACATCCCGATGATCTGCCCCATGTATTTGACCGCTACTATCAGGCCTCGCGCAATGCCTCGGGCAAGCGAAGCTCGGAAGGGGGCACCGGAATCGGCCTCACCCTTTGCCATGAATACGCACAATTGTTCAAGGGCAAAATTTGGGCAGAAAGCAGCTTGGGCAATGGCAGTGATTTTTATTTTCAGTTCCCATTGAAAATCACCACAGCGGCACTCGCCCCGGATGACAGCCCTCATGAGCTGCCTGACGAACAGGCTACCCAACAAGGGGCCGTTTTGGGCAAAGCACTTGAGGACAACGCCCAAAAACCACATATACTCGTTGTAGAGGACAATGTCTATTTGCAAAGGTTTTTATCCTCAATTTTAAACAAACAATATAAAATAAGCACCGCCGCAAATGGAGTAGAAGCCTTAGAATGGTTAGAAATGCAGGATGACGTATTGCCTGACCTTGTGCTTTCAGACATCATGATGCCTGTGATGGACGGCTTCCAATTGCTGGAATCCCTAAAAAACCACCCGCGCTATCGGCAGCTGCCCGTGGTTATGCTCACTGCCCTGGCGGACCCCGAAGACAAGCTGCGCGCCCTGCGCATAGGAGTGGATGATTATCTGCTCAAACCCTTTGAAGAGGACGAACTGATGGCGCGCTTGAGCAATCTGCTCCGCAACGCCAGCACCCGCAACCAAACGGATACAAGAGATAAAACAGAGGGCAAAGAGGCAAAAACCCTGCGCGTAAATGAGGATGACCTCGCCTGGTTGGAAGCCTTAGAGCAGCTCATTAAAAAAGAATTGCCCAATTTTAACCTGAGCGCTGATATGGTAGCCGTTAAACTGAACATGAGCCGCCCCACCCTTTTCCGCCATATCAAACAGCTCACAGGCCTTACGGTGCAACAATACATCCTGGAGGCACGCCTCTACGCGGCTCGCGAAGGCTTAGAACGGGGCCGCTACAACAGTGTTAAAAACGCAGCCCTTTCTGTGGGTATGAAGGACAGTGAAAATTTTACCCGCTTGTTTAAGGAAAGGTTTGGAAAACTGCCGTCAGCGTATTTGTAATTAACGCAAAGTAGTTTTGAACAGCCTTCATCAGCAAGCCATTGAAAATCAATCCTGAAAAACCTGTAAAATCGCCCGAATCCGAATACACCTTAAAAAAAATTTGGCTGTGATACGCTCATAGGGGTACTTTGAGACCCCTGACCGGGGTAGCAACAATGCATTTTTGTGGCCAGAAACAGGGCTTTATTCCTGCATCATATTGGCATTAAATAAATTCAACTCCCGTTATTAATCGTGTTCAACATGAAAAAAAACATCTACATCCGTTTTGTCTTGATGGCCATTTTGGCCGTTTCCTTACAATGCGATCTGAGCGCCCAGGCACAACTCAGTTTTCAGGGTATTTTGAAAAAAGCCAATGGCCTTGCCGTGGATGACGGTTTTTACAGGCTTACTTTCACCCTTTACAATGCCGAAACATTGGGAACTTCTCAGTTTACGGAAACCATTGACAGTGTGGAAATAACAGGAGGTATTTACAGCGTAATCCTGGGTGCCGGAAGCACTCCGCTTAATGCCTCATTCAACGTACCTTATTGGTTAGGCATCAAAGTAGGCGGCCCAAGTGCTGCTGAAATGACCCCGCGCATACGACTCACCTCTGCGCCTTACGCGCTCGCGCTGCGCGGTAGCAGCAATTCCTTCCCAAGCAGCGGGGTGGTCATTGCGGATAGCATGAGGGCAAAAGGCAAAATAGTGGCCAGGGCCGGTGAGCCAGGTGCCAATGGCGCAAACAACAACGGATTTGGTTTCAGTTCGCCCGGCGACCGTGACGGCGGCCTGTACAGCGAAATTGATGGTCAGGTGGCCATTTGGGCCAACAACAGTGAGCGTATTCTGGTATCCAATGTACCAGGTGACAATAGAACATACTTAAGGGGCAATGTGACTGTGGACAATTCCTTACAGGTGGGCGACCAACTGAATGTGACCGGAGATGTAAGCTCAGATCTGAAATTCAGCTCAGGCAAAAAATTGCAGTACAATGGTCTGAGTGATTGGCGATTGGTAGATATAGATATCTTCTCTCCGGGCAATGCGGAAGGCTGGGGCGCTACCACGGGCCTCTTAAACAGCACAGATGCCACTGCCCCTGTCATCGAAAATTTTTCCAACCATTTTCATGGCTATGCCTTGCGCCCCAGCAACGAAAGTGATGTGTTAAAAAAAGAATTTACGCTGGATCGCAACGCAATAGGCAACTTCTCCCGTGTGAAGATCAGGTTCAAATATTTTTTCCTTGATTCTTGGGATCCGAGTGGCTCCGAGGGCACTGATCTTGGTATCGCAGGAGTAGGCACCACTAAAAGCCTGACCACCATGGGCATTTGTTGGACGGATGCCACTAGCGTTTATGACAACGGTGTAGAAGAACTTGATTTTTATGATTCCTCCTCTAATTATGCTGATGCTGCTACCGTGGGCGAGATGGTCTTTTCCACTCGTGACAACGTAACCAGCAATTTTTGGATATTCTTTGCTGCGAAAATGGTAGGCACCGATGATGAAAACTATGCCATAGGTGATATAGAGGTATGGGTGCAATAACTGTAATGCGGAAACCCTTCCGCTGCCAAACGCGCTGCGAAACTGCGTTTCGCAGAACCAACAGTACAACCAACCACCATTTTTTATGAAAAATCTATTTCTCTTCATCATAGGCAGCCTGTGGTGTATGCTCGGCACTTTGCCAGCATACGCACAGGTGGTCGCCAACTGCAACACGGGCACCGTAACTGGCAGTGAAACCTATACCGGCACTGCATTCGTCAACTACGGTGCCATCACTAACGCCTTTTCTACCAAAAACCGCACAACAGGGTCGTTGGGCGAGTCTTTCATTGGGCCTTATCTTGGTCAGCAAAACAATGGCGTGGCCGGTTTTTACAGCCGTTTTTTGCTACCGCCAACCCCGCCAGTGGTCTATGCAAGCGAAGGTGACCTGGATGACCGTATTCAGGTCGGCTGGATTCTTGATCCACTCAGCCCATCCGCCGAATTGGGCTTCAATATTTATCGTGATGGCGCATTTATCGCCCATGTGGAAAAGGAAGTCCGGGTGTATATTGATTTCAATGTGCAAGCGGGCCGATTTTACAATTACCAAATAAGCGGTGTGAATGCCTTCGGTGAAGGCTCTCGCGGCAGTGGTCTCGGGTTTTTAAACCCCAACGGTTCCGTCACGGGCCAGGTAAAAACCCTTAACGGAAACCCGGTGGCCGACGCAGAGATCACGCTCACGCCTACCCTCGGCACAGCCCTGAGCTTTACAGGTGATGACCAGGCATTTGCCGAGCACTCCGCCCAATTTCACGCCGCTGCCTGGAGCATGAGCTGCTGGGTAAAAATAGGAGCGGGCAACAATTCAAGCCTCATCATGGACCGGGGCAGCAGCACCAACAAAAACTGGTGGCTGCATACCAATGGCAGCTCAAAGGGCATCACCTTTGGCATTGGTACAGGTACCGCAGCCGTAACGCGCTCGCACAATTTCAGCACCGACCCCGATGGCTGGCACCACATTGCGGTTACCTACAGCGGCTCTTCCATGCTCCTGTATGTGGATGGCAATTTGGTCAATACCGCAACGGCTGTATTAAGCCAGGCAGACCTGACCCTCTACATGGGTAAGGCCCCTTACAATCCTAATGCCTTTATCGGAGGTTTGGACGATGTGCGGATTTTCCGCCGCCAACTGTCACAAACAGAAATCAATGCCTTTAAAAACCGAACGGTAAATGCTGACGCCAATGCCTTGGCTACCTATTGGAAATTTGACGAAGGCGTGGGCACAAAAGCCTATGATATTTCAGCCAACCGCCGTGTCATTTATCTCTGCGGGCCGGAATGGAGCGTTGACCGCCCGGATGTGGTGAACGGAGCCGTGACGGACGAAACCGGTTTTTACAAAATAGAAGGCATCAACTATGGCAACGGCACCATTTTTACGGCCACACCCTCTAAAAAAGTATTCAGCAATTATGCTCTGGAATTCAACAACGCCAACGGCTATTCCGCTACGCTGACAGATTCTGTTCTGCTCGGTGCCGTTAACAGCAAGACCATTGAACTTTGGGTCCAAAGCTTTGAAACGGCTCCCGACAAACGTGCCATCCTGACCAACCAGGACCTCTCGGGCGGCAACACCAAATGCCAGATCAGCGTGGAAAATGGCAATATTTTACTGATGATCGGTGCGCAGGAACTGAATTTTGGCCCCTTGGGTACCGGCTATCAGCACTTGGTCTTTTCACTGTTTGACAACCCCGGCGGTTCCGACCAGGTCACCTTGTATAAAAATGGCACCGTGGTCAGCACTCAGAATTATAGCAATGTAGCGGAAAATTTTGGCCTGAATTATTGGCACCTCGGCGCGCGCAAAACCGCAGGCGGGTACGACCAGTTTTTCAGCGGCCTTATTGACGAAGTGGCCTTTTACGACTCCACCATGACCCAGGTACAAGCCCAGGCCAACTTCGCCAACGGTGTGCCGGGTGGCGATGAACGCCTGCGCTCCTGGTTCCCGCTCAATGAAAGCCGAGGCAACACGGTTGAAGACATTGGCCCGGCCCGAACAGGCAAAGGCACTGTGAATGGGGCATTGTGGAGCAAGCTGACCGGTCGCTCTACTTTTGTCATGCACGAGTTTCAGCCTGAGAAACAATTGGTTACGCTTAATGTAAGCAATACCAGCAGCGATAAAATTGACTTTACAGACCTGAGCACCGTGCCCGTGAGCGGTTATGTCCGCTTTGACGGCACCCGCTGCTACGCAGCAGGCGTAGAGATTTTGGTCAATGGCGAGCGCAATTCACCACCCATTTTTACGGACGAGGACGGTGCCTTCATCATAGACCTGGAACCGGGTGAGTCCGCCATCTTGACGCCAAAATTCAGCAACCATACTTTTTCGCCGGCATCATGGGAAGTCAGCAACGTCATCACGCCCATCGCAGGTATTTTGTTTAAAGACCTGACCAAACGCCAGATAAGAGGGCAGTTGGCTGGCAATGATGTATGCCGAAAAAGGATCATCCCTGATGGGGCCATTGTAAAAATGAAGGTAGAATCATTGGATGGCTGCTACGAAAACGAACAAATGCTGGTGGATACCAACGGCAAGTTCACCTTTAGCAACCTGCCGCCCATACCTGTGACAATCAAACTGTCACAACACTCTGTGGGCGCAGTGTTCAATTATTTTACCAATAAAGGTGCCGAACAAACCGACCTGACGGACAAGAGCGACACCATTGA
>CAZIKN010000137.1:0-14426 GCA_964539805.1 uncultured Saprospiraceae bacterium | reverse complement strand
AATGCTGAAAAAACCTCTCGTTTTTGACTCAAGCAGAAAATCCCAGACATGCTCTAAAAAATCCCATAAATTTTTGAACATAAACGGACAAGCCGAACACCGTATCAAGAAGTAGGCAAACATAAAAACATATCTATGTACAAACCATCTTTGATTTTAGCCATGCTGGCTATCGTATTATCCGCTATTTCCTGCGATCAGGCAGCGGAAAAAGTAAAGGAGGAAGCCCAAAACAAAATAGGCCAAACGAGCGAGCAAGTTCAGAAAGTAATCAATGACCTTGGCTTGGTCTATGTGGAAGAAGGTGCTCAAACCATTATTACCTATGAAGAGGTAAATGCTGCCCAACAGGCCTGGTGTGACGCTCTGGTAAAAATTGGCCAACTGAAAGAAGAGGGCGGCGATTACAAAGCATACGCCAACCAGGTCCTTTCGGAGGCATACAATTACGATCATGGCAAGGTGTTTTTTAAACCAACCCTGGCCTTTGGTGACCAAACATTCAGAAACGACAAAAAGGGCGCACTGGCCTATTTTATCGGCGGTGATCCAGATTATCCTAACGACAAGGGCTTTGCCCTTACCCCATGGGTAAAAGCACGCTATGACAATGCCGGAGACAAGAATCAGGGCATCCAGATCTATGGCTCCGTAGCCATTACGATGGGCAATGTGTGGGTTACCGGCAAGGACGGCAAAGAAGTGATGGTGGACAAAACCTGGGTGTTTAAAAAAGGCAAAGACGGCAAACTCCGAATCATTGTACACAAGTCGGCCTTGCCCTACAGCCCTCCAACCAAATAGGTAGAGAAGCTATGTCTTTCGGGAAAAATGGCCCGTTTTTATTGTTCCTAATGGTACGGCATCCTGTTCAAAAGATGCCGTACCTAAAACACAACCACATTTTACGATGACCCGATTTTTGTCCGTGCTGCTTTTTTTGACTTTTTGTGCTGCTGCTTTAGCTCAAAACACCCGCCTCAATGACCCAAACCGTGTGGGCTGGTGGACCAATTTTACCACCATCAAACTCAACGACAGGTGGGGACTTCATGCGGAGTACCAATGGCGGCGTGAAAATTTTGTTGTTCATTGGCAACAAAGCCTTTTAAGGCTCGGCATCAACTATCAGTTGACACCAAAGGTACAATTGCGCGGCGGATATGCCTGGATCGAGACCTTCAATTACGGGGATTTCCCCATCAATGCGCTTGGGCGTGACTTTACCGAACATCGCTTTTTTCAAATGGCTACTTTGGTGGACAAACCCGGTATCCTCGACATCTCGCACCGCTTCATGCTTGAGCAACGCTGGATAGGGCGTTATAGCTCCGCCGCAGTGACGACCGAGGATGAGTATTTCTACGTCAATCGCCTGCGCTACATGTTTCGGATGCAGTGCCCTTTTAAAGGCAGTACCATTGATGATAAAGAATTTTACGCTGCGGCGTACAATGAGGTTTTCATCGGTTTTGGGGAAAATGTCAATGAAAATGTCTTCGATCAAAACCGGATTGGCTTGTTGATCGGCTACCGATTTAACAAAAAATGGCGCATTGAGGGCGGCTTTTTTAATCAAATCCTGCAATTGCCGCGTGAAGTAAGCCTCCCAGGCGCCCCGGCAGGCCAAAATGTCTTTCAAAACAATTCCGGTTTCATTATCAACACTTATCTCAATATTGACTGGGGCGGGAATAAATGACCCGATTTTTCAAATATCCCGGCAACGCTCACATAAGAAATGTTCAATAAAAAAATCATATTCATACTTTTTGCCATCGCCTCGGTCGGTTGCAAAACGATCAAGCCTGTCAGGCTCAATCCCGTAGAGCAGCCGCCTGCTTTATATGGCATGACTGGCGACACTGTCAGTGTAGAGCGCCTGGCATGGCGCAAGGTATTTACTGATCCCGCCTTGGTCGCACTGATTGATACGGCCTTGGCCAACAACCTGGATCGAAAGATGGTGGTGGCCAATATCCGGCAGGCGGAAGCAGAACTGCTGCGGGCGCGGCTACCTTTGGCTCCTCAGGTGCAGGCCATGATCGCCGGCGGCGCTGAACGCTTTGGCGATTACACGATGAACGGCATCGGTAACTATGACCTGAACCGCTCTGAAAATGTACCTGCCGATCGTCGCGTACCCAATCCGGTGACGGATGCATTTATAGGGTTCAGGGCAGCCTGGGAGATAGATGTGTGGGGGCGCCTGGCAGCCCAGCGTCAAAGCGCGGCCAAGCGGGTATTGGCCAGTGTGGAAGGAGAACAATGGCTGCGCACCAATATCATCGCAGGCGTGGCGACCCTTTATTATGAATTGCTCGCCTTAGATGCAGAGGTTCAGGTGGCCGAACAAAACGAACTGTTGCAACAACGTGCTTTTGAGGTTGTAGCGGCGCAAAAAGAAACAGGGCGAGCCACGGAATTGGCTGTGCAGCAGTTTCGGGCGCAAATATTCAACACCCGTGCCTTGGCCATTCAATTGCGCCAGCGCATCACGGTGGTCGAAAATGGCCTGCGGGTGCTGATGGGGCGTTATTATGGCCCCATTGCAAGGGGTGCCTCGCTAACAGATCAACCGCTTCCTGCCCGCCTCCAGGCGGGGCTGCCCGCGCAGCTGTTGCTGCACCGCCCTGATGTTCGGCAGGCCGAGCAACTGCTGGAGTCGGCCAAAGCTGACTTGTTTGCAGCGCGTGCGGCTTTGTTGCCCAATTTTGTGCTCACGCCTTATGCCGGTTTGCAGGCCTTTCGGCCCTCCGTGTTATTTTTGCCCGAATCGGCGGCCTTGGGCCTGTTGGGCGGCGTGGCAGCACCTGTATTTAACCGTCGGGGGCTTTTGGCTGAGCGAAATGCCCGCACTGCTGCACAGGAAGCCGCGTGGCTCGGTTATCAAAAAAGCCTTGTTGTCGCCTATACAGAGGTGCAGGTGGAATTGCAGCAATATGCCAACCTGGGCGATGCTTATCCGCTAAAAGCCCTTGAAGTGGAGGCCCTCAACCGCGCAGTTGAAGCATCCAATGACCTGTATGTGGCGGGTTATGCCAATTATTTGGAAGTCATCACAGCGCAGCGCAGTGCGTTGGCCGCTTCCATTGAGTTACAGGAATTGCGCAAAAGGCAGTTCCTGAATATTGTCAATCTATACAGGGCACTGGGGGGCGGTTAAGGAAGGGTGACGGAATAAAGGTGCAAATTGATGCACATAATGTTCTTTTTCAGCCTCCAATACCGGCTTAAGACAAAGATAGCGGTAAAGCATTGCCCCCTTTTGATTGTCCACTCAGCTGTCCACATTGTCCGAAAACGAACGGCCTTCATTTTATAAATACTTGTTTTTCAGCGTTTTAAAACGTGGCACGGGCATTGTCATTTCATCAGGGAATATCATCCGCCATTTGTCATGTTATACCATTTTAAACTCGCCACCAGGCAGGTCCTTAAGGATCCTCAAACGGCTTTTTTACACTTTGCAGGGCTATCACTTGGCATTGGGGTATGCTTTCTCATTGCGCTTTGGATACGTGACGAACTGTCATACGACCACTTTCATAAAAAAGCAAACCGTGGCTACCGCGCCCTCTGGGCAGCCCGGTTTGGCGATAACGAATGGAAAATTGCTCAATGCCCTATGCCCTTGGCACCTTTGCTCAGCACGGAATTTCTTGAGGTTGAGCGGGCAACGCAATGCGCTACCGGTGGCATGACCTTCAAGAAAGGCCCTGATTTTGTGCGGGAGCCAAAGGGCCTTCTTGTGGACGAACATTTTCCCGCCATTTTTGATCTTGATTTTTTGGAGGGCAACCCCAATGCGGTTTTGCAGTCGCCCGATGAAATTGTGCTGACACAAAGCATGGCTCGGCGATATTTTGGCAATACCCCTGCACTAGGCCAAAGCCTTGCCCGCAACGATGGCAAAAGCTATCGCGTCAGCGGTGTTGTGCGCGACTGGCCCAAACAATCACACCTCCAATTTGACTTTCTGACCACGATCAAAGGCAATCCAAGGCTTGAAGAGCGGCGCAACGACTGGAGCTCAGCATCCACCCTGACCTATTTTTTGCTCAAAGAGGGCAGTGATATCAAAGCCTTGGAGGCCAAAATGAAAAAATTTGTGGGCGAAAAACTGATGGTCGGCGACTTTGCGCAAGGCAACAACTACACCGATTTCCCTTTTCAAAAATTGACCGATATACACTTGCGTTCTGCTGATTTTGAAACTGCCGGGCGCGGCAATATTCGCTATGTTTGGATTTTTGGCCTCGTTGCGGCAGCCATTTTAGCATTGGGCTGCATTAATTTCATCAACCTCGCTACCGCTCGAGCTCTCGCCCGCGCCCGTGAGGTGGGTGTGCGAAAGGCACTTGGCTCCTCTCGCAGGCAGTTGATTGGTCAATTTTTGATAGAATCTGCCGTCATGGTTGCAGCCAGTGTGACAGGGGCACTGCTTTGGGTTTGGATCGCCATGCCCGCTTTCCTGAAATTGACGGAAAAGACCCTGAGCATCGAAACGCTACTTTCGATTGATACACTGGCTTTTACCAGTTTATTGGGGCTGTTGACCACGCTGGCAGCGGGCGCAGTTCCTGCGTTTTTCCTTTCAAAATTAGCGCCAACGCGTACATTAAAGAGCCAATCCTCACCGGAAGGCAGCACCCGAAATCGTCTTCGCCAAAGTTTGGTAGTGGCCCAATTCTGTGTTTCTACGGTTTTGATCATTGGGGCTTTCGTGGTACGAAGCCAATTACAATTTATTAAAAATCAACAACTTGGATTCCAAAAAGAGCAGGTCTTGATCGTAAAACGAGCCAATGGATTAGCCGATAATTTTGGTGTTTTTTTTCAGCGCATACGCTCTTTGGCCACCGTGCAGTCAGCTACTGCGGGCCAGTTTATGCCGGGCAAGGAATTTGACAGCACTATTTTTTTGCCGGAGCAGCCATCCAATTACAAGGAAACCTCACTGACCTATAATTTTGTGGATGGGCAGTTTGTCAAGGCGCTGGGCTTGTCCGTAACAGCGGGTCATGATTTTCGGCCCGGTATTACCTCTGATTCTGCCGGCTGCCTGATTAACGAAACTTGCGCCAAACGACTTGGCTGGGCTGATCCGGTTGGCAAAACCCTGACCATGGGTGGCTGGCCGGAAGGCAAGGTAGTGGGCGTGGTGGCCGATTTTCATTTTCAATCCCTACACCATGCCGTAACGCCGATTGTACTAAAACTCAGTCCCTTCCCTATGAGCTATGCGGCCATTAAATTATCACCCGGTAAAGATGTAGCCGCCCAAATCGGTGAAATTCAATCCGTATGGAAGTCACTGGCCCCTACCCTACCCTTTGATTATTCATTTTTGGATGATGATTTTCAGAAGCAATATGATGCGGAAACGCGGCTTTCGAAGGTGTTTGGCCTTTTTTCCGGCTTGGCTATTGTCATTGCATGCCTTGGTTTATTTGGCTTGGCAACTTTTGTAGCGGCCCGCCGCACCAAGGAAATCGGCATCCGCAAAGTGCTCGGCGCATCAGTAGCGGGCATCACAGGTCTTTTGGCCAAAGATTTTTTGAAATTGGTGCTTTTGGCCATCCTCATCGCCTCCCCTATTGCCTACTTTTTTATGGAAAAATGGCTCGCCAATTTTGCCTACCGAATAGCGCTGCAATGGTGGATGTTCGCAGGAGCAGGGGCAGTTGCTATCGGGATCGCCTTTTTGACGGTGGGTTTTCAAAGTGTGAAGGCAGCTCTGGCAAACCCGGTGAAGTCGCTGAAAAGCGAATAATGCTGACCGTAGATCGAATGCAGGTAAATCGTTCAAGATAGCATCAAACCAATCAACATACAAAATTTGCCGAACTCGTTTTCACCCAAACATCGCAAAAAAATGATATATAATTATTTTACACTTGTATTGCGCAATTTTCGTCACCACAAGCTGTATGCCGCACTCAACATCGTGGGCCTCAGCTTCGGTCTGACGGGCTTCCTCTTGCTCAGCCTCTACCTGTTCGACGAACTGACCTTCGACCGGCACCACGCCCAGGCCGAGCGCACCTACCGCGTCATCGAACACAGAAAAACGAAGACCGAAGACCTGAGCATCGCTGGCACCAGTTACCGCTTAGCTTCTGACTCAAAGCAAAACATCGGCGAAATAGAGAACACCGCCCGGCTCGCCTTCTTCGGCAGGGCCAATCTGATGAACCCCGAAAGGCCCGACTACCGGGTACACGAAGTGCTGGCCATCGCCGATAACGGGCTGATGGAAATATTTGATTTTGAGGCCGTTCAGGGCGACCCGCGCACTGCCCTCAAAGAGCCTAACGCCATTGCGGTTACAGCGGAACTTGCCCAGCGGTACTTCGGCAGCACACAGGTTGTGGGGAAAACCCTGCACATGGATTTTCAGGAAGCCCCGCTTCGCGTCACAGCGGTTTTGAAAAATCACCCGCGCAATTCGAGTTTTGATTTTCCCTTACTGGTATCGGAAGCCACCTTGCAACAGGACACGAATTTCCAGCGCGGCTCATCGCGTGATTGGACATCCAATGACTTCCTGACCTTCGCCCTGCTGAACGAAAAAGCCGACCCTGCGCTCGTGGCACCCAAGTTGACGAAGTTAGTGTACGAACACGCCCGCTTCGAGGAAGGCGAGTCGGTCGCTTACAGCCTTCAAGCCCTGAAAGATATGCACCTCTACTCCGAAGGCATCGTGGACGGCGCGCGCAACTCCAACGTGGCCACCATGAGCAGCGGCTCGCTATTTTACATGAAAGTGTTTGGCGCGGTCGCCCTTTTCGTGCTGCTCATCGCCTGCATCAACTATATGAACCTGACGACGGCCAAAGCCGCCAGCCGCCGCCGCGAAATCGGGGTGCGCAAGGCCAGCGGCGCGTTTCGAGGGCATTTAGTGCGGCAGTTTATGTTCGAGGCCCTGTCGGTCACGGGCATTTCCTTTGTGCTTGCCGTTGCGTTGGTTAACCTGCTGCTGCCAGCCTTCAACAGTTTTACCCAAAAACAACTTTCGCTTGACCACTCTACTGACCCGCGCATCTGGCTCTTCAGTCTTGGTGCCTTGCTGGTGGCTGGCCTCTTGTCCGGCACTTATCCGGCACTCGTGCTCTCACGCTTCAGCCCGGCCATGCTGTTGAAGAACCTGAAAATCACGGGGGCGGGCGACCTGTCGTTCCGCCGTGCGCTGGTCGTGTCACAGTTTACCATCTCCATCGTACTCATTGTGGCCACCATCGTGCTGTATCGCCAGGTGCAATATGTCCACTCCAAGGATTTGGGCTTCCAAAAAGACCTGCTTGTGGTGGTGGACATCAACAGTGGCAAGGTGCGCCGGGGGGCAGAAACCGTGCAGGCTGAGTTTTCCAAAATCCCGGGGGTAAAAAACGTATCGGTTACGTCGCGGGTGCCGGGCGAGTGGAAGACCATCCCGACCGTAAAAATCCGCCCCGAAAGCAGCACCGACGACCACAAGGTGGCCTACCTGCTGGGCGTGGACGAGGAGTTTGCCAATACCTTCCAAATCGAAGTCGTACAGGGCCAATTTTTCAGCGGCGCGGGAGACACATCGGCAGTGCTGCTCAACGAAACCGCCGCCAAAGCGCTGGGCCTCAAGCAGGCCGTCGGGCAGGTGGTGGACATCCCGGAGCGGGCCCTCGATGGCAGTTTTCAGCCGCTGCGCGGCAATGTCAAGTTCCGGGCGCGGGTAACGGGCATCGTCAAAGACTTTCATTTTCAGACCCTTCGAGAAAAAATTGCCCCGCTGGTGCTGGCCTACCAGTTCAACCCGGTGCAAAACATAGATTATTTCACTTCGCGCATCGAGGCAGGCGACATACCCGGCACCCTGAAAAAAATGGAGGCTGCCCTGCTCGCCGTTGACCCCGAACATCCGCTGGAACACCATTTTCTGGACGAACAATTGGCCCGCTTCTACGCTGAGGACACCCAGCGGCAGACTATGCTGATTTGGGCGGCCCTTGCTGCCATTTTCATCGCTTGCATGGGGCTTTTCGGTTTGGCAACCTATACTGCCGAGCAGCGGGTTAAGGAAATCGGCATCCGCAAAGTGCTCGGCGCGAGCGTGGCAAGTGTCACAAACCTTCTTGTTCGGGATTTTGTGAAATTGGTCGCCGTCGCCATCCTCATTGCCTCCCCGCTGGCCTACTTTTTTATGGAAAAATGGCTCGCAGATTTCGCCTATCGTATCGAAATACAATGGTGGATGTTCGCAGGCGCAGGGATATTGGCCATCGGGATTGCCTTTTTGACAATAGGAGGCCAGGCTATTAAGGCTGCGCTGGCCAACCCCGTGAAAAGTTTAAGAAGCGAATAGTTTTCATCATCAATCCCGGAGATCTTTACAATCACTAAAACCCATTAAAATCACAAAAACCCTGCTATAACATGCTTATCAACTATTTTACCATCGCCATCAGAAGCCTCAAAAAGCACCGCAGCTACGCGGCACTCAACACGCTTGGCCTCGGCCTCAGCATTGCCTGTTGCGTATTGATTTTTTTGCTCGTACGGCATCATTTCAGTTTTGACAACTTTCACCAAAATGTAGGCCGTGCAGCCATCATCGGTACGGAAAGCCGTCAGGAACGGGTCACCAAAGAAAACAACGTGCCTTATCCCATGAGCCTTGCACTGCGGCAGGAATACGCTTTTTTGGAAAAAACAGCCATGCTCTCCGGGCGGGACAACTCACTGATAACCATTGCATTGGAGGGGCAGGCTCCGGTAAAGTTCCAGGAAGAAACGGCCCGCGCCATGGTAGAGCCGGAACTGTTCGAGATATTTGATTTTCCCTTGATCAAAGGGAATCTTGAAGATTTTCGGCAACCACAAACTGCACTCTTGACCGAAAAAATGGCGAAGAAATATTTTGGCTCCACCGATGCGGCCATCAATAAATCATTCAGGGTCAATAACCGTACGGACTACCGGGTTGTAGGTGTGCTGCGTGATTTTCCTCAGAACACGGACCTCGGATCGCGCTCGGTTTTTACCTCCTGGGCCACGATGACCAATGACACCACTAATGGCATGGTCAAGAATTGGGGCGGCATACATGGCGGCACACACTGTTTTGTACTTTTCCGCGAGGGCTACACAGTGGCCAATTTGGAAGCAGCTTTTCCCGCTTTCCGCGACAAATATTTCCATCCGGAGGTGCGTGAATGGTGGTATCATGCGCTGCCGATGCAGGCTGCTCATTTTGATCAGGATTATGGGTTTGGCACCAATAAAAAACACATTATTGCACTGGCGCTCATTGGGTTGTTCTTGTTGATCACGGCCTGTGTCAACTTTGTCAATATGGCCACGGCCCAGGCAATGACACGTGCCCGCGAGGTAGGTGTTCGGAAAACAATGGGGAGCACAAGGGGGCAACTTTTCTGGCAATTTATGGCCGAAACAGGGGTAATAGTGGCGTTTTCTATGATGATTGGCTTGTTTTTGGCAAGACTTGGCTTGCCGTTTTTGAACAATCTTGCGGGCACAACACTGCAATTTGATTTTGAAAAAGACCTCTCACTCTATGGCTTTTTGGCCATTTTAATGGTAGTAGTTGCATTTTTGGCAGGGGCCTACCCGGGCTTGGCCTTGTCGGGTTTCCGCCCTGTGGAAAGCCTAAAAAGTGGCATGGGAGAAAGTGTGCGGGCGGGCGGTTTTTCGCTGCGCAGGATTTTGGTAGGTACACAATTTGCCATTTCACAGGCATTGATCATAGCTGCCGTGGTGGTGACCGCCCAATTAGAATACGCCCAAAACGCCGATCTTGGTTTCCATCGGGAAGGCATTGTCAACGTTAATTTGCCTTCATCTGATCTTGCCAAAACATCAGCCCTAAAGCAGCAGTTGCAACAGATAGCAGGCGTGGAAAAAGTGAGCCTTTGCTTCCAGCCTCCCGCGTCGGAAGCCAATTGGCAAACGGGGGTACGCTTACAGAACAAAGCTGAATATGAGCCTTATCCGGTAAATTTGAAATTCGTGGATGCGGATTACCTCGAGACCTTTGACCTTAAACTCCTTGCCGGGCGCAACCTCCAAGCCTCTGACACGGTACGCGAATTTTTGGTCAATGAGGAACTGATGAAAAAATTAGGTTTTGCTGCTCCTGATGACATCATCGGCAAAATATTGGACGTTGACCACAGGGTTTACCCCATTGTAGGCGTAGTCAGGAACTTTCACAACCGATCCTTCCACGAGGGCATTACGCCACAGGTATTGACCTGTGCAGCAGAAAACCACGAAGTTGCGGCCATTCGGATGCAGCTCCAAAATGCAGTGCCTACCCTTGCCGCCATTGAAAAAGCATGGACGGGCATTTTCCCTGAATTTGTTTATGACAATCGTTTCATGGATGATGAAATTGCTCGTTTTTATGAGCAGGAAGCCGTGATCTTGAAACTTGTGCGGGCTTTTGCGGGTATTGCAGTCTTTATTGGTTGCCTTGGCTTGTATGGCCTGGCGGCGTTTATGGTGGCTCGAAAAAGAAAGGAGATCGGGATCCGCAAAACGCTTGGCGCAAGCATTTCATCCGTACTCTGGCTATTTGGCAAGGAATATTTTCAATTGATTCTGGCTGCTTTTGCGCTTTCTACACCGCTTGCCTGGTGGGCCATGAACGGATGGCTGCAGGACTACACCTACCGCATTTCCTTAGGCGTGGGTATCTTTATGCTGTCGCTTTTGGCCACCGTTTCTATTGCGGTACTGACGGTGGGCGTGCAAAGTGTAAAGGCGGCCTTGCTAAATCCGGTAAAGTCTTTGAGAAGCGAATAATGTTAAGGAATGATTTACCTGATTTTTAGAGATTTACAGACGCGAGCAGGTTCAAAACCACTTTGCGTTGACTATACAGCACAATGTTATATCAAACCGCTATTCGGCATTTAGTCCGCCAAAAAACATATACCCTGCTCAACGCCATTGGCCTGGCTACCGGCTTGGTGTGCATGTTATTGGCTGTTTTGTATTGGAAGGACGAGCACAGCTTCAATCATTTTCACGAAAAATCGGCCCAACTCTACCGTATCACTACAACGGTTACTGATCGCGAGACAGGCAGATTAGTTCGCTCCGGCGGCACCCGTCAGGCACATGGCCCTGCCTTCCGGGCCGCCATACCGGAGCTTGAAGCCGTAACCAGGCTGCTGGGCGGTGATATTAAAGGTGATATCCGCCATGAAGATCGCGCCCTGAAACTGCAAATGCTTTTTGCGGATGACAATTTTTTCCAAAGCTTCACTTTCCCATTGTTGCAGGGTGACCCGAACAGCTGCTTAAAGGAACTCAATTCCATTGTGCTGAGCGAAGAAGCGGCCCTCAAATTTTTTGGCACTACGAATGCCCTTGGCCGATTGCTTCACTTAGATGCCGACCCTTCTGCCGAAAAGCTCGGTAAACAACCAATGATTGTAACGGGCGTGGCCAAAAGCCTGCCGCCACAATCATCCATACAGTTCGAGGCCCTGCTCCCCATGCGCTTCATGCAATTGTCATTTGAGGACAAGACCTGGGTTGGGGGCTATCTGGGTACTTTTGTTGTGTTGTCAAATGGTGCCGACATCCAGGGTATTACCCAAAAAATGGACGATATTTTTTATCAAAATGCCAGCGCGGAAATCCAGGACGCCGGCTATGACCCAAAAATAAAACACGGCCTGCAAAACATCGCGGATGTGCATCTGGAGCCACTTGATGGCGTTGAAAATGCTTGGAACGAGTGCGGGGTTGTTAATGGCAGCCGCCCCATTTATGCACAGTTGTTCTTGGGTATCGCCTTTTTTATTTTGTTGCTGGCGAGCATCAATTTTGTCAACATCAGTATAGCCACCTCATTGTCGCGGGCCAAAGAAGTAGGCATCCGCAAGCTCAACGGCAGCAGTCGGAGCAGTATTTTTGGCCAGTTTTTGGGCGAATCGGCACTGCTCTGTGGCATGGCTTATGCTTTGGCCTTGTTCGGACTGTTTATGGTTTTGCCTGTTTTTAATGTGTTGGCCGATAAAAAAATCAGCCTTTCGGGTGCCATTGACTGGAAGCTATTGACAGGCTTTGCACTTGTTTTTTTCATAAACGTTTCATTGGCAGGCATTTACCCGGCCTGGCAATTGTCGGCCTTCAAACCTGTGGAGACCTTGTACAACCGCAGCCGCCCTGCGCGGCAGCTGCTTTTGGGCAAAATATTGGTCGTAGTGCAATTTTCCTTAGCCTTTTTATTGGCTGTGGCCACCACGGTTTTTTATGCCCAAATGCGTTTTGTGCAAAACAAAGACCTCGGCTATGAGGCAGCGTATGTCATTCGTACCAACATCAATGGTGATCAGGACTATGAGCCTATCCGACAATTTTTAAAAAACGAAACGGCTCGTCACAGTTGTTTTGAAGGCATTTCCTTTGGTTGTGAGTTTGGCAATACGCGCAAGGAAAGCGTGCTTCATAACGGGCAAACGGTAAATGCCGTTTACCAATCCGTTGACCCCAATTTTCTTCCCCTTATGAACATTGCTTTGCGTTCGGGCCATCATTTCTCGGCTCCCAACAGCAGAGAAGTACTTGTTAACGAAACGTTTGTGCGGGATGCTGGCCTTCAAAATCCCATTGGCGCCACGGTAAAAATCCATCCTGACTATTCGGATGGCCCAATGCCCTATACCATAGTGGGCGTGGTGGCGGATTTTCATTTTGAATCTTTGCACAAGCCCATACAGCCATTGGCACTTTATCAGCAAAACTGGCGAAACAGTGGCATTTGGCTGAAAATCAACAGGGAAAAAAGCGCCGAGGGCTTAGCCACTTTTGAAAAGATATACCGCCAGGCCATGCCTGGTTCAGTATATGAGTACCAGTTTATAAGTGACCTGAATGCCCGCGAATATGCCCGCGAACAGCGTTGGCAGAGCATGGTGGGCATTGCTGCTGTTTTGGCTTTGCTGATCTGTGGACTTGGGCTGTTTGGCCTGTCGCACCTGAATGCTGTGCAGCGCACTAAGGAAATTGGCATCCGCAAAACATTGGGGGCATCCGTGGCTGGTATCACCCGCCTTTTGACCAAGGATTTTTTGACCCTGGTGCTACTTGCCATCCTTATCGCTTCGCCTTTAGCCTGTTATGTTATGCAAAAATGGCTCTCCAATTTCGCCTATCGTGTTGATTTACAATGGTGGATGTTTGTTGGAGCAGGTGCATTGGCCCTCTTGGTCGCCTTTTTGACGGTGGGGGCGCAGTCGGTACGGGCGGCACTGGCAAACCCGGCTCATTCGCTGAAAAGCGAATAGTGATGGACGCGCCGCTATATACCGTTCCATCCGCATGACACGCACAATTTTTGTGAAAATGATCCACAGGCAGCTCACCATGCTGTCCGCATCCATACTGTTTTGTCCGAAAATGGACGCCTCTAAAAGCACAAAATATTGTATATCAATTTATTATAAGGTGGCATAAGGCTTGCCCTACATCTTTGTCCTCGTGTACCGTGCCCTTGGTTCGCTCGCTTTGTGGTCAGCGGTTATCCGTAAACTGACTCGAAATTCATGACGCGCACCGAGAAACGCACAGCCTAAAACTTACGATGAATATGCTCTACGAATACTTCAAAATCGCCTGGCGAAACCTTCGGAAAAACCGACTGTTTTCATTCCTCAATATTATGGGATTAGGCATAGCCATTCCCTTTGCGTTGTTGTCCTTGTTGCAATTGCGCGCAGCTTATGAATTTGACAACTTTCACCCCTTTTCATCGCGCATTTTTCGCATCCTGACCGACGAGCAGCAAGGCGGCGGCGGTGTAACCCATTATGCTTCCTCCCCAGTGCCCTTGGCAGATGCACTGAACAACGACTACGCTTTTATAGAAAAAGCAACCAAAGTCGTGCGGGTTTTTGGCTGGGAACTCAACAGCGGGGTAAAGACCCTGCGCGTCAACACCTTGTTCGTAGAGCCATCCTTTTTTGATGTTTTTGGTTTTAGTGTGGCAAAGGGAACGATCCCAACGGCCCAAAACGAACTCGTATTAAGCCACGAGGCCGCCGAGCGTTTTTTCGGCACCACAGAGCCAGTTGGAGGGGTGTTGTGGCACCCCACTTATGGTGGTTTTAAGGTGACGGGCGTATTGCGGCCTTACAAAAAACAGACGCAGTTTCGGAGCGATGTTATGGTCTCCATGCGCACTTACATGAGCACCAACCCGTCAGCGAGCACGCCACAGGCCTGGGGCGAATACGATGCACACACCTTTGTCCGCCTTTTGGCCGATGCGCCGGCGGACGCCTTGGATGAGGCCCTGGGGAGCATAGCCGAAAAGTACAATCCCCATCTTGCAAGCGCCAACAAAACCAACCATTTCAGAAAACAGGCCCTGGCCGATATTTCGCCCAGCATGGAGGCCTTGCGCTTCAATCCTT
>CAZIKN010000136.1:0-14480 GCA_964539805.1 uncultured Saprospiraceae bacterium | reverse complement strand
ACCTCAAAATTTTGCACACAGGTCAATTTCCCGAGCGCATCGCTGACGATCCAGATGATGAAGTGCTTGCCGCGCCCGGGCAGTTGTGGCGCCACAAATTCCTGTGGTTTGGCTGCGGTGGTCCAGCGCAGGGCCACGCTCAGGTTTTGGCCATCGGCCTTTCTTTCTAAGGCAAAGCGGTAGCGTTCATTGGCGGGCAGTTGGCGGAAATCGAAACGGCGCGGCTCGCCGCCCACAAAGTTTGGCGATTTGGCATTGCCATAAAAAAGGGTATCGCTTTGGGCAGGCCTATCGCTGTCCACCACTGTCTCGGCGTTGCCATCGGCGTTCAGGTCAAGGTAGAGCAGGTAGCGCACCTTGAGGGCACTGCCCTTGCCGCAGAGGTTTTTGACCGAGATGTTCAGGTCGGCATTTCCCTCGTATAAATCGTTGCTATTGAGCAGGTTGTCTTTCCAATACTGGGCATTCCAGAGCGCGGTATCATTTGGGCTGGGGTCACAAAACGTGACGGGTTTGCTGTCGCAGTTGATCCACTGGAAGCATTGGGCCGCTGCTGTTGTTTTCAGCAGGGAAAGGAGGCACAAGGTGCATAAAAGCCGCATTGTGCTTTGTTTTGGGGCAAAGGTGTTGATAGATTGCATAATGAAATTGTTTAAAACATTCTTGCTGCGGATTGATTTTCAGGAATTTAGTTCCCTGCTGACAAGTCCGCCCCTCTTGGGGTCGGACAAGCCCGCCCTTTCAGGTCGGACAAGTCTTGTTTTTTTGGACAGGATTTACAGGATTTACAGGATGAAAACAAGCGGCTCCGCCGCCTAATAAATCCTGTCCATCCTGTAAATCCTGTTCCAAAAAATAAAAATCCTGTCCATCCTGTAAATCCTGTCCAAAAAATAAAATCCTGTCTAAAACGCTGAATTTCAACACGCAGCAACTTGTGTTATGTGGATACATTAATCATGGTATTGCCAGTCATTTGACCACCAATTTCCCGCCTTTAAAATGGCTGCCCAATTGCACACGCCAGCCGTACACACCCGCTTGCGGCAGGGCAGAGGCAGGCACGGTCAGGGTGCTTGCGCCCGGCGACATTTCGCGACTGATCTGATAAGCCACGCGGCCGCTCAGGTCGCTTATTTGCAAGTTAAGCTGTTCATTATCATTGCTTTGCAGGTCAAAGGTAAAGCCTGTGGCACTGGGATTAGGCCAGGGTTCGCCGATGTGGAGGGATTCTATTGCGGCCTCTTTTGCAAACTGCAGGTGCAGCGGATGTATGGCGTTGTCGGAACTGTAGGCCTCGGCGCGGATGCTTTGGTCGGCAAAAGCAAGAGCCTCGCTCAGGCGGACGGGCGCGAGTGCGCGCAAGCGAAGCACGAGGGTGGCTCCGGCTTGAGCACGCGCATCGGCCCAGCTCACACGTAGTGAGCCATCAACCGAGCGGCTGTAGTTTTCCGCGCTGAAGTTTTGGATGTTTTGGGGCATTATGCCTTGTACGTCAATAAGTTGCGGGTCAAATTGCAGGTCGAACTGAAAGCCGTTCAAGGCCGTTTCGGCGTTTAGGTGGAGCGGGATTTCAAGGATTTCCCCTGTCTGGAGTTGAAGGTCGGGGACTTGGATGGAGATTGGCGCGGCGCGGTCTTCGGAAAGGCCATCGTCCCATATCTTTGCTGTAGTGCCGTTGACATCGCCGATTTTGATGCCGACGAATTCGGCAGTCCAACTCGTCATAGGATATCCGACATGAATACACTCAGGTATAGGTGTGGTAAAGGGATTGCTCATACTTAAGAATCCCAATGATCTGGGTATAAAACGCCAGGAGGTATTGTCGGGCAATGTGGTATAGATACCGAGGATCAATTTGCGCAATTCCACAATATCCAAAGTGGTCACAGAATTGGAATTGTTGGCGTCAGCCGCCAGGAGTAAATATGGATCGCTGATGGATTCAAGGCCAAGGATGTGTTTGCTGATCAGCACCAGATCATAGGTGCTAACTCCGTTTAAGGGGTTTTGGTTATGATACGGTGTTACTTTGGAGGAGTCGCGGTTTAATATTACAATTTTAGAAACTGAGGCATTACCATCTTTGTCGGAAATCAAATCATGCCGAATTGGGTAGTTTCCAGTATAGGATTTTGCGATTAATTTTATCTCTACGTCTGGTATAGGAGTGTTTTTGAATGTTATCATTTTAATAAACCCATAGAAATAAGTACTACAGTTTTTAAAGGGATCTTGAACCTCAAAAATAGGCAAACAAAACCCTGTGTTTCCTGCTTTATCTCTAACCCAAACCTCTAATTCCTGTTTTCCCAATTCTTTGCAAACAAAAGAAACTGAATTAATTGGTTTACCATTCTGATCCAACGGAAATCCATTGCCTTGACCTTTTTTCCGAATACTCCATTCCAATTGGTTTATTGGCGTGATATTTTCCGTAGCAAATTTGAAAAAATCATTCGCCCAAATGAAGGTAGAGCCCAGAATATCAATATTGCCTGAAAGCCCCTGATAACACTCCACCTGCGGTTTTTCGCAATCCCTGACCTGAAAGACCCGCTCGCAGCGCAGGGTTTCTGTGCCTTTTTGAATCGTCCAAACGATGCGGCTTTTACCCTGGCCAGGTAGTTTAGGCAGCACATATTCCTGAGGTTTTCCGCTGGTATGCCAGCGCAGGGCAGCGCGCAGGGTGTCGCCATTAACTTGTTTTTGCAGCGCAAAACGGTAGCGCCAAACGGGCGTAACTGGCCTGAAATCAAAGCGATAGGGTAAACCAGCATTTGGAGTGAGGGCATTTCCGAAATATACGGTATCGCCTTGTACGGGCTGATCACTGTCAATCACGGTTTCCTCGGTGCCATCCTGATTTAGGTCAAGGTACAATTGGTAGCGAACAGTCAACTGGTCACTGCTGCCACAATTGTTGCGCACGGAAATATTGAGGTCAACGGGCATTTCAAAAAGGTCGTTAGCACCCTGAATGGTGTCTTTCCAATAGGAGGCTTTCCAAAAAAGCGGGTCATTTTTTTCATGTTGACAAAATGTATCAGGTCCAACAGGGCAATAAATGGAGGAAATGCATTGAGCCGCACACCAAAAGTGCATCACGGCCAATATGATTGTCATCAGGGTTTTGGTGTAGTATTTAGTCAAAGCGTTAAGGGTAAAGGTGTTGATAGATTGCATAATATAATTGTTTAAAAGTGTAAGTGCAATGTGCAAATATAAGAATGTGCTAACATTGTGAAAATTAGTACATTAGCATATTTTCTAATTAGCACATTTTATTTAATTGTCATTTAACCACCAATTTCCCGCCTTTAAAATGGCTGCCTAATTGTACGCGCCAGCCGTACACGCCCGCTTGCGGCAGGGCAGAGGCAGGCACGGTCATAGTGCTTGCCCCTTGCGGTACATCGCGGCCTGTTTGATAAACCACGCGGCCACTCAAGTCGCTTATTTGTATATTAAGATGTTCATTATCATTGCTTTGCAGGTCAAAGGTAAAGCCTGTGGCACTGGGATTAGGCCAGGGTTCGCCGATGTGGAGGGATTCTATTGCGGCCTCTTTTGCAAACTGCAGGTGCAGCGGATGTATGGCGTTGTCGGAACTGTAGGCCTCGGCGCGGATGCTTTGGTCGGCAAAAGCAAGAGCCTCGCTCAGGCGGACGGGCGCGAGTGCGCGCAGGCGCAGCACGAGGGTGGCTCTGGCTTGAGCACGCGCATCGGCCCAGCTCACACGCAGCGAGCCATCAGCCGAGCGGCTGTAGTTTTCAGCACTGAAATTTTGTATGTTTTGGGGTGTTACGCTATGTATGTCAATAAGTTGTGGGTCGAATTGCAGGTCGAACTGAAAGCCGTTAAATGCCGTTTCGGCGTTTATATGGAGCGGGATTTCAAGGATTTCCCCTGTCTGGAGTTGTGGGTCAGGGACTTGGAGGGAGATTGGCACGGCGCGGTCTTCGGTGGGGGCGGGGTCATCAAAATTTGCAAATGAATTACAGTTCAAATCACCGATTTTGACTCCTACATAGTTAAATTGAGGTTTTTTCACAAGGCTATCTAAGAGGAGGGCTTCCGGAAAGGGGTTTAAAAAGGGATTGCCAGTATCTACAAAAATATGGCTTGCCGGTACAAAGCGCCAGGAGGTGGTTTTAGGGTAAGTGGTATAGATGCCCAAAATCAGTTTGCGTATTTCCACAATATCTAGTGTTGTGATGGAATTGGATGCATTGGCATCCGCCGCGATCATGAGGTAGGGACTTCCCAATGGCTCAATCCCCAGAATATGCTTGCTTAACAGCACCAGATCATAGGTGCTAACCCCATTGAGCGGGTTTTCATTTTTGAAAGGTACGAGATAGAATGATGACGGAAAAAGTATATTTTGCGATAAATTGGTACAATAATCAGGATCTGGTTTAGCGGATTTAAATAAGGGTACGCCATTAGGTAAACTACCATGGATTTCATAAAATACGATTAGGGGTGACTGATTGTTGCAATGGCTGTACGAACAAATCTTGGTAGATCCCACACAGCTGCAATTTTTGTAAGGATCTTTCACCGTTACTTGTGTCAGGCATCGTGTCGCATTCCCTGTTTTATCTCTTGCCCATAATTCGACATCTGTGGTACCAATGTCAGAACAACAGTCAAGCGTGATAAACTTAAATGGCTTACCTTCTGCATCCAACGGGAAATTGGTGTTTGTTCCCTTTTTTCTAACACTTAGTTCCAAAAGGTTGGTGGGGCAGATATTGTCAGACCATGTTTGTAACAGATCAATCCCCCAGAGGGTCACCAACTTGGAAGTATTCAAGGTAAGTTCCAGTTTTTTACACTCCACCTGCGGTTTTTCGCAATCCCTGACCTGAAAAACGCGCTCGCAGCGCTGGGTTTCTGCATCCTTTTGAATGATCCAAACCAAGCGACACCTGCCTTGGCCGGGCAATTTGGGCAGCACGTATTCCGTCGGCTTGGCCGCCGTGTGCCAGCGCAAGGCAGCGCGAAGGGTGTCGCCGCTGATTTGTTTTTGCAAGGCAAAACGATAGCGCAGTTCTGGTGCAACTGCCCTAAAATCAAAGCGATAGGGTAGGGCAGTGCTTGTTGTTATGTTGTTCCCGAAATAAACGGTATCGCCCTTGGGGAGTTGGTCGCTGTCAATAATGGTTTCCTCAACGCCATCCTGGTTGAGGTCAAGGTACAATTGGTAGCGTACACTGAGCTGATCGGCATTTCCGCAGGTATTCAGTACCATGATGTTCACATCAACCGGGGCTTCATAGAGGTCTTGGGTGCCCAGCACTGGGTCTGTCCAGTAATCTGCTTTCCAAAACTCCGGATCGTTGCTTCCATTTTGGCAAAATAGGTCAGCACTTTGAGGGCATCCAAAAGTGGAAATGCACTGTGAGAATCCTTTGAAGTGTAACGCAACAAGCAGCAAAAAGAGTAGAAAATTTTTCATGTAAAAAGTCTATTATATTGAAGATCAAAACGTTTATACCCTAAAGCAAACGGTTATAATATACTCGTTTTTACAGCAATTTACATACCCTTTTTAACGATTTCAACAAGAAATAAGGCCATAACCCGACATATACCGGGATTTAAGTGATTTTGAAGATTACCAGGATTGATTTACCTGATTTTTAAAGATTTACTGACGCGAGCAGATTCAAAACCGCTTTGCGTTGACTATAAGTGGATGATGCGTTCTCTTATATCGGGTTAAGGGGACTAAAAATCATAGCATTTGATCTTTCTTCTTTTTTGTTTGCTGCGGCCTCCACCGGTTTTACCCTTGGGATTTAGGTGCAGGTTAAATCCATTGATTTTTAAGCCGATATAAAAATCCGTACCGTTGAGTTTCTTTTGTTGTAAAAAACTGCCCAAATTGTCCGATCCTAAAGCAAGAAATCCCAAACGGGCGGCCATTCCCACACGCAAAAACTGCCATTCATTCCATACCAAAGGTAGCGAAAAGGCAAACCAACGATGCTCAAATCGTGGTACTATTGCCAGCATATTGGGCCTTTTTAGCGTGTTGCGCCAAATAGGCACCCGCTGCACCCAAACAGCAGAGGCATACAGGAGCGGCACAATCCGCATATCGCCCTGTAGCGTAAGGGCAGTAGGCAAGCCAACCGAAAAGGATTGGCTGCTCAAGGAGGCGGTGGGGCTTCCCAGCAATGCTGTGCTGGCCTCCTGAATGTATTCGCGCAATGACGGGCCATCCAATGTGCTGCCATCTATGGTTTTCAAAGGATCAAACTGGATGCGGTGTTGTTCGGATCCTCGGGTAAAGCGCACACTGCCCAAATCATTCAGGGCTATACCAGCCCGCCAATAATACCCATTGTCATCATCGGGAGAAGCCCACATAAGCCCCATATCCAATCCTCCGCCAAAACCGCCCACTTCTTCCCCTGCGCCAGCAGCCCAGTCTTCGTTCAGTAGCCCTTCGGTCAGGCCAAATTCCCATGTAGGTAATTGAAAATCAACGGAATCATTGCCAAGGCTGGCATAGGAGAATGTGCGATTGGAGCGGGCAAAGGCACCGCTAAATCCCAGCAACAACCGAGGGGAAATACCCCATGCCAAACTTCCATCGTCATTCTTTCTGCTGTAATGCAGGCCTATTTCGCCCCAACTCATTGAGGCTAAGCGGGCTGCAGGGATCTCTATGGTTTCGCGAAGGCGCACTTGTGATATGCGTTCATAGCGCAGGATTCCGGGCACTTTATAGGTGGAAAAATTGGCCCGAACGGCGGTAGTAAGACCGATGACATTGTTCTCACCAAATCGAAAACTGAATCCAGGCCCTGCAATGCGCGTTTGCAGCACAGCGTGCATATTGCGGTCACGATTGTAAAAATCTTGTACAATATCTTCGGGGCGCTGAGGGCGCTCGCGCGTGATGTCGTTGATAGAGACTACCCTGTCCGTATGGCGCAAAACAAGCGGCAGGCTGGCATCGCGGATATAGGCATAGTTATTTTGAAAAAACAGGTCGGCACTGAACAAATTTACTTCCCAGGGATTGGGGTTAAATGCCGTTTGGGCAGGATTCAAGGATGCGCCCCAAATGCCCGCATAACGCTCAAGGCGCATGCCCAACTGCTCCTGGGCTGTTAAGAAAAAGGAGTTAAAAAGCAACAAAATAAAGCCGTACCGGTGCATATCAGGGATTTGTAAATGATTAAGCAGATGCAAACGCTACAATCTGGAATTTTGATCTTCTGTGGGACAAAAATCTTGCCTTGGCAAATCAAACACCTCCCTCCCTATTCGACTTTGCTTAGGGTTTTACGGCTTTTTATAATATTTTGATCCTTCCATCCAAAAGCGCCAGGGCCAATCGGAGCATTCGGCAGCATACTCCACGCCTATTCGTTTGCCTTTGCCAATTAAAAAATTGTTTTGCGTGTTTGTTTCTGGGTATTCTATCCAAACAGGAGAATCCAGATCACACAAGCTTTGGTTTGTATGTGCCACCTTCAGTCCGAGGGCCTCGGCCATTGCGCCCGGTCCGGTAGTTAAATAGGGGCCTGCTTTGTCCTTTTTTCGCCTGAGCATCATAATGTCCAAACCATCAATGGGTTGTACCGCCCGAATAAGCACGGCATGAGCCATTCCTTCTGGCGCAGTGACCACATTAAATAAATGATGAATACCGTAACAAAGATAAATATAGGCTCTGCCACCAGCCTTAAACATGACCGAAGTGCGCGGTGTGCAGCGATTACCGTATGCATGGCAGGCTCGGTCATCGGGTGCGCGATAGGCTTCGGTTTCAGTGATAAGGCCGGAAGTGCGCTGGCCATTAAAGCGGGTCACCAAAACTTTACCGATCAGTTGCTGTGCAACATCTACCACATCAGTTTGCAAATAAAAATCAATGGGCAGGCGCATAAAATGAGTTGTCCTGAAAAAAAACCGCAGAAACCGGCATGGTCAATACTACCGTTGCTGGTTTCTGCGGGAAAACAATGCGTTATAAGACTGGAATTAACGACGACCAAAAAGTCCACCCAGCACAGAACCAATGAGGTCGCCAGCTCCACCCATTTGGGCTTGTTGCTGCTGCTGCTGGCCGCCACCCAAAACACCGCCCAAAACGGAACCGATAAGGTCGCCAAAACCACCAGACTGCGCTTGTTGCGCACCACCCATCAGGATGCCGGCCAGGTCGCCCAAACCGAGATTGCCCTGGCTTTTGGCACGACCCAGCACACCCATGAGTATGGGGGCGAGTATAGGCATGAGTTTCATGACTTGGCCCATGCTGAGGCCTGAGCTTTGACTCACCTGCTCGGCAGCGGATTCCTGACGATCACCGAGAATGTGTCCGAGGATGCCAAGGCCGTTCATAGCACCGCTTTGCTGCTCCCCGCCCTGCATCATACCGCCCATCATGCCCATAAGGTCATCCAAAACGCTGCCATCATGGTCTTTATCCAGAGCAGAAGCAAGTGCTGACAGGCCACCTTCGGATGAGGCATTGTTGGCAAGGCCGCCGAGCAGGGTAGCAAAAATACCATTGGTGGCTTGTGCAGTTTGTTGGGGTTCAGCGCCGATGTGTTCACTGATTTGGCCAAGCATCTCCTCAGAGATTTGGCCTTGCAAAATGTCCATTAAATTCATGGTAGATAAAATATAGTAGTGAAGCCTTTAAATAAGAGGTACTTTTTGGGGTTTAGCCCACGTTATGGTTACCTTTATTTTGTTTTGGCGTTTTTATACGAAAAAGCCCCCAAAAGTATCGCGTCAAACTGATTTCAGGCACAAAATTCGTTAAGAAGATAAATATTTTTGTTTGGAGCTTTTCATTTGCCAGAAATTCCAGATTTTACGGCCCGTTTCCTATGAATTACCTATCTGTAAAGACCCACATTCTTAGACGCTTGCGTACCGAACTGTCGGGGCATTTGCATTATCATGGGCTTCGCCACACATTGGATGTGCTGAAGATGGCCACTGCTATTGCTCAAACGGAAGGGGTCAAAGGCCATGATTTAACACTGCTGAAAACAGCAGCGCTGTACCATGATGCCGGTTTTGTCAAAAACAAACACGCAGGACATGAGGCAGAAGGCTGTGAGATGGCCAAGGCTGAGCTTCCCGACTTTGGCTACACGGAAACGGACATAAATATTATCTGCGGCATGATCATGGCCACCAAAATACCGCAGTCGCCCAAAAATTTATTAGAGGAAATCATCTGTGATGCCGACCTTGATTATTTGGGAAGAGATGATTTTTATACTATAGGAGAATCCCTTTTTGAAGAACTTCAGGCGTATCATTTGATCGGTGATAGAGAAGCCTGGAATAGGCTGCAGGTAAGTTTCCTGAGCGCACATCGTTTCCACACCCATACTAACCGCTCCATGCGTGAGCCTGTAAAGCAGCGCTACTTGGAAAAATTAACCCACTTGGTGGCCAGTTATTGAGCGCTCAGCAGCTTGGCAATGGCCACAGGATCGCCGTGGTCAAAATTAAATTGCCTGATTTCCGGGGAGACATTTATATCCAAGCAATGCTGATAGGTTTTGTCGTAATAGCCCAATGCTATGCCTGCAGCGGAGCCATAATCACCCTGCTGCAAAGCCTCAAGTGCTGTTTTCAATTGTAAGCCTCCCAATTTTTTGGCAATTCGCTGAAATGCTTTCTCCAATTCGTGACGATCGGTTTTGACGTAATCCTCCAAGAGGTTTTGAATCCGCTCCTTTTGCGGTATTTCTATGTTGAAAAGTGGGGCGTTTTTCATTTGCGCCCAAAAGTGGTCGGGGATAAATACCCTGCCAATGCTACGGCTTTCATTCTCTATCCAGACAACTCTTTGAGGATCAGTTTCCATTATTTTTTCATAGAGCAGGTTTTCAAACTGTTCTACTGTAGGTTGTGGCGCTTCGCCAATAGAGCCAAAAGATGATCCTTTGTGATGCGCAAGGGCTTCCAAATCAATAATTTGTTCACCAAGATCGCGCAAGGCATGTAGAACTTTCGTTTTGCCGCTTCCTGTTTTGCCGCCCACGATACGAATATTAAGCTTTCGCTTTTCAAAGTGGGACAAAACGTGTTGCCGATAGCTTTTATAGCCGCCCAAGAGGGTTATTACATCAAATTTTGCAAAGCGCAATAGCCAGGCGATGCTGCCGCTGCGTTGGCCACCACGCCAACAGTGAACCGCTACCTTCCGATCAGGAGCAAGCCTTTTGGCTTCACGGACAAAACGGGCCATTTTCGGGCCTACATATTTCAAGCCCAGTTCAAGCGCCGCTTCCGGCCCTTGCTGTTTGTAAAAACTGCCTACGTGGGCACGTTCTTCGTCGGAGAACAAGGGGAAAGATATAGCGGATGGAATATGCCCCTGTGCATATTCCTTGGGTGAGCGTACATCCAATACCACGCGCTCGGATCGGCTGTTTAGAAAATCATCTACCGGATATACCTGCGGCATTAGTTGGCATTCAATGCAGCTCTGACCTGCTTGACAAATTCAACTTTTATATCAAAAAAAGCAGCAATTTGAATGTCTGTCCAATCAGAATATTGTTGTAAAAAAGAACGGAGCATTTTTTCCATACCTTTTTCCATACCTTTTTCCATACCTTTTTCCATACCTTTTTCCATACCTTCTTTTATATGGCGATCCCTTATCTGATCAAAAGTTGATTTTGCTTTTTGTTCATGCTTGGGCGGGAGTGTCTGTACCATTTCCATAATTTCTGTTTCTTTGAACGTTGATACTTTTTGAATATATAATAGCGTGAGGGTGAATAAGTGCATTAGTATTTCCTCGGGCACCAATTCATCCACAAAAATAAGTATTTCCCTAAAATTTTTACCGGAAGTACTTTAAAGACTTGTTCAAAATACGCGTCATGAGGACGATTCGACAATAAGGCACCAAAATTTTCCATAATCATGTTCTTGAAATACAGTATTCCCAAAAATTTTCCAGTATTTCACACAAAACATCAGGGGCCTCGTACATGCCCATGTGTGCTACGTCATTTAGCAACTGAACGTCAACGATGGCGGTTGAACATGCAAGCTTAAGCATAGATGATACGGGGATTAGCGGGTCTTTTGCGCCCAATACAAACTGGGCGGGGCACTTTAATGCATGAATGGTATCCTGATGGTCCGTGCGTTCCATCATGCTGACTAATGCGTTAATGATTCCCTCGGCAGTTTGTTTTTTCCCATTTTCTATTACATCTCCTACAATACCGGGCATGCCTGATAAAAATTCAGGCGAAAATAGCCCGGGAAACAGTTGGGATACATAAAGATCTTTTTTGCCCGAGCGGATCATTTGAATGGCACGCTCCCGTGCTTCCAAACGCTCTGGCGTATCCTCAAATGGATGTGAATGCACCAGGCCTATACCCGCGAGCCGTTCCGGATACAGGCCTGCAAAGGCAAGGGCAACATAGCCACCTAAAGAGTGGCCTACCAGTACACATCTTTCTATCGCGTTGATATTCAAGGCTTCACACACAGAATGGGCATAGAAATCCATGCCAGGCCGGGCAGGTAATGGTGCCTCACCAAAACCAGGCAGATCAAGTGCCAGGATAGGCACATGATCCAAGCGATCCATTATGCCGGACCACAGTGACTTATCCTCACAAAAGCCATGAAGCAATACTAATGGAATATTTTTCAAAATAACTCAAATTGAATAAAGGCACAAATATGCAATTTTTCCGAAATTTGCACCCACTGACAATAGCCCAATGAGTTATTTTGACAATATCGCCCGTGATTTCTCCAGAGCCTTTAGCCCTGAATTGCCTTCGGACTTAGGTTCAATGGATGACTACCTTGATTTTATCATCCCTCGGGTAAGGCCTTTTGGGGAGGACCTCACGGAAAAAAACTATTGGATTCCCGTTCGATGGAAAGAATTAAGGGATGAGGATGGGTTCCATGAATCCATCCTGCATATCTTCAACCCGGAAGGTGAATATCTTTTGGTGTTGGACGGCAATATTATCAAAGGATCCTGGCGTTTGCATGGAGCCAATACCCTTATTCTCGAGATAAGCGGCCGAAGTGAAATGTTTGACATGCGCTTTATGAACCGTTATTACCTTGTTTTGGCCAAACCAGGAGATCAGGTGCGCAAGGGATTTCGCAAATATTTTGTGCTTGTGAATGAAGCCGCAAGCAGAGCAGGGGGGCGCGATATTGACTGGCGCAATCAGATGGAACGATTGTTCAACCTTTGGCGCGAAAACAACGTAAGTCTCTGGTCATGGGTGTTTTTTGTTCTCATCCTTACTATTATTGTATATTTATCGGTTGGTTATTAAGCCTATCTTATGCCGCGTCGCACCATTTTATCGCCTCTTACCTATGCCGAAGGTATAAAAAACGGCGACCGCGTGCTGCTTGGGCAAGCCATTACATTGGTTGAAAGCACAAGAGCAGAGCATCAGGATATTGCAAGGGAAATAATCGCTTCATTGTTAGAGGCATCTCAGTCCCATGCTACATTTCGCATTGGTATAACGGGTGCGCCCGGGGCTGGCAAAAGCACTTTCATTGAGGCTTTGGGCCGTTATCTGATTGCGCAGGGCAAACGCGTAGCTGTTTTGGCTATTGATCCCAGTAGTACCTTGAGCAAGGGGAGTATATTGGGCGATAAAACCCGGATGGAGTTTTTATCTGCTCATAATCAAGCATTTATACGGCCATCACCCTCTGGTGATACGCTTGGCGGAGTGGCCAGAAAGACAAGGGAGACCATCTTTTTGGTAGAGTCTGCCGGTTATGATGTTGTCTTTATAGAAACAGTTGGGGTTGGGCAATCCGAAATTGCAGTGCACAGCATGACAGATATGTTTGTGCTTCTGCTCCTTCCGGGCGCTGGTGATGAATTGCAGGGTATCAAACGCGGCATTGTAGAAATGGCCGATATGCTGGTAGTTAATAAAGCCGATGGAGATAGGGTCAAGTTGGCCAATCTGGCTCAGGCGCATTACCTGAATGCCACCCACCTGCTGCCACAAAAGCCAAGCCTATGGACACCCAAGGTCTTGTCTTGCAGTGCCTTGCAGCACAGCGGTATAGAACAGGTTTGGCATATTATGGCTCAATATCAAAGCTTTACCATGGAAAATGGTTATTTTGAAAAAAACAGGCAACAGCAGGCCCGATACTGGTTCAGGGAGGCCCTGGCACATGGCCTACACGAGTGGTTCTATCAGCATCCCCTGGTGGCCGGGCAATTGATCAAATTGGAGCAAGCCGTATTAGAGGGGAAAATCTCACCCTTCACTGCGGCGGAAGAAGTGCTTTCTCCGATAAAAAAAGGGCATTGAACCTATCGTACAATGCCCTTTTGCCGCTTGGAGTGCTCGAAAATCTATTGTTTTTTCAATAAATCACGAATCTCGGTGAGCAAAGCCTCCGAGGGCGTGGGAGGTGGTGCCTCATTGGGGTTTTTGCCCAATACGCGCAAAAACAAATAAAGCGAAAGGCCCACCATCAGAAAATTAATGATAGATTGAATAATGGCCCCCCAGCCAATACTGATGCCCGCCAGTGTGAAAGCAGCCGTGGAAAAATCAAGCCCGCCCAAAGCGGCCCCGATAAGCGGTGTGAAAAATTTTTCAACCAAGGCGGTAATGATGTTGTTGAATGCGCCACCGATGACCACACCAACTGCGAGCGCAAGGGCATCGCCTCGCAATAAAAACGTTTTAAGGCTTTTGAACATGGTTTGTATTTTGTTTTGTTAAAAATGGAGGGCGAATGTATTATGCTTTTACGATGTATGTACTAAAATGTTCCATTTCTAACGCACGACCTTCCACTCTTCCGCAAATGATTTGTCTAACTAAAGTCTCTTTGCCAAAATGATGCGCAGTTGCCCGTCTTCGCCCGGAAAGGTTTCCATGATCTCAAAGCCTTTTTTCAAGTTTAGTATAAGCATTTCACGCCAACGATTCATGGTTTTTGTTTTTACATGCGTGTAGCCTTGTTTTCGGCACCAATCATGTTGGGCATCCATTAAAGCAGAGGCTGCTCCTTTTCCGCGATAGGCTGGCAAAACACCTCCTATCCAGGAATAGAAACAGTTTTCTGATGTCGCATAGCCAATTTTATATCCCACGGGTATTTCTTCAACTAAGGCGATAACTGTTAGCAAATCAGGCATTTGTGCTAAGCGCTGCGCTACTTTGGGCGAGGGTTTTTCACCAAAGACAGCCTCGTAAAGGAAATAAATAGTTTCTCGATCCACCTCGTTGGGTGCGCCCTCAATAAGTTGCAAGGTAATAGGGGGCATAGTATTTTCCCTTCAAAGGGTACGGGAAAGAATATAGCAAATAAATACCTCGTCTTGATTGTTGAGGCCAATTCTATTGTGGTTGAGGTGTATCAGGCTGGGTAGCGCTTTTTCCAAATTACTGCCCAATTCCTTAAAAATCAATTCATTGCCTCGTATCCAACGCGCC
>CAZIKN010000135.1:0-14622 GCA_964539805.1 uncultured Saprospiraceae bacterium | reverse complement strand
ACTGACGAAAATTGAGCCCTTGCTTGGGTTCGGACTGCATTGAATGGTCAAAGGATCAGGGTTGGCCTTAGTGTCAAGTTTAGCATCGCCCATCAGACGAGCGATTCTGTTTCTTCCCACACCATTATAAGCGGTGAAGCGCCCACAAGCCATGATTTTGCCGTCCTTTTGCAAAGCAAGGCAATTGACAATGTCATTAAATCCGGTACCTGAATCAAAAGCAGGATCCAAGCTGCCATCTGCATGCAGGCGTGCAATCCCGTTTATAGGCGTTTCATTTACGGCATTAAACCTTCCGCCCACGATCATTTTTCCATCTGCCTGAAGCACAAGGGTAGTTAGCAAACCGATTGGGTTTAAGGAAGCGCCAAAAGAATCATCCAAACGGCCATCTGCATTTAAGCGGGCCAAACCTATTTTTCTATTGCCATCAATGTCATAATCAAAAAGGCCTCCGGCAATGATTTTGCCATCCGCCTGAACAGCCGTTGTATAAACAGCTGCGTTGAGGATGGGAGCAGGCTCAAAGGAAAGGTCTAATGAGCCATTGGTGTTCAATCTGGCGATACGATTGCGCGCTACACCATTATAAGTCAAAAAGTCACCGCCAACAATGATTTTACCATCGGGTTGGAGGGAAATAGACCGGACCAATCTTTCAAATCCGGTTCCTGTTTGGAAGGATTGGTCTATGTAGCCATCTGGCTCCAAACGGACCAAAGACGGGCATGCATTTCCGTCATATTTTTTGAAGGCCCCGCACACCAGGATTTTTCCATCAGCTTGAAGTACGATTTGCTCCACGGGACCATCAAAACCCAGACCGGGATCAAAGCTTTCGTCCAAACTGCCATCGGGATACAAGCGGGCAATGCCAGCACGGGGAATACCTTTGTATTTAAAAAATAGTCCACCCACTATGATTTTCCCGTCGGGCTGTAAAGCCACGGTCCTTGTGCCGAAGTCAAACCCTGTTCCGGTATCAAAAGAAGCATCAAGGCTGCCATCGGGGTTCAGGCGGGCAATGCTGTTTCTGAAAGTACCATTGTATGCCTGGAAATCGCCTGTTACGATCATTTTCCCATCTTGTTGGAGGGCCATTCGGCCAGTTCCGGCACTAAAACCGGTTTTGCGGTTAAAGCTGGCATCTATGGAACCATCGGCATTCAGGCGCATTAATTTATAAATGATACTAAAAAGATTGCCGTTTCTCATGCCTGAAACATAAAATTGACCCTGATCTGTGGGTACTATAGCAATACCAACGTTTACAAATTCATGGCCAAGATCAAATGAATTGTCCAGGCTGCCATCGGGGTTCAGGCGTGCAACACCGGATATAGCCTCTTCATTAAATGATGTAAAAAGTCCGCCCACCAGCATTTTGCCATCTGACTGGAAAGCGATGGTCCTAACTAAGTTATCAAAACCGAGTCCCGTAAAAAAATTAGTGTCAAACCGGCCATCGGGATCCAATCGTATGATCCTGTTGGCTACTATGTCATCAAAACTTGTAAAAAGGCCACCGATCATTATTTTGCCATCGGGCTGAACTTTAATGACCATGACGTTATTATCAAAGGCCTCTCCAAGGAAAAAAGAGTCGTCAAAGGAACCATCAGGATTCAAACGGGCTAAGCGGTTTTGGGGTTTTCCATTGACCGTGACGAAGTCGCCGCCCACGATAAGTTTGTCATCAGGCATAACAGCAATCGCCCTGACCGCAGCATTAAAACCCGTGCCCGGATCAAAAGAGGCATCTAAGCGGCCATCCGTGTTCAAGCGGAGCAATCGGTTCTTGTTCGCACCATTGTAAGCAGTAAAATCACCGCCCACAATGATTTTGCCGTCTGCCTGTATGGCCATTGACCGGACTATCTTGTCAAAGCCGCTACCGGCCTTAAATGTCGTGTCCAAGCTGCCATTGGTATTCAATCGGGCAATACGGCTTATCTTAAGCCCCTTTAATATGGTAAAATCACCGGCAATGATAATTTTGCCATCAGGCTGGGCCACAGCACTGTTTATGGATCCATTAACAGGCTCACAAAGCTCAAAATTGGGGTCTAAACTGCCGTCTCGGTTGAGGCGTAAGATATTTTTTATCCTAATGGTGTTGTACGAGCTAAAATCGCCTGCTATCACAACTTTAGCATCTGATTGCGTCACGATGCAGCTGACTACACCATTAGTGCCATCACCTGCCCCCCCACCCAGGTCAAAGGGGTTGAACGTTGGATCATTGCTACCTGGTTGAGCGAAGGAAAAAAAGCTGGCAAGGGCAAAAAAAAGCTGAAGCAAAATAGTTTTTTTCATAAAAATGCAATTTATTTGAAGTGTTGGAAACTACGTATTGATAAAATAATACGTTCACGATACAGGGTCCAAAGGGATTAGCATCTATCGGGAACTTATTATTTTATCGTTACTTAACAGGACAAAAGTGGGGGGAAGTGGGCCTGGAAAAAAATAACACTTTGCAGGAAAATTTTACAAAACCGCTATCGTATATTTGGGGGGCATAATGATACCAGTGCCCCTTCAAACATCAATGGCAGAAAATATAGTCAACGCAAAGTGGTTTTGAATCACTCGCGTCTGTAAATCTTTAAAAATCAGGTAAATCAATCTTGAAAATCTTCAAAATCCCTCAAATCCTGGTATAAATGATAGAAATTTTACGCAATCACATTACGAACAGACTTGGAAACGACCTTGATAATTTGGATAAAGTACTTTCAAACTTTAAACATATCAAGACTAAGCGAAACGAACAGCTTTTAAATCAGGGCGATATTTGCAAATACGTTTACTTTATTGCCAAAGGTTGTTTACAAGTTTATGTTTACGACAAAGACTTCAATGAAACAACCAGAGACATCGTAATTGAAGACAATTGGTGTTCTGAACTTTTGAGTTTTGGAAGTGGCAAACCTGCAACAGAAAACATCAGGACAGTTGAACCTAGTGAACTTTTCGCTATAGACAGACAATCATTTCAAACAATGATGGAAACCGTTCCGCAATTTGACAAAGTGTATAAGCAAATCCTTGAAGCATCTTATGCTAACTCTGTTTATCGCATTAACACTTTCGTCTCTTTATCAGCATTGGAAAGAATAAAGTGGTTAATGGAATACCGACCAATGCTAATGACAAGACTTTCAAGCAAACTAATTGCATCCTATTTAGGTATCAATAAAGATGTTTTTAGCCGACTCAAAGCACAACTTTGAAATTATAGACTTTTGTCATCATTCACGGAATTTGCAATGCCGAATTTTGCCCCATCATTCACAATGTAAAATTCAAAAATGACAGAGTACTTATTATTATTTCGCAACGCAAGTGCCGAAAACGCTTACTTGGCAACATCACAAGATATGGCTGAAGATATGCCCAAGTGGCAATCATGGATTGGCAATATCGCAATGCAAGGCAAATTAGTGCATACCGCGCCAGTTCGCTATGATGCTTCCATTGTAAGCAGCGATGGTGTAAATGTTGGTCCGCACAAAGAAACGAACAGCGTTTTAGTTTCAGGTTTTCTAATCTGCAAATCCGACAACCTGGATGAAGTTCAAGAATGGAGCAAGACTTGCCCAATTCTAAAATACCCAAACAGTTCGGTAGAAATCAGACCACTCATTCCATTTCCAACAAACTAAACATTAAGACAATGGACAAAATTTTGAACTTAGGGAAATATATTTTTCCTCTTTCGTTTTTGCTTTACGTGGGCTTGCACCTTGGCAAACCAGAAGTTGGAGCTTCTTTCGTTCCAGACTATATTCCGTTTCCATACTTTTGGAACTACTTTACATTGATTTGTATCCTGCTTTTTATAGTAAGTGCAGTGATAGGTAAATATGACAAGTTAGCATATTCATTAATGGCATTGTATGTAATCTTAATGGCTTTTTTGGTTCATTTGCCAAGAGCAATGGGACATGAATTAGGAACAGAAAACATGACTGCTGACCTAATGAGAGAAAAGGAATTGGAAATGGTAAACTTTTTTAGAAACATAATGGTGACAGGAGCATTGTTGGCATTTGCAAAGTTTGTAGCCAAAGATAAGAGAGTAATCGGTTAATCAACAAGATGTACGCTCCCCGCTGAGCGCAACCACAATTAAGCATAAAGTACTTATAGCCGACACAAAGTGGTTTTGAATCACTCGCGTGTGTAAATCTTTAAAAATTACTTAAATCCTGGTATAATTGTGTCCCATCAAAATCACAAGAAGATGCGCACAAGCAAATTTTCGAAACAACAAAAGCTTTAGAAGATACCTGGATTAATCTATACTTTTGCGTGGTTAGGGCTTAGGGGAGCGTACAACAACCCGAAACCAAATTCAAAATTTATACAAATTTGAAATGGTAAATTTGACGTATGAAAATACTGATTATAGAAGACGAAAATGAACTTGCCGACAGCATCTCCGAATATCTTTCGGAAGAAAATTATTTGTGTGAGTTTGCCAGAACATATAATAAGGCATTAGACAAAATTGAATCATTTCATTACGACTGCATCTTGTTAGACATTATGTTGCCAGACGGTAACGGAATGAATATTTTAGAAGAACTCAAACGACAAGGCAAACAAGACGGTGTAATCATTATATCCGCAAAAAACGCATTAGAAGACAAAATAAAAGGACTTCAAATCGGTGCCGACGACTATTTGACCAAACCCTTTCATCTATCGGAATTAGCCGCAAGAATTTACTCCGTTATCCGCAGAAAAAAGTTTGGTAATGCCAATGTGGTTCAACAAAATGAATTACAAATTGACTTACTTGGAAAGACTGTTAAATTCAAAAATCATCCAATAGAACTTACCAAAAAAGAGTTTGACTTACTATTACATTTCTTTGGCAACAAGAATAGGGTAATTTCAAAAAGCGCCTTAGCGGAACATCTTTCAGGTGATTTTGCCGATATGTTAGACAATCACGATTTTGTGTATGCGCATATTAAAAACCTGAAAAAGAAATTAAACGAAGCAGGTTGTGAAAATTATTTGAAAACTGTTTATGGAACAGGTTATAAATGGGAAGGATGAATAAA
The DNA here is from genome assembly GCA_964539805.1 of uncultured Saprospiraceae bacterium. Taxonomy (GTDB): domain Bacteria; phylum Bacteroidota; class Bacteroidia; order Chitinophagales; family Saprospiraceae; genus M3007. Next base: position 9,544 of record CAZIKN010000135.1, on the reverse strand, counting down.
TTATTAAACAAATCACTCAAATCATTTACCATTTACGCTCTAATTGTATTAGCGACAAGTGTTCCAGCGTATTATTATTTAGTCGATAGTATTTGGCTAAGAGAATTAGATGAACATAATGAAATTGTTGCTGACAGAACTGAGAAGGAATTAAATAATTTAAAATTATCTGATAATGAATTAAATCAAAGTATAACACTTTGGAACAAAATTCAGCCTGGAACTAATTTAGAAAAAACAACTTTAGACAACAACATAACGGATAGCACTTATACTATTCTAAGAAAAAATTTATACGTTGAACACAATAGAATAGACAGGTTTAGAGGGCTTTCAAGAGTGATTAAAATAAACGGAGAAAACTTCTTATTAACCGTTGAAACAAATATTGAAGAAACCGAAGAAACGGCAATTGCCATAGCCATACTTACGTTATTGTTTTTTTTGATTTTAGTTTTCGGTTTTCTTATTCTTAATAGGCGATTATCCTTGAAATTATGGCAACCCTTTAGAAACACCTTAACGGAGTTGAAAACATTTAATCTTAATTCACAAAACAAAATTTCGTTTAAAAAATCAAACATCCTTGAGTTTGAAGAATTAAATGTAGCTTTGAATAAATTAATAGAACACACTATCTCTGTTTACAAATCCCAAAAAGAGTTTACAGAAAATGCTTCACACGAGTTACAAACTCCGTTGGCAATCATTAAAAACAAATTGGACATACTTCTACAAAAAGAAGATTTAACAGATAGACAATACCAAATTATTGAAGATATCAATAAAGCATTGACAAGAGTTTCACGAATCAATAAAAACCTGTTGTTGCTTGCCAAAATAGAAAATCATCAGTTTGATGAGAGCGAAATAATAAACTTAGGCGAATTGACCGAAGAATGCTTAGAGCAATTGAAAGAACATTTTTCAAACAAAGAACTAAGTGTTTATACTTCAATAAAAAAAGATTGTATCCTTTCAGGAAATAGAATTTTAATTGAAGTTCTTATGAATAATTTATTGCTCAATTCGATTAGACATAACTCACAAAAGGGAATGGTCGAAGTCAAATTAAACCAATCAGGTTTAATAATTAGTAATTCGGGAATAACAGCATTAGATAAGGAACATATATTTAGGCGGTTTAAAAAATCTTCAGAAGAAAATTCAGGGAGCGGTCTTGGCTTGCCTATAGTTGAGCAAATTTGCAAAAGGCATCAATGGGTTATTGACTATGACTTTCTCCAGGACACACACACCTTTAAAATTACCTTTTAGAGAATTCAAAATTTCTTCTAAATCGCTTCAGAGCTTTGCAGGGTAAATAAAACTTTATCTAAATATGAAGCGGATCATTTTAGTAACTTTCATTTTGCTTTCTTTAACTGTAGCTAAGGCACAGGAGAATGACAGCCTATCATTCATCAAATCAAAGCGAATGTCAGATGATGACCTTGCCAAAAAGCGAGAGGGTACATTTTTCACAGGAATACCCGATTTTTCATCTGACCCAGTAACAGGTTTCGGCTTTGGCTTAAGAACTAACACCTATTGGAACGGAAATCGGGATAATCCTTTATTTCCATACACTCCTTATTTGGCAAAACTGAAAGCAAATGCTGCGTATTATACGTCAAATGCCAGAGAGTTGGTTCTTTCACTTGACGTACCTTATTACAAAGGAACTCGTTGGAGATTTAAAGTTGATTTTAAAGCACAACAAAATCCAGCAAACCTTTATTTTGGCTTAACTGAATCCACACTTGGACAACTTCGTCTGCCATCTGACGAAAACACAATATTTTCAACTTATAAGAAATTTGACCAAGCACGAAAAACATTGCGACCAGGCGGAGTTGGTGAAGCTGATTTTACAACAGATGCTTTATCAAACCGATTTAGAGAAACCGAATTTATGCTCAACTTGAAAGCAGATTACGCACTTGGAAACGGGAAATGGCGAGTAATGGGCGGTTATGAAATTCAACATTTGAGTTACGCAACCTTTGAAGGTATAGAAGCGGAGGCAATTGACCCAATTAAAGGACAAAACACTACCGCACCAAACGGCATTTCACTTTTAAGACGAGATTTTGAAGACGAATTAATTTCAGGGGTTGACGGTGGTTGGGTTTCAATCATACAGACGGCTTTGATTTTCGACACAAGAGATTTTGAGCCCGACCCAACAAAAGGCTATTACTTTGAAATGGCTAATGAATATTCGAGTAAACACATAGGTTCGAAATTTGAATTTAACAAACTTTTCATTCAAGGACGAGCCTATCAAAAAATACCAGTTGGTAAACGGACAGTTTTAGCAGGGCGATTAGGAGTGGGAAATATATTTGGAAATAAGGCCCCATTTTTTGAGTTTCAAGACCAATGGAGTCCCGAAGGAAGCATAAACGCATTAGGTGGCAGACAATCATTGCGTGGCTATCGAGCCAACCGATTTTTAGCTCGTTCAATGTGGTTTGCTAATGTAGAATTGAGAATACGCTTAGCAGAAACAATATTAGGAAAGCAAAGATTTGCATTTGGAGTAGCACCATTTTTTGACGCAGGAACAGTAAGAGACCGTTGGCAAGACTTAAACTTTAAAAATATTAAAACTTCATATGGCGGTGGACTAAGAATTGCTTGGAACCAATCTACAATTTTATCGTTTGACTATGGGCATTCAAAAGAAGACAGGCTATTTTACTTCGGAATAGGACAGGTATTCTAAATGTCACCAATCACCAAAAGTGTACCACCGAAATCACAAGAAGATGCGCACAAGCAAATTTTCGAAACAACAAAAGCCGTAGAAGATACCTGGATAAATCTATACTTTTGCGTGGTTAGGGCTTAGAGCATATCTGGGATTTTCTGCTTGAGTTAAAAACGAGAGATTTTTTCAGCATTTTTATCGTTTTTGAAGGAGTGTAGCGGGCTACACGACTGAAAAAAGGGTGAAAATGCTGAAAAAAGAGCCGTTTTGGGCCAAGCGGGAAAATCCCAGACATGCTCTTATACCTGCTTTGTTTCGTAATTGTATTTTTTTAAACAAAAATTTGAGTATAATACATTCATTATCAAAGCGTTTTATTGTTTTAAAAAATTGGATTAACGCAGTACGTGTACAGGTGGATTAATGGAATGCGTATATTTGGGCGTTGGCGGGCATTTTAACGAACGACACAATGCAAACAAGAAAACATACAGCCTGGAAAAAAAACCGAAAATTCGGGGACGTAATGGGTGGACGAAAAAGACCCAAACTTGCGGACAATGTTTTTAATAGACAACACAACTTGTCTGCCCCAAACGAAGGACAAGAAACCCCAATTTTCATTATTGACAATCCTTCACGTGACTTTTATTTCCCTGTTACAGTTGACGAAGTAAAAGAAACACTTAGCCGACTTCCAAAAGACCAAACAAACCATTTAACACACATTTGGTTTCAAAAAATCAAAAAGACTGACTACATAGACGCTAAGACTTTTCAAGGTTCTTTTATTTGTGGAAGTGGTGTTTATTTGATTGTTCTTAATCCATTCCCAACTGACAACAAAATGAGATTAGGAAAAAAGAAACCATTAAATAAAATTCTGAACTACTACAAAGACTTCACAACAGAATTGAAAGAAGACGAAAACGGTTGGTATTTAAAGTGGTCAGAAGATAAGATAAAACAGTATTACTTGGAGAACTTATTACTTCACGAAATCGGACACTCAATAGACAGTTTTGATAAACGATATTGGAGCAAGGCGACTGAACAAAAAAGAGAAAATTGGGCAGACAATTATGTTGCAGTTGGGCAGCTATTATCAAAACCCTACAAACATTGATAATTATGGCTTCAATTTGGACACCTTCCTCTTGCAATAGCAAAGTGCAAGACAACTCATTTACACCGAATTCAATTCAAGACAAAAAAAGTAAAATTGTACGACAGAATATTTTTGGCGAAGAAACTTCATTTAATTATTCTGACTTTAACGACTTAAAAAACAATAAACACTACGAAAGATTTTTAATAGGACAACTTCACTTACCAACAGGACAAGTTGTTTGTACTGACCCAATGTTTAGAGAATTAGGTTTACCTCAAAATTGGACAGTTAAAAAAGGTGATTACCCTGTTTACATTTACATTGGACTTTCTGACGACTTTGAAGGAAGAGTTGCATATGGAGAACTTACTATTAAAGATGAGATACCGAACTATTGGGAACTATCTTTAATTTCAGAAAATCTATTATCTGACAATTTTGAAAAAAAAATGAATGGAATGTATCCTGTTAAAGCTGGATTAAGCTGTTTTGCTGATTATGAAACATACAAACTTTTTGACAAAGATGTGAGTGAATATCATAAAGCCGACAGTTCAAATAATTATTACAATGACAAACTTGAAAAACTTTTTAAAGAGAATAAAAACATTCCAAAAAGTTCAAGAGGCGAAGACTGGATAAATTATCAAATAGGAAACAGCAATGTAATAATGTTTGGTTCAGGTTGGGGCGACGGATTATATCCAAAATATGTTGGTTATGACAAAGATGGAAATGTAGTAAAGTTTATAACAGACTTTATTCAAATAACCGAAGAAAAAAAGAAATAACAGCAGTTAACATGGGTTTTGCAAAAGTGGGGCATTTGTACTAAATTTGATCATTGTAATTCTAATGAAGGGACTTTTCAATTTGCTGACGGAACTCCTGTGACCGATTCCATAAGATCTCCTTAGTAACGATAAAATAATAACTTCACGTTTTGATCCTTATGAGACAGCCCCTTCCGGCCTTTACACATACCTTCCCACCACATTTTCAAACAATTCCTGTTGTCCGCTGCGCTGTTGGGGTTCGCCGTTTTGGCCTGCGCGTTTGGCCAGATCAACGAGGCTCATTTTTCCGCTTTCAAATAATTTTCCCTCCTCGGTATCAAAGGAGGCGTAGCGTGCGGCGCGCATGTTCAGGTAAGGGCTTTGTGTCAATATGGCATCGGCGGCGAGCAGTGCGCGGGCAAAGCAGTCCATACCTCCAATGTGTGCATAGAAAATATCCTCCAGATCCGTTGAATTTCGGCGCGTTTTTGCATCAAAATTGATACCACCGCTGGAAAAGCCGCCCGCTTCGAGGATGACCAGCATGGCCTCGGTGAGTTCGAGGACATTGTTGGGGAACTGATCCGTGTCCCAGCCATTTTGGTAATCGCCCCGGTTGGCATCAATGGAGCCGAGCATGCCGGCGTTGGCTGCCACCTGTAGTTCATGCTGAAACGTATGCAGCGCCAGGGTGGCGTGGTTTACCTCAATATTGAGTTTGAAATCCTGATCCAGGCCATGCTCACGCAGGAAGCCAATACAGGTAGCCGCATCAAAATCATACTGGTGCTTGGAAGGCTCCATAGGTTTTGGCTCTATGTAAAAGCAGCCGGTAAAGCCATTGCTGCGGGCATAGTCGCGGGCCATGTGTAAAAAGCGGGCCAAATGCTCCTGTTCCCGTTTCATGTCTGTATTGAGCAGGGAGAGGTAGCCCTCGCGTCCGCCCCAGAACACATATCCGCTGCCCTCAAGAGCGATGGTGGCATCAAGGGCATTTTTGACCTGGGCTGCGGCATAAGCCACTACTTCAAAATCGGGATTGGTTGCAGCGCCGTTCATGTAGCGCGGGTGTGAAAACAGGTTGGCCGTGCCCCAGAGCAACTGCACGCCACTGGCGGCCTGTTTTTCCTTGGCATAAGCCACCAAGGTGTTTATTCGGCGTTCGCTTTCTGCCAGGGTTTCGCCTTCTGCCACAAGATCATAATCGTGGAAACAATAGAACGGAATGCCCATTTTGGTAAAAAACTCAAATGCGGCATCCATTTTATCTTTTGCCTGTTGCATGGCATCCGAGGATCGGAGCCAGGGAAAGGCTTTGGTGGGTGCGCCAAAAGGGTCACCGCCCGTTCCGCAGAAGCTATGCCAATAGCTCACGGCAAAGCGCAGGTGTTCGCGCATGGTTTTACCCCTTACCACGCGGTTTTCATCATAAAATCGGAAGGCAAGGGGATTGTCGCTATCGCGGCCCTCGAATCGGATTGGTCCGATATTTTTGAAAAATTCGGTGTCGCCGAATGTAAGTTTAAGTGCTGACTGTGGCATATCGTATGATTTCTTTATGCAGGATGTAGGCGCAATAGGCCAAGTCTATCCCATTATTTGAACATCCGCGCTGCCGCCACGGCTTTTTTCCAACCGTTGTAGGCTTGCTCTGCGGATGATGTTGGCATATTCGGCTCAAAACGCCGCTCCAACTGCCAGTTTTGGGCAATATCGGCCCTGTCTTTCCAGTAGCCTACGGCCAAGCCTGCCAAATAGGCAGCACCTAAGGCTGTGGTTTCCTGCACCACAGGTCGTTCTACGGCCACGCGGAGCATATCGCTTTGAAATTGCATCAAAAAGTTGTTGCGTACCATGCCGCCATCCACCCGCAGGGCGCGGAGCTGGATATTGGAATCCTGTTCCATCACCGTGAGCACATCTTTAGTCTGGTAGGCCACACTTTCCAATGCCGCCCTTATGAGGTGTGAGCGCGTAGTGCCACGAGTGAGGCCAAAAATGGCCCCTCGCACCTCAGAATCCCAATAGGGCGTACCCAATCCAACGAAGGCTGGCACCATATATACATTTTCGGCAGAGGAAAGGCTCATGGCCTGATGCTCGGTATCGGTGGCGTCAGCAAAGAGTTCCACCGTGTCACGCATCCATTTAATAGCACTTCCCGCCACAAAAATGGAGCCTTCAAGGGCATATTCCACTTCGCCATTGATGCCCCAGGCAATGGTGGTAAGCAGACCATTGGCACTGGGAAAAGCCTTTTTCCCGGTGTTCATCAGCATAAAACAGCCCGTGCCATAGGTATTTTTGGCCATGCCGCTCTCAAAGCAGCCTTGGCCAAACAATGCCGCCTGTTGGTCACCAGCCATGCCACTCACGGGTATGTCCTCACGGCCCAAAAGCGTTTTTTTGATCAAACCATAAGGAGCAGAGGAGTCCATCACCGTAGGCAACATGCTCATGGGAATGCCCAACGCGGCACACAAGGAATTATCCCACTCCAGTTGGCGTATGTTGTACAACATGGTGCGCGAGGCATTGGTATAGTCCGTTGCATGCAGCTGATTTTCGGTGAGGTTCCACAGCAGCCAGCTATCAATGGTACCAAAAATCAGATGACCGGCCTCTGCGTCTTCTTTGGCGCCCGGTGCATAGTCCAAAATCCACTTGATCTTGGTGGCGGAAAAATAGGCATCAATCAGGAGGCCCGTTTTTTCGCGCACTTCATCTTCCAGTCCCTTGGCTTTCAAGGCTTCACATATTTCCATAGTCTGGCGGCTTTGCCACACGATGGCATTGTACACAGGCCGCCCTGTTCGTTTGTCCCAAACTACTGTGGTTTCCCTTTGATTGGTGATGCCGATGGCAGCGATGTTGGCGACGCCTATTTTTTCTGCCACCTGCCGCAGGGTAAAAAGCACGGATTCCCATATTTCAATAGGATTGTGCTCCACCCAGCCCGGCTTGGGGAAATGCTGCGTAATTTCCTGTTGGGCTTGCGCTATGACATTTCCTTTTTTGTCAAAGGCAATGGTACGCGTGGAGGTGGTACCTTGATCAATGGATAGGATATACATGAATGTGGTGGGTATGATTAAGTGCCCAAAGGGCTTATGTTCAGAATTTGACCCCTGCTTCCAAAAACGTGAGCGTTCCGGCCTCGGTGTCCATTTCAGCGCGGATGCCCATAGGAAAGGTGGCCTGATGCGCCACATGCCCAAACGGGAACCCATAAGCAATGGGCATTGGGAGATTTTGAAGTCGCAAACGTAAGGTATCTGCCAAAGAAAATGTAGGACTTTCGCCTTTGGGCTGACAATCACTAAAAACCCCAAGGGCAATGCCTGCTGCCTCTTGCAAGTCCGTGGCGTCTAAGAGTTGGGTGAGCATGCGGTCAATACGGTAGGGCTGCTCGCCAATATCTTCCATAAAGACCAATTTGCCTTTAAATTTTGGCGCCCAGGGGGTGCCTGCCATGGCTGAAAGCAAGGATAAATTGCCTCCCGTTAATGGGCCTTGTGCCTTTCCCGAACGGATCACAAAAGGGCTGTACTCATTTCCGGGCAATTGTTCTTCGGGCGCAGGGAAGCGCAAGGTGTAAGGGATAGAGGCCTGCATCAGCACTGCTTTGAGGTGGGCAAGGGTATTTTCGGGATAATCCGAGGCTGCCACAGGGCCGTGAAAAGATACCAAACCTGTCTTTTGGTGAATGGCAATGTGTAGTGCCGTAATATCACTATAGCCAATAAGCGGTTTGGGATTTTTTTTAATTAATTGAAAATCAATTTGGTGCAACAATCTGGAACAACCATAACCACCACGTGCGCACCAAACTGCTTCTGTTTCCGGGTCTTCAAAGGCGCGGTGCAAATCCGCCAACCGCTGCTCATCCGTGCCCGCCAAAAAGCCGTGTTTCTCCTTCCAATACTGGCCCTCTTTTACCTGGAAGCCGAGGGCCTTTAGGTTGGCCAATGATTTTTCCACTTTTTCCGGCACAATAGGGCTGCCGGGTGCGATAAGGGATATGGTAGCCCCTTCACGCAGCATAGCGGGCTTGAGCAACTTTGCAGGTGTAGGTATTTCAGGATGGGTTGGGGACATGGGAATGCTGCCCGCCATAGCGGCGAGCGAACTCTTTTTGATAAAATCACGTCGTGTGTTCATCGTGTTCGTTTTGTTCGGCAATTTTACCACAAAAGCTACAAAGAACAAGATTGTTTTGTGAAAAATCCTTCGATTCACCGCGGAAGAGCGTTTTTTTAGCACAAACATGAGTCATCCCGGAATTTGTGTCGCAAGGTGCATAGCACCGAAATCTTTGTAGCACCGGACAATCAATGATTTATGAGGTGCGTAGCACCGGAACTTCCATGCACAATGCTGCAAAAATTTCGGTGCTACGCACCTGCTGAATCTTGGGGATACCGCTCTCCCTACAAAGATTGCAGTGCTACGCACCTTTTTCGGGCTTTTTCCAGCGGAATCCTGCTAAAAATTCGGGATGACTCATGTTTGTGCTAAAACAAATGAAAAAACACTTTACTTCATCAACACCAACTTCCGTGTGGCCACCCGATCTCGACTTTGTATGCTAAGGTGGTAAACCCCTGCTGCATAGTTTTGTAAATCAATTATTTGATTAATTGTGGCAGCTGCATCAGCCGCCAGTTCCCAAACCAAACGGCCAGCAGCATCGTGTACGCGCAAGCGCAGGGCCTCGGCCTGTAGCAGCTGAATCTCGAGCAATGCCGCACCATTTGTTGGGTTGGGCGATAATTGCAAACTGCCTATCCAATCGGCCTCATGGGTAGCGATGGTCGTTTTTACCTGGGCCGTCAAAACCTGGGTACAGCCATTGGCATCCGTAATGGTTAGCGTGTAAATGCCTCCTGCCAGCTGGCTGATAGACGGGGTGCTTGCCCCGTTGCTCCACAGGTACGAATA
>CAZIKN010000134.1:0-14683 GCA_964539805.1 uncultured Saprospiraceae bacterium | reverse complement strand
TGAATTTGAATAAAATACGTACCTGATGGCAATTGTGAAACATCAACAGGATAGGGCTCGTCCTTAATGATGTTTTCCATATTCCAGATCCTTACCAGTACGCCTTGCGCATCAAAAAGACGCAACAATATTTGCTCGCTGGCATGGTCTGAAAAATAGAAGTTTACTCGCCCATCATAGGCTGGGTTAGGGGCCACCATAAATCGGCCCTCAGTGGACATGCGTACCTGCACGATAGGAGAGCTATAGTAGGCATTACCATTGTATTCATTGCTGCGTAAGCGATAATAATTAATACCTACCAAAGGTTTTTCATCCGTGGCCTGATAAGCAATGGCATTAGTTGATCCTCCTTTGGCTGTAATGGTTTGGATTGTTTGCCAATCCCGCATATCACCGGAACGCAACACCTCAAAATTTTCAGTATCCCGTTCGTTCGTGGTAACCCATCCAAGGCTTACTTCCCGGCCTATTCTTTGTGCCTCAAATTTGGCAAAATCGGTGAAAAGGGGTTCAGAAACTGTATACGTACAGGTAAACGTATTTGTGGTTAGCGTAGTTGTTGCACCACAATTGCCCACATCTGCTTGCCAATATACATCTAATTTATAATCGCCCAGTCCCATGTAGACAGCTTCTGTTTCCATAATAAAGTTGATAGGAGAAACATCGTTTCCCCATTCCTCATCGCCATTACTGGTACTGCAAGCATTATGATCAACCCTCCAATTTGGGTCAGCACAATCTTTAGCAAAACTTAAGGTGAGAATATTAAAAGCTCCAGGTGTGCTTCCTACCTTATAAAAACGATAATAAAATCGTCCTGCAGTGATATTACATCCAGCATTTTCAAAACTGAAAAAATAGGGATCAAGCAAGAAATAATTCCCCGAAGAAGGCAGTATTCCCAAAAAATTACTATTATTCAACAGAATGTGATTATTTGCAGGATTGTTTGAACCACTATAATACCATTGAAATGCGCCATTCCAGTTGACTAAAAAAGCAGTACGCCATATCCCCGCTGCAGCAAAAGCCATGCGCGAACCCAACGCCATGAGCAATACAAAGAGTAGTCTTTTTTTCATATCCAATTGATACGTATTAAATTTGAACACCAAATATCCTGCAAAGATCGCTATTTTCAAATAATCAAAGTAAAGATTACCTTCGCAGCCGAATTTAACACCTTAGTTCTGAGTAAAACGTCCTTTTTAATCCTATCTCGTCCCCTTACTTTTTTACCTTTTTCAACAATGTATAACACAAGACGCTCCTTCATCCGTCAAACAGCTGCCTTGCTTGGTGGCATTGCCCTGCATCAAAGCTCCGCTGCTGCTTTTCCGGGCATACATCCTGTAAGCAGCCCATTGCCACCAAATGAAGATGAGGATTTTTGGCGACAGGTCCGTTCCGCTTTTGCCTCAAGCCCCAACATCATCAACCTCAATAATGGCGGCGTTTCGCCCAGCCCTCGTGCCACCATGGACGCCCTTGACTACTACAACCGTATGTCAAGCGAAGCGCCGTCCTATTACATGTGGCGCACCCTTGAATTAGACCGTGAGCCGCTTCGCGACAATTTAGCCGCATTAGCAGGCGTTGACGCCGAGGAAATTGCCATCAATCGGAATGCCACAGAAGCCCTGAACACCATCGTTTTTGGCCTGCCCTTAAAGGCTGGCGACGAGGTAGTTTTATCCAAATATGACTACCCCAACATGATCAATGCCTGGAAACAGCGCGAAAAACGGGATGGTATCAAATTGGTATGGGTAGATCTGGAACTGCCCTCGGAGGATGAAAAATACCTGACCGACGCCTTCGTATCCAAGTTTACAGACAAAACAAAATTAGTGCACATTACCCATATCATCAACTGGAATGGACAAATTTTGCCCGCAAGGCGAATTGCCGATCAGGCCAAGAGCCGCAACATAGAAGTCTTGGTAGATGGCGCACACAGTTTTGCACTACTAAACTATAAAATACCTGAGCTGAACTGTGATTATTGGGGTACCAGCCTGCACAAATTCCTTTGCGGCCCTTACGGCAGCGGCCTGATGTGGATTAAAAAAGAAAAAATACCGGGTATATGGCCACTTTTGTCCAATGACAAACCTGATGGGGATAATATCCGCAAATTTGAATCGTTAGGCACGCGCTCCTTTCCCATTGAAATGGCCATTGGTTATTCTTTGGATTTGCACAACATGATCGGCTCCGAAAGAAAACAAAACCGCCTCTTTTTTATGAAAAATTACTGGATGGAGCAGGTAAAAAACATTCGCGGGGTAAAGCTGAACACCTCTCTCCACCCCGAATGGGGCTGCGCCATCGGCAATTTCAGCATAGAAGGCAAAAAAGCCTTTGAAGTAATGGACACACTTTTTAGCAAGCAAAAAATTCATACTGTGAGCATTGACTGGGAAAAAATTAATGGCGTACGCATTACTCCAAATGTTTATACCACCACGGCTGAATTGGACAAATTAGTCAGAGGCATTGAGATGATAGCCAAAGCTTAAAATTTCACAAACAAGTCTTTTACACGCGAAATGAGTTAACAGCCAACACCTGTCCTGGCTGTAGGCCTGCCAGCACGCCATCACCCAAACGGTATGCGCCAATTGCTATGCGAACCAAGCGCAGTACGGGAAAACCAACAGCGGCACCCATACGTCGTACCTGCCTGTTTTTCCCTTCTGTCAACGTGATTTCCAACCAACTATCCGGAATGGATTTTCGCACACGGATGGGCGGATTTCGCACGGGCAGATCAGGCGCTTCTGTCAATAAGCGTACCTGAGCCGGCTTAGTCCGATAGGCCTCGCCGTTGATTCTGATAACGATGCCTTGGCGGAGTTTTTCCAGATCAGCCTCTGATGGAATACCCTCTACTTGAGCCAGATATGTTTTTGGGGCATGGCTTTTAGGATTTAAAAGTTTGGCATTCAAAGATTTATCATTGGTTATTAAAAGCAGGCCCTCGCTATCGGCATCCAAACGCCCCACAGGATAAGCATTGGCCGGAAAATGAAAGCCCAAATCAGCTAAGGTGACTTGCCCTTCTTGCTCGCGCGTAAATTGGCTGAGCATACCGTATGGTTTGAACACAAAATAGTATTGCATTATACCACAGATGCCCTGATTGCTTTGATGTACATCGTTATATTTTTTTGGCCTTTCCACTCGTCCTCTTTTAAGGTAAAAGCCAAATCAAAAGGGCCATCCTTTACTTCCATAAAATCGGCACCCAGCCCAAAGCCAATACCCGGCCAGGAAACACGGGAGCCTGGATTACACACCGACAAACGCACGTGATTGTTATCCAAAAGGCGACTGTATCCGCTATCCACCACATTGCGCACCATAAATACGGGTGTTCTGTTTTCAGGGCCAAAAGGTGCAAAACGCTGCAAGCGCCGCACCAAACTGCGATTGATGTCATGGAGTTGTATTTCTGCACAAATGTCAACCACAGGGTTTTCATCTTCAGGTAACAGGCGCTCATTGACCAACTGCTCAAACTTCTCCTTGAACGCCGCAACATTTTCAATAGGCATCTGTAGGCCTGCGGCATGGGCATGGCCGCCATAAGAGTGGAACATGTCCTCACAATCTCGCAGGGCCTCATAAAGGTCAAATCCTTGCACGGATCGGGCAGAGCCTACTGCTATGCCATTGCTGTCCGTCAGGATCACGGAAGGCTTGTAGAACTCCTGGGTAAGCCTGCTTGATGCAATACCAATAACCCCTTTATGCCAGGCTGGCTCATAAAGGACTATACTTTTTTTGTCTTTCCAATCAGGGTTTGCCTTAAAGCGCTGACGGGCATCTTCCGTTGTGGCTAAATCCATTTCGCGGCGCTCACGGTTGCGGCCCAGAAGGCGGTCCGTTTGGTCAAGTGCGGAATTTTTGTCCGCAGACAGGAGAAGGCGAACTGCTTCACGAGCATCGCCTAAGCGGCCAGCAGCATTGATAACCGGCCCAAGGCCAAACACCAATTCATTAATATCCAATGGCTTGGTTTGTTGAAGGCGTTCTATCAGGGCCCAAAAACCCATACGTGGCGAACGATTGAGGCGACGAAGGCCGTGGTACTCCAGGATGCGGTTTTCACCATCCATGGGCACTATATCACAGGCGATACTCACTGCCACGAGATCCAACAGGTCTTCCAATTCTTCGGCTGGCATGTTGTTTTGCAGGGCAAGCGCCTGTGCTAATTTGAAAGCGATACCACAACCACTTAGCTCTTTATAGGGATAAGGACAATCAGGGCGTTTGGGGTCAAGGTTGGCTACAGCAGCAGGCAGTTCGCCTTCAGGCATGTGATGGTCACACACGATAAAGTCAATCCCATAATGGTTGGCTTTTTCTATGGCTTTATGCGCCTTGATGCCACAATCCATGGCAATGATGAGCGTAATGCCCTCTTGTTTGGCATATTCCACACCCGCCAGGCTCACGCCATAGCCCTCCTTATCGCGGTCGGGAAGGTAATAATCCAAATTTCGGTAAAAACGGCTAAGAAAATCATACATCAATGCTACGCTCGTGGTGCCGTCCACATCATAATCCCCGTAAAGCAGGATGCGCTCGCCGCGCCGAAGGGCCACATCAAGCCGTTCGACGGCAATATCCATATCTTTCATCAAGAAAGGATTGTGCAAGTCACGCAGACTTGGCCGAAAAAAACGCTTGGCTTCTTCCGGGCTGTTTACCTTGCGCTGTGCCAAAAGGCGGCAGTACAGCGGCTCAAGTTCCAGGGCATTGGACAAAGTGCTGACGGTAGCCTCGTCGGTCGGTATCATTTGCCAGCGCTTTGATTTCATGGATATAGTGTGTTGATTCTTTGGCAAAAATCAAAACATTTAACAAATTGCAAAAGGAAGCACCCATGTAATTCTTAATTTAACCAAAAAATATTGAAATTAGCCCGTTTACAGACAAATTATTACCACTCCACTCGCCTTACAGGCAGCTCAATAACTGCTTTTGGCGGCCTTAGGTAGTGCTCTAAGGCAATGTCCTCAACTGCCTTCCTGAGCGCAGCGTCCGCCATAACAAAGGCATATTGATCCTTACCATCAGGATCGTATGCACTCAGCACATCCACCCTTACGGACTGCATATTAGCAAGGGAAAGACCTTGCATGTCCTGTATGGTCATCACGGTCAGGGAGATTTCCGCCTCGCCCACCAGCATAATGTCTTTTGCATTGCTGTAGCGATATGCTACGGTTTCACAGACCACATGGTGGTCATTTTGTTCAGGTTGATGCAAAAAATCCGACATATTGATATATTTTTGCTGAAACAAACAATTAAAGGACAAAAATATATCCATTAATTAGATTTTTATAATTTTTGAATAATTATTTTTCTTAATTTTTGAAAAAAATTTCAACAATTATAAAATATACCAAAAAGTGCACTTTTTGCACAAAACCCAAATCGTTGCGCTGAAAAATAATATGAAACAAGGAGAAAAATTGCTGCTTTTGGTGCGCCGTGACCACCGCAATGCGGAAGAAATAGCAGAAGCAATGGGTATTGACAAATCATACCTGCCACGGCTCTATAAAATGGACAAATTACCGCCCAAGCCTTTGAAAAAAGCCTTGGAGGTGTTTCATCTCCCGGATCAATTCTTTGAAGAAGATGGCGAAATGCGAACGGTGGAAGAACCCAGTCCCCTTTATCAGTCTGCGCAGGACGAGATAAGCCGCTTGCAGCGCGAACTTTCAGCGGCAAGCGAGGCCTTGGAATTGGCCAAAAAAGAATTGGAAGAACAAAAAAAAATCAATGCTGACTTGGTAGAGGCTATTCTTAATTTGAGCAAGCGACAATAGGCCCGCCTGCCGCCAATGAAATCAAATGCCTTTCATGCTCAAAGCCACCCGCTTTCGCACCATGTCCACTTCCACCACACGCACCGTTACATGCTGCCCCAAGCTAACGACTTCCATCGGGTTTTTGACAAATTTATCGGCCATTTGGCTGACGTGCACCATGCCGCTTTCCTTCACCCCGATGTCCACAAACGCCCCAAAATTGGTGATATTGGTCACAATACCAGGCAAGATCATACCCGGCTGTAGGTCTTCCAAGCGGTGCACATTGCCAAATTCAAAGGGTTTAGCCGCCCCGCGTGGATCAAGCCCGGGTTTTTCCAGTTCCTTCATAATATCCTGTAAGGTGGGCAGGCCCACATCTCCACGCACATATTTTTTGAGGTCAATGGCCTGCCTTTTTTCGCGATTTTGCACAAGATCAAGGACTTTGCAGCCCAAATCAGAGGCCATTTGCTCCACTAATTCATAACGTTCGGGGTGCACCGCCGTATTGTCTAAAGGATTCTTGGCATCACGGATACGCAGGAAGCCTGCGCATTGTTCATAAGCTTTATCGCCTAAGCGGCCCACTTTTTTCAGTTCGCTGCGTTTTTTGAAGGGCCCGTTTTCCGCACGGTATTGCACGATGTTTTGCGCGAGCACTGGCCCAAGTCCGCTGACATAGGTAAGCAGGTGTTTGCTGGCCGTATTCAGGTTAATCCCGACAGCATTTACACAACTTTCTACTGTGCGGTCTAAGCCATCCTTGAGCTGGGTTTGGTTTACATCATGCTGATATTGGCCAACGCCGATGCTTTTGGGGTCAATTTTGACCAACTCCGCCAATGGATCCATCAGGCGACGGCCAATGCTGACGGCACCGCGCACCGTAATGTCATGTGTGGGAAATTCCTCCCTGGCCACCTCGCTGGCACTGTAAATGGAGGCTCCGGCCTCATTTACCTGAAAGACCTCAACAGGGGTTGAAAATTTGGTTTTCCGCAAAAAATCCATGGTTTCTCGGCCTGCGGTACCATTGCCAACTGATATGGCTGCAATGTTGTACTTGTCCACTAAATGTTCCACAACAGACTGACTTTCAAAAACTTGTCGCTGTGGTTCATGGGGATAAATAGTAGTATTGTGCAGTAAGTTGCCACTTTCATCCAAACACACCACTTTACAGCCTGTACGAAAGCCAGGGTCAATACCCATGATACGTTTTTCGCCCAAAGGAGCACTTAACAGCAGCTGGCGCAGGTTCTCGGCGAACACCCGAATGGCTTCCTGATCGGCTTTTTCCTTACTCGCGTTGCGGTATTCCGTCTCGATGGAGGGCTGGAGCAGGCGCTTGTAGCTGTCTTTCACGGCCTGGCGCACCTGTGATGCCGATTCGCCGTAACCGATGACGAACATATCCTCCAAATCCATCACCGCTTTTTCCTCTTCGGGGGCGACGCCCACGCGCAGGAAGCCTTCTTCCTCGCCTCGTCGCATGGCCAGCAGGCGGTGCGAGGGGCAGTTTTTCAGCGGCTCGCTCCAGTCAAAATAATCGCGGTATTTGGCTCCTTCTTCCTCTTTGCCGCGCACCAATCGGCTGCTGATGACGGCCCAACGCTCAAAATGGCGGCGTACCTTGTCGCGGGCTTTGATGTCCTCGCTGACCCACTCTGCCATGATGTCGCGCGCGCCTTGCAGGGCATCGTCCACGGTTGGCACCTGATCGTTGAGGTATTGGGCGGCCAGGGTTTCTACTTCTTTGTCTTTTTGGGCAAAAAGCCGTTTGGCCAATGGCTCCAGGCCGCGTTCGATAGCCACCGAGGCGCGGGTCTTGCGCTTGGGGCGATAGGGTAGGTAAAGGTCTTCCAACTCGGTCATGGTGGTTGCCGCCAATATGGCCTTGCGCAGTTCGGGCGTGAGCTTGCCTTGCTCTTCTATGCTTTGCAGGATGGCCTCTCGGCGCTTGTCCAATTCCTGCATTTTTTTCCAATAATCTTGAATATCAGCCACTTGCACTTCGTCCAAGGAGCCAGTTGCTTCTTTTCGGTAGCGCGAGATAAAGGGTATGGTGGCCCCGCCCTCCAAGAGTTCGATCACGGCATTCACCCGCTGGGCGGGTATGTTCAGGATGGGCGCTATGCGGTTTGCGTAGGTCATTTTCTAAGGATGAGGGGGAGGTATGAGGTATGAGGTATGAGGTATGGGTTATGAGCGGGGCAAAGGTAGGAAACTTTTTAAAACAAATTGATTTAATTTGGGATAGGTGTTTGGGGTTAATTTCCCGCAGATTGCGCGGATTTTTGCACAGATTGCGCGGATTGTGGGGGAAGGAGACATGGAGTGTTTTACTACGCGGATTGAACCTATGTCCATTCAGGCATCAACTCCAATCTTCCAGCAGATTCCTCAGTTCGGTGGCCACCTTGTCTTTGATTTGCATTGGATTCGGCCATTGCGTTTTTGATTTCATCGTTCCTGTTGTCGCTGGGATTGATTTTCTGCGATAAGTTTTAGGGCTAATTCGGACATAACGGAGGGAAATTTGAAAATTCAAACGAACATTGCTTCGAACTCACCTACCGTCAACACCCGAAGCGGCGGGTGTTCGTTGTTTTTGAAGGGACGAAAGTGACGGTCTTCGGAAACAATACAAAAGGCTTTTGCGGCGACTGCACAATCCACAAATTTGTTATCGTCTGGGTCGTTTGCAATCAAAGACCAGTGATAATATACCTGTACTTGTTCCACATTTGGGAAGGAAACGAGAAAATCCGTGAAATTGGTAGCGACTTCTTGTGTGGTTTTGGAAGCAAACACTTCCTCGTATTCAAAAAGTATTTCGTTGGAAATACATAGGATGCACTCGCCTGCTAATATTTTATCAAAAATCCAACGATTCGGAGATGTTCGCCCAATCATCGAAACCACTACATTGGTATCAAGTACGATTTTGAGTGCGCCAGTGTTCATACGCCATGTTTGCGAGTTGTTGAGGGCTTAGGTTGTTGTTTTCAATAAAATCGTCCATTGCAGCGGTGGCTTTTTCCGCAAAATAAAGCCCAATCATATAGCGTATGGCCAATAAGTCCGCTTCCTGCACATCGCGGGCATAAAGTTTCAAGAGTTCCAGTTGTAGGTTGCTCATGCTTTTGGGTTGTGGTTGCATCATTTTTATCTACAATTAAGTTGATGTGGATGAAAAGCGATCCAAAGGTAAGTTATTTTACTTTTTTAGTCCAAAAATTTCTTGCTCCAAACCATCTCCACCACCTTCGTCAATCCGCAATTCCCCAAATCCAGCACCCGCGCATCCTCGCCCCGCGCGTGTTTGGCTTTATTTTCGGCGATAAGTTTTAGGGCGAGTTCGGACATATTTGATCAAGGTTTTCTTGATTTGAGATAACTTTCCCAAACTAATCTAAATTGATGAGGTCCCATTATGTTTATGGATGGAAACGGAGTGTGTTTCACTTCTTCAAAATGCTTGTCTTCTGTTATGAGATAATCCGCACCGCAAGCAATTGCGCAATCAACGAATTTTTGGTCGTCGGGGTCTTTGGAGGGAAGTCCGAAATGGAAATAGGTTTCTACCCGCGCCAGATTGGGCATCAATAAAATTACCTCAAGTACAAGTTGGGTCAGTTCCGGGTTTCGCTTGTTGAGTAGTATCTCTTCATATTCGAGGAGGATGTCGCTCGTGATGCAAAGCGTAAATTGCTGTGTACGCAAGGCCTCCCAAATCCAATAATGCTCGGATTTGCTTGAAATGATTTGCAACAAAACATTGGTATCCAGAACAACCCTCATCTGGTTTTGGCTTATTGGTTCTTAGGGTATGGCGTACGCTTGATATCTTGTGCATCTTTGGCAATATCTGCCGAATCCCAGCCTTTTTCGGCTACAAACTTATCAGCCAAGGCAGTTACACGTTTGAACTTGAAATCCAATAAAATACGGCGCAATTCAACGATTTGTTCGTCGGTGAGGCCTCCTGCGAAAAGTTGTAGCAGTTCCAGTTGAGCTGCGTTTAGAGGCGTTTGTAATAATTGACCAGTTGAAGTCATGTGCACTTGTACGGTTAATTTTTTGCAAAAATATGGTTTTTAGATCATTGCACAAAGCTTGGAAATTCTTTTCACTGCCCCAAATCCAACACCCGCGCATCCTCGCCCCGGGCGTGCTTGGCTTTGTTTTCTGCGATGCGTTTTAGGGCTAATTCGGACATAAAACGTAGGTTGGCCAAGTGTTTTAATCTGGACTTTTTTCTGCAAAAAACTGCGCAGGCGTAAGGATTGGGATGGGAAATGTCTCAGAAAGCACCTATAAATCTTGATCCCCAGAGGTGATGCACTCGGCATTTGCAGAAAGAGCAAGACTCAAAAACTTGTTATCCTTCGGGTCGCGGCAAATTGTAACAGTTGAAATAACAGGGAAATCTTGTGTAATCTGCTCGAAACCTTGGAGTAAGGTAATCCGTTCTGCCAGCGATAAAAAGCGGTCAAATTTTGGTCGCACAAGCACCTCCCATAACTCATCCAATGTCTCATTGGTGCGAATGACCATGCCTAGCGACATGGCCAAATCAAATGCTTGTCGTGGATGCCTTTCCTGAACAAAAAAGCGCTCACCAGCACATTCGTGTCGAAAACAAACCTGCGTTCAGGATTCATGAAGGATTTCGTCAAGCGATTCCCCAAAATAAAACTTCCCAATATTTTCAATCCATCCCTAACTTTGTGCCTCTGATATGATCAACACAAACAACATAGCGTTTGCCTACAATGAACAAACGCGCTTTCAATTCCCCAATCTTGAGTGCGAAGCAGGCCAGACCTTGCTTGTAACCGGCCCATCAGGTACAGGAAAAACCACCTTCCTGCACCTGCTCGGCGGCCTGCTTTCACCTACATCCGGCGAAATAAGGATAAAAGGTACGGATCTTGCCAAAATGAATGGCCGAAAATTGGACCGCTTTCGCGGCCAACACATCGGTATGGTTTTCCAACAAGCACACTTCGTGGCATCGCTGAGTGTTCTGGAAAACCTGGAACTCGCCAGTTGGCTCCCCAATGGCCGAAAAAACACCAAAAAAGCCCAACAACTGCTCGAGCATCTCGGTATAGCAGCACAGGCACACAAAAAACCGGCACAACTCAGCATCGGGCAACAACAACGTGCAGCCATAGCCCGCGCCCTGATGAATGACCCGCAGCTGTTGTTGGCCGACGAGCCTACCTCCAGCCTGGATGACAACAACTGCCGCCTCGTGGCAACGCTTTTGGAAGAACAGGCCCGCGACGCCAAGGCCGCCCTGATCGTGGTTACCCATGATCAAAGACTCAAATCCCTCTATACCAACCAAATAGACCTCCTATGATCCTGAAAATAGCCTGGAAAAACATATTGCACAAGCCGCTTTCGGCCTTGCTTAGCTGGGTTTTGCTAACCGCCAGCGTGGCCATTATTTCGCTGCTGCTGCTCTTGCAGGATCAGTTCCAACAAAAATTTGAGCGCAGCATAGAGGGCGTTGATCTGGTCATGGGCGCAAAGGGCAGCCCGCTCCAGCTCATCCTTTCCGCAGTGTATCATTTAGATGCCCCAACAGGCAATATACCTTATGCCGATGCACAAAAATGGATGAAAAACCCCATGGTGGCATCCGCCATTCCGCTGGCTTACGGCGATGCTTATCGCGGCTTCAGCATAGTGGGCACTACGCCAGCCTATATCGAAAAATACAGGGCGACTGTGGCACAGGGCCGTATTTTTGAACAAAATTTTGAGGTCGTTGTGGGGGCCGAATTAGCCCAAAAACTTCAACTTGCGCCAGGCTCCGAGTTTTACGGCACTCATGGTACCGCCGAGGGCGGTGAAGAACACCGCGAGCATGCTTATAAAGTATGCGGTATTCTTTCACCAAGCGGAACCGTTTTGGACAACCTGATCCTCAGCAACATATCCAGCGTGTGGGCCATGCATGACCACCATGATGAGGAAGAGCCACATGACCACCATGATGTGGCACATGAGCATGATACAGATCATAAGCACAGCGATCAAGACCACGAAGCGGATCATGCAGATCATGATCATGCAGACCACGATCATGGTGCGGAAGATGTGAAACATGACGATGGTGAGGCTCCTGGCAGCATCGCGTCAAAGGAAGCCGTTGAGGAAGGGCAGGACATCACCGCCGTACTGTTCAAGTTTAGAAGTCCAATGGCCATCGTACAATGGCCACGTATGGTAGCCCAACAAACAAATATGCAATTGGCGTCGCCTGTAGTAGAGGTAAACCGTATTTTTTCACTCTTCGGCATTGGTATTGAAGCCCTCAGCTGGTTAGGTTGGGCCATCATGGCATTGGCGGCACTCAGTGTTTTTATAGCCTTGTACAATACCTTGAAAGAAAGGCGTTATGAGCTGGCCCTGATGCGGACCATGGGCGCAAGCCGTGGCCAATTAATGTGGATGGTGCTGCTTGAAAGCCTGTGGCTATGCCTTGCGGGCTTTTTGAGCGGTATTGCCCTAAGCCGCCTGGCACTCTGGCTAATTTCAAAGGCAGCCGAGCGCGAGTATCATTTTTCCTTTGAAAATTACCATTTCAAATGGCCCCAGGAAGCTTGGCTTCTGTTGTTGACTTTGGGCATCGGCTTGGTGGCAGCGCTGATCCCGGCCCTTAAAGCCTATTCGCTTAATATTTCAAAAACACTTGCAAATGAATAAGTTAGGTATTGTTCTCGCGTTGGCTGTTGCGGTAGTCCTCTATGGGCTTAAAGGCGAAATTTTACGCCAGTATCGCAACCACCAGATTGACAAAAAATTTGAACAAGAGCCTCCTGCCATCGCTATGGCTGCCACGAGTGCTGACCAAACAGTATATACGCCAAGTGACGACCCCACTATAATGGACAATGTATGGGAGGATGAGCACGGTTTGATGCACGGTGCCGGCAAATTTAACAATGATGTGGATCCCAAGGTGCTGGAAAAAGCCCGCATGCAGATGGATAGCGCGGACAAACCCGTCAAGGTGGTCTGGGAAATGCTCAAAGATGTAAAATTCAAGAAAAAATTCAACAAGGACTACGATCAATACTTTGACTATCCGGTTTTTGGAGCTAAACTGCGCGCTTTGGAAGGCAAAAAAATTACGGTAAGCGGCTACATCATCCCGCTTGACGTGGGTATGTACGCCCTGAGCAAAAACCCTTATGCAGCCTGTTTTTTCTGCGGCGGCGCTGGCCCGGAAACCATTATGGCCCTTGTGTTCAGCAAATCGCCACGCCGCTATAAAACGGATGACTTCATTACCCTGCAAGGCGTTTTTAAATTAAATGATGCCAATGTGGATCAGTTTATGTACCAATTGGTAGCTGCAGAAGAAGAAATGTAATCCGAAATACCATCTTTTTTCCCATGATGATGCGATACCATTGCTGGCGCGGCCTCTTCGTTTTGAGCGCTTCACTGTTCTTCATTTTTAATAGTCTCTATGCGCAAAAGCGACAGTATAAGTATTGGATTGAATTTTCGGATAAAAACAACAGCCCTTATTGTACCTGCAAACCGTTTGAGTTCCTTTCGGCACGCGCCATTGAGCGCCGGGCAAAAGCGGGCATAGCCGTGGTGGAAAATGATTTGCCCGTAAACCCCCACTACCTGCGCGCCCTCAACATTCCCGGTGTCAGCTTACACCATACTTCCCGATGGCTCAACGCGGCAACGGTCATTGCCGATTCAGATGCCGTGGCGTCCCTGCGCCGTTTACCCTTTGTCAAAAAGGTGCAGTACTTAGGCCCCCATTTGCGTTATCGCAACCCGCCCAACAAGCCCGTTCAACCACGAAAGCTCCTGACAGAACTGCCCAAAATACCCAATCAGGAGGCCGTACCAACAGAAGGCTATACCTGGGCACAAAACAGCCTGATGGGCACGGATTTTTTGCATGCCGCAGGATATAGGGGCAAAGGCATACAAATAGCCGTCATGGATGGCGGCTTCACCAATGTGGACATCCTGAATTTTTTTGACAGCCTTGACCTGCAGGGGCGCTTGATACCTGGTTATGATGTTGTGGAGCACGATCATGGACTTTATGAAGCCGCCTCACATGGCAGCAGCGTATTATCCGTGATGGCCGCCAATTTGCCGGGTTATTTCATGGGCACAGCCCCTGATGCTACCTATATTTTGCTCAAAACGGAGGACACCGGTGGAGAATTTCCCGTAGAAGAAGCCAACTGGATCGCCGGGGCCGAATGGTCGGATAGCGCCGGGGTGGACATTATCAATGCCTCATTGGGCTACACCAAATTCAATGATACCACACTTGGTCATTGGTACCATGAATTAGATGGGCGCAGCACTATTGGCTCGCGTGGGGCAACCATAGCCGCCACAAAAGGCATGATCGTGTGCAACAGCATAGGCAATGAAGGAGACCATCCCTGGAAACACATTGGCTCACCGGCTGATGCGCCCGGGCTCATTTCAGTAGGGGCCGTCAGCCTGAATCGAAAACGCGCCTCCTTTAGTTCCTGGGGGCCTACAGCCGACGGCCGTATCAAACCCGACCTGATGGCCCCCGGCGATGAGGTGGTGGTCTGTGGGTATTCCGGCACCAATTTGGCCCAAAGCAGCGGCACCTCATTGGCCTCGCCCATGCTGGCGGGCAGTCTTGCCTCTCTTTGGAGTGCTTTCCCGGAAAAAACAGCGCAGGAAATCCTTGATGCCGTTTTGATCAACGCGGATCAATACGATAAACCTGACAATGAACGCGGTTACGGCCTGATACTTTTATTTCCCGATTGAAAGAGTTGGCAAATTCTGCTTTTGTG
>CAZIKN010000133.1:0-14797 GCA_964539805.1 uncultured Saprospiraceae bacterium | reverse complement strand
AAAAACAGGCGCAGCCATTGGTCTGCCAACTGGCCAAAATACCATGAGGCGCGTTCTCGATCAAAATCGGCGGCGATGATCAGGGCAATATTGAGCCGTATGGCATCAAACATGGCATCGCCATATGAATAGGGCCGATTCAGGCGATCCAGTACCACGCGGCTGCTGATGTGAAAATGTTCTTCGGCAAGGCTCAATGCTTCTTCACCACCAAAACGATCGGCCTCTGGCAAATAAGGCTGCGACTCCCATTTACCCCTTTCCCTGAACCACTCCTCAAAGACTGGCTGGAGGCTGTTGTCCAACCATTCTTGTTCTCCTTTGAAACGCAGCCGGATATGTGGGCCTTTTTCATCGTCATAGCGCAGAAAAAAAGCGCGCGCCCCTTTTTGGGGCCACACGTGGCGTTCCAAAAAGGGGCGAAGGCTACGTGCAAGGAACACGTCAGGTACTTCTAAAGGGTAAAAGTGATAGGAGTTCCAAGCCACAATTAGAGCATTGCTTCTATGATATTGTCTTCTGTAACCCCTTCAGCTTCCGCTTTATAGTTGCGCACAATACGGTGACGCAGTACTAAATTGGCAATGGCCTGCACATCCTCGATGTCCGGTGAGTACTTGCCCCGCAGTGCGGCATGGCATTTTGCACCCAGGGCCAGATACTGACTGGCGCGAGGTCCTGCTCCCCAGCTGAGGTAATTATTGGCTTCTTTGGTAGCCCTTGCTGAGCCGGGGCGCGTTTTGGCAGTAAGACCTACGGCATATTCAAGGACATTGTCCGCAACAGGCATTTTTCGGATAACCTGTTGAAATTCAAGTATCTGGGCTGCAGTAAGCACATGAGAAAGTATGGCATCGCCATATGAATAGGGCCGATTCAGGCGATCCAGTACCACGCGGCTGCTGATGTGAAAATGTTCTTCGGCAAGGCTCAATGCTTCTTCACCACCAAAACGATCGGCCTCTGGCAAATAAGGCTGCGACTCCCATTTACCCCTTTCCCTGAACCACTCCTCAAAGACTGGCTGGAGGCTGTTGTCCAACCATTCTTGTTCTCCTTTGAAACGCAGCCGGATATGTGGGCCTTTTTCATCGTCATAGCGCAGAAAAAAAGCGCGCGCCCCTTTTTGGGGCCACACGTGGCGTTCCAAAAAGGGGCGAAGGCTACGTGCAAGGAACACGTCAGGTACTTCTAAAGGGTAAAAGTGATAGGAGTTCCAAGCCACAATTAGAGCATTGCTTCTATGATATTGTCTTCTGTAACCCCTTCAGCTTCCGCTTTATAGTTGCGCACAATACGGTGACGCAGTACTAAATTGGCAATGGCCTGCACATCCTCGATGTCCGGTGAGTACTTGCCCCGCAGTGCGGCATGGCATTTTGCACCCAGGGCCAGATACTGACTGGCGCGAGGTCCTGCTCCCCAGCTGAGGTAATTATTGGCTTCTTTGGTAGCCCTTGCTGAGCCGGGGCGCGTTTTGGCAGTAAGACCTACGGCATATTCAAGGACATTGTCCGCAACAGGCATTTTTCGGATAACCTGTTGAAATTCAAGTATCTGGGCTGCAGTAAGCACATGAGAAAGTTCTATCTTTCGGCCGCTGGTAGTGTTTTTTACCACTTCTACTTCCTGCTCATAAGTAGGGTAAGTGAGCGGGATGTTGAACATAAAACGGTCCAACTGCGCCTCGGGAAGTGGGTAGGTGCCTTCTTGTTCGATGGGGTTTTGGGTGGCCAAAACAAAAAAGGGAACAGGTAGCACATGGCGATGACCGCTCACGGTAACAGAGCGCTCCTGCATGGCTTCCAAAAGGGCGGCCTGGGTCTTGGGCGGCGTACGGTTTATCTCATCGGCCAAGACGATATTGGCAAAAATTGGCCCCTTGTTGAAGCGAAAATGCCGGTCTTCGTCCAAAATCTCCGAGCCTGTGATGTCTGAAGGCATCAAGTCCGGGGTAAATTGTATGCGCTTGAACTCAAGGTCCAATACTTCGGCTATAGTACTGACCAACAGGGTTTTGGCAAGACCGGGAACCCCTACAAGAAGAGAGTGGCCATTAGAGAACAAGGAAATAATTACGGCCTTTACCACATCATCCTGCCCTACGATCACTTTGCCTATTTCGACGCTCAAATCTTTATATGCTCGAGCAAGTGCGTCAACGGCTTCTACATCCGATTTAAATTGTGACATTTTTGTGTTTATATGCTTTTTTAAAAAAACGAGGTGCGAAGGTAAAAGGACGAAACTGAAATAAAAAATGCCGATCAAAATTAGCTTTATTTTAGTTCCATGACCCTGAATCCAAACAGGCCCTTACGGATGGGCAACAACAGGGTGTCGCCGGGGCGGCTGATTGGGTAGTACGCATGGGTTCTGTACCTGAACCGATGTACCTTGCCCGCCTCACGCACGGTAAGGTACCAGCCTGTGGGCGTAATTTTTTCATCTTTCATTATGCCGTAACCCATAGCAGCATAAGGCATTTCGCTCACAAAATCAAAGGGTTGTGTGATACTGACGCCTAAAAACCTATTGAGTAGGCTACCAAAAAATGGGGCGAACAGTATGCCAAAGATGATGATAAACAATAATTCCGTGATATGGTTTTCCCAGGGCATGAAGCGTTTGCGAAACCAACCGATACACCCAGTCAATAAAATAGCTGCCGTTATCATAGAACCCCAAACCAGCTGCTTTGCGCCAATGGTATTCGACAAAACGTAAAATTCACGGGTATATAACCAGATCAGTCCAAACAAACCAATGACGGAAACAAAGGCAAGGAGTTTATCTCTTGTTGAAAGTTGCATGTTTTTGGGGCAAAGGTAAAAAGAGCAACATTACCTAAGAGCATGTCTGGGATTTTCCCGCTTGGCCCAAAACGGCTCTTTTTTCAGCATTTTCACCCTTTTTTCAGTCGTGTAGCCCCGCTACACTCCTTCAAAAACGATAAAAATGCTGAAAAAACCTCTCGTTTTTGACTCAAGCAGAAAATCCCAGACATGCTCTCAGCGTATTTTACAACAGGCGCAAAAGTTCAAAGCATAGTTTGTCCAAATAAGTCATTTTGGGGTGAAAAGCGCTGATATTGCTCAAGATCACCACGCCTTTTTGTTTTGCCACATCCATGAGCACGGATGATGTGTAGCCACCTGTGCCGCCGTTGTGGAAATATACATCCCCCATTTTGTCATGGATAATGTGCCAGCCCAAAGCCATGCTCATTTTTTCATTTACCTGAAAGGTTTTTTCCCTTTGCAAGGCGAGTACCTCCTGTTTTGGGTCAAAATTGGCCTGAACAAACTTACTCAGGTCGCTTGCTGTGGAAAGTATGCCGCCAGCCCCTTTGACGGCTGCCAGATCCCAATGGCTTGCTGGTTTTCCTTTTGGATCCAGTCCTGACACCAAATTAGGCAGGGCCTCTTTTATGTCAAGTGTACTGTGTTCCATTTTTAGGGGTTTGAAAATCAATGTTTTGAGCAAGGTTTCGTAATCGGAGCCTGCCTTTTCAGCCAGTGCAAAACCGAGTAGTCCGGCTCCTATATTGGAGTACTCGTATTTGGTTCCGGGTTTTCGGGAAAGAGTCACGGATTTTGTCAGGTATTCTTCTAATTGATTTTTATCAAAGTCTTTGTAGGGGTTATCCGGGTTTTTTAGGGCGGCCCAGATCAAACTCATGGGCAAACGGGGCAGACCTGAACTGTGATTGGCCAATTGGACAAAAGAAACATTAAAAGTATCTTTTATGGAAAAATGAAGCACTTCTCTTACGGGCTGATCCAATTTCACTTCGCCCTGTTGTACAAAATGGGCCAATAAAGTGGAGGTAAATACTTTGGAGACGGAACCAATTTCAAATATAAGGTTTTGATTATCTGCGTTTTGCAAGCTGTCACCACTTCGCTTTATCCCCCAATAGCTTACTTGTTCTCCGTCAATCAGGGCTATAGCCAATTGGGTGCCGGACGGATAATGGCGCATTTTTTCGGTGAAGCTGTCCACCTGGAATTGAGTTAATGTTGGTGGCGGCTGCAGTTGATTTTGTAGTACTGCTTTTTGTGCAAAAGAGAAAAATTTGAACAACATAAAACCGAGAAAAAAAAAGAGCCTCACTTTGACCGGATGAGTCAAAGTGAGGCTAAAACGATGAGGCATAAAAGAGAAGTTCCTGTTCATGCCCCAATAATCATCTTAACTCTTGTTCAGGCTTATTTTTTTCGACAGAAAATATACCTGCCTTAGATCAAAACTTAGAATTTGAAGTGAGATGCCGGGTTTTTGCCGCCACCTTTTACTACTTCCAAACGTTTTTTGAACTCCAAAGAAAGTTCGTCTTCCTTGCGTGCGTAGATTTCATTCAAGGCAATCAGGGTGTTCATATCATTGGCATCAAGGCTTTCCGCTTTTTGGAAATAAGGCAAGGCCTGATCAAAAAGGGTAAGCATTTTTTTGTTCAGTTCAGCATATTTTTTTAGGCCTGCAGAGGTATTGTCAAGCCCATTCATCTCTATCGCCACAGCAGCGGCCTTGTTGTAGTACATGGCACCAAGCATGTAGTGCGGGTCGGGTGATTTTGGGTCTTTTTCCGCTGATTGTTTGTAGTAGGAAATGGCCTCGTTTTCGTATTCGAGGGCTTTGGCTGTGTTGCCTGCTTTTTCCTCACGGGTATGGAGGTCATCGTACACGCGTGCGAGGTTGATATAAAGGCTGGCGTTGGTTGGTTCCTTGGCGATGGCCTGTTTGAGGCTGCTTACCAGTTGGTCCAATTTGCCTTCTTTGAGGTACACATTAATCTGGGAGAACAACAGTTCTGTGTTTTCCGGGAATTTTGCCACGCCATCAGCCAATATTTTTTTGGCACCTGCATCATCACCCATTTCTGACCGGCAGGCGTAAATGCCATTGTAAATCTCTGGCTTATCCGTGTTTTTGGCAAGCATCATCTCATAATAACGCAGGGCATCTTTGCAGTTTTTGGCATATTGGGCAGCCAAACCAGTGAAGTAAACCTGTTCACTGTGCTGGCTTGGGTCGTCAAGAAAACTTTTCTGGTTGCCGGCCTTTAACAGTTCATGGCTTTTCAGGGCAGCCTCGGCATAGGTAAATGCTTTGTCGTATTGGTTGGCCTGAAACTTGACCACGCCACCATTGATGAGTGCTGCCTGCGCTTCGGCGATACCTTTAAGGGCATCGTTTTTTTCATATTTTTTGGTGGAAATTTCCAGTACTTTGGCAAAGGCATTGAAAGCCTCCAGGCCATTGTCGTTGTCGGGAATATTGGCGTTGGGGTCCAATTGCTTTTTTAGCATGTCGCGATTGGACATGGTGTTGTACACTTCGCCTTTGGTGAGCCATGCGGAGGCAAGTGCCTGTGCCTCCGGGGTTTGCAGGGCTTGATCAATTTTTTGTTTGGCCTCGTCCAATTTTCCGCTATTGCCCTGCGGGTCAATATTGTAACTGGTTAAGGCTTTGCCGGCGCTTTTGGCCATTTTTTCGCCTTCCTGCGCGAAAGAAGGTGAGGCCATAAGGAACAAACCCAAAAGGGCGAAAAACATTTTTTTCATATCAAAAATAAAGAAAAATTGAGTGGTGCTATTCAAAACGTCATTGTGACGCATTGTGCAATTAAAGTTATACAATGTTTGGTTAACGGCAATTATTCTTCCTCGTTGAGGTCCTCTGCAAGTGGAGGCAAGTGCCCAACACCATTGGAGAAGCCCAGAGCTGTCATGGCGCGCTCACTGGCCAGTTGTTCTGCACTTTTTTTGTTAAAATCATCTGCCGTGCCCAATTTTCTGCCATCTACAAATACGGCCACCTTAAACTTGTCTCGTTTATCACTTTTATACTTGGCTATCACCTTGTATTCTATGTTCAGGCCGTTCTTTTGGCACCATTCCAACAATTGGCTTTTATAGTTGTCATCATAACTTTCCAGTTCATGGATGTCCAAATAACGGCGCAAGATCCTACGGATGACAAAGTCCCTTGTTTTTGCATAACCCAGTTCAATATAAACGGCCCCGACGAGGGCTTCTAAGGCATTGCCCAGCATGGATTTGGACAACCGTGTTTGATTGTAATCTGACAGGAAAATGTCCAGCCCCATACGATCGGCTATGGCGTCTAAGGAATTGCGCTTTACGATTTTGGAGCGCATTTTGGTCAAAAAGCCTTCATCGCTGTTCGGATATTTTTTGAACAGGTATTCGCCCACGATGGTACTCAACACAGCATCGCCCAAAAACTCGAGCCGCTCATTGTTGGAAACCGCGTAATCACCTGTATTAAAGGTGCTTTTGTGGTAAAATGCCAATTTGAAGAGGCCCAGGTATGCGGGTGTAAAGCCCAGAAGCCTGTTAAGCCTATGGGCCAGATCTTTGTCAGGAGAGAAATAACGGTTATAGAAACGTCGGATTAACTTCATAAGATAACATCACAATTTCCGGAATATCGTGGTTGCATTGTGCCCTCCGAATCCAAAAGTATTGCTCATGGCCGCATTGATTTTGCGCGATTGGGCCGTATTAAAAGTTAGGTTTAATTTTGGGTTGATGTCGGGGTCATCAGTAAAATGGTTGATGGTAGGTGGTACAAAATCATGCTGCATCCCGATCAGGCAGGCAATGGCTTCCACCGCGCCAGCGGCACCGAGCAGGTGCCCGGTCATACTTTTGGTCGCTGAAATATTCAGTTTTTCAGCATTTGCACCAAAAACAGTCTCAATGGCCTTGATTTCTGCACCATCGCCTAATGGGGTTGAAGTACCGTGGGTATTGATGTAGTCAATATCACTTGCTGCTATGCCCGCATCTTCGAGTGCAAGGCGCATGACATTGATAACGCCTATGCCTTCGGGGTGTGGGGCGGACATGTGATAGGCGTCGGCTGTTGCGGCAGCCCCGATGACCTCTGCATAGATGTGTGCGCCGCGTTTGCGTGCGTGCTCGTACTCTTCCAAAATGAGGGCGCCGGCACCTTCACCCAGTACGAAACCATCACGATCTTTGTCATAAGGACGCGAGGCGGTTTCGGGCGAGTCATTTCGTTCGCTAAGGGCCTTCATAGAGTTGAAGCCGCCAATGGCCGTCTTGGTGATGGTGGCTTCGGAGCCTCCGGTGACAATGATGTCAGCTTTGCCCAGGCGCAGGTAGTCAAAGGCGTTCATCAGGGCATGAGAGGAGGATGCGCAAGCTGAAACGGTGGCATAGTTGATGCCCCGGAAGCCATATTGGATGGAAATCTGGCCTGCTGCAATGTCCGATATCATTTTTGGGATCAGGAAGGGATTGTGGCGAGGGGTGCCACTGCCCAGCACATGATCTTCAATTTCTTTTTCGAGGGTTTGTAAACCTCCGATTCCAGAGGCCCAGATTACACCGACACGGTCTTTGTTGATGTTCTCCAGATCCAATCCTGAATCATTAAGTGCTTCGGATGTTGCGGCTAGGGCGAATTGGGCAAAGCGATCAACACGCCGCACTTCTTTTCGATCAATAAATTCCTCGGGAACGAAGCCTTTGACCTCACAGGCGAACTTTGTTTTGAACAAAGATGCATCAAAGTGCGTGATAGGGGCCGCGCCACTGAGTCCTTTTTGAAGGGCTTCTCCAAAGGCTTTTGCGGTATTGCCGATGGGCGTCAGGGCGCCGATGCCGGTTATGACAACTCTTTTCATATCAAATGCGAAACTGATTTTGAGGCAAAGGCATAGTTGATGCCCCGGAAGCCATATTGGATGGAAATCTGGCCTGCTGCAATGTCCGATATCATTTTTGGGATCAGGAAGGGATTGTGGCGAGGGGTGCCACTGCCCAGCACATGATCTTCAATTTCTTTTTCGAGGGTTTGTAAACCTCCGATTCCAGAGGCCCAGATTACACCGACACGGTCTTTGTTGATGTTCTCCAGATCCAATCCTGAATCATTAAGTGCTTCGGATGTTGCGGCTAGGGCGAATTGGGCAAAGCGATCAACACGCCGCACTTCTTTTCGATCAATAAATTCCTCGGGAACGAAGCCTTTGACCTCACAGGCGAACTTTGTTTTGAACAAAGATGCATCAAAGTGCGTGATAGGGGCCGCGCCACTGAGTCCTTTTTGAAGGGCTTCTCCAAAGGCTTTTGCGGTATTGCCGATGGGCGTCAGGGCGCCGATGCCGGTTATGACAACTCTTTTCATATCAAATGCGAAACTGATTTTGAGGCAAAGGTATAATTTTCCTTCTGATATTCGTTTTTGGCTATTCCAATATCAGGCCACAGGTATTTTTTGTTGCTTTTTAGTTTTCCTGAAAATTCTGATACGGAAATATGGGAATGCTTACCTGCTTAAATGGTAGTATCCACTCCTAAATTTCCTTCAAAAATTAGTTCAACACCCTCTTTTTCAGCAGTTTGTATTTTGAAAGCACCGCCGATGGCGGCCATGCGGCGGCTCATGTTGTGGAGGCCATTGCCAGTTCCCTGCACTTCGTTGTGTGACATGCCGATGCCGTTGTCCCGCACGACGAGGCTGTAATGATCGTCAGATATTAGTGTAAAAGAAAGATAGATGTCCGAGGCTTTGCTATATTTTCGGGCATTGTGTAGGGCTTCCTTGGTCACCAAAAAGAGGTTGCGGCGCAGTTCGGGGTGGAGTAGGCGATCCGGGACGTTTTGAGGGAAATCAATATGGCAATGGATATTGGAATCTTCAAAATAATTGTTGACGTAGCGGCGAATATAATCCAGGAGGCTCTCAAGATTGTCCTTTTCGGGGTTTGAGGACCAGATGATTTCGCCAAGTTTTGACACTGTTTCACGACTGTAGTGGCTTATTTTGTCCAAGGTACTCATGTCTGGGGTGGTTTCGGCCTTTGCGGCTTTGACCATAAAGGATTCGGCTAACCAGGCTATTTTGGTAAGGCCTGCGCTGATGTCATCATGGATGTCCTGTGAGATTCGGCTTCGGATGAGGGCATTTTCCTTTTGTTTCTCGCTTTCAATGAGTTGTCCTTGTGTGGCCTCTAACTCCAGCATGGTTTGGGTGAGTTGGGCGTTTTTATTGCTCAGCTCGTGGTTTGATTCATTGATCTGGGTGTTGAGCGTGGCAAGTTGGGCGTTTGCCTTTTGCTGATTTTTGTAGTTGCGATAGATAAAAAGCATAGAGACCAATAGAAGGCTTATACCGATACCAAAATAGGCGCGCTCGTTGCGTTTTTTTTCCACGGCGAGCTGGTCGAGTTCTATTTGTTTGTTTTTGAGGGCTATTTCCCGCTCGGTGGTCAATTTTTCTATACTTTTTTTGCTTTCTACATTATTAATGGAATCTTGCGCTGCTGTACGAATTTTATAGTATTTAAGTGCATTTTGAGGGTCGTTGGCGGATTCATAAGCGTTGGCGAGTATATTGGCGTAATGGTTCAGTTCTTTTAGGTTTTTACTTTCCTGGAACATAGTCACGCCTTGTGATAAATACTTGATAGCGTTTTGCAGAAGTTCAGGCTTGCTGCCGGGCACAAGATGAAAAACGGAATCTGTACGGCCATGTTTTTTATAACTTAGATAATATACCACACCCAGATCGCTGATCAGGCTGGACATCATCATGGAAGATTTGTGTTGTTGATTTATTTTTAACGCTTGCTCCAAGTACGAATAAGCTGCTTTGTAATTGCGCTCTTCATTTTGAAGCAGGGCTATGCTTTTCAGCAGTCTCGTTGCCCCAAAGGCATTACCCAATCGGATATAAATATCAATTGCCTCCTTGTAAACAGCATTTGCTTTGTTGCGCAGACCCTGTTCTGCGTATATATTGCCTATGTTGCCCAATACCAATGCAACGCCCTCGCGGTCTCCCTTGCCTTGATAAAGCGCCATGGACAAAGAATCATAGTGCAAGGCTTTATCATAAAGGCCTTGCTCCATGTAAATGGCTGCAATGCCGGAATATTCATTGGCCATGCCAGTGCTATCATGAAGTGCTTCAAATGCGGCTACGGCTTCAAAGGAGTATTCCAACGCTTTGGCGTAATTGCCTGAGTAATATTGAACAATACCGAGGTTGCCCGTTACATTGGCGATCCCTTTTTGGTGGTTGACTTTTTTATAAAAGTAAATGCTCTGTTCAAAGTGCTTGGCGGTTTCCTCTAAGTTGGAAATATAAAAATAATAGCTGCCCAGGGAGTTGTGTGCATGCCCGATCTGGATATCCATTTTGTGCTTTTGTGCTAACTCAAGCGCTTCTCTGGCAAATTTTGCCGTTTTTTCAGCGTCAATATTCAAATATCCAAAGGCAATTTTATTCAACAGCTCAACTTTGTTGCTCGGCTCGGCGGCTTTGGGCAAGAGCTGTTCCAAAGAATCAAGTTTTGCCAACTGGGACTGTTGTGCTGTGACATAGGTCAGGCACGAAAGCAAAAGGCATACAATGTGCGCGCACAAAACCCCTTGATGTGTGTTCATCAGAAAAAGCTATTAGGGCTTTCGGGGTTTGGTGCGAAGGTATAAAATGAGAAACAATTCCCATATTACTTTTATGCGCTGTGCTTTGTACAACTGTTTTAGAGCATGTCTGGGATTTTCCCGCTTGGCCCAAAACGGCTCTTTTTTCAGCATTTTTACCCTTTTTTCAGTCGTGTAGCCCCGCTACATTCCTTCAAAAACGATAAAAATATTGAAAAAATCTCTCGTTCTTGACTCAAGCAGAAAATCCCAGACATGCTCTTAACCTTTCCTTTTGGCAAAGTCAGCCATCAGATCAGCCAATGCCTGTACGCTGGATTTAGGCATGGCGTTGTATATGCTGGCGCGGAAGCCCCCTACGGAGCGGTGCCCTTTCAGGCCAACCATGCCATTGGCCTCGGTTTCTTTCAAAAATTCTTTTTCAAGGGCTGCATACTTGTCCTCCATAACAAAGCAAGCATTCATCAAAGAGCGGTCTTCTTTGGCAGCGGTGCCTTTGAACATGGGGTTGGCGTCAATTTCCTGATACAAAATGGCGGCTTTTGCCTTGTTGCGGCG
Organism: uncultured Saprospiraceae bacterium; assembly: GCA_964539805.1. GTDB lineage: Bacteria > Bacteroidota > Bacteroidia > Chitinophagales > Saprospiraceae > M3007. Next base: position 3,791 of record CAZIKN010000133.1, on the reverse strand, counting down.
CTGCATACCTTTAAGGCCACCATTTTTTTTGATCCAGCGCAGGGTTAGCATGCTGACGTAGATGGGGTACACCGGTGGGGTATTGTACAAGGAATTTTCCTTAACAAAAGTGCGGTAATCCAGCATGGATGGAAAGTAACGGTTTACGGTGCCCAGCATGTCTTCTCGCACGATGGCCACCGTGGTGCCTGCCGGGCCAAGGTTTTTTTGTGCACCGGCATAAATCAGCCCAAATGGGTTGACGTCAACAGGACGGCTCAGAAAATCAGAGGACATATCACAAACCAACGGTACCGGTGATTTGGGGAAGCGATGCAGCTGAGTGCCAAAAATGGTGTTGTTACTGGTCAGGTGCAGGTATTTTACCTCCCTGGGTATTTTGTACCCTTTGGGGATGTAGGAGTAGTTGGACTCTTTTGAGGAAGCCAGTACCTGAACGTTGCCAAAACCTTTGGCTTCCTTAATAGCCTTATTGGCCCAGGTGCCCGTATCTGTATAAGCAGCGGTTTCGCCTTCGCCCAAAAGATTCATAGGCACCATATAGAACTGGGTACTGGCGCCGCCGGTAAGCCAAAGCACATGATAGCCAGCGGGAAGTGCCAGGATTTCGGTCATCAGGGCATTTGCTTCCTCGATGATGGCCGTGAATTCCGGGCCGCGGTGACTCATCTCAAGCAGGCTCAGGCCACTTCCTTCATAGTTGGTTACGGCTTTTGCTGCCTCTTTTAATACGGTTGCAGGCAATATAGCAGGCCCTGCAGAGAAATTATGCTTTTTCATTGTTTGTTATTTGTTGATGGTTATTGGTTGATGGTTGTTGGTTATTGGTTGTTGGTTATTGGTTGGTGGTTATTGGTTGGTGGTCTGTGTCTATTTATAAAAGTAGTCTTTGATCATCAATGATTTAGGTTTTTCCCGGAGCAATTACTTTTCCCCTTTGTACGGTTTTCCATCAACCATCAACCGTCAACCAACAACCGTCAACCAACAACCAACAACCAATAACCATCAAGCCACCCACCCTAATTTGCGTAATCGCTCAAAAACTTCAGACGCATGAGTTGAATTTCTTCCCATGTGATTTCCTCATCCTTTAGTTCTTCGTATGCTGCGTCAACGGAATCGGTTTCAGCCTCGCGGAAATAGTCCATAATGGCCTCGCGAGAATACTCGTCCACAACTTTGTTCAGGTAGTAATCTAAGCGCAGTTTTGTGCCGGAATTGACAATGCCATCCAGTTCGGAAAGCAGGTCCTGCATGCTTAGGTCATTGCTTTTGGCAATGTCCTCAAAACCGATTTTGCGGTCAATGGCCGTTATAATATTGACCTTTGTTTTGCTCTTGTTCGCCACGGTTTTGATGGTAATATCCATCGGGCGTTCAATTTCATTCTCTTCGCAATACTTTTTGATGGCATCTACGAAGGGTTGTGCATATTTTAGTGCCTTGCCTTGTGATACGCCCGTTATTTTGGACATATCTTCCATATTGATGGGATAGCTGGTAGCCATTTCTTCCAGAGAGGGGTCCTGGAAAATGACATAAGGCGGCAGGTTGTGCTTTTTGGCGATGTTTCGGCGAAGATCTTTGAGGATATTCATCAAGGTTTCGTCCAACACTGCGGTACCTCCTTTCTCATCATCAAAGTCATACTCACCATCCTCGTAATCATGGTTAATCGTGATGGTGATGGGGAAGGGATTTTTCAAATAATCACGCCCGGCATCGGATACCTTCAATAGACCAAATTGTTCTATTTCCTTGAATATCAGATTGTTGATCATGGCGTGACGGAATATGGAACTCCAGTAGTTTTCGTCATGATCATCACCGCCACCGAAGTTGTCCATTTCGGAGAAACGATAGTCCTTCATTTCCTTGGTTTCGCGGCCCAGGATGAAATCCATAATGGTTTTCATCAGGTAGTTTTCGTTCAGGTCAAGTATGCTTTGGACAACCAATTTAAACTCGTCAATAATCTCAATTTTTTCCTTCGGGTTTTTGCAGTTATCACACATTTTCTGGCAGTTTTCATCCTGAAATTCTTCCCCAAAATAGTGTAATAAAAAGCGGCGGCGGCAGGAGGCTGTTTCGGCGTATGCCACTACTTCCTGCATCAATTGGGCACCCATTTCCCGCTCTGCCACAGGCTTGTCTCGCAGGAACTTTTCCAGACGGAGAATATCCTGATAATTATAGAAGGCAACACAATGGCCCGTTAGGCCATCGCGGCCGGCGCGGCCAGTCTCCTGATAATAGTTTTCGATGGATTTGGGCATGTCATAGTGGATCACAAAGCGCACATCGGGCTTGTCAATGCCCATGCCGAAGGCTATAGTAGCGCAGATCACATCAATATCCTCCATGAGGAAGGCATCCTGGGTTTGCGCGCGCGTTTTGGGGTCAAGACCGGCGTGATAAGGCCCGGCCTTGATATCATTGACTAAAAGTACCTGGGCCAAATCCTCTGCGGTTTTCCGGTTTTGAACGTAGATGATACCGGATTCCCCGCGGAAATTTTCTTTAATAAACTGTATGATCTGTTTGATGGTTTGCTCCTTCTTGATCTTTGGACGCACCTCATAAAACAGATTTTCGCGATTAAAGGAGGAAATAAAAGTGCTTTCCTCTGCCATGTCTAAGTTTTTCAGGATGTCCTGTTGCACCTTGGGGGTAGCGGTTGCAGTGAGTGCCATGATGGGCACCTCATTGGCAATAGCTTCCAGCATGATCCGGATGCGGCGATATTCCGGGCGAAAATCATGGCCCCATTCGGAGATACAGTGTGCTTCGTCCACAGCGACGAATGAAATTTCCGAATTTTGGAAAAACTCTATGTTTTCTTCTTTCGTAAGGGTTTCAGGTGCTACATACAGCAATTTGGTTTTGCCATCCGTGATGTCCTGCTTTACCTTTTTCATTTGTGCCTTGGTGAGCGATGAATTGAGGAAGTGGGCCACCTCATCTTCATCACTATACCCCCGGAGGCTGTCCACCTGATTTTTCATGAGGGCAATAAGCGGGCTAATGACGATGGCCGTGCCCGGCAACATCAGTGCAGGCAACTGGTAACACAGGCTTTTGCCACCGCCTGTGGGCATGATAACAAAGGTATCTTTGCCATCAAGCAGGCTTTGGATAATTTGTTTCTGTTGGGCTTTGAAGGCATCAAAACCAAAATATTTATGAAGGCTTTCGTTTAGGTCGTGTTCTTGTGCTATCGCTGACATCTTCTGATACGTGATTAAATTTGTGCAATGTTTACTACAACGGGGTGACTTCCACTGAAGTCACCCCGTTGTTTTTGGAGGCCTTTTTTTCAAAAAGCCGCCAAAGATAGAAAAAAAAGTTTTGATAAGGAGAAATTTTTTTTGGTATTTTTTAGGACTTTTTCACCTTTAGGGAAATGGCAGGTGCTATTTTTCTGAAAAACTGCTTATTGTAAAATTATGTTTGGTTTATGTCCCAATTCTCAAAAAATTAAGAAGAACCATTTATGCATACAAAGCGCCCCAGCCACTGGGGTTTTCGCTCCAGCGGTTCAGGGTATCCAAATCCCCGGCAGATACATATCCTGTTGCTGCGGCAGCCTGAACCAAGGTGCGGTAATCGGAAAGGGTTTGGAACGGCACGCCTTTTTCGGCAAAGGCTTCCGCCGCTTTCGGGAAACCGTATTGAAAAATAGCCAATACGCCCACCACTTCCCCACCGGCCTCCCGAACGGCATCCACGGCCTGGAGGCAGCTGCCTCCGGTGCTGATCAGGTCTTCAATGACCAAAACCCGTTGTCC
>CAZIKN010000132.1:0-14875 GCA_964539805.1 uncultured Saprospiraceae bacterium | reverse complement strand
ACCCTGCGAGCGAAAGCGTGCTGGTAACGGTAGCGGGTATAGGCGGGGAAGGCGCGGACCTCACTATTTTCGATGCTCTTGGCCGTCAGGTTTGGCTCAAGACATTGGCTGAAGGTACTTCGCAAATTAACGTGGATTTGACCACAAACAAATTTGCAGATGGCTTGTATCAGGTGACACTGCGTTCAACAAGCTCTGTTATGACCAAAACTTTGGTTATCCACAGGAAATAGATATTTTTCCCTCAAAAAGGGATAACGATATGAATTTACGGACAGCTTCTCTGCAGAGGCTGTCCGTTTTTGTTTTTTTGAAATAGTCAACGTAAAGTGCTTTTGATGCTATTCTTGTCTGTAAACCTTTGGAAATCAGGTAAATCAATCCTGGTGATTTTCAAAATTACTTAAATCAGGGTAAAAAACAGGCATGCCCTTTGCATACACAGCTGTAGGCTTATTCAAAAACCATGATGTACATTTGCCCTTAATAAGCCCAATCTTTAGTCCGATTCAGATATGACATCTATTCAAATTGCTTTTCACCGTTCCAATAGCGAATATGCCCATCAATTACAAGATGATCTTGGGCGAATTGGTATCCCGTTTGAATTGCTCCATCAAGCTGATGGTAGTTTTGCACAGCGTATGGCGCAAAGTGAAGACCCTGTTTTGTTGCTGGTAACGGATAATTTATTAAAGGAAAAAGATTGTTTGCATGGATTACTGAATGCCTTAAAAACACTTAAAGACAAAAATTTGCTTTTTCCGGTTATAGCGGACGGAAAGGACAATGATGGGAAGCTGGTGCCAACACATATTGATCGTATGGTGAATGCCTTACAATATATGAATTATTGGCAAAATGCATGGCTTGAGTTAAGTGAAAAGGCGCAGCTGGCCCAAGGTGATGATAAAGTAGCCATTGAAAACCTTTTGGACGCTAAGCGATTGATTGCAAATGAAATAGGCGATGTTATTAGTCTTTTGAAAGATGCTGATCCCGTAGCGTGGTCACAATTTACAGCAAATGACTATGCATTGTTTTTTCATAAAACAGGCCTTCAATCATGGCATGAAACCTATGTCAATGCCAAAAACGCTACACTAAACACTCCAACCGATCCAGAACCGGAAAGCACAAATTACACAAACAAAGAGGCCCATTTTTCTGAAATCGAGCATTTGCTGGATAGCATAAGTTTGTCTCAGGATGAATTGCCCACTGAAATGCCTGATGAGCCGGCGCATTTGCTCCCATTGCAGGATAATCTCCTTTCCGAGCCGGCAGAACTGCCCGAAGCTGATGTCAAGGCGATGATCAGAGATGCTTGGTTTTGGGTCAACCAAGGGCACACTACCCAAGGGCTGGAACTTTTCAGTTTAGCCGAAGAAGAATACCCCGACAACGAAGAACTGAAAAAAGAGGCCGAGAATGCACGGGCACATGTGGAAAAGTTGGCTAATCCTAAGCCGGAAACACAGGCTGTGCCATCGCTCCCACAAAGCCCAAGCGAAGCCGAAAATGAAGCCAAATCTTATGACCTCATGGGGGATATGGCAGCAGAAAAGGGAGATTATCTGTTTGCAAAATACTGTTGGGATCGAGCAGCAGAACTTGATCCGACGTTTCCCAACATATATCGTAAATTGGGCTTGATGACAATTGAACACTTGAGGGATTATAAAGAAACCGCAGCGGTGTATCTGCATAAAGCATTGGAAATCAATCCTGAAGATGCAGAGGTGATGATAGGTCTGGCGGATTGGGATTGGCAAAATCAACAACGGGACAGTGCTGCCCAACATTATATAAGGGCCATTCAACTGGCTCCCTATTTGCGTACAACCGAATTGGACGCGCTTTATTTGCCTACGGCCAAGATAGAACTTAAACAAGTAGATAAAGACCGGGAAACACCCCAAAATGAACAGGAGAGGAGTACTGATACAACAAAGGAAAGCCCCGGAGTTACAGCCCGGAGTGTTCTTACTATCCTGATTACCGGAGCTACTTCTGGCATTGGCCGTGCTACAGCCGAACACTTTGCCCAATATGGCCATCGCCTGATTCTTACAGGTCGCCGGGCAGATCGTCTTAGTGAATTAAAAACCCAATTGGAGCGCAAGAGCAGCAATGATGTATTGATGCTGCCCTTTGACATTCGGGATCAGGCGACAGTGCAACATGTATTGGCACAATTGCCTGAATCATGGCAAGAGATTGATATTTTAATCAATAATGCAGGTCTGGCAAAAGGCCTTTCTCCTATCCATGAGGGTAGTTTGGATCACTGGGAAACCATGATTGATACAAATGTCAAAGGCCTGTTATATGTCACACGGGCAATCGTGCCGGGTATGGTGCAACGCAAACGCGGGCACATCATCAATGTAGGCAGTAGCGCCGGAAAGGAAACATATCCTAATGGCAACGTTTATTGTGCAACCAAATTCGCCGTGGATGCACTTACCCGCGCCATGCGCATGGATTTGTACACCCATAATGTAAGGGTAAGTCAGGTAAGCCCCGGACATGTTGAAGAAACAGAGTTTGCGATCACGCGTTTTGATGGCGATCAGGAAAGAGCCAAGATTTATGACAATTTTCAACCCTTAAAAGCATCTGATGTGGCGGAAGTAATTTACTTCATGGCTACACGACCAGCCCACGTCAATATTCAGGACGTGTGGATGTTTGCCTCACAACAAGCCTCTTCCATGCTGATAGATCGTTCCGGACGATAAGATCAGTGTGCTTCCAACCAGTTTTCACCTACGCCAATCTCCACTAAAATGGGCACTTTCAGGTTGGGCAGGGCGGTAGTCATTTTGTCAAAAACCAATACCTTCATATCTTCTAATTCATTCTTGCGCACATCAAATACCAATTCGTCGTGTACTTGTAGGATCATTTGTGACCTGAAGCCTTTTTCCCGCATGGCCTCACGAATATTGATCATGGCAACCTTTATCAGATCGGCTGCTGAGCCTTGAATGGGTGTATTGATGGCAATGCGTTCGCTCATGCTGCGCATCATACCATTGCCCGAGTTGATGTCACGCAGGTAGCGGCGGCGACCTAATTTTGTTTCCACATAGCCGTGCGCCCGGGCAAATTCCACGATCTTGGTCATGTAGGTTTTTAAACCGGAATATTCACGGAAATAATTGTCAATCAATTCTTTGGCTTCAGTGCGTTTAATGCCGAGCTGTTGGCTCAGATTGCTGGCTCCTGCGCCATAAATGATGCTAAAATTAACCGTTTTGGCAGCGCGACGCTGCTCACTGCTCACCTGATCCAAAGCAACCCCGTACACTTTTGCCGCAGTTGCGGTATGGATATCCAAGTTTTTTTGAAAGGCCTCCAACATGGCTTCGTCGCCGCTGATCTCAGCAATCAGGCGCAGTTCAATTTGTGAATAGTCGGCACTCAGAATAAGGTGATCTGCATCGCGCGGAATAAATGCTTCCCGCACTTTGCGTCCTTCGGCGGTTTTAATGGGTATGTTTTGGAGGTTGGGGTTTTGACTGCTCAAACGGCCGGACGCCACCAAGGCTTGATTGAAGGAGGAGTGAACGCGACCTGTGCGCGGATTAATCAAGGCGGGCAAGGCATCAACGTAGGTACTTTTTAATTTCATCAGGCCCCTGTGTTCCAAAATATCGGCACAGATGGGGTGATTGATGGCCAATTCGGACAATACTTCTTCATCCGTGGAGTATTGGCCACTTTTCATTTTTTTTCCGGGGTAGGGGAGCCTCAGTTGATCGAATAAGGCTTCGCCGACCTGCTTGGGGCTGGCTATATTAAAATTAAAGCCCGCTTCTTTCAATATTTTGTCTTCCAGGGCCACAATTTTTTCAGCCAACTCTCCCGAATATTCCTTTAAAAAAACGGGATCTATCCGCACCCCGGCGTGCTCAATATCTGTAAGCACTTTGACCAAAGGGGTTTCAACGCGCTCAAAAAGTTCCAATAAATGGGCACCACTGTCTTCCAGGCGGGGTTTGAGCACATCCCTTAACCGCAGCGTTATGTCGGCATCTTCTCCGGCGTATTCTTTTATTTTCTCCAAGGGCACATCGCGCATTGTGATCTGCGGCTTGCCTGCTTTTTTTTCTCCGATCAGTTCTTCTATTTTGACAGGGGAGTAATTGAGCAGGGTTTCCGCCATGTAGTTCATGTTATGGCGAAGTTCGGGCTCCAAAAGATAGTGTGCCAGCATGGTATCCCAATAGGGGCCTCTGAGTTCACAGTTGTAGTTTTTCAGGACAATAGCATCGTATTTTAGGTTTTGACCAATTTTTTCTATTTGTTCGTTTTCAAAAATAGGCCTGAATGCTTCCACAATTTGCTGCGCCTCATTTCGATCTGCCGGAATAGGCACATACCAAGCCTCATGAGGGCGAATGGCAAAAGAAAAACCTACCAAATCCGCCTGCGGGGCCTCAATATGAGTGGTTTCTGAATCATAGGAAATGGCCTTTGACTGAAGGAGTAAGCCAATCAGCGCCGTACGTTTTTCGGGGCTATCTACCAAATGGTAAACGTGTTCCGTATTGTGGATATGATGGGCGCCCCGAACAGAGGGCGGATGCTCCTGTCCATCTTGTACCGTATTTGAAGTTGCTGCTGCTTCATCGGGCAATTGATCAAACAATGAGCCTTGCGTGCCAGCACCGGTAGATGCGGTTTTGGCTTGGCTTTTTTTGGATGTAACAGCCTGTGGGCCTGAGCTATTCTGTTTATCGTTTTGACTGATGGGCGACGAGGATGATTTTAGGATGGCCTCCGCTAAGCTTTTAAATTCCAATTCTTTAAAAATTTCGATTAGCGCTTCTCGGTCAAAAGGTTCTATTTCAAAATCCTTTTCATGAAATTCAACGGGGGCATTTAGGTCAATGGTGGCCAACCATTTGGACAAAGTTGCTTTTTCGTGGTGGTTTTTGACGATTTCTTGCTGTTTGCCCTTGAGTTTATCCGCATTGGCCAACAAATTTTCCACGTTGTCATATTCTTCCAGCAGTTTTGCCGCTGTTTTCTCCCCAATACCGGGCAAGCCAGGGATATTGTCAACGGAGTCACCCATCAGTGCCAGCATGTCAACAACCTGATCCACACGTTTGATGCCCCATTTTTCACAAACTTCTTTGACGCCCCATTTCTCAGCCGGGTCACCGCCCTTACTGGGTTTGTACACGAAAATATTATCGGAGACCAATTGTCCGTAATCTTTGTCTGGCGTTACCATAAAAGTTTGATAGCCAGCCTTTTCTGCTTGTTTCGCCAATGTGCCGATCACATCGTCCGCTTCATAGTCAGCTATGGTAATTACGGGTATATTCATGGCCCTGACAATTTTGTTCACCCACGGCAAAGCAAAGGTGATATCCTCTGGTTGCGCCTCGCGGTTGGCCTTGTATTCTGGAAATTTTTTGTCCCTGAAGGTGCCTCCCTTGGGGTCAAATACAACTGCAATGTGCGTGGGCTTTTCGGACTGCATCATATCCCACATGGTGCGCATGAAGCCTTGCACGGCGGACACATTCCAGCCTTTGGAGTTAATTAGTGGGCGGGTAATAAATGCAAAATGGGCGCGATAGATTAGCGCGTGACCGTCAAGAAGGAATAGTTTTTTTACCATGTGGCAAAAGTAGTGTTTTGGTTTTGAATGATGGGTACAGTTGAAACGTTAAGGCCGTTAAGTACGCTTCTTAAAACAAATAGGACGCGATGAAGCATCGCGCCCTAATCATATCATATAAAATTAATATTTGAAAAGCCTAATGATTCCTACGCTTCGTCGTGCTCCATGCTCCAATTTTCGGGTGAGCGCCAGAGTGCGGAGAGCAACAATTGCCGCATAAACAAAAATTCTTTTGGCAATTTGTCATACATACGCTCAAACAATTCCTCATGTGCAAGGAGTTCAGTCTTCCAATCTTCCCGATTGATGGTCATAATCTTGTCAAAATCAGCTTGGCTAAAATCTGACCCGGCCCAATCCATATTTTCATAGCGTGGCATCCAGCCAATGGGGCTTTCAACGGCGTTGGCACGGCCACGAACGCGATCTATGACCCATTTCAATACGCGCATGTTGTCACCAAAGCCCGGCCACAAGAAATTGCCTTCTTCATCTTTTCTGAACCAATTGACGCCAAAAATACGTGGAGGACTTTGGAGTGTACGCCCAAAATCAAGCCAGTGATTGAAATAATCCGCCATGTGATAACCGCAGAAAGGCAACATGGCAAACGGATCTCGGCGCACCTTACCCAACTCGCCGAAGGCAGCCGCGGTCATTTCAGAACCCATTGTGGAGGCTAAGTACACGCCAAAATTCCAGTTAAATGCCTGATATACCAAGGGCACGGTGGTGCTCCTTCTGCCGCCAAAGATGAAGGCCCTGATGCGCACGCCATTGGGATCCTCTGCACGAGGGTCAATGACCGGATTTTGGGAGGCTGGAGCAGTGAATCGCGCGTTGGGGTGGGCAGCGGGCTTTCCGCTACTTTTGTCATAGGGCATGCCGCGCCAATCGGTAAGCCCGTCGGGCACCTGTTTGGTCATGCCTTCCCACCATACATCACCGTCTGGGGTGACGGCAACATTGGTAAAAATAGTATTTTTGCTGATGGTTGCCATGGCGTTGGGGTTGGTTTTTTCATTGGTGCCAGGCGCAACGCCAAAATAACCGGCTTCAGGATTGATAGCAAACAAACGGCCATCCTCGTTGGGTTTAAGCCAGGCTATATCATCTCCCACAGTGGTTATTTTCCATCCATCAAACGCTTTCGGAGGAATAAGCATGGCAAAATTAGTTTTGCCACAGGCGCTTGGGAAAGCCGCAGCGACATAAGTCTTTTCACCTTGTGGGCTTTCGGCGCCCAAAATAAGCATGTGCTCCGCCAACCAACCTTCATCGTTGGCCATGGAAGAGGCGATACGAAGGGCAAAACATTTTTTGCCCAACAGCGCATTGCCGCCATAGCCCGATCCATAGGACATGATGGAGCGCTCCTCCGGGTAATGCACAATATACTTTACCGTCGGGTTGCATGGCCATTTGCTGTCTTCCTGGCCATCAGCAAGTGGTGCACCAACAGAATGCAGGCATTTTACAAACTCCCCTTCATCACCTAGCACATCCAGCACCTTATCGCCCATGCGGGTCATGATTTTCATGTTGACTACAACATATTCCGAATCGGTAACCTGCACGCCAATCTGAGCCAATGGTGAGCCAATAGGCCCCATGCTAAAAGGTATTACGTACATGGTACGCCCTTTCATACAGCCATCAAAAAGCGGTTTGAGGGTCGCTTTCATCTCCTTTGGCGAAACCCAATTGTTCGTTGGTCCAGCATCCTCTTTGCGGAGGCTACATATATAGGTGCGATCTTCCACACGGGCCACATCACTCGGGTCAGAGAAACAGGCAAAGCTGTTAGGCCTTTTTTCTTTATTCAGTCGAATAAACGTGCCTTTTTCCACTAAAAGATCACAAACTTGCGTGTACTCCTCTTCCGAACCGTCACACCAGTGAATATAGTCAGGCTTGCAATGTTCCGCCACATCGCTGACCCATTGGAGCAATTCCTTGTGTGAGATGTTTTTTACGGACTGTAATTTCATGTTAATAAATAATTTGATTATAGGTTGAATGTACAAAACTGTACAGGGCGTGCAAAAATACCTACAAGGGTTTAATAAGTGTGACAAAGTGTTGCGCTATTTTTCAACAATTTCACATTTGAGATTATCATACAAAACTAAACGGGCCGCCCTGACTATCAGGGCGGCCCGTAAACGAATGCAGGGGATGATCATTCACTCCTTTGGCTTAGTTCATCAGGGTGGTTGGGTTTTTGGGGCCAATGGTCTTATCGGGTTGCTTGTTTCGGTGTACAATGTGTTTCTCATGATGATTTCGACTGTTGAATTTTTGGTTAAAAAATGGGAAGAATGTTTTCTTTGGGCGATTGGGACTTAAATAAAATTGGTTTCACGGTTGTCTGAATCTTGAAAGAATGCTTCATGTTGCTTCAAGAGGGTCAATTGTCTGGTTGTCTGAATGTTGAAAACTGCTTTCATTGTTTTTCCGGTGAAAATTGTCGTCCTTGGTTTGGCAAAAAAGAGAAAATTGTTGTCACAGGTTTTTCAAGAGAAGATATTCATTGGTTTTTGTTGTTCAAAGGATCATTGTTTGTTTGGCCATATTATTCTTAATCACGTTGCTCATTTTGGTGACACAAAGATGCGGGAGGCGACGAACAAAAAACAAACACAAGATTTGGCCCTACTTCCATACAATGCTGATATAATCATCTTGATAATTATCATGTAGGGTCCTTGAAATACTGCTTTTGGGCCTTTCATCTTTGTAAGAAATGATTCTCCTGATCTTGTAACTGCGTTCAATTTCATGTGTTTTTCCATTTATTACGGGTAAAAAATCGGTTTCAATGATTTGGTTTGCTGTTTGGGCATTCCAAAGCAAGTGAACAAAATGTTTTCCTTTGTTTTGAGTGGCATTTTTTTCCCAACCTATCTGCTTCCACAATGTTCGTCCCCCCAAGGCAGGGTATCCAATTTCCAATTGTAAATACAAAAACTCGCTCCATAGGTCTGAATTGGGGTTTAAGTTGCAGGAAAGTTCAAGATGCAATAGTTGCATGTCATAATACTTAGATTAATAAAGTTGTACGGAAGCGGCTGTAGTACCGCCTTGATGACACAAAGATGAGGGAGTTGGAGAGGGCAAAGCAAACACAAAAAATGTGCGTGCTTCCACAAGAGAAACAAGGAATAAACTAAAAATGATAAGGTGAGGGAACACAAATATAACATTATTGCAATATATTGGAAGTAAGAAGGTGAGCAAAAAAGGCGCACAAACAAAAAGCCCCTGTAAGTTACTCACTTACAAGGGCTGGTAGTCCGTACGGGAATCCCCGTCTGAACGGCATCAGCCGGGCAGGGAACCTGTGTTTCATCCGTGAAAGGGACGCGACCTATTCATCAAATTTGTTGAGGAAGCGCCTTCCTGCTAAGGACTTGAGGTATTTTTCCCGGGCGCGAGCAGAGATTGAGGATTCGGCCTCCTCGACATAGAACAGTTCCCAAGGGGTGTGCCCTGAGGTGAATTTTGATTTTCCCGCGTTGTGCTCAGCCAGACGTCGCTCCACATTTTCGCTGATTCCGACGTATCGGGTGCCATTTTTTTGGCTTTTTAGCACATATACTTTCCAGCCCATAATAATGGTAAACAAAAAGCCCCTGTAAGTTACTCACTTACAAGGGCTGGTAGTCCGTACGGGAATCCCCGTCTGAACGGCATCAGCCGGGCAGGGAACCTGTGTTTCATCCGTGAAAGGGACGCGACCTATTCATCAAATTTGTTGAGGAAGCGCCTTCCTGCTGAGGACTTGAGGTGTTTTTCCCGGGCGCGAGCCCATAATAAGTTAAACAAAAAGCCCCTGTAAGTTACTCACTTACAAGGGCTGGTAGTCCGTACGGGAATCGAACCCGTGTTTCATCCGTGAAAGGGACGCGTCCTAACCCCTAGACGAACGGACCTTCTTTCAAAAGCGGGGCAAAGGTAATTGCTATGTGAGTTTAAAACCAAGAGTTTTATAAAAAAAATTTCAAAAAAAATAGTCCACGGATTTCAAATAATCATATATCATTGATAATGAGGGAATAGTAATGGGCAAGAGTCAAAAATATTTTTTTAAAATTTTTTGGGCCCTAATAACGACATCTGGATCGGGAATTAATTCTGGTGCATGATGGGGCTTTTTCCGGGCATCAATAATCAACGAGCCATTACAACCCCAGTGCTTGTGTTTGGTAAAAGCATGGACGCCATAAATATCGTGGCTTGGATTGGAGCGAGTAAATGTTACCCAAAGAAAATTATCAAAATGAGCAGATGTGAAAGTGCTGTCGTCACATAATACGATCAAAGGAAATCCACTGAGGTCATATCTTTCCAGAAAATGGGCGAGTTGTTCTACCTGTGCCTGGCCCTCTTTGGTCGCTTGGTATGCGGGACTTTTGAGGGCCAAAATGCCTGGCTGTACCAGCTTAGGCTCAGCGAACTCGGCTGGCAATTGAAAACCTGCCGGGAGTACATCTGCCAATGCCCGTTGTTTTTCTCCCCTGCATGCTATGACTACTTTTGAGCCTTCATTCCAGCCGGAACCGGAATAATCTAAGGTGTCAATAGTTGTTTGGGTATGAAAATGCAAATCCCTGCTCCAATCCACGCGTTCCAGGACATGTTGAAAGAAACGGGGCATGTGGTGCGTATCCAATGCCGGATCATCATCAGATGCTGCAATAAAGAGGTATTTGGCTAATGAGGTTTGCCCTGATCCTAATATTCGGTTGGCAATGGTCAGGATTTCCTCGGGTTTGCGTTCGCGAAAAGGCATATATCGCTCATGGCCAATAGCCAGCAACAAAGGGTGTACGCCTGCTACATCCACAGCGTGAAGTTCTTTTAGCCCGGGGAACTCCTGTGGGGTAAGCGGCGCAACCAATTCATGTATCAACCAACCAAAACTACTGTCCTCCATTGGAGGGCGGCCAACCACTGAAAAGTGCCAGAGCGGGTTTTTCCGATGATAAACCTTGTGCACCCTCATCACCGGAAAATCATGGGTAAGGGAATAGTAACCCAAATGATCGCCGAAAGGGCCTTCCGGCTTTTTAATGTCTTTTAGGATTTCGCCCGTTATGACAAAATCGGCATCTGAGCTCAAAAAATGTCCGTTCCGCCGAGTGTAACGAAAGCGGCGCCCCGCTAGCATGCCGGCAAACATCAATTCACTTAGTCCTTCCGGCAGAGGCATGATGGCGGAAAAAGCATGGCTTGGTGGCCCGCCTACAAATATGCTACAGTGAAAAGGTTGGGCAATTTGGTTGTATTTGGTATGATGTACTCCAATACCGCGGTGCAACTGGTAGTGCATACCTATTTCCTGATTTAGTGCGTATTCATTTCCAGATAACTGTATTCTGTACATACCAAGATTGGAGTGCATGACGCCTGGACTGTCAGGATCCTCGGTATATACCTGAGGCATGGTGATAAAGGCTCCGCCGTCCATTTGCCAGCTCTTGATCTGAGGGATCTGGTCAATGGTTGTTTCACCATAGGTAACCGGACTGTTCAGCCAATTGCGCATGGGCAATGCCGTGAGCGCAGTGAAGGGAGCTCCGAGGTAGCGGGTTGGCTTCTTGAAAAAGTTTGCGGGGTCTTTTTTCAGTTCGATAATGCGCTTGACCTTTTCCAGGCTGTGGCGGAAAAGCCAGGCTGTGCGCTCATTAGTGCCATAAATATTGCTTACTGCCTGAAATGGACTGCCCTTTACCTGTTCAAACAAAATGGCAGGGCCGCCTTGCGCGAAAACCTGGCGGTGTATCTCGGCCATTTCCAGGTTGGGATCAACGCTTTCTTTAATGCGGATGAGCATCCCATGGCGCTCTAAATCATTGACGGCATCACGGAGGGTAGCGTACATGGTTTAATCTTTAATATATGGTATCTTAGCATGGGCATACTTATCTTTTTTCAAGATGTTGCGTATGCTTTTAATGGTTTCGCGTGGGCCTACATCTATGCCAAGGTTGATCGCCCAGTCGGGTATATTTCCTCCCGGATTGGAATAGATATAATATTCAAGGTACATCCAGCCGCTGGTGCCAGGATGGAGTTTCCAGGTTGTGTTGCATGTTTTAATGCGTACAACATCTTCATTTTCAGGGATAAAATCAGGGGCTGCCTTGCTTCTTGCTGTAATGACCTTGGTTGTGGAGTCCTGTTCAAGAAAAGTATGCATGACCAAGTCGCGGTCATTTAATGGCCATGGGAAGTCAATTTTTGAATAATAGTACATTTCCTGATCCGATACTTTTTTCAACAACTTGGACTCAATGATCCGATATCCCCATAATGGATAATTCTCAACCTCTGAGAAAAGTTGAATAATGCCACTCAAACGGGTTTCGATACTTGAGGTTAATTTGACCTCATGCACATCAGATGTTTTTCGATAGAATACCTTGACACCATCTTTATTGTTCTTCAAGGTCCATTCCTGGTTTTTTTGAGCGTGTATGGTATTAAAAATAAGAATATTGAATACTATAAATAGTTTCAGCACAGGTTTCAGCATGATGGTGATTTTGTAGGGCTTGTTGTTTGTCTGTACAGTTTAAACGCAAAAATGGCACTCCTTGTTTTGAATTAAATAATTTGCCGACGAATTAAGACCGAATAGCGACCTTTGCTTGAAAATTCGTGTTTTGCGTATGTTCCGTTTTTTCTTCTTACTATTTTTCTCCTTAATGGCTTGTTCTCCTAAAAACGTGCCATTGTCAACAAAAATGCCCCCCAAACAGGAAACAAGTGTTGTTGTATCTTCACAGGACTCCATCCAAAACACAACGAGAAACAGTGTTTATTTTCCAGGTTATTTTCCTTTCTGGTGGGATGAAAAATCAGGCAAAATATGGCTGGAAATCAAAGATTTAGGAAAAGAATTCTTATATGTAAATTCACTGCCTGCAGGCCTTGGATCCAATGATATTGGCTTGGACAGGGGCCAGTTGGGCAATACCCGTGTGGTCAAATTTATACGAAGCGGCAATAAAATTTTGTTAGTGCAACCCAATCTGGCCTACAGAGCAAGCAGTGCCAATCTGGCAGAACGCCGCTCTGTAGAAGAAGCATTTGCCCAATCGGTACTCTGGGGTACTACAATAAGCGCTACAGAAAAGGGACGTGTTTTGATAGATTTTACCCCGTTTTTGATGCAGGACGCACATGATGTCAGTGGAACGCTTGCCCGAGCCAATCAAGGCAATTATTCCCCTGACATCAATCGCTCCGCGATTTACTTAGAACGGACAAAAAATTTCCCAAAAAACACGGAATGGGAAACACTCATCACTTTCGCAGGCAGACCAGGCGGGGAGTTTGTTCGTTCGGTTACGCCAACGCCCTCATCAATTAGTGTACGCCAGCATCATTCATTTGTAGAATTGCCTGATGATCAATACAAGCCGCGCAAGTTTGATCCCCGAAGCGGTTATTTTGAAACCAGCTGGTATGATTATTCCGTACCCATAGCGGAGCCCATCAACCAACGCTATATCGTACGCCATCGCTTGGAAAAAAAGGATCCTTTGGCAGCAATTAGCGATCCCGTTGAACCCATTATCTATTATTTGGATCCGGGCGTGCCAGAGCCAGTCAAATCAGCCTTGTTAGATGGCGCACGTTGGTGGGATCAGGCTTTTGAAGCAGCTGGATATCGCAATGCATTTATAGTCAAGGAATTGCCTCTTGATGCTGATCCAATGGATGTGCGATATAACCTTATTCAGTGGGTGCATCGCTCCACAAGGGGCTGGAGTTATGGCAGTACGGTAAGCGATCCGCGTACAGGCGAAATCATTAAAGGACATGTGTCACTGGGTTCTTTGCGCGTCAGGCAGGATTATTTGATAGCTCAGGGTTTGCGTTCCTTTTTTGATGGCAAGCAAAGCACGGATTCCGTAGCGGAACAAATGGCATTGGCCCGCTTGCGACAGCTGTCAGCACATGAAATTGGCCATACCATTGGCTTGGCCCACAACTT
The DNA here is from genome assembly GCA_964539805.1 of uncultured Saprospiraceae bacterium. Lineage (GTDB taxonomy): Bacteria > Bacteroidota > Bacteroidia > Chitinophagales > Saprospiraceae > M3007. Next base: position 1,220 of record CAZIKN010000132.1, on the reverse strand, counting down.
CGCGGCAAGCCAAAATGATAGGGCATCGGTCATGGACTACCCCCATCCTTTTGTAACACTTGATAAAAATACCCTTAATTTTTCCAAGGCCTATGATGACAAAATTGGCCTTTGGGACAAACGCACCATATTATATGGTTATCAGGATTTTCCGGATGGCGTGGATGAAAATAAGGAATTGGACAAAATCATCACGGAAAATTTGCGCTTAGGGCTACTCTATATCTCTGATGAAGGTGCCAGAGCGGCTTCAACCGGGCATCCCGATGCCAACCTTTGGGATAACGGCCCCGATGCAACTTCCGAATTGATACGCCTGATGGAATTGCGCAAGACTGCTCTAAAACGCTTTGGGGAGCCCAGCATACCGCATGGACGGGTAATGGCGGATTTGGAACGTGTTTTGGCTCCATTGTACCTTTCCCATCGGTATCAAACAGAAGCCGTCTCGAAACTGATTGGAGGCGTGTATTATTCCTATGCGGTCAGAGGGGATAATCAGATTACCAACGCTCCGGTCACCGAAAATGCACAAATAAATGCATTTGAGGCTATGATGCTCACCCTTCAGCCGGATTTCCTTGCGCTACCCGAATCTCTTATACGCCAAATACCGCCACAGCCCATCGGTTTTGATCGCGACAGGGAATTATTCAAAACCAATACTGGCGGCTATTTTGACCCCTTGGCAGCTGCTGGTAGTAGCGCTGGCCATACGCTTGACTTGTTGCTTCTGCCTGAACGCCTAAATCGTCTTTCCGAACAACAGGCAAGGGGTTTGCTTCCCAAATTCAGGATCAGTTATCTGCTGGGAAAACTGCGTACCACTTTATGGGCCGCCCCGGGCCAGGAACAAGCCATGTACACAGAAATACAACACATCGTGCAACAAATATATATCAATAAATTGCTTTCCCTGACTATGTCAGAAACCGCTACAGCGACGGTTAAAGGATATGTATTGCAAGAAATCAATGATCTGGAAATAGAAATAAGCAAAAAATGGGCAAAGGAAAATGCACCTGCTGAAAAAGCACAGCAAACCTGGATGCTCCATCAAATTGCTCGCTTTAAAGAAAAACCGGATCAATTCAAACCTGTGCCAGTGCCCGCAATGCCGCCTGGACAGCCCATTGGTTGTGAATAATATCAATTCTTAGAAAATCACATAAATCCTGTACAGGTCAAAAAAATGCTCCTTGCCGTAATTCCAGCCCGAT
>CAZIKN010000131.1:0-15563 GCA_964539805.1 uncultured Saprospiraceae bacterium | reverse complement strand
GCTGAAAAAAGAGCCGTTTTGGGCCAAGCGGGAAAATCCCAGACATGCTCTTAGGCATCCGCAGGACTCTACACTATGTACTTGTAGCGCGGCCCAATAGGCAAAAAGCCTTCACGTTCATAAAACCGGAGGGTTTTGTCGTATTCATCTCCGGGCGTGGTGACCTCCAGGCGTTTCCAGTTGCGATCCTCGGCCAATTCCTTGGCTGCGTCAAGCAGCATTTTACCTACCCCTTCCGAGCGGTATTCTGGCACCACATAAAGTTCGTTCAGTACACCGATGTATCCTCCGGCGTAAAGGGACAGTGTTTCTGCTATAGTAAGCACCCCTACAATATCACCATCATCATCCGTGGCCAAAAGGGTGGAATGGTGGTCGCTTTCTTCAATATCATTAAAAATGGCCGCAATTTCTTCGGCATCAGGAGTATGACCGACTTCTTCAAACAGGGCAGCAAGCAAATGAGCTACCGCCGTGGTGTGTGACTCGTCGGCTACAATCAGGTTTATCATGATGGATTATTTTTTTGTTCTTTCTTTTTTCTCTTTTTCAAAGCGCATGACGTCTTCCATCACTTGATTGAGTTGTTCGCCGCTGATACGTTTCATCAGGATTTCGTGCTTGCGATCAAGGATAAAAATCTGAGGGGTCGTCTTAATGTCATAAAGTGTTTTGTAGCGGCTGCGCAGGAAGGGGTCATACATGTTCATAAACAGCACATCATTAAAGCCTTTTTCCTCTGCACTTTTCCAGCAGTCAGGAGCTTTGTCCGTCACTGCCGTACACACAGCGAAGACTTTCACGCCTCTGTCTTTGAACTTATTGGCAAATTCAACCATAAATGGCGCTGCTTTTTTACAATGACTGCACTCTGGATCCCAGAAAAAGAGCACGGTGTAGTCTGCGTCCACATCCCACAAGGCATGGGGCTGGTTATTGCGATCCATCACGGTGATGTTGGGTGCAATTTTCCCGATAAGGATGGGTTCCAGGCGATTGGCGTTGTCGCATATTTTCTCTACATCTTCCTTCTTGGCCCAGTCGGCATTGCCGGAGCAATAATATTTTTTGGCGATATGCACATACACCGCATCCATACCGACGAAGGTTGATTTGGCGTAATAATTCAGGAAGTGAATGAGGTAAAACTTATAGACATCTTTTTCGGTCTTCACTTTGTCCAATATATAATCAACTGCTTGCGAGATGCTGTCCGGGTGCTGAACTGCGAATTTTTGCACAAAAGCCTCAATTTTTTGGTGCATAATAGGTGTGCGCATCATGCAAGGGTCCTTAATGTCGCAATTGTCAAAGTAATGGTCCCGGTACCAATTGCGCTTTTGCATGATTTTTTGCTCTTCATTCAATCCTTTTTCATCAAATATGGGTATCTCTGGCTCAATGGGCGATGATACGATTTTAGCGACCATACTACCCGCATATTTTTTGATGAGGTCAGCCTGATATTTTTTTACTTTTTTATCTAAAACCTCAAGGTTTTCCGTGAGCCTGATGGAGTCTTTGGCATTTCCTTTTGCACGGGCCAACTGGGCTTTTATAGTATCTGCCTCAGGGCGCATGGTGCCCAAATAGCGCAAGTAGTCATAAAACACGGCGTTATCATCCGAGCCTTTGAATTTTGTTTTTTCAACTACTTCCTTGGCATCAGTAGTCATGGTAAACTCCTGATTATTTTGGGAGATGATGAGCTGGATAAAGTTGTTGTCCGGCATGAGAACCAATAAATACACGCCGCAGGGCAGGAGGGTATCGGCCTTGAAGCTAAAGTAGCCATCCGGGCCAAGGTCAGCCGTGTCCTTTACGTAGGTTTTGTCTCCGAAATAAAACCCGAGAACCAATTTTTTTTCCGGGTAGTTATCCAATTTGATTCTAAAGTTGTGGCCTTTGGCATTTGTATTGGCCATACTTAGGTTCATGGCCATCAGAAACAGCACAAAACAGGAGATAATACGGTGCATATTGTTGAATTTTTTGTTGAATTTTTGAAAATCAAGGTTTGGGACGGCAAATATCCGCAGGCGTATTTTTGCCATTGTCCGTTTTTGCAATCATTAACACGAAGAAAGCAAATCGAAGATTCATTTTTTGTAAATTCGTGATCTTTTGTCCTTTTGTTTTTGAAAATTTTAAGACTTTTGCCTCGCATTGTTAGCCTTGTGTTATGAAACAAAAAAGAAAGGCTAAGTTTTTTTCATAAAAAAGCATTTTAGATGGCAAGCATTGAAAAGCCCCAATTATCCATCGCAGAATTGCAACAATTACCTGCGATTGTCAAAACCTATCAAATTACAGACCGCAAGAAGGCCGCTATTCAGATACTCAATTCATTTTTACCGTTTGTTGCCATCTGGGTGGCTATGTACCTGCTTTTAGAGGTGAACATTTGGTTTACCCTCGCATTGGCGGTTGTAAATGCTTTCTTTTTGGTTCGTATTTTTATCATCCAGCATGATTGTGGCCACCAATCATTTACCTCTTCTCGCAAGGCCAATGATATTTTGGGTCAGGTATGCAGTATTATCAGTTTTATGCCTTACCGCTATTGGGCCAAAAGCCACAACTTCCACCATGGCCACAATGGTCTGCTGTGGGAGCATCGTGACATTGGTGACATTCAGCTCTACACTGTTGAGGAATTTAAACAGCTGAGCCGTTTTCAAAAACTGCAATACATTCTCTTTCGCAGTGCCCCGGTTCTTTTTCTGGTAGGCCCGGTTTATTACCTGCTTATCCAAAATCGCTTTCCACTGATTCGCCTCAAAGGTTGGGAACATGCACACCGCGCTTTGCTTCGCCATGACCTGATTTTGGTTTCCTTTTATGCCCTGCTCATTTGGGCTTTAGGATTTAAGGCATTTTTGCTCGTCCATCTGCCCATTTTGGTTGTTTTTTCCATTATAGCGGTATGGTTTTTTTATGTTCAACACCAGCATGAAACCACCTATAAAGAATGGAAGGATAAATGGGAATACCTGCGCGCGGCTATCCAAGGTAGCACCTATTACAAACTGCCGCGCCTTTTTCATTGGCTAACGGGCAATATCGGCTACCACCATATCCACCACCTCAACCCACTGGTACCCAACTACCAATTGGCCCGCTGTCACCATGAAAACCCCGTGTTTGACCGCGTTGCCAATGCCATTACGTTTACACAGAGCCTGCGCTGTTTGTTCAACAAACTGTGGGACGAAAAGGAACAGCGCATGATTTCGTTCAGGGAATATTTCAGAAGAGCCAGAAAGGAACAACACTCTGCTTAAATGCGCCAGGCATTTCGCATGCTGGCCAGGACCACGCCACGGAGGATGTGGAACATGGCGTTGGTCTTCTGCTCTTATTGGATTACGCGCCTCCTTGGTCGTCCTGTTCAGTGGGGGTTGCCCATTACCATTAGTATTGAGCCGACTACGGCTTGTAACCTGCGTTGCCCGGAATGCCCCTCGGGGCTGCGTGCTTTTACCCGTGCCACGGGAAACCTGAAACCTGATTTTTTCAGGAAAACAATTGACGAGTTACATCGGGACATAAGTTGCCTCACTTTCTATTTTCAAGGTGAGCCTTATATCAATCCTGATTTTTTGGATATGGTAAGCTATGCCCATGAGCGGGGCATTTATACTATGACCAGCACCAATGGCCACTTTCTCAACGATGAAAATGCTCGAAAAACCATCATCTCCGGCCTTGATGAAATCATCATCTCCATTGATGGAACCACACAGGAAACATACCAGCAGTATCGGATAGGTGGCTCACTGCACAATGTATTGCAAGGTGCCCGCAACTTGGTGAAATGGAAAAAGCAGCTCGGCCGGAGGCATCCTCACCTGGTATTTCAATTTTTAGTGGTAAGACCCAATGAGCACCAGATACCCGAAATCTATCGCCTCGCCAGAGAAATCGGGGCTGATGAAGTACGGTTAAAGACTGCACAAGTGTATGATTATCAACATGGTAATCCGCTCATTCCCACGCAGGACAAATATGCCCGCTACCAGCAAAATGCTGACGGCCGGTGGTCTGTAAAAAATGAACTTGCCAACCATTGCTGGAAGCTCTGGCATGCCTGTGTGATCAGCTGGGATGGCTTAGTTGTACCCTGTTGTTTTGACAAAGATGCCACACATCGTTTGGGCGATCTCAAACAACAGTCGTTTCGTACCTTATGGCAAGGCAAGGCTTACCGGGATTTTCGCAGCACTTTGCTCCGTGGGCGCGATCAGATTGATATTTGCACCAATTGTACGGAGGGGTGTAAGGTGTGGGCTTGAGTAAATGTGATAATATGATAATAGGGATAATGTGATAATGGGGATAATTACTTCCTCAAAAAGGATATTACGGCATGCCGAATGTCGTTTCGCAAGTCCGTTTTATCCTTGGGATCAGGTTTTTGCAAGCTCAATACATCGGGGTTTGAGGTTCCCTTGCCATCGGCATTTGCTGTTGTTTTCAAAAAAGCCATATTTTGTTCAGCGCCGGTAAGCAAAAATTCAGGCAGGATAACCCGATAGATTTTGGCATCATCCAATTTGTTTTCCCCAATATACCAAGCGCCGGAGGCTTCTTCTCTGCGTATTTTCCGATATTGCAGGAAACCGCCATTACCTCTGTTGATCTGTCCAACACCTAATGTTTTACGAAGCAAATTGCCACGCATCTCCACCTCAACAATAGCGCCTCCAAATGGCAGGGTGCGCACAATATCCAGTTCCGTAATGGTGCCATTAAGCACATCATCAACCCGCACTGAGCCGCCATTAAAAAAGGCACAATCGGGTTTGTTTCGCGCTGCTGCCAGCATGGCATCATTGATCATTTCTCCGGCTGGGCATTGGCGGAAACGCAAGGCAACTTCGCGACAATCAAGGGGTTCGGTAAAGGTTGTGACCTTGGCATTGGGGTCAAAGCCGGAAGAAGCCAGCGCTTCATTTTTGATTTTTTCCCATTTGGCCACCACCGCAGCCGTTGCAGGCTCCTCTGCAATTTTAGCGTCCACTTGTTTTAACTCGGAACGCAAAGTGCTGGTTTTGCTGCGTTTGTCATACCGAAGTGTATGCACATACACCGTCTTGGCATTGGCATCCGCTTTGGCAATGGTGCATTTGCCCACTTTGTGAATCTGGTTTTCATGTTCATGCCCACCCATGATCAGCGCAATCTCGGGCAACATACCTGCGAGTTTTTTATCTTCTTCCACAGCCAGATGCGTTAGCCCAACGATGACATCGCTTTGTGGCCGAAGGGCTTCGATGGCTTTTTTACTGGCATCAGCATGCTCGGTGTATTCTACCCAAGGTTTGCGACCAGTATTGATCAACACCCCGAACATGCCCAATCTCAGGGTAGTACCATCCGCATCTGTTAAAGTAATGGACTTGTAATCAGGACATGTTTCTGTAGCCCCATTTTTGTTTTTGTAAAAAGGTACACTGGCTCCTGCTGCATTTTTGAAACGGGCATTGGCCCCAAACCAGGTGAAATTACTTTCATCCAAACGGGATTGCAAATCAGCTTGATCGTCATAATCAAACTCGTGATTTCCAAAAACAACGTAATCAACCCCTAATGCATTCATTGTTTCCACCATTTGTTTACCCCTTATGCGTTTGCCTTCGTACTTAAGTGTACCTATCACCGAAGGACTGATAAAGTCACCGGCAAGTACCGTAATGGTGTTAGGATTGGCTGCTAATAAATTCTTACGGATGGTAGCTACTCGCGCCAAGCCGCCCACATTATCGGATGCTGTCGGCGACATTTCATAAACGTCATTCATTTGCAGAAAGGTGATCTCGATAATGCCATCATCTTTTCCCGCAGCAGTTTTGGCTTGCCTCGGAGGATCGCAGGAAAAAAAACAGATGGTCAGGATGAATAAGGGTATGAACTTACGCATGATGGTGTGATGCTTCTTATTGAATAAAAAAATTATTGCCAACGCAAAGAAACACAAAAGATCAAAATTTGGGTTGGCATATTTTGAAGCCTTACCCCCCATCCCATAACCCTGCGGCACTTGCACACTCCTGAAAAGTTATATCTTTTTATCAGGCATGAAAGCCGTATTATTGCTCCGAATTATTCAAAACTGCTTTAATTTGGCTAAAAAAACCACCAAAACTTTACATATACTTAATGTTTGGGTATGATAGCTTGCCTTGGCAATACCTCTACCTTTGCGCAAACATTACAACATGAAGGAAAACACGACATCAAAAAAAATACTGATTGTTGACGACGAGCCGGATATTCTTGAGTTCTTACAGTACAACCTCAAAAAAGAGGGGTATAACGTAGTGACTGCCGGTGATGGCAAACAGGCACTTGACGTGGCCGCTGCCGAAAAACCAGATCTCATTATATTGGATATTATGATGCCTGTGTTGGACGGTGTAGAGGCTTGCCGGCAATTGCGCAGCAAAAAAGAGTTTAAAGAAACACCCATAGCTTTTCTGACTGCCCGCGATGAGGATTTTTCTCAAATTACGGCTTTGGATGTGGGTGGAGATGACTATATTACCAAACCTATCAAACCACGGGTTCTGCTCAGTCGAATTGGCGCTTTGTTGCGACGCACCAACAAAGCAATGGACGATCAATTGGTCATCAACCTTCATGATTTAGTCATTGACAAATCAAAAGTCCTGGTTTTCAGGGGCGAACAACGTATTGAATTGCCACGAAAGGAATTTGAAATCCTCTGGCTTTTGGCCTCGCGCCCTGGCCGAGTATATACCCGTGAGGAAATTTTTGATCAAATATGGGGCAATGATGTGATTGTTGGCAGCCGTACCATTGATGTGCATATTCGGAAGTTACGCGAAAATATAGGAGAAGAGTATATCAAAACGATAAAAGGGATTGGATACAAATTTGAATTTTAAGTATGTTTAAAAACCAGACACCAAGACAGTTATCACTCTATGTGGCCCTTATCATCACGGCAGCGGTGTCACTGTTGCTCAGCCTTTTAAAGGCCACAGAGTTGCTTTTTGGGCCTTGGCTTGGCCTGGCTTTGCTTATCGCAGGAGTGTTTGGTGCCTCATTTTTGGCCAATTATTATTTTATCCGGTATTATATCTTCAGAAGAATCAAGCTAATATACAAAATTATACGTCGTCATAAGATTTCACCGGAATTCAAGTCGGAAAGCATTGATATGGGGCGCAATGTGTTGGACAGTGTAGAAGAGGAAGTGGGTCAATGGGCGGCTCAAAATGACCGGGAACTGGAGGAATTGGAAAAATTGGCCATGTATCGCCGACGCTTTATAGGTGATGTTTCGCACGAGCTAAAGACCCCTATTTTTAACATTCAGGGTTTCATTCACACATTGCTTGACGGGGCCATTAACGATCCTGCTGTTAATCTTCAATACCTGCAACGGGCTGCCAAAAATGTAGAGCGACTTCAAATTATTGTGGAGGACCTCGAAACAATAAATAAATTAGAGGCTGGCCAAATGATCTTGGACATCAGCGAATTTGATATTCATGAGCTGGCAGAGGATGTGTATGCAGATCTCGAGATGAAAGCTACTGAGCGCGGCATAAGGCTCACTTTTAAGGATGGTGCCAATCAGCATTTTAGGGTTAAGGCGGATAAAGAAAGTATCCGTCAGGTACTCATCAACTTAGTTCATAACTCGCTTAAATATGGTAAGGACGGCGGTCATACCAAAATGAGCTTCTATGACCTGGAATCCTATGTCCTGGTTGAAGTTAGCGATAATGGATTGGGTATTGAGGAGGAACACCTTCCCCACCTCTTTGATCGTTTTTTTCGGGTGGACAAACATCGTTCTCGAGAAGCAGGCGGTACGGGATTGGGTCTTTCCATCGTGAAACACATCATTGAAGCACACCAACAAACCATCAATGTCCGAAGTACTGTCGGACAGGGTACCACTTTCGGGTTTACCTTGGAAAAAGCATAAAACATTGTTTTTCCAGCAGCAATCAACGGGTTAGATAATCTACGACATTTTATTCTCCTTCCCAATACAACAAAAGCACACTCCAAGACATTATAGACGACAGCATGCAACGTCAATCAGGTGTTTATGCGTCAAACAACATTATGATCACAATACTCACCATTTTCCTTGTTCGGGAAATTAGAAAATGGTATCTCACCACAAAACCACACTAATATAAGTAACATCTATTTTTGTATGAAAAATTATCTGTTTTTTGCTCTTCTCACATTCGTATCCGTCGCGATCTCTTGCCACCACCATGACCACGATGATGATTCTGATACCAGTTCACCCGTTGTAACCATTACTAAACCCGCTGAATCATCCGCTGTAACAGGTTCACTTCAAATTGTTATCGCCGTTTCAGACAATAGCCTGCATGAAATGAAAATTGAAGTGCTGAAAGATTCAGACAACAGCGTATTGGTCAGTGAAAAGCCCAGCGTTCACGATAAGACAAGTTATAATTTTGACAAAACCTATACTTTGAGTGGTATTACAGACCTTGTTCCCATGACCTTAAAGGTGAAAGTAGAAGACCATGGTGGCAATGTGACGGAAAAAACGCTGAAATTCAATTATAAAAGCTAAATTTTTGGGTGTGTTATCTGATATAGAAAATAAAAGCATCCCTATACTTAAATGCATAAGTACAGGGATGCTATTGTTTTTTATAACGGATTGCCGCCCACCAGCACCGGATGAGCTTCCTTTGCCTACCGAAATATGCGTGAAGACCGTGCACCATGGCCTTCCTGTAAAATACACTACTGTTTACCTCAAATATGGTGTAGATACGTTCCCTGGCTATGACAAGCCTGCTTCTTATTTTGATGCCTCTTTCCGTACTGGTTCAAATGCCCGTGGATGCATCGCGCCCGTGCCTACAGGCAAATTATGGTTAATTGCATTTGGGAAAGATACCATATATACGCCCCCACCCTATGATGTCCGAGGTAGTATGCTGGTTGAGATATCCTTAGACAAAAAACCCAAATTAGACACGATCCTGTTTGTTACAGAAAAACATTAAATGCAAGGTGTTAGGTAACAAGCAATTTCCGTTGCCCGTTATCCAGCATCTCAATATGAATGGCAGCTGAATCATGGGGCAATATAGCATCAATCAGTTCCGGCCATTCCACAAAACAATACCAGGGATCATACAGGTAATCTTCAATGCCAATATCTAACATTTCATTTATAGCATTGAGGCGGTATAAATCAAGATGGTGTACCAGGGCATCGCAGCCATCGGAATCAGTATAGGTATATTCATTGACCAATGAAAAAGTAGGGCTATGGGTTTCTGTTCTGACTCCCAACCAGGTACAAAAAGCCTTTACAAAAGTAGTTTTGCCTGCGCCCATATCACCTATTAATGCAATTTTTTTCCGCCCCTGCAAAGCGGCGGCGATTTCAGGAATCGAGTCCTCCAGAGCAGCAATACTTTTTATCAAAAATTCCATTCCGCAAAAGTAAGCGCTTGTCTGGAATAGAATGCCACAAAAGGCCCGAACACAATTGCTGCATCCGGGCCGGGTCAAATTACTATAATGTCCGACTTCACTTATTCTCTTACTTATCGTCCAATTCAAACAAGCGGTAATGTTCAATTACGCGCTGAATGTCATCTTTTCGTGTTTCCATGGAAGCGATTTTACGTGACACAAGCAGGTCTAACCACTTTTGCCAATCAGCGCCCATTTGTTGACGGGCATTGGCAAACCATTCCTTGCGGCTCAGGTAATGGCTAAAATCTCGGAAACTATCCCAAGGGCGTTCATACTTGCGGTAACAGCGGCCTTCGAAGGATACCGTAGCACCCGCCCATTCACTGGTACAGGGCAATTTGAACATATTGTTTGCATCTTTGGCAAGCGTGTGTTGGCCTGCAAGGCTGTTGACATAGGCATTGGCAAGCACAATAGAAGCTGGCATGCCATACTTTTTGTACTCTCCAATGGCTACCTGGCTAAATCGTTTCAGGAAGGCCAAAGCCACTACATCTTCAATTTGAAGGGTAGCAGATGAGCTATTGGCAAGTCCCATTTCAACCACTTCCGGCGTCTTTTGGGTAAATTTTTCCGTTTGTTTGCTTGGTTTGCCATGATTGGCCGTTTGAAAAACGGTGGTGTATTTTTTAGTTACGGCATAGGCCGCTACGAGCACTATACCGATGGAAAACCAATGCGTTTTAATTAATTTTACCATGTTGGTCGGCGTGTTTAACAGTGTAATAAATTTGTGATGATTCTAGTGGTGCGTTTAGTACCTGGCAAGTGATCATGCCTGTTTGTTTGTCCACCCTGACCGTTTGCTGTTTACGTTTATTACAAGGATTAGATCAACCTAAAAGAATAAGCACTGGTTAATCCGTTCCAAAAAATTAGCCCAAGCGTATTTCGACCAAAAAAGGTCAGTGATTTGGCATGAAACCGTTGAGCCAATTTTTACATTTTGTTTTTATTTTCAAGGCAAATTTAAAACAAATAATTTTATTTAAAACATTTTTTTGATTTATTTTAAAAATAATTGTTTTAGGGCAAACACCCCTATTCTGGTTTACAGGCTTTAGTCATATGATGAATTGGACTCATCGTATGACTAAAGCCTGTAAACCAATCGTTTAGAATATAAAAAACAATATTGTAATGGTTTGAAAAACATCGTGATTAAGCCCAATCATCAAAGTATCAAAATACAATATCTTTGGCCTGATTCTATTACCTGGTATAAGTTAAAAAAAGATGTTGATCAGTTTTATCATTGTTTATCTGTGCATTACTATTGCCATAGGCTGGTGGGCCAGCAGAAAGGTAAAAACCACCCGCGATTTCGTATTGGCTGGCAAAAACCTTCCCATGATGATTGTGGCCTGTGCACTTTTTGCCACTTGGTTTGGTTCTGAGACCGTAATGGGCGCTTCTTCTGAATTTGCCCAGCACGGTTTGATAGGGGTCATTGAAGATCCATTTGGTGCAGCACTGTGCCTTTTTTTGGCAGGTTTGCTTATTGCCAAACCTTTGTATAAACTTGATTTACTGACTTTTAGCGATTATTTCAAACTTCGTTTCGGCAAAACAGCTGAATTGGTTTCTGCCTTTTTCAATACCATTTCTTATTTTGGCTGGATTGCTGCTCAAATTGTTGCCTTAGCGGTGGTCATGCAAGTAGTCACAGGAATGGAGCGTGAATGGGGGGTATTGCTTTGTACCCTTATGGTCTTGATGTACACTTATATAGGCGGTATGTGGTCGGTAGCCATTACGGATTTTGTACAAACCATTGTCATTCTCATTGGATTACTGGCACTTTGCGTTGAAATGGTTACGCGGGTTGGAGGTTTTGAGCAGATGATTGCGGCGGCACCAGAGGATTTTTTTCAGTTTTTGCCCCATAACAAACCATTGGATATGATCAATTGGTTTGCCGCCTGGATCACCATTGGCCTGGGCAGTATCCCACAACAAGATGTTTTTCAACGGGTTATGGGCGCTAAAAGCGAGCGCGCATCCATTACGGCATGTTATGTGTCATCCTTGATGTACCTTACTGTTGCTTTTATGCCTATTATTATTGCGTATTGTGGGCGCATTTTATATCCTGATTTGTTGGAACAGGATGCCCAAATGCTTATTCCGACTATGGTACTCAAGCACTCCGGTATTGGTATGCAGATTTTATTTTTTGGTGCTCTGCTTTCGGCTATCCTCAGTACCTGTAGTGGAGCATTGTTGGCACCTGCTACGGTCATCGGCGAAAATTTGGTACGCCCGCTTTATCCCAACATCACGGATGCTGCATTGTTGCGGGTGATGCGTTGGTCATTGGTTGGGGTGGCCATGATTACAGGTTTAATGGCTGTTTCCAGAGACAATATTTATGAACTTGTTGGAGAGAGTTCTGCCCTGAGTTTGGTTTCTCTTTTTGTTCCTTTGGTGGGTGGTTTGTACTGGAAAAAAGCCAACACCACCGGAGCTATCGCTTCGATGGTGTTGGGTATGGTTGTTTGGCTGCTTACCTTATGGTTATTGCCCGGCGAAAGTGATACGCCGCCCGAAAACATCTGGCTGGGTATTCCGCCAATGCTTTACGGGTTAGCGGCGAGCATTCTGGCAATGATTGCGGGATCATGGTTTAGCCCGCGATTACCTCAGGAGTCTGACAATATTTTACACGCCAAAAATTAGTTGGCAAAGTGCGGGGTCGTAAGACCCTCGCACGGCACCCGGTATAGATTGGCGAGCAAAGCTCACCAGTACTCACCGCTATGACCTGACGAATGTCCGCTCCCTTTGGGGTCGGACGAGCCCGCCGTGCGTGGGGTCTTACGACCCCGCACCTATATTGGATCTGTTGCCATGCCGATTGCCATCTTGACCCGGGTAATTACCACAAGAACTTTTTGCTGCTTCGCAGATTCAAGTTTCAAATACAACAACGGGGAGGACTTAAACAGCATTTTCGCTGTTCCCCCCGTCGAGGCCCAAAAACACGGGAACTGATTTTTCAGCACGGTTCATTAGGGGCACTGCGAAGGGTCTGACGATCAATGTTTGTCGTTTAGCACCCTATCCTGTTTGCCAAAAGCAAGCAAGGTGAATGCAATCTTAAGTTTTTTGATGTTTTTTCTTGGCTGCCGGGAACAATATATTGTTCAGGATCAAACGGAAGCCGGGTGAATTGGGGTGAAGTTTCAGGTCTGTTGGGGGATCACCTACATAGTGCCTGTAATCTTCAGGGTCATGTCCACCAAAAAAGGTGAAAAACCCTTTTCCCCTGGCATTGTGAATATAGCGAACTTCGTTGGCGGGTTTATTTTCGCCCATGATAAGTACATCCGGTTTTACATATTTTTTTATAAAAGCAGTAGCCTGTCCCATGAATCCTTTAATCGTGCGGGTGTGGCATTGGGTCAGCATGGTAGGCACCGGATCCCATTTTGCGGAAAAATCAAACAGGGTAAAATAATCTACTTCGGGAGTAACCCTTCTCCCTGTCACTTCGCTGTTGTCCACAGTTGAGTGCTCATAAACACTTGGATCCGTAATAACGTTAAAATTTTGGAACGCAAAGGATTTTGAATAATCCAATTTGTTTTGAAAGTTTGGATCTACAGGGTCACCATCAAACGGTGTGGCACAAATATCCGTGCCTTCCGCAGCAAGCGCAATATCATAAGTATCTGTTGCCGAGCACATTGCAAACATAAATCCACCGCCATATACATACTCTGCAATTCGTTTGGCAACGGCTAATTTCAATTTGCTGACTTTATCAAAGCCGTTTAGTTTTGCCAATGATTCCATCATACGCACATGTTCCCTATACCAGGGAGTACCGCCATAATTGGCATAAAACTTACCAAACATGCCGGTGAAATCTTCATGGTGAAGGTGGAGCCAATCATATTCAGAGAGTTTGCCCAACAAAACTTCTGTGTCATATAAGGTGTCATAAGGGATTTCGGCATAGGTCAGAACCATGGTCACGGCATCATCCCAAGGTTGAATCAACTCACCTTTTTCATTTTTAGTAGGCGTATAGACTGCGATTTTGGGGGCTTTTTCCAATTTGACCACATCCTGATTGACCTCGGGATTGAGAATTTCCTCCCTAATGGCAGCGAACTGCACATCTGTTATGGTTTCGAAGGCCACGTGGCGCAAGCCACATTCCTTGGCCATTGCCTCTGTATAAGTGAATGCAAAGGAGCCTCCTCGGTAATTTAGCATCCAATAGGCCTCAAATCCTTTTTCCAATACGGTGTAGGTAATACCGTATGCTTTGAGGTGATCGGTTTGTTTTTCATCCATGGGAATCAGGATGTATGATGCAAGTGCCTGATATGTCAGGCCACAGAGCAGGAGAAACAGCAGGAGCAGTTTGCGCATGTCTGAATTTTTTTTTGATTTGGGAAAAGAACAACAAAGATACTGTAGAAAGGAGTTAAATAGACAAATGACTTGTTGTATTGTTGCATTAACTGCCTTTAATCTGGTTTTGTGGTTTGGGAAATTTAAAGGGGGTACAAAAAGAAAGCCCGATTTGCAAATGCAAACCGGGCTTCTTTTTTATCGAAACAAATCCGCTCCCATTTCGGGAGCGGAATGTTTAATCAATCATTACTTCGTTTGAATCATCTTCTTCGTTGCCGAATCCGTTGCAGTTTCAATCGAGTAGTACATCAGGCCTGTGGTGTTCAACAGAGCGCGTTCTACCGCGATGCTATTGTAGCCTTTCGCGAAGTTGCCTTTCTGTGTGAACAAGGTGCGACCTGTTTCGTCAAAGATACGCAGGGTTGCTTCTGTTGCCTCAGGCAGGTGGAATCCGATCATCGTTTTGTTGATGAATGGGTTCGGTTCGTTCTGATACAATTCAAAGCCTACACCTGTGATCGTGCTGCCGTTGTAGCGCAATGCAACATCTTGGCGCTCGCCGCCGAGGCTGTATGCTTCAGCACGCGTGATGCGGCTGGATACATTCAACATCTGGCTCAACTTGCCACCTTTCAGTGCTTTGAAGCGTACGGTGAATTCACCTTTGGCATTGCCATCGAATGAAGTCGTGAATGCGTCAGCGAAGGTTGCGAAGTTTTCGCTCTTCATTTCAGCACCCCCGATTACATCGAGTACCTGCAAGCCTGGGATGTTCATCGTGAACTGGTAGCCTTGAACGCGTTCTGCTGCTTTGAAGTTAACCTCGAACACTTCGCCGGCTGTAACCGTGCGGTCATCAAGATCAAACAACAAGGTGCTCAGTGCGCGGTCTTCGCTGCTCATCAGGCTGTTGGCAACAGCGCTGGCGTTCACGTCACCTACTTTCAATGCTACAAAATTCTCATTGGTCATTACACCGTTGAGTGCAGGGAACTGCTTGGACTCAGGGAACAAGGCTTCAAATGGATTGGAAGGATTGGCAAAAGAGAATGCACCATCCACAAAACGCCATGAAGTGTTGTTCGGCAACTCGGTGTAGATACCAAGGATCAATTTACGCAATTCAACGATATCGAGTGTGGTGATCGAGTTAGACTTGTTGGCGTCAGCAGCGATCATTTTGTATGGGCCACTCAATGGCTCAAGACCCAAGATGTGTTTGCTGATCAATACCAAGTCATACGTAGATACACCGTTCAATGGGTTAACATCTTTCACCGGAGTAACCGTGTAGGCTGGGCCTGCAGGAACGTTAGCGAATCCGTAAACACCATTTTTGTCTGTGAGGGATGGAGCCATCAAGAAACCTGGGTTGCCACCAGTGAGTTCAACCTCAGCTTCTTCAAGACCTTTACCTTCTTCTGTCATCAATGCACCAGCGATAGTTGCTGATGTAGCAGTACAGTTGTTGAATGGATCCTGAACCAAGAAGTAAGTAGTGCAGTAGCCAGCGTTGCCCGCTTTGTCTATTGCCCACAACTCAACTTCCTGTGTGCCCAATTCAGAGCAAGTGAAGGTTACGCTTGTGATCGGGTTGCCTTGAGCGTCACGTGGGAACACTTGTGGGCCACCTTTCTTCTGGATGGAGTAAACCAACTGGTTGGCTGGTGTGCAGT
>CAZIKN010000130.1:0-15704 GCA_964539805.1 uncultured Saprospiraceae bacterium | reverse complement strand
ATCACCTTCGATCCAGCCGTATTTAGCTGGGGGCAAACCATTACGCTCACTTCCGGCCACTTGAACATTGAAAAAAATCTGACCATTATCGGCCCGGGAGCCGATAAGCTCACGGTCAACCAAACGGCTAATTTTTCCTCGGTATTCACGATTCAAAATGATAAAACGGTCAACATCAGCGGAATGAAGATGACTGGTGCAAGTTTCGGTAGTGTGATTAACTTCGGCGGTACCGTAGCGCTGAGCAATTGCGAACTGAGCGACAATACTGGTTCCTCTGCTGCTGCGTATAACTCCACCGGTACGATGTCGCTGACAGACTGCACATTGAAGAATAATTCCGGCGGTGGCATCATCAATTACGGCACCTTGCTGACCGCAACCAATTGCGAAATCAGCGGCAACAGCGGCTCAAACCATGCCGTTTATAACTCCACCGGCACCATGACGCTGACCGATTGCACCATCAAAGACAATACTTCGGGCGGCATCATCAATTATGGGACGGAACTGACCGTCACCAACTGCCAGATCATGGGCAATACCAAGACTGGCAATTCGGGTGCGGGTATTTATGTTTCCAGCGGCACACTCCATCTGAGCGGCAGCACCATCTCTGGTAACAGCGGGGGCGAAGGTGCCGGGATCATGAACTACGGCACTGTCATCGCCTCCAACACACTTATTATCGGCAATACCAGCACGGGCAACGGCGGCGGGGTCTATCACTCCAGCAACTCAATGACATTGACCAACTGCACCATTGCGAACAACAATGCAGTGGGTGGAGCCGGGATTTACAGCTTCGGCGATCTGACGATGACGGGTAGCACGGTTTCTAACAACACGTCAAGCGGTAGTTTCAACGGCGGCGGAGTTTCCGCCCACGGTGGCTCGTTGATGCTGACCAATTGCACCATCAGCGGCAATCAGGTGACAGATGTTGTCGGCGGTACTAATGCCGGCGGTCTGTGGTTGGGTACCAATGCCACCATCACCAGTTGCACTGTTACGGGCAATTCGGCCAGTGCTTCCGGCAGTGCCGGCGGCGTTTACAAGTTTTTCAGTACGGCGACCTTCAAAAATACCATCATCGCCGGGAACACCGGAACCAACGGCGCCAACCCTGATCTATACACCTTCTCTGGCTCATTCAGTTCCGAAGGCTATAACCTGATTGGTGACGGCACAGGCGGGAGCGGCTTCACCGGCACAGCAGATATAGTCGGCACATCGGGCAGCCCGATCAATGCGATGCTCGGCCCGCTGGCGGACAACGGCGGTCCTACACAGACGCACGCACTACTGAGCGGCAGCCCGGCCATGGACAGTGGCCATGCATTCGGACTCAGCACCGATCAACGCGGCCTGGCGCGCACAGCGGATGATCCGTCGTTGACCAACGCAGCGGATGGCACCGACATCGGTGCTGTCGAGATGGCTTGCCCTACCCCCACCGCCTACGTCCTCACCGGCGGCGGCAATTCATGTGACGGTGGCGTCTCGATTATTTTGGACAATTCGGAAACCGGAGTCATGTATCAACTGAAAAAAGACGGCGCGGATATAGGTAGCTCCGTAGAAGGCATTGGCAATACGCTTGACTTCGGCGACTACTATACAGAATCAGGTACTTACACGGTTGTAGCCACCCGTAACGGTTGGGGCTGTACGGCAGATATGACCGGCAGTGTCAAGATCAGGCCTTGTTTCACGGGCCTTGGCAATACCTATTGCTCTGATGATAACACGCCTTATCCCCTGGAGGGCATTAACGGTGTCAGCAGGCCCTCAAAACGAGGCAGCAGCAGCAACAGCAACGGCACCTTCTCCGGCCCTGGCGTTGTGGACAATGGTGATGGTACAGCTACCTTTACCCCTTCAGAGGCGGGTACAGGTGGCACAGTGACCTATACGGTAGGCAGCACAAGCACTTCCCAAAACGTAGCGGTTTACCTCTGTGGGCTTTCTCCCAGTTTTTCGGGGCTTGATGCCTCTTATTGTGATCTTGACGAGGCTGTGACCTTGGTCGGAAATTATGCCCCAAAGGGCTTTTTCCAAGGACCCGGCATCACTGATAACGGCGATGGCACGGCCACTTTTGATCCGGGTGCAGCCCTGTTGGGCGAAAATACGGTGCGCTATCTCTTGACAGAGAACATCAACGCGGCTTGGGCGAGCATTGCTGCCGGATCTTTCAGGTCATTGGGCATCAAGTCAGACGGTACACTGTGGGCCTGGGGCTACAATGATGGCACTTTCGGTGACGGAACCTCCAATAATTCCGATGTGCCCATTCAGGTAGGCACCGATAATGATTGGTACATAGTTTCCTCAGGGAACTTCCATGCGCTTGCCCTCAAAACGGATGGTACCCTATGGGCATGGGGCGAGAACCTATACGGCGAATTGGGCATTGGCAACGATATACCCAGCAATGTGCCCGTACAGGTGGGCATGGACAATGATTGGCTTGGTATTTCCGCTGGTCTCAATTTTAGCGCTGCCCTCAAAACAGACGGTACCCTTTGGACTTGGGGTGCAAATTCTTATGGACAATTGGGCGATGGCACTGTCATAAACAAGAATGTACCGGAACAAGTAGGTACGGATACGGACTGGAAAACGGTAAGGGCTGGTAACCATTTCACCCTTGCACTCAAAACAGACGGTACCATGTGGTCATGGGGTTATAATGATAATGGCCGCTTGGGCCTTGGCCCTGTGGGCAATCAAAATACCCCTCAACAAATTGGTACGGACAACGACTGGAGCAAAATTTCCACCAACAATGCCCATAGCCTTGCCCTCAAAAATGATGCTACCCTGTGGGTATGGGGCAAAAACAACCAAGGGGAATTGGGCAGAGGAACTATTTCGTATGGAGAAAGCATTCCCTTCTCTCTGGGCTCAGGCTGGGCCGAGGTATCAACTGGGCCAAACTTTAGTTTTGCCATAAAAACAGATGGTACGCTGTGGGCAAGTGGCAATAACCAAGGTATTTTTGGTAATGGGAGCAACAGCAACAGCAGTACATTTGTACAAATCGGTACAGATTCAGATTGGCAAAATGTTTTTTGTGGATTTGAGTTTTCCCTCAAGTTAAAAAATGATGCCACCCTGTACAGTTCTGGCTACAATGGCTCGGAAGGACTGTTGGGCAATGGCAGCAATGAAGATTATAGTACCGACCTTAGCAAAGTGGTAACTGCTTGGTTTGCAGCATCAACTGAGGTAACCCCATGCCCTGATTTTACCAGTTTGGAGGCTGAATATTGCAGTAATGATGGCATTGTTGATTTAGTAGGCAACTATGCTCCAGAAGGAACATTCAGTGGCCTTGGCGTTACCGACAACGGCGATGGAACGGCTAGTTTTGATCCCTCTGCAGCAGGTGCGGGCAGCACCATCACCTATACCTATGGCAACACTTGGACAAGCGCCTCGGCAGGCGCATTCCACGCCATGGCCGTCCAAGACAACGGCAGCCTCTGGGGCTGGGGCTATAATCCCGATGGGGAATTGGGTGATGGCAGCAACGATGATCAATACGTCCCCGTTCCATCTGGCAATGGCAGCACCGACTGGGCCAAAGTATCCGCCGGATACTACCACTCCCTGGGGCTTAAAACCGACGGCAGCCTCTGGGCTTGGGGATACGGTGAGTATGGAGAATTGGGTAACGGCGCCTACGACAACAGCGATATACCCGTACAGGTCGGTACTGATACCGACTGGGCGTTCATCAAAGCAGGGAATTACATCAGTTACGGCATCAAAACCAATGGTACCCTCTGGGCTTGGGGCTATGGCGGTTATGACCTGTTAGGCGATGGTACAACAGACGACAGAAACACCCCCGTTCAAGTCGGCACAGATAACGATTGGGCCAGTGTGTCCAATCACAGTGATGGTGGGGGATACACCCTCGCGGTCAAAACCAACGGTACGTTGTGGGCTTGGGGTAGCGACAATGAGGAGGGGCAATTCGGCGATGGCACCACCGATATCAGCGCAATCCCTGTACAGGTCGGCACCGCTACTGACTGGGCCTATGTGGATGCCGGATACCGCCACGCAATGGGGCTGAAAACAGACGGGACGCTGTGGGTTTGGGGCAACAATGAGGAAGGACAACTTGGTAATGGTACCACAGACAACAGTTTAGTTCCGATACAGGTAGGTACTGAAACGAATTGGGTCAGTGCTTCTGCCTGTTACTACAGTTCCTTAGCCACTAAAACAGACGGCACCCTTTGGGGCTGGGGCTATAATGATGATGGTGAACTGGGTAATGGTACCAATGACGGCACTCTTGTACCTGTTCAATCGGGTACCGCCACCAATTGGGCATCTGTTTCATCCTCTGACCAAGGCTTTACCTTAGGCTTACAAACGGACGGCAGCCTTTGGGCTTGGGGCTATCAGGAATACGGAGCATTTGGCAATGGCCAAGGAGAAGGATACAGTAATGTGCCGCTGCGAATCGGCGCACCTCCTGTTGCTATCAGCAAGAGTGTGACGGTGTTGCCCTCGCCGACGGAAATCTCCATCAGCAATATTTCCGCTGCCAACTGCAACAACACCACCTGCACCAGTGACGATACCTACACGGCTGATGTTACGGTAAATTATGACATTAAACCAGGTGGCGGTACGCTTGCCCTTACAGGTCCAAACATTGTGGGTACAGTGCCTCCGGTGGATGTAAGCGAAATCGGTGCTGGCTCCTACACCTTCACGGGTGTGACCATGAAGGCCGATGGCGATGATATCGAACTGACAGCGACCTTCTCCGAGGGCTGTGCTTACACAGATGATGAGGCCGATGAAGCACCAGCATGTGACAGCGACCCCGACTGCTCCATCACGGACATCTCCATCGGCAACATGGGTGCGTGCAACGACAATGGCACCGCTACAGCCACAGACGACTACTTTGTGTCCGGCGATGTGGCTGTGACTTTTGCCTACGCACCCTCCAGCGGCAACCTCGTTATCAAACGCGGCAGCACGGTGCTGGGTACCAAATCCGCCGCCGAACTTTCCTGTGTGACCGAATGGCTGTTCCTCAATGTGCAAATGTCCGCTGACGGCCTGCCCTTGGACATCACCGCAGAATTCACTGGTACGGATTGCACGCTGATGAAAAACTTCGGCAATGCGCCCGCATCCTGCTCCTGTGTGCCAACCTCGGCCTTCACAACTTGCCCGGGCAGCCAATCCGTAAACGTAGATGCAGGCAAATGTTTTGCCACAGTGAATTATGCACCGGAAGCAAATGGAATACCTGCCCCAAGCTATGACTATGCCTTTACCGGAGCATCCAACGGCTTCGGTGGTGGCCCAACATTGTTGGCAGAGTTCAACCTCGGGGTGACCAACCTGAAAATCACAGCGACAAATGCCTGCGGAACAGTTGATTGCAACATTACGGTGACGGTAGTGGACAACCAGGCACCCACGATCACTTGCCCCATTGACCGCACGGTGAATGCCGATGCAGGCCAGTGCAGCAGCGTGCAGACCTACACGGTGACCAATACGGACAACTGCTCGTCCACGGTGAGCCAGACGGCGGGCCTTGCCAACGGGGCAGCCTTCCCGCTTGGCGTTACCACCAATGCCTTCACGGCCACGGACGGCGCGAGCCTCAATTCCTCCTGCTCGTTTAAAATAACAGTAGTAGACAACCAGGCACCTACCATCACCTGCCCCATTGACCGCACGGTGAATGCCGATGCGGGCCAGTGCAGCAGCGTGCAGACCTACACGGTGACCAATACGGACAACTGCTCGTCCACGGTGAGCCAGACGGCGGGCCTTGCCAACGGGGCAGCCTTCCCGCTTGGCGTTACCACCAATGCCTTCACGGCCACGGACGGCGCGAGCCTCAATTCCTCCTGCTCGTTTAAAATAACAGTAGTAGACAACCAGGCACCTACCATCACCTGCCCCGACAACCGCACGGTGAATGCCGATGCAGGCCAATGCAGCAGCGTGCAGACCTATATCGTGACGGCCACGGACAACTGCTCCAACTATACCTTAGAGCGGACCAACGGCTTCTCAAGCGGTTCGCCCTTCCCACTTGGCTTTAATGTAGTGAACTGGAAGGTGACCGATGTTGGGGGCAACAGTTCAGCATGTTCGTTCTCCATTACGGTGCTGGATGCCGAGCTCCCGACGATTTCCTGCCCCTCTGATATTTCTCGCAACAATGATCCCGGTCAGTGTACAGCAGTGGTAAATTATGTGGTTAACGCCAGTGATAACTGCGGTGGTTGGTCATTAAGCCGCACCTCAGGTTTAGCCAGCGGCTCATCCTTCCCTTCCGGTACAACGACAGTGAGCTGGAAAAATACGGACACGGGTGGCAACAGCGTCAACTGCTCTTTCAAGGTAACCGTATCGGAAAGCCAGGCTCCCACGATCAGCTGCCCGGCCAACATTGTGAAAACAGCGGGTGCTGACTGCCAATCACAGGTATTCTATGTAGTAGCAGGCTTTAATGATAACTGCCCGGGCGTTAGCGCGGGATTTGACAGCAGCAGCCCGACAGCGGGCTTGGTAAGTGGCTCATCATTCCCCATTGGTACGAGCACTGTGGTGCTGAAGGCCACAGATGCGGGTGGCCTTACGGCTACCTGCTCCTTTACGGTAACCGTTGCGGATAACCTTGCCCCCACGATCAGTTGCCCGGCCAACCGGACGGTAAACACCGATGCCGGACAGTGCTACAGCGTGCAGACCTACACAGTGACAGCCAGCGATAACTGCGCAGGCGCAACAACTACGATGGTTTCCGGCCTTGGCAGCGGTGCCAATTTCCCCAAAGGAATCACCAATGTAACATGGCGGGCCACAGATACGGGCGGCCGCACGGCCACTTGCCAGTTCCGGGTAACCGTAAATGACCGTCAGGCACCAGTAGTCACTTGCCCATCCGATCAGGTACTGAGTACAGATGCCGGATTATGTATCGCCGTGGTCAGCTATTCCAATGCCACCTTTGTAGATAACTGTACCAGTGGGTCGGTGGTAAAAATATCGGGCCCGAACAGCGGGACTGCCTTCCCCCGAGGGGTAACCAACGTGATCTTCCGGGCCACGGATGCTGCTGGCAACTCTGCGCTGTGCAGCATGAAGGTCACGGTAAGCGATGGCCAGTTGCCAAAGATCACCTGCCCCTCGGCCATATCCAAAAATACGGATGCCAATCAGTGCAGTGCAGTGGTGACCTACGCCACCCCTACAGGTACAGACAACTGTGCCGGGGTTCAGGTTAACCTGTTGAGCGGCTTGGCCAGCACGTCGTCCTTCCCGCTTGGCACCAGCACCGTGGTGTGGCGCGCCATAGATGTCGTTGGCCAAATAGCCACTTGTGACTTCACGGTTACAGTCAGTGATGCGCAATTGCCCACGATCAGCTGCCCGCCGCCAACTGCGGTCTCCGGCAGCGGCAGCCCCTGCGGCTACCCGAAGAGCCAGCTGCCCAACCCGACAGCTTCAGACAACTGCGCGGTGATAAGCCTGACGAGCGATGCGCCCACAACCCTTCCCTCTGGCCCGACGACGGTCACCTGGACGGCGAAGGACGCGGCGAACAACGCCCGGACTTGTGCATACGTGGTAACGGTAAACTGTGGAACCGCAGCAAGGGATGAGGTAGGAAGTAGGAAGTATGAAGAGAGGTATGAGGTAGGAAGTATGAAGTATGATGCCGAGCGCGAGTCTCCTTCATCCCTCATCCTTCATCCTTCATCCCTCACTTTAGTGCCCAATCCTGCCAGTGACATTGTGGTTGTCACGCTATCAAATCAACAAATCAACAGTACATCAAATCAACAGCATTCAGGGTCAAATCAACAAATCAACAGCGCATCAAATCAACAGCTGCTCATACATGACGCCCTTGGCCGTCAGGTTTGGGCGAGAAAATTGGAGGCGGGTGTTGAGCAGATCAAAATAGACCTTGCAGCGGAACAGTTTGAGGATGGTGTATATCAGATCAGTTGGGTGACGGAAGAAGGTGTCATCACCAAGTCATTGGTGGTGGCGAAGAGATAGACGGGGATTCAAGGGATGAAGAAGATTGACACAAGCGCAACGGTCAACATCACGTTGCGTTGACGATAAAACGAGAGCGCCCATTCAAAACCAGTGGGCGAATAAAAGGAAATATATGCTCCCCGAATGCGGGGGGCTATATTTCAGCAAATGAAAAACAAACACTTATAAATAGGCTTATGATAGAACGGCGCAGCGGTAATCGTAGCGCCGTTTTTTTAGTTTGTTGAGATACAGCATAGTTGCGGGCCTGTCCGATCCCTTTTGAGCGAGCGGGCTTGTCCGACCCTAAGGGAGCGGGCTTGTCCGACCTCTATTGAGTGGGCGGCCCCCTTAGGGTCGGACAGGCCCGCAGAACTCACGTTATTGTATCGAAAAACTTTCCACAAACCCATCCAAATCCTTTGTCTCAGCCAATCCCAATTTTTGAGACAATCTATGGCGGCTGCGCCACACACTTTCTTTGGAGATACCCAGTGCTTCGGAGATTTCGAGGGTATCGAAGTTGAGTTTAATCAGCATGAATAGCCTGATTTCAGCGGAAGTAAGGGATGGGTAGCGGTCTTTCAAATGTTGATAAAGACCCGGTATGTGCTGCTCGAACCGCTCGCGAAACCGCATCCAGTCTTTTTCGTTCAGGATTTTTATGTGTGCCAGTTTGTTGTTTTCTGCTGCTCCGGGGGGCATACCTTCGTTGGGCGCGAGGTGTTCCTGCGTAAAGCGCAACTCCAATTCTTCAATCAGTTGGTTTTTAAGGGCAAGCAATCGGGCTGTTGTGTCCAACTCGTCCTTCGTGGTTTTGAGGACGACCAGCGATTCCTGGAGTGCCTTCTCGGAAAGCAGTGCACGGGCCTGCGATAGTTCTTTTTCCTGAGCAAGCAGTTTTTTGTCTTGTTCCAGCAGTTGGTTTTCCTGTTCCAGGATGCGGCGGCGGTTGCGCTGGCGGAAGAACAAAGCCAATGCTGCACTCAGCGCGAGTGAGAGCATAAGCGCTACGACAAGTTTTTGCAGCCGCTCCTTTTGTTGTTGTTGTTCTGATTGAGCGAGTTGGTGCTGAGTTCGTTCAAGTTGCAATTCTGATTTTGCAACAGCCATGGCCTGTATTTGCTTGTCGTCAAACATTTTCTGTCGTATTTTGAGGCTGCTTTGCATGGCCTCATACGCGGCTTTGTATTGGCCTTTGCCGGCATAGATATCGCTGATTTTGGCAAATGCCTGGGATTGCCCAAGCGGATTGGGGGACTGAGTCAGCGTTTTATAGAGTATTTCGGCGGAGTCCAAGCGGCCAAGGCAGCGGTAAGTGTCGGCTAAAGCACCTATGTAAATCCAATACTGTGTTGGATTGTCCCTAAGTTTGGTATTAGCGCCTTGTTGTATATATTGTAATGCGGTTGGGCAGGCACCTTTTGCCAGGTAGCCAGTGCCTAGGATTCGCAGCAATGCCTGTCGGTCATTGATGGTCTTATATTTTTCCTGTATTTCAAGCGCCTTTTGTGCCATCAGGATAGCAGAATCGGGCAGGTTCAATCTTTCATAAATAACAGCGAGTTGTTTGTAGGTATTTACTTTGTGTGCCCGCATTTCTGGTCTTGTCTCGTCGGCAGTCAGCGGAATTCGGCGTTTTGCCCAACGGAGCGCCTCCTGCTGATCGTCACTTTGGCTGTAGGCAGATGTAATATTGCCAATGGCGGTGATTTTGCGCTCGATCTGAGTGGTATCGAGATTTTTGACCGCATCATACATCGCCAGAAAGGCGCGAATGGCCTGCGCCGTATTGCCTTGTTTATAATATATGCTTGCTAAGGCTTCTTGCGCGTCGCCTGCCCTCAAATACCTTTTGTGCCGAATGCAACTCTCATAAGATGCTTGCAGATAAGTCTGGGCAGAATCAAACTGCCGAAGGTGCGTGTGAAGCCGCCCGCGCCAAAGCAAGGCGAACTCCCGTGCAGTATCGGCGGGGAAATTTTTTTCGTAATAGTTCAGATGTTTGAAGCCAAGTTGGATCGGGCTGTCCTCAGGCCCATCGAGGAAAAGGTTTTCGTAAGCAGCACCCTGCCAGCGTGGCGGCACGTCGCGGCGAATCAGCAGCACACAAGAGTCGGGGTTGTAATACGGAAGTGACTTGATAAAAGCACCGGATTGCTTATAGATATCGGGCAAAGGTTCGTCAACATTGCTCTGGCAGCTGCCTAATGCACACAATAAAAAAAGAACCAAGGCTGCCCAACCAATTAAAGGGCTGTTTTGATGATGATTCATAAAAAATAAATAGAATGGATTCGCGGCAAAACTAAGGTGGTTTTTTGCCAGCTTAAGGACATTTTTGCCATAAATTTCTTCTGTCCGAGTGTTTGTCCGAGTATGAAATTTGTGTACCATTTGATTGCAGCCCTTTCTTTGCGTTCTTATTTTCTTCAACAGGCCAGTGGTTTAGATGTGCGTTAGATGCCGCCCCAAGGCTTTGTTCCCAACCGATCATTTACTTGTTTTTAAATTCACCAGACGCTCTGCTTCGGGTCGGTTTACTGTACCCGTTTTAGTGCAATATTTTTATATCGAACACATTAATTTTCTCGGTTTCACATGAAAAAAATTAAATTTTACATTTTAATTTTACTGGCTATTCTCTCTATGGCTAATGCTGCGCTTGCCCAGGCCACGCTCAGCATCCAGGGCATCATCCAAAAATCCAATGGTGCTGCAGTTGATGATGGCAAATACGATTTGACCTTTAAACTGTACACCATGGCATCAGGTGGTGCGCCTGTACATACAGAAACACAAACCATTAGTGTTGCCGGCGGTATCTACTCTGCTGAATTGGGTAATGGCAGCACACCATTGACAGCTGCTTTTGACCAAACCTACTACCTCGGTGTAACCGTGGACGGGGGGGCAGAACTCATCCCGCGTGCGCGCCTGACTTCCTCTCCCTATGCCTTGGCCCTGTTGGGCACAGCCAACCTGTTCCCTTCTTCCGGGGCGATTGGTGCGGGCACGATTTCGCCAACTTCAGGTTATCAGATGCACCTCAAAAATGGTGCGGGTGCGGGCAAACTACTCGTTGAGGGCAGCGATGCCGCGCAAATTGATTTCAAAAAAGGCAGCACGGTGGGTGCGGTCGGGTTCAGCACGGCGAACAACGATTTTGTTGTCAATCCCGGCTCCAACAACACGGCCCTGCAATACAACGGCTCGACCAAACTGACCGTGAACAACGACGGCGCGACCGTCGCCGGCACCCTGGCCGCTACAACCGTAAGCGCAGTGACCCTCACAGCGACCAATTTCAGCCCTGCTAACTTGGCAGTTACGACCAAACTCGCCGTCGGGCAGAGCAACGTGGATGCCAACAATGCTTTCAAAGTAACAGGCAATTCTTTTATGGAAGGGCATTTGGAAATTAATGGAGGCAAAATGATTAGTGGCGACCCATGGGGTTTTACCCCTACGAGTGGTTTTTTCTGGTGGGGCAATAATTCACGTTCAATTTCAATGAGAGCAAACAGTTACGTTTACTCGGCCGGTTTTGGTACCTTCTCTGACCGTCGAATCAAAAAGGATTTTCACTTGTCCGAAAACCTCGCCGACCTGAACACCTTGCGCAAACTCCGCGTGACCGACTACCGACATATTGATGTAGTTACCAAAGGGCCGGAAATGACAAAAGGCTTCATCGCGCAGGAAGTGAAAGCAACTTTCCCGGAGGCGGTAAATGTTGCGCCCGATTTTGTCCCGAATGTTTATGCCTTGTCTGTTGAAACCAAACTTACAGCAAACAGCCTGACCATTTCTTTGGACAAAAACCACGAATTTGCTGCTGGCGATGAAGTGAAATTGATGTTGCAAGATGGCTCCGAAAAACGTGCGAACGTCGTGGCTGTCGCCAATGAAAAAACGTTTGTTGTGGACTGGACGGGCGAGGCTGCCGCAAAAAAGGTGTTTGTTTTTGGCAAAAAAGTCGCTGATTTCCACACGGTGGACTACGACCGTATTTTCACGCTCAACGTCTCCGCCACCCAGGAACTCGCCCGCCAGGTAGAAGAACTGAAAAAGGAGAATGCTGCGCTCCGCTCCGAGCTGGGCTCGATGAAAACGGAAAACAGGGAATTGAAAACCTCTGCTGAAAAATTCGATGCCCGCCTGCGGGCTTTGGAAGACAGATTGTCCAACTGATTTCTGAATAGTGAGTTGTGCCTTTGCTTTTCATAACCTGTGATTTTGGCTTTTGTCAAAACCCCGGGTATGATGTCAAAAGGGATAAACACAATTCAGGGGAACTCGATTTTTTTCATCAAAAAAGATTCAATTTTAATGAATAATATAAAAAAACTCCTGCTCGTCACGGGGTGGCTCTTCTGTTGGATGGCCCAATCGCAGGCGCAGGCTGCACTTAATTTTGACGGCACAAACGATTATGCAAACCTGCCGTATAGTTCTGCGCTCAACCTGACCGATGGCACCATAGAAATGTGGGTCAGGCCGACCTATTCTTCTTTCGGATACAATGTGGCATTGATTCACGGCGGTATTATCAACATGTTTATGGGTGATTCCCGCCAAAAGTTTTTTATCAATAGTGGAACGAAAACGGCAGAATGGGCTTACAATTTTGCACAAAATCAATGGGTACATATTGCGGTGGTAGAGAGTGGTACCAGTGTGGAACTGTTTATCAACGGAAGCTCTCAAGGTACCCGAGTCTGGAATTTTTCCCCCAGCACCAATGCATGGCGAATCGGCAACAGGGTTCCGAACGTAGAGCATTTCCGGGGCGATATGGATGAATTGCGTATATGGAGCAGTGTTCGTACCGCAGCGCAAATAACGGCGAGTAAAGACTGCGAATTGACGGGTTTCGAAAACGGGCTGGTGGGATACTACAAATTCAACCAATCCTCCGGCACGACGCTCACGGATGCTACCAATAGCGCAAACAACGCTACATTGGTCAATTTTGCACTTTCCGGCGGCAGTTCCAACTGGATAGCGACAGGAGCTGTGACAACGGGCAACACATGCCCTCTGCCGCCAACAATTGGAATTTCCGGGCCAACCGAGGCCTGTGGTTCCACTACCCTGAGCGCTATTGGTGGAACGAGCTATGCCTGGAGCACAGGCTCAAACACCGAAAGCACAACCATTAGCGCCAGTGGCACATATACGGTCACGGCTACGCTTTCCGGTGGCGGTACGCTTACAGCAAGTGCAACGGTGAATATTTTGCCGGTACTCTCTCCCCCCACTTTCGGCGGGGCTGCCACTGCCTGTGATATGGTTAGCTTGACGGCCAACCCATCGGGAATGAGCAACTACGCCTGGTCAGATGGATCAAACACGGCCAATGCGGCGTTTACCAAAAGCGGAACATACACCGTTACCATCACAGCGGCCAATGGCTGTACCGCTACGGCCAGCCAAACCGTTACGGTCAACAAAGCCAGTCCTGCTATTGCCGGCCCGGCTGATGGCTGTGATCATGTAACGCTGACGGCCTCTGGTGGCACACTTTACAGCTGGACGGGCGGCACGACGGGCGCAAGTGCCACTTTTACCAAGGCAGGTACTTACGTGGTGACCGCTACGGATGCCAACGGCTGTACGGGCACGGTATCTCACACCATTTTTAATGTGGCGCGCAGCTTCCTTTATTATTTGGATGCAGACGGCGACGGCTATGGAAATTCAAATACGTCCGTAGCCTCCTGTACCCCGCTTGCGGGCTACGCACCACTCGGCCTGGATTGTGATGACAACAACCCGGCGATCAACCCGGGAGCGGAAGAAAACTGCGACGGGATTGACAACAACTGCAACGGCATCCTGATCGAAAAAGCCTGTCCCGGCTCCGACGCACCTGTTGCGCCGGAATGTTCAACCCGAAGCACCTTGGAAGTGCTAAGCGGGCGCGTGTTTTTCAATTACGGCAGCTTCACCAATGCCCGGAACACCATTAACCGAAGCAGTTCCACCATCGGTCAGCCTTGTGTTGGCATGACCATTGGGGATGACCAAAACGTTGGTTTTGGTTTCTGGACACGCTTTCTGCTTTCGCCTTCGGCTCCTACGGTCGTGGCGACCCAGGGGGATTTGCCTGATCGCGTGCAGATCAATTGGTCCGCTGACCCCCTCAGCCCGGCAGCGGCAACCTATAAAATTTACCGAAACGGGGCACTCTTGGCTACTGTGGACAACGAGACCTTCGCCTTTATTGATTTTAACGTTCTGGCAGGGCAATTTTACACCTATGAAATTGCGGGGGTCAACCAATTCGGTGAGGGCCGTCGAGGCAGTTCGCTCGGCTTTTTGAATCCCAACGGCGTAGTGACCGGACAGGTCAAATCATTCAGCGGCAACCCCGTTGTTGACGCAACGGTCAGGCTTTCGCCAACGCTGGGCACAGCAGTGGAATTAAACGGTATTTCGACCATATTTGCAGAATATTCCCCGACCTTCCCCAAAGAAAAATTTACCCTTTCCTGCTGGGCAAAGATTGCCGATGGCAACCCGAGCACCGAAAATACAGGTATCTTTGATTTGGGCAGTTCCGTCGGCAAAAACTGGTGGCTGCACGCCGTTACGCCCGCCAACGGATCCAAAGGGGTGAAATTCGGTATCGGCAAAAACGCAGCGACCAAAACCGAGATCAGCCATACGCTGCCCGAAGCCGTGAAAAACGACTGGCACCATTATGCCGCGACCTACAACGGATCGGCACTCCTTTTTTATGTGGATGGTGAACTCGTGGGTACAGCCGTTGGTGAAATGGAAGCTGACAGCATCCTGCTTTTCATTGGCAAACGCAGTGACGAGGGCGGATACTTCCGGGGCAAACTGGATGAATTGCGTTTTTACAACAGGCAACTGGCGCAAACAGAAGTGCAAATGACCATGAGCCAGACCGTTTCGCCTAATGCCGCAGGCCTGACTTCTTACTGGAAATTTGACGAAGGCACCGGCTCAAAAGGCTTTGACCTCACCTTGAACAAGGTCAAAACCTTCCTTTGTGGCGCCACTTGGACAACGGACAAACCCGCAGTGGTAAATGCGGGTATCTCTGACGAAACGGGTTTTTACCGGATTGAAGGGATAAATTATGGCCCAGGCACCACCTTTACCGCCACGCCATCCAAAGATTTCCATTTCAATCAATCACTGGAATTCAACGCCGCCAACCAATCTTTTGCAAATTTGACGGATTTTGACCTTCCAGATTCCTCCACACTTGAGATCACGGTCAAAAACTTTGATTTTTCGGCCAATCAGGTCATTCTTTCCAAAGAAGGGCATTTTGAACTGGGGCTGAATGCCGGAAATCTGATCCTGAAAATGGGCGGTACATCCCATGATTTCGGCGCGCTGCAAATGGGCTACCACCGCTTGAGTTTTGTTTTGCACCAAACGGGCAGCAGTATGGCAGTGAATTATTTCAAAAACGGGACCGCTGTTGGTTCAACCACTTTTTCCGGTGTTGCGACTGATTTTTCAGGCGGCAGCCCCTGGGTTTTAGGCAAGAATGCAGCAGGCAATTATTTCACAGGTCTGATTGACGAAGTAGTGGTGTTCAATACCTTGCTGCCGCTGTCCGATCTTCAAACTTTTGCCAATATCGGCACAAACGTCACCCATCCCAA
>CAZIKN010000129.1:0-15855 GCA_964539805.1 uncultured Saprospiraceae bacterium | reverse complement strand
GAACCATTCCCTAAAAAGCCTTCTGGCTATTTTACTTATTGTCTTTTTTACACCTGTTTTTCGGTGCGAGGCACAGGTGACGGACTCCGCCATGATACGGCAGATATACAGTCAGGCCCTTACAGACAGCCGTTGCTATCCCTGGCTGGAATACTTGTGCCTGCGCATTGGCCATCGCCTGAGTGGCTCTGCTGGTGCTGAAAAAGCCGTTAACTGGACCCGGATGGTAATGGACACCCTGGGCCTGGATTCCGTGTGGCTACAGCCCGTGGACGTGCCGCACTGGGTGCGCGGCAAAGCAGAACAGGTCACTTTTAAAGCCCCTGGCCAAAAAAAATGGCGACTAAATGCCCTGGCGCTTGGCGGTTCGGTAGGCACGCCGGATAAAGGGGTCACTGCCCCCTTAGTGGAAATAAAAAGCTGGGAACAATTAGCCCAGTTGGGCAAGGCCGAGAAACTAAAGGGCAAAATTGTGTTTTACAATAGGGCCATGGACATGACACGCATCCGCACCTTTGATGCCTACGGCCGGGCCGTTGACCAGCGCTCCATTGGCGCTTCCAGGGCAGCTCAGTTTGGTGCCGTGGCCGTATTGGTGCGCAGCATGGGCATGCAATTAGATGATAGCCCACACACCGGAGCCATGCGCTATGACAGCAACTTTGCCCTCATACCCGCAGCAGCCATCAGCACCAATGATGCGGAGCGATTATCTAAGGAAATTGCCTTGCACGGTGACAAGGCACAAGTTACCCTGAAAATGAACTGCCAAACATTTCCCGATGTGCTATCCTACAATGTCATCGGTGAAATACGCGGCACCGAAAAAACAAACGAATATATCATCGTAGGTGGCCACTTGGATAGTTGGGACGTTGGCCATGGTGCGCATGACGACGGTACAGGATGCATGCAAAGCATGGATGTGTTGCGCTATTTTAAACGATTGAACATCAAGCCTCGCCACACCATCAGATGTGTGCTGTTTATGAACGAGGAGAATGGCCTCCGGGGCGGAAGACGATATGCCGCCGAGGCAAAACGCAAAGGGGAAAACCATGTATTGGCCATAGAAACAGATGCCGGCGGATTCACCCCGAGAGGATTTACTTTTGATGGTCACAGCGAAACGTTTAAGCGAAACTATGAGAAAGTAAAAAAGTGGGAATCCCTTTTCCTGCCTTACGGCCTTAACATGGCAGAAGGCGGATCAGGAGCCGACATAGGCCCATTGAAGGAACTAAAAGGTTTACTTTCCGGCTATTCGCCTGATTCCCAGCGCTATTTTGACCTCCATCATACCCCTGCCGACACCTTTGACAAAGTACACAAACGCGAACTGGAACTGGGGGCCGCCAGCATGGCAGCGCTTGTTTATTTGGTGGACAAGTATTTTTAAAAAGGGGCATATTTAAAAAAACACTTGGATGCGCGAAAGTTGATTATGTTTGCCCCGTTAATAATCCGCTCACCTAACCGTTTCTTATGGCCGATATTAAAGCACACCTATTATATGTTGAGGATGACGAGAGCCTCAGTTTCGTTACCCGTGACAACTTAGAACTCAACCATTATCAGGTTACCTATTGTGAAGATGGGGATAAAGCGCTGGAAACCATACGTTCCAATCAGCGCTTTGATCTTTGCATATTGGATGTCATGCTGCCCGGCGTGGATGGCTTTACCATTGCCCAGGAAATCCGAAAGCGCGATGAAATGGTGCCCATTATTTTCCTGACCGCCAAAAGCATGAAGCAGGACAAAATCCACGGGCTCACCATAGGGGCTGATGATTACATGACCAAGCCCTTCAGCATAGAGGAGCTGCTGTTAAAAATTGATATTTTTCTTCGCCGATCCCGCTATAACGGCATCTTGAAGGGCAATGCTCCTGTGAGTATCGGGCATTACGCTTTTGATTATAAAAACCTCAGCCTCAGCACTGAAGGTTACACTGAGACGCTCACCCAAAAAGAGGCGGATTTGCTCAAACTGCTAAACGAGAACAAAAATCAGGTGGTCAAGCGCTCTTTTATCCTCGAAACCATCTGGGGAAAAGACGACTATTTCTTAGGCCGAAGCCTTGATGTGTTTATTTCCCGTTTGCGCAAGTACCTCAGTTTGGATGAACGCATCAAAATTGAAAACATACACGGGGTAGGTTTCAAGTTCAAAGTGGAAGAATAGCCTGTTCCACATCGTTAATCAGATCGTCTGTATTTTCAATTCCTACGGAAACACGAACCAATCCGTCCGTGATGCCATAACTTTCGCGTATGGCTTTGGCCACATGCAAGTGAGAAGAAGAGGCCGGATGCAAGACCAATGTATCCGCGTCGCCAAGGGTAGGTGCATTGGTGCATAATTTCACTTTGTTCATAAAGCGAATGCCTGCCTCAATACCTCCCTTTAGTTCAAAACTAAGCATACCGCCAAATGCACGCATTTGTTTCCTGGCTAAGGCATGGTTCGGATGTGAGGCCAATCCCGGATAATTTACCTGCAACACCTCCGGGTGAGTTTCCAAAAAAGAGGCCAGGGCATGGGCATTACTGCTGTGCCGATCCATGCGCAATGCCAGGGTTTTCAAGCCGTTATAGGTCAGCCAAGCCTCAAAAGGGGAACAATTGGTGCCTGCCAATTTCATGGTGCGCCATATTTTTTTGCGGGTCAGTTCGCGGTCGCGGCCAATAATGATGCCTGCCATACTGTTCCCATGACCGTTGAGGTACTTGGTGGTGCTGTGTACGATGAAGTCCACGCCAAAAGCAAAGGGTTGTTGTAAATAAGGGGTAGCAAAAGTGTTGTCTATGGCACACAAAGCGCCGTATTGGTGCGCCAGCTTAGCCAATGCCTCAATATCTACACAGGCCAAAGTTGGGTTGGCGGGTGTTTCACAGTACAAGAGTTTTACTTTCCCGTCAGCTTCCTTGAGTGCGCTTTCTACTTGATTCAAGTCGTTGAAATTAATCAAAACGGCCTTTACCCCCATTTCGCCAAAGGTATGGGTAATCAGTTCCGTGGTGCCGCCATATAAATTGCCTTGTGACAGGATAATATCGCCGGGCTGTAGCAGGCCAAGCAACAAGGTACTGATGGCGGACATGCCACTTGAGGTCATCACCGGGGTGGCCTCGAAGCCCAGGCCGTGGGTTTCCAGATCGGCAATTTTTTGGGCCACTACATCCACCGTTGGGTTGGCATAGCGACTGTAGGTGTGTCCGCTTTCAATATTGCTGAATATTTCAATGCCTTCCTCTGCGCTGTCAAACACAAAGGAGGATGTGGCATAAATAGGCAGAATATGCGGTTTGGTGGTTCGGTTATCGGGGCGTTCTTTGACGCAAAAGGTATCTATTTGCATGATAATCAGTGATTTGTTTCTTTTTGTGTGCGCATGTCCCTCAAAATGGCAATACCAGCATTGAGTTCAAAGCCGATGAGCAGGATCATACAGTTCATCTGAAGCCAAAGCAAGAGCACGATAAGCGTGCCAATGGAGCCGTATAACTGGTTGTAATTGCCAAAATTGTCCACATAAAACGAGAATACCCATGATGTGACGATGGATAAAACCGTGGCCAACAGCGCCCCGGGATTAAAAAACGAAATGGGCCGCCTTGTAGAGGATCCATAACGGTATATGGTGGAAAAAGTACTGTAAAACAATAGCAATACCACCACCCATCGGAAGGAAAACAACAACAGGCGGGTAAGCAGGTCTGCTTTGATATAATGGAAAATAAAGTCCAGAATGGTGCGCCCCAAAATCACAAAAACAACCGAGGCTACGAGTACAAAGCCCACCAAAAAGGTCAATTGTAGCGCAATAAGGCGTTTTTCAAGTGGTTTACGCCGCTTGAATGTGATGTGGTAATCTTTTTCAAGTCCGCGCATCATGGAAAGCATACCATTGGATGCAAACCACAGTGCCAATACAAAACCTGCTGACAGCAAACTGCCCCTTTGAATAGTGGCAATGTCCGTAATGATCTTAAAAAGGGTTTTACCCGCTTCATTGGGCATCAGTTCATTGATGGCCTGCTCCATTTCTAAGCCA
Organism: uncultured Saprospiraceae bacterium; assembly: GCA_964539805.1. Taxonomy (GTDB): domain Bacteria; phylum Bacteroidota; class Bacteroidia; order Chitinophagales; family Saprospiraceae; genus M3007. Next base: position 11,795 of record CAZIKN010000129.1, on the reverse strand, counting down.
AACTGGTCATAAAGCGGGGTATAGGCCAGCAAGGTGAACATCACGATGATGGCAGGAAACAAGGCCATAAAAAAACTGAAAGACATGCTGTTAGCACGGGTAATAAGGGCATCTTCCTTCAGCTCCTTGCTGATGAACTGCATCAAATTGTATATCGGTATCAGCTTTAATCCGGGCAGTGAGTGCGTTTTGCTCCACGAAACTAATCCCACCCACCAGGGATTGGCCAAAATAAAACGATATAAGCGACGTAAATAATCCGTTTTGGGCATTGCTTTTTCCTAAAGTCAGGGTCAAATGTCCGATTTTCATGGCCAATGACTAACTTGGCCCCAAAAATATTCAAAAAAAATGTTGGATCAACTGCTACAATTGGATGCCTCCTTATTTCGCTTTATCAACCACCAGCTGGGCAATAGCGCATTTGACGCGCTCATGCCCTTCCTGCGTGAAAGGTGGTTTTGGGCACCTTTGTACACTTTTTTTGTGCTTTTTGCGCTGTTAAACTTTGATTTCTACCGCAAATGGGCATTTGTGCTGGGCATAGTGGCCGTATTCGGATTCGCAGACTTTACCAGCAGTACCCTTATCAAAAAAAACGTGCAGCGCATAAGGCCCTGCAATGATCCGGCCATGCAGGTTGAACTGCGCACCGATTGTGGCAGTGGCTTCAGTTTTACCTCCTCCCACGCCACCAACCACTTTGCGATAGCCGTGTACCTGATTGCTTTTTTTGCGCCTTTGTTTCGCCACCTGAAGCCACTACTTCTACTTTGGGCCGCCTCAGTGGCCTTTGCCCAGGTATATGTGGGTGTACATTATCCCTTTGATGTCATTTGTGGAGGGTTGTTGGGCGGAGCAATTGCAAGCGCCGTGCTCGCACTTCCGCCGCTAAGAAAAGCCACAACGCCGCGTATTCCAAGCCAATAAGGAGAAAGTTCTCCTTTAGGCCCCCTCCCTGATAATGACTGTATGACAAGGCTACTAAGCCCGTCCATAACCAGGGGAACTTCCACTCACTTAGCACTGCTATGCCAAAAGGCAAAATGACGTACCAGGGATGCACTGTACTGGAAAAGCTTAGTTGCAAAAACGAGGCAAAGAGCAGGCTTTCCACCAATGACAATTTTTTCCTGTACAAGAGAAATGCCAGGAAAAGTACACCTGATAACACGACCAACGAAAGCCAGGGCCCAAACTGAAAACCTGTTTCACGGCCAATCCAAACCAAACCCACTGCCCGGATCAAGTAATAAAAAGAGGCGTTGAACTGGAATTTTTGAAAATACAAGCCAATGCTGCTGCCCATGTTCCGAACCACCTCAACATCCAAAAGCGGCAAAAAAAGCAGCAGACTGAACACTCCAAACAACAGCATGGCCCGAAACCCGCGCCTGAATCCAAGATGCACCCAAAGCAGGGGCAAAAACAGTAAAGGGGTAAGTTTGGTTGCAAAGGACAAAGCCCAATACAAAGCCCCTTGTGTCTCCTTTTGACGTTGAAACGCATATATCCCTGCCAGCAAAAAGAAAAGCATTATCCCTTCAAAATGAACATTGGCAACCGTTTCCAAAATGACCAAAGGATTGAGGGCATAAAGTTGGGCCGCCCAAAGACGCCAACGGCAAAGGATCCATACGCACCCAAGTTCTCCCATCCATACAAAAAATTTGATCAGGACAATGGCCGCATAATCCGAGTTCGGAAACATTTTGCCCGCCAACCAAAATACCGCCTGGCTCACTGGCGGATACACCGTGTGCCAATGTGGGGAATTCAGCCGATGATAAAGCCCTGCGGATATTCCTTGCGGAAACAACTGATTGTCAATATAATAGTCTGGCACATGCGCAAAGGGGTGTATGCCCGACGCGCTCAAACGGCCATCCCAGATAAATCGCCATATATCATCAGAAAAATTGGGAATGCTAAAAATAAGAACAAGCCGTAGCGCCAAGCCTAAGTATAAAAGCCAGCGATCACTTGGCTTGGGCAATGCTGGTGCGAATAAAGCCGGCTGAGGTAAGCATAAATAGGCCCAGCATACAAAGGCAAGGCCATAACAAACAATAAACACATAAAAATCAGCGCGTTGTGCAAAATAGCCCAGACCAACTACTATACAACTGAGCACAAGTGCTGCAAGTAAGCGCAGCAGGAAAGAGGAGCGGATAACATTCATGGACAAAAGCACAAAAATGATTACAAATTGTACTTTTCCAAACGGCGATACAAGGAAGCTCTGGTCAGGCCCAGTTCAGCGGCTGCCTCGGTTATGTTGCCATGATATTTTTGCAATGCTTTCATAATCAATTGTTTTTCCATGTCGTCAAGGTTCATGGTAGGCAAATCATCCGCCAAACTGCCCCCGCTATTTTGGCGGAAAAAGAAATCTTCGGGCTGTAGTTTTTCGCCCTGAGCCATGATTACGGCGCGTTCCACTGCATGTTGCAGTTCTCGGATGTTGCCGGGCCAGGGGTAGCGGATCATTTCCTTGATCAGTGCTGCGCTCAGGCCAGTTACCTGCCTTCCATATTTTGGGGCAAATGTGCGCAAAAAATGTTGCGCCAAAGGCTCTATATCCTCCGTTCTATCCCGCAGCGGCGGCAATTGTATTTCTATGGTATTGATCCGGTACAGCAAATCCTGACGGAAACTGCGCTGTTTCACCATATCATACAGGCTTTGGTTGGTAGCCGCGATAACGCGGACATTGACGGGTCTAACCCGATTGCTTCCAACTCGTGTGACGGTTCTGTTTTGTAGTACGGTGAGCAGTTTAGCCTGAAGGCCCAAAGTCAGGTTGCCAATTTCATCCAAAAAAATAGTGCCTGCGTCTGCAGCCTCAAAACGACCGGGCCTGTCATCTCGGGCGTCCGTAAATGCTCCTTTGACATGGCCGAACAGCTCACTTTCAAAAAGGGTTTCGGTCAAGGCACCCAGATCTACTTTAACAAAATTTTCGGTGCTGCGGCGCGAGTGGGCGTGTATGGCTTGGGCGATCAGGTCTTTGCCCGTCCCATTTTCACCCAGCAACAGGACATTGGCATCCGTTTCAGCCACACGCTTCACCGTTTCGTACACGTTATGCATGGCTTTGCTCTGGAAAATCATCTCGGGCAGGTCGCGGGTTTCTGCTAAATTCCGGCCCAATTGCTTGGATTTCAACTGCGTGTTTTCGTCCTGACTGCTTTTCAGACGCATGGCGGAATTGAGCGTTGCCAGCAGTTTTTCATTGTCCCAGGGCTTGAGTACAAAATCCGTTGCACCATGCTTAATGGCCCTAACGGCCAATTCCACATCGCCATAGGCTGTGATGAGGATGACCACGGCATTAGGGTCTATTTCCAGGATACGGGTAAGCCATTCCATACCTTCCTGTCCGGTGTTTTTTGCGCTGCGGCCATAGTTCATGTCGAGCATAATGACCGAATAGTGGCGCTCTTTAAGCAAGGTGGGTATTTCCTCTGGATTGCGTGTGGTATCTACTTCTGCAAAATAGCGTTTGAGGAACAACTTGCCCGCGCTCAGGACGCCGGGGTTGTCGTCAACGATTAGTATGTTGGCTTCGTTCATGTTCATAGCGTAACCCAATAGGTTGATAAGTACCTGTTTTTGCACGCTTGTCGAAAAGACAAGACCTGCGTAGAAAGTTGCGCAAATGAAGGAAGTTTTTGCTCAATGCTGAGCTAAAAATTCATGTTTCGCAAGTGATTTATATGTTTTAGCAAGGAATTAGGCATTTATTCTTTTAAAACACGGTTATTTTGTTCCAACGTTCTAACACATTCATCACTTAACACACACGAATTTACCATGAAAAAGAATGTTTTCACCTACTGTTTTTTGTTGTTGGCTGTTTATGCCTCAGCCCAAACCAACAAAGGAACTTTCGCTTTGGGGTTGCACAATTTCAGCCCTTCCGGCATCTTGAGCAATACCACCCTGCTATCCCCTACCAACGCTTTGGGCGTAGGTTTCGGTACCAATACTTCCAAGAGCAGCAGAACGCCTTCCGAAGAGTACAAGACCAAGTTCAGTTACATGGGGATCAATGCAAATGCCCACTATTTTGTTATAGATAACCTTTCTGTGGGCCTGGGCATGAATCTTTTTAACCAAAGCGAAAAGGAAGACAACAACGACCCGGATGATGACGAATATAACATAACCCTCTTTATGGCTGGCCCTGAATTGCGTTATTACATCAATGCTACCCCAAAATCAAAGGTTTATATCAGGGGTTTTGCAGCCTTCGGCTCCGCCAGCCAGGAAGAGGATGATGACAAAGACAAGCTCAACCAGTTTGGTGGCAACGTTGGCATGGCCTATTTCCCCAATCAACATTTTTCCGTTGATTTCGGTTTGGGCTACAATATCTTCAACAGCAAATCAGAGGGTGAAGACTTCAATGGCAACGTTATTGAATATACCTATACCAGCAATTCCTTTGTGCTGGATTTGGGCTTTACGGTATTTTTCTAAATATCATATTGCTTGTTGGAACCACAAAAGGCATGAAACCCTCTTTTGTGTCCTTTTGTGCCTTTTGTGGTTCTCCAAACACCTTTTGTGCCTTTTGTGGTTCTCCAAACACCTTTTGTGCCTTTTGTGGTTCTCCAAATACCCTTTGTGTCCTTTTGTGCCTTTTGTGGTTCCAAAAAATATGCTTTCTGTCTTTTGTGGTTCCAAAAAATACTACCCCACATACCGCATCCAGACACTCCAGACAAGAACAACATTTCCTAACGCCACCACACCAAGCGCAGCCTGTACGATCCATTTACGCCAATTGGCCAGATAATCTTGTGCAATCAACAAAAAGCACAAGGGCAAAACAGGGGTGAAATATCGCGCCTGCCAGTTATCCAAAGTATCCGCACCAACAGAACACCACAAAGCATACATAGTAATAGAAAAGCCAAGCCAATAGGCTGCAATGGTGGCCCCTGCCCATAATTTATATGCCAAAGGCTGCTTCCATTTTTCCAATAAAACAAGGCTGAACAAAGCCAACCACAATAAAGCCAACAAAGGCCTTGGCAAATAATTTTTCTCCCAACCGAATTTACCCACTACATGGGCCGCCATTGAAGGCAATGCATAAGCCATTGATTTTAAAGCAGTTTTAAGGAATACTATGGGTTGGTGCACAATAAAATCCATTTGCATCTCAGGGTTTACACCCGGGTTCAGGGTCTGCATATCGCGAAGCTGCGGGTCATAGTCATCATAGGGGATGAATATAGTTTGTGCATACCTTCCCCAGGCCAAAGCCAACACCAATCCGACCAAAATAATCCAATACGTTCGGGTCTTGCGCCACTCCGATGTTCCGAGGAGCAGGAAACCAAGCGGCCAGGCAATCAACTTTTGCCCACACAAAACCCAATAGGCTATTGTTTCAAGCTTACCCCAGCGCAATTGGGTCGTCACCTGTGCTATGAGATACCAACTCAAGGCATTGCACAGTACATCCGGGTTGGCTGTACTGGCTATGGCCAAGGAGGAAGGCAACAAAGCCAATGCAGCAAACAAGGGCCTCGCAACAGGGAGCACACGAAGAGACAACCAAATTAACACACACCAAATCAGCAGGTTACAAAGCCTCGCACCATACAACAGATAAAGCACGGGCAGGTCCATCCAGCACCCTAAAGCAATGCCCATTGCCTGAGGGATATAGCCTACTGGCGCATAAATGGCCGTATTGGGGAAATCAGTGAATTGCACCTGATCAGCTCCCAACGATTGCCGAGCCATGTTTCGGATTAGTGAAAACTCAAGCTTGGCATGCCCATCGCCCTTCAGGTACAAAAACGTATCGCAGATATTTTGGATGGATTTTGGCAACTGGCCACCAAGGCGACCATTGCTCTTTTCTGGAAAAAAATGACCCTGGCTAAGGTGAAAAGCACGTTTGAAATGATTGCTTTCATCGGGTGACTGAAAAGGTGGCACAACGAAAACCAACAGCAAACCAAAAGTCAGGGCAAGCAACAAAAATAAGTCCGTTATTTTTTGGGGAAAAGCCATAGGTATAATACAATAATGTGCTTCTAAAACGGCGATCTATTTATTTGTGTCCGATTTCGAACACCCTCGTACGGACACGAACGGGATTTTCAGAAAAAACGAGCGCTATATTACTGATTTACAATTACTTATATTTTTGGCACAAAGTTGAAACAAATAAATCAAACAAAAGGGTGATAAGCCTACTGACTCAAGTGCTTATTATTTACCCATTTATCCTTATTCGCAATTCATTTTTATCACTCAAATATTCATCATTTCCAATCGTGGACAGGCAGTTACAAAAGAAAAGATTTACACCCCAGCGCATTGCCCTTGGATTGGGTATCATTGGCTTTTTGGCATTTTCGGTTTACACTATCGCTTATGCAGGGCGTCGCAGCAGTTTAAACGTAAACCGCGACAAGATCACCATTTCTCCCGTAACAAAGGGCGTATTTGATGAATTTATCGTTGTAACAGGCGTGGTGCAGCCACTTAAAACCTATCAGTTAGATGCCATTGAAGGCGGGTACGTTGCCCAAAAATTGATAGACGGAGGGGCAACAGTCAAGCAGGGAGACTTGATATTAAAACTTGAAAATCAGAGACTTATGCTTGATTTTGTGAACAGGGAAACGGAAATGTATGATTTGATCAACAATTTGGAAAATACCCGTCTGCGGCTTCGTCAGGACAAATTCACCCTCAAGCGCACACTCTCGGAATTGGACTACCAGATACAGCAAGCGAAGGATGATTTTGAACGCAATAGCAAGTTGAACTCGGACAAAGTGATCAGTGATCAGGATTACAACCGCACCCGCATCACCTATGAGCGCCTGACGAAGCAACGGGATATTGAGGTAGAAAACCAAAAATTTCAGGAAGAAAACAGTCTTGTGCAAATCAAACAGCTGGAAGGAACCCTGGATCGAACCAAGACCAACCTCAGCATGATGAAGCAAAACTTGGAGAATCTTTATGTCAAGGCACCCGTAGCCGGCTTGCTCTCCCGAGTGGATGTTGAAATCGGGGCAAGTATCACAGCCGGTCAAAATATTGGACAAATTGATGACCTTAGCGGCTTCAAAATGCGCATAGAAGTAGATGAACACTACATCAACCGCATCTTTACGGGCCTCATAGGCTCCTTTGATTTCAACGGCGAATCACATCAGCTAACGGTGAGCAAGGTATATCCAGAGGTTCGCAATGGCCGATTTGAAGTGGACATGACCTTCCCCAAGCGTGTACCAGAAGGTATCCGCAGGGGACAGTCCGTGCCCGTAAGGCTTCAATTGGGCAAACCCGCCGAGGCTACCTTGCTGGCCACGGGAGGCTTTTTCAGTGACACCGGTGGTAACTGGGTATATGTCCTGAATAGCACAGGCTCGGCAGCAGAAAAACGCAACATCACTTTGGGACGTAAAAATCCACAGTTTTATGAGGTGTTGAGCGGTTTGGAAGCCGGGGAACAGGTGATTACCTCCTCATATGAAAATTTTGGGGATAAGGATGTCCTGAACTTGCAGTAGCCCATACTGCCCCTTTTTAAAAACAACTAAAAAATTAAGCATACAACATCGCGCAAGCCGCATCAAAAAAATCGCAAAATCTGCTTAAACCCGCGTAATTCGCGTTTTACACTATGATTAAGACCGTCAATTTGCAAAAACTTTTCACCACCGAAGAAGTGGAAACAACTGCCCTCAACGGCGTGAGCATTGAAATCCAACCCGGCGAGTTCGTGGCCATGATGGGCCCATCTGGCTGCGGAAAATCTACACTGCTCAATATTCTGGGCCTATTGGACAACCCAAGCGAAGGGGAATACCACTTCTTTGGCACAGAGGTGGCCAAAATGAGCGAACGAAACCGTGCCAACCTCCGCAAAGGCAATATTGGCTTCGTATTCCAATCCTTTAACCTGATTGACGAACTAACCGTGTATGAAAATGTGGAACTGCCACTCCTCTACCTCAAAGCACCCGCTAATGAACGCAAAAAAAAGGTAGAGGCGCAATTAGAACGTATGAACATCATGCACCGCCGCAACCACTTCCCGCAGCAGCTCTCCGGCGGTCAGCAACAACGTGTGGCCATCGCGCGCGCTGTAGTGGCAGAACCCAAAGTCATTCTGGCGGATGAGCCTACCGGTAACCTCGACTCCACCAACGGCCTGGAAGTGATGAACCTGCTCACTCAGCTCAACCAAAACGGAACCACCATCGTTATGGTAACCCACTCACCCCATGATGCGGGCTTTGCGCACAGGATTATTAATCTGTTTGACGGGAAAGTAGTGACAGAGAATTTTCATATCTAAATTTGCAATCATGCTCGAACTAAAAGACATTGAAAGATATTATCAAAACGGCGCGTTGAAAAGTTATGTGTTGCGCTATGTAAATGCCCGTGTCACAGAGGGGGAGTTTGTCAGCATCATGGGCCCCAGCGGTTCGGGCAAAAGTACTTTGTTGCATATATTGGGCATGCTGGATGAGCCAACGGCTGGTGAATATTGGTTTTTGGATGAACCTGTGCACAAATTCAACGAGCGCCGACGCACGGAAATATATCAGCAGTACATTGGTTTTGTATTTCAGGCATATCACCTTATTGATGATCTTACGGTATATGAAAATCTGGAAACCCCGCTTTTGTACAAAAAAGTACCCTCTAACGAGCGAAAAAGCCGCATTGCCGATATATTAGATCGGTTCAACATTGTGGCCAAAAAAGACCTTTTCCCTAATCAACTCTCCGGCGGTCAACAACAATTGGTCGGCATAGCGCGCGCCCTTATTGGCAACCCCAAGGTAATCCTGGCCGATGAACCCACCGGTAACCTGCAAAGTGCACAAGCCAAGGAAATCATGGACATATTTCGGAAACTAAACCAGGAAGATGGCGTGACCATCATTCAGGTAACCCACTCAGACGAAAATGCCCGTTACGGCAACCGCATTTTGCACATCAAGGATGGCCGGGTAGAAAGCGAGGAATTGGTCAAAAAAAATGGCTAAAATCGCAGGCTCATTTTAAGATAACCGTCCCGGTACGCTTCGCAATTTCATTTCTGACCTCAAGTAATTTTTGTTGAATTTTCATGAATCGCGTCATAGCCTCAATATCCCCGGACAAGGAGGCTGTTTTGACGCGATTCATGTTTATTTCACACATTTTCTGTATTTTACGCATCTTAAACCGATCCAATGCTTGTCGCATATCCAGATCAAAATTGAGCTCAGGTACTACCTGATTTTGCAAGGGATAATTCCACATTTCCTCCCAATTCTGCGACATTTCATAGGGAGAGGCCAAAAACGCTATGGCCAATTCACTGTAAGCCGGATCCTGGTGCTGGATAAAATAGTGTTGGTCAAATGACTTGCCTTGAAGCAATAAATCCCTGCATTCAGTGGCGATTTTGCCATACAATGGATTATCAAAATCGCCCAATGATTCCTCAATATCAGAGAGTACAAAAGCAGCCACTGTGACGCCTTCTTTTTCAAGTTGTTGGTTTCCAAACTGTACTAAAAGACGAATAATGTCGCGCTCCTGAAATTCGTCCTTGGTATGATTGCCTCGCGCCGTGGGTGTTTGAGCAGCTGTAGTAGCTTGAGGCTCGTCCACAATGTCTGGATACGGCATTTCATCCGGCCAAAAACCACTATCCATAGGTGGCGGCTCACCAGGCCAGTCTGAATCTGTTGCAGGCCTTGACATTGGGCTATCCGAAACAGCACTGGGTTGTCGGGCGGCCTTCTCTTCGCGTTTTTTCAGGGTAGCCGACACAATTTTGTTGCTTTCACTCACCAAGGTAGGCTCAGGCACACCCAGCAAAGCGGCACATTCACGCAGATAAACGCTTCGTTTAATGGGATCCGGCATTTTGGCTATACTGCCCACTATGTCCCGCACCAAGCCTGCCCGTTTCACGGGATCTCCTTTGGCTTCTTCTAACAACAGATTGGTTTTGAACAAGATAAAATCTTTTCCATGTTGCGCCAGATAGTCGCGAAGGGCATCACCACCCAATTGCTGCACATAGGAATCAGGGTCATGACCATCGGGCAAAAGACATATTTTTACATCTAAGTCTTGTTCCAAAGCCAGATCAAGGCCGCGCAAAGCCGCTTTGATGCCCGCAGGATCACCGTCATAAAGGATATGAAGGTTTTGGGTGTTTCTTTTAATCAGTTGCAACTGGCCTTCTGTAAGCGAGGTGCCGCTGCTCGCCACGGCATTTTCAATGCCGGCCTGATAAAGTGAAATCACATCCATGTAACCCTCCACCAAGATACAGGCATCTTGCTGGCGGATGGCTTTTTTAGCTTGAAAAAGGCCATAAAGGGTTTTATTTTTAATGTAAATCTCTGTTTCAGGGCTATTTACATATTTTGGTATTGTTTTATCTGATGACATGGTGCGGCCAGCAAATGCCGCCACTTTGCCGGACAGATTGTGAATGGCAAACATTACCCTTGCCCTAAAAAAATCACGGCTGCCATCCTGGCTGCACAAACCTGCCTTTTTCATCAACTCAACGCTATGCCCTCGGCGCATAGCCTCCCGTAGGAGCAGGTCACGGCCATCAGGTGCATACCCCAGGCCAAAAGTCCGGATAGTATCCTCTCGCAAGCCGCGTTTTTTGAAATAACCCAATGCCACACTCTTGCCCTCTTCCGTCTCGAACAACTGTTGTTGGAAATGCTGAAGCGCAAAGTCATTGATAATATACATGGAATCAGCCATTTGCATGGCAGCTACCTGCTCTGGTGTTCGCTCAACTTCCTGAATTTCAATATTATACCTACGGGCCAGCCACCTAAGGGCATCCGGATAGCCCATATTTTCATGCTCGCGCAAAAAGGTGACCGCGTCACCAGCTTTGCCGCAGCCAAAACATTTGAAAATGTTACGAGTGGGATTTACATTGAAAGAAGGCGACTTTTCATTGTGAAAAGGGCACAAACCGATAAGGTTCACACCGCGCCTGCGCAGGGTGACAAATTCGCCCACGACATCCTCGATGCGCACGGCATCATAAATTTCCTGTATTTGCTTGGGTGGTATCAAAGGAATGCGAAGGTAAGCCTAGCCGTTACGATATTTGCAAAACAGCGCGATTTTTTTCGCACCTTTGCGGCATGATTTTTCTTGAACTGACTTTTGCCACCCCTGATTATGATGCGGCCGTAGCGTTGCGCTATCGGGTGTTGCGCGAGCCATTGGGCCTCAGTTTTGATCCTGATGACTTAGCCAAGGAATACAACCAGATCCACCTTGCGGCCTATGATGCACAACATCAGCTTCTGGCCTACCTAAACCTGACCCCATTGGACGACAAAATAGTAAAAATGAGGCAGGTAGCTGTGGAGCCTCAGCTCCAGGGCAAAGGTGTTGGCAAAGCGTTAGTGAACTATTCCGAGCAGGTTGCGCGTTCCAAAGGTTTTGAAAAGATAGTCCTGCATGCACGTGATACGGCGGTTCCCTTTTATCAAAAATTGGACTATACCACCGTGGGCGAGCGTTTTGAGGAAGTCACGATTCCGCATTATAAAATGGAAAAAAGTTTGTAAAACGTGACGGAACAAGAACTCATTGAATTGCTCAAAAATCAGGATGCAGCCGCTCAGAAACGGCTGTATGAGCGTTATTCGCCCTTGTTGTTCTCTGTTTGCCGTCGTTATTTGCCCCGTTACCAAGATGCAGAAGAGGCTTTGGTCAGCGGTATGTTCAAAATTTTTTCCCAAATTGAATCATTCTCC
>CAZIKN010000128.1:0-16269 GCA_964539805.1 uncultured Saprospiraceae bacterium | reverse complement strand
GAAGGCTTCTTTTATTGCCCGTTTAGGCAGTGGCAGTGCCTGCCGTTCCATATTTCCACATGCGGCAGTTTGGGGAGAAACAGGAGCGGTGACTGGCTCTTCCAATGAGTATGCTGTACCCGTGGGTGATTCCCTGCATGAGGTTTTCAAATCCATGCAGGATGATATTTTGATTGTTAGTCGGGATGAAAAATCCGTATCCAGCCGTGACGGCCATGCCCTTATGGAGGGCAATCCGTATGCTGAACCGCGCTACGCGCAGGCCAAGCAGCGCCTGAGTACCCTGCTGGCGGCTATGCAATCCGGGGACCTGGAAACTTTTGGCAAAATATGCGAAGATGAGGCCCTTACGCTTCATGCCCTGATGATGTGCAGCAACCCATCCTATACCTTGTTGCGCCCCGATTCGTTGGCCATCATGGAAAAAGTGCGGCAATATCGGGCCGACACACAGCAGCCGGTATATTTCACCTTAGATGCAGGGCCCAATGTGCATCTGCTTTACCCTGAAGAATATGTGACGGATGTACGCAAGTTTATTGACGATCATTTGGCCCAGCACTGTGAGGACAGATTGGTGCTCAATGATTGGGTTGGTGAAGGCCCGGAGGAACTTTAGCCGCCCTGCCAACCATTTATCCCGAACAAAACACTATATTTGCGCCTCTTCAACAAGAGGCTGTCCCTTGGAAGGTACAAACCACATAACCCGCCCAGAAAAGCAAGTTGTTATTTGACCGATCCGCAGCAGGCACCACCACACCACACGGCTCATCTTGAAACTTGACCTAAGCTACCGCCAAATTTGGAATATCTCGGCCCCGATCATGCTCGGCTCGGCAGCCCAGAACGTCATTGCATTAAGCGATGCGGTGCTATTGTATCACCTTGGCGAGGTCGAATTTGCAGCTATCGGCTTTGTAGGCGTTTTTTACATCACCATTGCGGCCATTGGTTATTCCTTTTCGCGCGGCGGCCAGATCATGATCGCTCGGCGTATGGGAGAAGGGCGACATGAATCAGTTGGGCACACCTTCCACACCATGTTGTTCTCGGAATTGATTCTGGCAGCCATCATGTGGGCATTCATGCATTATGGCTCTGGCTGGTTTTTCTCTCTTTTTTTGGACAAATCGCCAGAAGTTTATAAAAAATGCCTTGAGTACATTCACTACCGGTCATTCGGGATATTTTTCAGCTATGCCGGGGTAGCCCTCATCTCTCTTTACACGGGCATTGCGCGCACGCGCATCATTCTATTTGATACTATTGTACTGGCCATTGTCAATTTATTGTTGAACTATGGGCTTATTTTTGGCAAGTTTGGTTTGCCTGCCATGGGCATAGGAGGTTCCGGCTTAGCCAGTAGCATTGCTGAAGGTATTGCCTTTGTGGTATTTGTACTATATATGGTATGGGACAAGGAAAACAGGGATTTGCGTATCTTTTCACTTCCTCGTTTTAGTGCCAAAGCCCCCTTGAAAGCAGTGGGCAACACCTTGAGCAGCGTAGCCCATGTTTGGGATTGGCCCTTGACACGTCAACAGCTGGCCATTTCACTGCCTGTTGTGGCGCATGCTGTTGTAGGGCAGGGAAGTTGGGTCTTTTTCTTTGGTATGGTTGAAAATTTGGGAGAACGTGCATTAGCCGTATCCAACTTGGCCCGCACCGTTTATTTGTTATTATCCATACCACTTTGGGGCTTTTCTTCGGGTGTCAATACCTTGATTAGCAATTTAATAGGGCAAAAGCGACACCAGGATGTATTGCCCGCAGCCTGGAAAACGGGCAAACTATGCTGGTTTGTGTCCATGGTATTGGCCTTGCCTATTTTGTTGTTTCCCGGCAAACTGTTGTATCCATTATTGGGTAAATCCGACATGAGCCTTATTGGCGAAACACAGCCCATTTTTCACCTTATGCTGCTCATTTTGTCATTCGCCACCATAGGATCCATATTGGTCAATTCTTTGGCAGGCACGGGAGCCACCGGGGTTGGCCTGGCGATTCAAAGTATAACCGTAAGTGTTTATCTGGGTTATCTTTTTTACGCCACCAATTATGCCCATGTAGGGCTTGTGGGCGTATGGTGTGCCGAGATCGTATATTGGAGCGTCATCATATCCATGGTGCTATGGTACCTCCGATCCGGTTACTGGAAGCAGGTCAAGTTCTGAGGGTGCTAAGTAGCTGATTGAAATTAGTTTACATTATTTACGATGTAACTATTTAAAAATTAGCACATTAGCAAATTAGCACATTTACCTACCTCCGTTTGCCCAATTGCAGGTTGAGGAAGAAATTGAAGAATAAGGGACTGTTTTGCGCAGAAACCAGGATAGGCACTGCTTTGGGAAAAGCGTCCACCATGATGCCTATCTCAAGGGCCTTGATGAACTCATCAAATGCACCCCAATCCATGTGCAGGGCGATGGAGGCATTGCCACCGGGCAGCAAGGAGAGATCGCCAAAGCCCCGCGTAAAGGGTGATGCGCCTTTGATCCTTGTATTATCCAAAAAAATGGTTTCGTTCTGCTTGGAATACTGCTCATGGGTAATGCGTTCACGGCCAAAATCGCCTTCACGGGCAAGGGCCAAATAGTATGGCTTCAGCAAGCCAAGGGTAGGCCCAAAAGAATAACTCATGCCCATAGCCACACCTTTCTGTTTTGCCTTTTCCGTGAAATAACGTTTGACGCCCCAGCCACCGCGCACCAGAAAAAAGTTATTTTGCTTGCCAAAAACATAAGGCCTGAATGACCGACTGACCGATGGATTGGCACTCTGGCGCTGTTCTTTGGGGTGCTTAATCTCTCCTATGCCCAAATGGTAAAACGTTGTTTTGTAATAGGTGCGCAGCCGACCTATTTCGATACCCAGGGCATAGCCTCTGTTCGTCGTCATCTTCATGTTAAACGAGGTTTCGCGGTTGTACACGATACCCACTCCTGTAACAGGTGACTTGCCCGAAGTTTGCCCTTGTAAGACGCCTACGGATAGCAGGCATAGCAGGATTAGAATAAAATTACGCATCATTTTTCGGTCATTTAATTCCCAAAATTATTCCTTTTTATTTTAAACAAAAAAAAAATATGGTCGGTTGTCATGCGACATACAGTGTTGCAATTTTTTTTTAGGCAACCTCGTCACCTTTATCCTCGCCTTTAGGGCCGTGTGGCAGCAATTGAAACGAATCATATACCCATTGGCTTGGGCCTTGTTAAGTCTTTTGTGTGGGCAAAAGGGCCTTGCCCAAATGCAGCTCAGCAACCTGCACACCCGTATCATTTCTGCCCAAAAAGCATCTCAAACCCTTGATTCTCTTACCATTGCACTCCCAATAGTAAGCTTAACCGACTCGCTTAGTCTTTTCACCTTAGCGGCTGATCTGTACCGGATTTCCAACAATGTTTTGCACTTGGATACCGCCCGCATTCGGTTGGCTTGTCCGCAATGCAGCACCCTGCGCATTAGGTATCGGGTACTACACTTTAACTTTTCAAGCCCGGTCAGCAGATTGGATAGCACCCGGATTGGCCGTATCCGCCGGGGCGAGCCGGACATCGCTTTTGATTACTCGCCCTATGAACCAGCTTCAAAGCCCTGGGAATCAGGTGGCCTGCAAACCAATGGCGCCTACACCCGTGGATTGTCTTTTGGCAATAATCAGAACTTAGTTTTTAACTCCAACCTCAACCTTCAACTCAATGGAAAATTAGGCAACGATCTGGAATTGCAAGCCGCACTTTCTGACAATTCCATACCCTTGCAGCCGGATGGCACCACGCGGCAACTACAGGAGTTCGACCGCATTTTTATCCAATTAAAGCGCAAAAACATAGCCCTTAGCGCGGGCGATTTTGATCTGGGTAAACCGATTACGGGCCTGGGCTATTTTAGTAATTATTTCAAAAGATTACAAGGGGCCATGGTGGAAATAAGCGCTCCTGTCAAAAAAGAAAAACAACACTTGCCCACTTGGTATGGGCGAGGCAGCATAGGTATTTCAAGAGGCAAATTCAATCGCCAAATTATTGCAGGTCAGGAAGGCAACCAAGGACCATACCGCTTGCAGGGCGCTGAAAACGAACGGTTTATCATCATTTTGGCAGGTACGGAAAAGGTGTTTATTGACGGGCAACAAATGCGACGCGGTTTGGAAGACGACTATGTAATGGACTATAATTTGGGGGAAATAACTTTTACAGCCCGACGCTTGGTGACGAAAGACAGTAGGATCATAGTGGAATTTGAATATGCCGTACAAAATTACCTGCGCTCCACCATGGCTGCCAATGTGCAGTGGCAAAACGGCCCCAATCGCTTCTATCTTAATCTATATTCCGAACAGGACAGCCGGAGCAATGGTGCAGCACAGGAACTGTCGCCCGAAGAGCGCCGAACCTTGGCATTGGCGGGGGACAATTTGCGCAACGCGGTGGTGTCAGGGATTGACACATTAGAAGGCTTTGACCCTTCGCGAGTATTGTACACTTATGTAGATACATTAGCCTGCGGACTGCCTGCAAGGGTGCTTCGTTATACCACCAACACGGAACAAGGCCGATATACCGCCCGATTCACGGAGGTACCCCAGGGGCAGGGCAATTATGTCCTGTCACTCAGTTCAGCCAATGGCCGCGTTTTCCGCTGGGTATCACCGGACCCGAGCACTTGTCAGCCTAAAGGGAATTATGAGCCTGTTGTCCGGCTTATTGCACCTGAGTCACGCCAGCTGCACACCATCGGGGCTGATTTTCAAGTGTTTAAGAAGGGAAACATTCAGGCAGAAGCAGCCCTTAGCAACCGAGATTTGAATCGTTTTTCCCCTTTGGGCCATACGGATAACTTGGGAGCTGCAGGTTTTTTCAATTACAAACAACGGCTCATCGGCCCTGCCCAAATGCAGGCAACTGCACAAGGATGGCTTTTGGATGTACATAGCAGTGCGGAAATCACCGCTCAAAATTTCCGTGCTTTAAATCCTTACCGGCCTGCCGAGTTCATCCGTGACTGGAATACCGACAACAGCCGTGATACCACTGCCGAACGCATCCTGAAAACGGGCTTTTCCCTGCAAAATGCCGCTTATGGCAAAGGGCGGTATGAATACGGCTCCTTCCTTCGCACAGGCGTTTATGAGGGTCGCAGGCACTTCGCCCAATTGAATGGGCAACACCGTGGTTTTGAACTGTCCGGCGAACTCAATCTGCTCCAAACCAAAGGCAGAGATGAATCAACTGCATTTTCAAGGCCTAAAATGGAACTTTCCTACACGCCGAGAACAATTTCCGGGCAAACATCGGCCAACACTTCAACCATTCCGGGTGCCAACACAAACACCAGTACGCCATCCTTCACACCGGTGGGTCGCGGGATGTTTGGTGTGTATTTTGAACGGGAGCGAAATGCGCGGCGCACGGCCCTCGCAGACACCCTCAACAGGATTAGTTTTTGGTATGACCTTTACCGAATTTACGCTCAAACCAAGAACCCCGGCAAGCCTTGGCAGTGGAGTGCAAACGTGATGCAGCGCAATGACTTTGTACCGCAGGCCAATCATTTTAAACAAAATACGGTGGCCAATGAACTGAATGTCAATGGTTCATGGTCAGGCAAACCCAGGGAAACGGGCACGAGTCAGAAGCAACCCCAAAAGGCCCGCTACCCCGTAACCCAACAACTGAGCTGGGCCCTTTCCGTGAGAAGGCTCCGCATACTTGAGCCAACATTAAGCCCTTTGGCTGCTCAGAACACTTATTTGGGCCGGACGGATTACAATTTATCAGCATGGCGCAATGCCCTAAATTTCAGTACCGGCTATGAATTGAGTTCGGGCCAAAGCCCGCGAATTGAGTTCAATTATTTGAGGGTCAATCCGGGTGAAGGGCAGTTTACCTGGGTTGACCGCAACCGCGACAGTATTTTGCAGGTGGATGAAATGGAAATTGCTGTTTTCCAGGATCAGGCCAGCTTTGTGCGCGTAGCCGTAACTACCCAGGATTATGTCCGCACCAACAATATGCTGCTCAACCAGAACCTGCGCTTGGAGCCGCGCCTGTTGTGGGGCCAGAGTCGGCGGCGTTGGCAACGGCGGCTTAGTCGGGTATCCACCCAAAGTACATTTCAGGTGAACCGGCGTGTATTCGCCGATGCAAAAACGGTGGCTCCCTGGAATCCTTTTGAGTTCAATATCCCTGATACTGCCCTGGTTGCACTGACGGCCTCGGTACGAAACGTGCTTTTTCTGAACCGCTCCAATCCCAAATGGGATTTTTCCATCGCCAATGGCGAAAACCGCAGTCAGGTAGCCCTTACCACAGGCTATGAGCGTCGGTTGAACCGCGACTGGACTTTTCATGGACGACTGAACCTGAACAAAAAAATAAGTACCGAAGGCGATTTGATCATAGGAAACCGGGAAAGCGACAATGAAGCCTTCAACACACGTGATTTCAGCATAAAATCCATTGAAACTGGCCCCAGGTTGACCTGGTTGCCCAATGCTACCTTTCGGGTAACGGCCAATGTAAGCCTGAAAAACAGCGAAAACACCTTGCCTTCTGCCGAAACAGCAACACAAACGGAATGGAATAGCGAACTGACCTGGAACCCCAAAGGCCGAGCCAATGCACGCGGCTTTAAGTCCGCTACCTCCCTGCGCGTGCGCGGCACCTATACTGATATAAGTTATACAGGCCAACCCAATACGGCTGTGGCTTTCAGTATGTTGGAAGGCTTGCAAAACGGGAAAAACTACCTTTGGAGTTTCATTCTGGATCGTCAGTTGAGTCAAAGCATTCAGTTGAGTTTGAATTATGAGGGCCGCAGGACTGGAACGGCCAGGATTGTGCACGTCGGGCGGGCGCAGGTAAGGGCGTTGTTTTGAGTATTTGAGTTGTAAAATAGCCGTAGTAATGTACAAAAACACTACGTTTGTCTAAAAAATACGCACACGGGCCTCTTTCATCCTGCATGTTCGCGGCCAATTCATCACAAACGCATCAAACTTTACCATGTACATTTGGATTGTTTTAGCACTTATTGTTGCTTTTCTGATCTTCACCTATAATGATCTCGTCCGCAAGGCCAATCAAGTCAAAGAGGCTTTCTCCCTGATTGACGTTTATTTGAAACAACGCTTTGACCTCATACCCAATTTGGTAGAGGTAGTAAAACAACACATGGGGCATGAGCGCGGCGTATTGGAGCGCCTGACCATTTTGCGCACGCGCACAGAGTCGTCATCTCTGAGCAGTGAGGATAAGGTTGGCTTATACAATGAACTTCAGCATACGATGCGTCAGTTGAGTGTCAATGTTGAAAATTACCCCAGCTTACAAAGTAGTGGCTTGTTTCAGCAATTGCAGCAAAGTTGGGAAGCCGTGGAGGAAAACATCGCCGCCGCGCGCCGCACCTACAACGCTGCTGCTACCCGAAACAATACCTTTCAACAGCAATTCCCGACCAACCTTGTCAATGCCTTGTTCGGCTTTCCAGCAGCATCTCTTTTGGAAACGCCGGAGGAAGAACGCGCAAACGTAAGTGCCAAAAACCTTTTTAGTTGACCATGAGCTTTGAGGCTTTTTTTTCACAGCACATTGAACCCATTTATGCGCAAAGTATTGACCAACAGCGGTATAGCGCAGCCAAAAGATATACATGGCAGTTTCTTTGGATGTTTCTGTTGTGTATTTCTGTAAGCCTGGCATTGCATTGGTTTGTTGGAGAAAAGGCCGTCACAGTTGTTTCTTTTTCCATATCGCTATTGCTTTGCAGCATTTTGTATGTATGGGACTACCCTTATCCGGATTTTGAGAAACCGAGCCTTTTTGTTTATTTTTTCATGTTTATACTTGCCGGTAGCGGTTGTGTACTGCTCCTGATGGCCGAACATACAACAGAGCCGCTTATCAGTTCCATTTTTGGGGGCATTTTGCTCTTCACGATGCTTATTACCGCCCTTACACAAAGCCCGCATCGCGCTGCCCTAATCCGCCCTTATGAGCAGATTAAATCAGAAGTGATTGATTTGTTTTTCAAATATTTGTATCCTGATTTTGGCATAGTATCCGCACAACCAATTGATCACGAATCACTTAAAATCAAAAACCTTATCAATGAAGATTTCACTGAAATCGAATATGGCATAGCGATATACGGCAGATTAAGCCATTTTGATTTACTAATGCAGCAGGTGAAATTGATCAAAGTCTCACGTGATTCCAAGGGCCGAACCTCTCGTTCCAGTGTATTTACCGGCCTATTGCATTCCATACCCAACACCAATGCGATATCCGTTCCTGTTTTGTTGCGGGAACATCGGGATTTTCAGTTGCAGGACGTTTTTTGGAAAGAATCACACCGCATTGAAATGGAAGACCCCGATTTTGAACATTTTTTTGACATTGTAAGCCCAAATGAATTTGAGGCCCGGCGATTAGTAACACCAGCCTTTATGGCTCGCCTGCTGCCGTTTGCTAATGGACAAACGCCCCTGTTGGGTATCTGCTTTGATCCGCATCAAACCCTCTTTGCGGTGAAGGCCCGACAGCCTTTTTTTGAGGCAAATTTTGCCAACCAAGAGGCGGTAAAAATGGAACTGCAACAGATTAATCAAGTGTTGGATCGGCAGTTGGAGCTGGTGCTGGCCGTCATTAAGGCATAAACTTGGGGATGGGCTATTTTTTTGCCCAATATGGACACATTGCAATGATTTAGCAGATCTGTTTGATCTTTGCGGAAAATATTTGTACCATAAAAACTTAGCATCATGTTCCAACGTCAAGCCCGTCAACCCTTTCCTGCTCGCAATATCATCATATTGGCCACCGCCGTATTGCTTTTTTTACTTTATATTCTAAAAAACGCACAAAAAGTCCCCCCACAACAGGCATTTCCCATTGAAACGGAAACAGCAGACAAGCCCAAGGGCGACAGTCTCTTTCCCAATGAATGGTGGTACTTGTCACGCGAATATCCGCGGCTCCAGCCAGATTTGATGGCCTACGAAAACGCCCTGTCCGCAGTAATGCAAAGCACCAACCAAAGAGGCGGGTACCCGGGCTTCTCTCTGCCTTGGACGGTGCAAGGCCCGGGCAACATCGGAGCGCGGATCAACACCATCAAGGTACACCCGGGCAATCCGGCTATCATTTACATCGGTTATTCCAACGGTGGCGTGTGGAAAACCATAAATGGCGGCGCGAACTGGCAGCCCATTTTTGATGACCAGCCTTATTTGTCCATAAGTGACATAGAATTAGACCCCAAAAACCCTGAGACGGTATATGTGGGTACTGGTGACCACAATATTGGGGCCTTTGCTTCGCCGGGCCTAGGATTATTCAAAAGCACGGATGGCGGCAAGACCTGGAAGGCTTCAGGTTTGCAAAACCAGCGCATTGTGTCCAAAATAGTGATTGATCCCAACAATCCTAACACGTTGTATGCAGCCGCCATGGGTTTTCATTTTCAGAAAAATAAAGATCGCGGCCTTTACAAAAGCACTGATGGTGGACAAAGCTGGCAGCAAGTTCTGTTTGTTGCCGACCAAGCGGGTATTATTGATGTTGTAATGGCACCCAACAACCCGAATATCCTGTTTGCCGCCTCCTGGGATCGTATCCGCAATGATAAAATCGGGATTGTTTCCGGCACCAACAGCCGCATCTGGAAAAGTACGGATGCGGGTAAAACATGGACCAAATTGGACAATGTAAAGCTGCCCTCTGGCAACCAAAGCCGTATTGGATTAGCCGTTACTCCCGGCTCGCCCAATTCAGTCATTGCCCTGCAAGTGGACTCTACTTATAATGTTGGCGGGATATATCAGAGTCCTGATTCCGGCCAAAATTGGATCGAAATCCCCACGGATTCCTTAGGAGAAGAAGTTATGAGAAGTTTTGGCTGGTATTTTGGCAAAATATTTATCAACCCATTTAACAGCAATGACTTGTTTGTTTGTGGTGTGGAGCTCTGGCGCAGCAAGGACGGCGGTAAAAATTGGTACAGAACCACGCCTGAATGGTGGCTCTACGAAGTACATGCCGACATGCACGACATGGCCTTCATCAATGCCCAAACATTCCTCTTGGCCACAGACGGTGGCTTGTACAAAACCGTAAATGCCGGTGAGACATGGACCAAAATTGAAAACAATCCCTGCTCTCAATTTTATCGGGTAGCCCATAACCCGCACAACCCGGAATGGTACTATGGCGGCATGCAGGACAACGGAACTTCCGGAGGCAATGCCGATGTAATCAATGACTGGCCTCGTCTGTTTGGCGGCGACGGCTTTCAGGCACAATTTCACCCCGAAAAGGAAGAAATTTTTTATTTTGAAACCCAAAACGGAAAAATATGGGGTACCGAAGACGGCAGTTTCCTTCGCGAAATGACAGATGGAATGGATGGCAAAGACCGAAGAAACTGGGATATGCCCTATTTCATCAGCACACATACGCCTACCAAAATGTACACAGGCACCTATCGTGTGTATCGCAGTGACAGCCACCCGGCTTTCTGGTCACCCATAAGCGAAGACCTGACAGATGGCAATGTACTGGGTGCCCGTTTTCATACCATTTCGGCTATTTGTGAAAGCCCCTTGGAGGAAGACCTTCTTTATGTAGGCACTTCGGATGCCAATGTATGGCGCATGGATCCTGATTTTTCCTGGACCAATATAACGCAGGGTCTTCCAGAGCGCTATGTGTCCAGCTTGCGGGCTTCCACGGAAAATCGTGATAGAGTTTTTGTCACCCTCACAGGCTATCAGGCTGGTAGCAACACCCCGCATGTTTTCCGCTCGGACGATAAGGGTAAAACCTGGCAAAACATTGCTGGTGATTTGCCTGATATGGCCGTGAACGATCTTTTTGTTCTGCCTGGCAAACGGGATTCCGTGCTTTTCGTCGCCACGGACTTTGGGGTTTATGGCTCCATGAATGGTGGCAAACACTGGGAACGATTGGGCAAGGGCCTTCCTTTTGTTCCAGTATATGATCTGGAACACAACCCCAAAATGCGCACACTCGTGGCCGGAACCTATGCCCGCAGCATCGTTACCTTTCCCTTGGACTCTTTGCGGTACAGTGGCAGTGTATCCATTTCAGAGCCAGATAATACGCTGCAAAATGCCCTTACAGTAATGCCTTCTCCCGCCAATAATTTTATACAAATATCTGTAAACCAAGCCATTGAACCTTTGAATACTGAAGTATTGATCTTTGATGCAAAAGGTAAATTGGTTGTACAGCAGAGCGTTGGAGCAAGCGGTGTTTTTGAGGAGCGGGTGATGACCAATGACTATCCCTCAGGGGTTTATTGCGCTATGCTGCGGCAGCAAGGAAAGGTTTTGAGTCATAAAAAATTCGTGGTACAACATTGATTTGATACGTTTGCAGGGCCAATCTGCCTTACAGACATGTCGAACACCCACCCACAAGGATTTCTTTCCCGTTTTTGGACCTATCAGTCCGAACGCTTTCCCTTTTTGGCTCATGGCCCGCTCATTGCAGTTTTTAGTTTTTCCGCCATCGCTTATTCAAGGCTTTGTAGAGGGGCTACAGGCTTTATTGATTGGAAAATCTACCTCGCAGGTGTGTTTTGCACCGTGACCCTCTTTTTATTGGTGCGCATTTTTGACGAACACAAAGATGCAGAGGACGATGCCCTGTACCGCCCCGAACTGCCTGTGCCACGCGGCCTGATTTCTTTGTCGGAACTCCGTCGGGTTGGCCATGTGGTTTTTGTGCTCCAACTGCTGGTAATTACAACTTTTTTCCCAAAAATGTTTTGGTTTTTTGGGATCGTGCTTGCTTACCTGTGCTTGATGGGGGTGGAGTTTTTTGTCCCGGATTGGCTGCGAAGGCACCAGTTTTGGTATGTGACCAGCCACATGTTCATTATTCCGTTAGTAGATGTGTTTGCCAGTGGTCTGGATTGGTATTTGGGAGGGTTTGCGCCGCCTGCGGGCCTGTTGTTTTTCTTTTTAGTCTCTTACCTAAACGGCATTGTGCTGGAAATTGGACGAAAAATAAGGCCCCCCGAATCCGAAGGCGTATTGAGCTACACAGCAATGCTGGGTACCCAACGCGCTGTTTGGCTTTGGCTGTTGGTGTTGGTGGCCACGTTGGGGGCTGCCGTAATTGCAGCCAAGTATGCCGGTTTTGGCTCTGGCACCTTTATTTTTCTGTTGGTTTTGCTGCTGATTTGCACCGCTCCGGCTTTGATGTTCCTCCAAAAACCAACAGCGCGTTATGCCAAATGGGTAGAATACGCCTCCGCACTCTGGACGCTTTCCATGTATGGGTCGCTGGGTGGGGTTTCCATGTTTAAAGCGCTATTGACAAGTTCCTTATGAAAAATTTATGGGTTTTCGATCCTGCTTCATACTCTTCTGACACAGCACCTGAGCAACTTGGCGGCAAAGGGGCAAATTTGCTCCGACTGTTCCGCATGGGTATGCCCGTACCACCCTTTGTGGTCATTCCGCATGATGTGCTGCAAGGTTTTTTGCCCAAGGACATTGATCTCGCTGCCATTCCTTCGTTTATTGCGGGATATTCGTTTCAGGAAGCCTTCATTCAGGATATATTAAGCCATTTTTCAGCGGAGCATCGGCATTTTGCCGTGCGTTCCTCGGCCCTGAACGAGGATGGGGCGGGCAGTTCCTTTGCGGGCCAGTTTGACACAAAATTGTACGTCAGCCCGCATCAAATGTCCGATGCCATTCGGGCCGTGTGGCTTTCTGCATTCAGCGCGAGGGTACAGCTGTACGCGCAGGAGCGCTCGGAGGCCCAGCCGACAGGCATGAGCATCATCATCCAGGCGATGGTGCCAGCCGAAGTGGCAGGTGTAGCCTTTGGCATTAACCCCACGGAGGGTTATCGTGACGCCAAAGTGATTTCGGCAGTGTATGGTTTGGGTGAGGGTTTGGTTTCCGGTGAATTGGATGCCGACACCTATGTCGTCCGCCCTTCAGGCGTGGAAAAAAGTGTTGTAGTCAAAAGAGAAGGCTTCTTTTATAGTATTGAAGATCAAAAAGTTGTGTCAAAAAAAATCACCGAAACACAACAGGATAAACCCGCATTGGATGACGCTCAGATCCAACAAATCTGTGTCATCCTGGATCAGTTGCGCCAAGCCACGGGCCGTCCGCAAGACATAGAGTTTGCCTATGCCAAAGACCAATTGTACATGCTCCAAACGCGTCCGGTCACTAATTTGGATCGTTTGACGGATCGCTCAGGGCATCGGATTGTTTGGGACAATTCCAACATCATCGAGTCATATCCGGGCGTCACCACGCCACTTACCTTTTCATTTATCCTTAAAATGTACGATGCGGTATATCGCCAATTGGCGGTACTGCTGGGCGTTCGGGAGGCGACGATTGAGGCCAATTCGGATGCATTTGCCAATATGCTGGGCCTGTTGCGCGGTCGGGTGTATTATAATTTGGAGTCCTGGTATCGCACGCTGGCTTTGGTGCCAGGGTATAAAATCAATGCCCGATTTATGGAAACCATGATGGGAGTGAAGGAGCGTTTTGATCTGCCACAGGAGCGGGTGTCGCGCACGAGGGCCTGGTTTGATTTGTTGGTTGCGGTGTTTAAAATGTTGCGCAGTCTGTTGCGCCTGTCCGGCGAGCGGCGGCGTTTTAAACAAACCCTTGATAAGATTATCGCGAGATATGAAGGCTACCATTTTGACCTTATGCCGCCGTATGATATTATGGAGCACTACCGTCATTTTGAAGATTTTTTGGTCAAACGCTGGAAAGCCCCTTTGGTCAATGACTTTTTTGCCATGATTTACTTTGGCCTGCTCAAAAAACAGTGCGAAAAATTGGCCCCCGACCACCCAAACCTTCATAATGACCTTTTAGCAGGTAGCCGGGATATTGTTTCCACGGAACCCGTACGGCGGATTTTGGATATTACAGATACCATTCTGAATCATGCAGGTGCAAGTGATTTTTTCAAAAAGCATACGGCTCAAATAGTTTGGGAAAACAGGGAAAATTACCCTGAAATCGCCGCCAAAATCAATGCTTACCTGCACGACTTCGGTGAGCGAACCGTGGGCGAACTAAAATTGGAAACCATAACCTACACCCAGGAGCCTACCGCTTTTATCGCTATCATACAAAGTTATGTGACCCAAGGCATACGCAAGCGCATGCGCAACGAAGAAGAAACCACTCGCGCAACTGCCGAACAGGCCATAGCCCAAGCCCTCCGCTTTAAGCCCTTAAAACGGCTTTTTATCCAGTTTTTAATTAAAAAAACACGGATATTGGTGTCCGCGAGGGAAAATCTGCGCTACGAACGCACCCGAGGGTTTGGCATGGTGCGGCGCATGTTTTTGGCTATTGGCAAGCAGTTTTATGCCGAGCACCTCACGGAGCACCCGCGCGATGTGTTTTACCTGACCCGCGATGAAATATTCGATTACATCAAAGGAACATCCCATACCCTGCGCATCCGGGAACTGATCGCTCTGCGAAAAGTCGAGTTTACCGCTTATGAAACCGAAGCGCCATTGGCCGAGCGCATCACTACTTATGGTATGGTGTATCATGCCAATGATTTTAGGAACCAGACGGCCCCGCAACAAGCCGCAGCCGAAGGTGAGCTCATCAAAGGCTTAGGCTGTTCGGCGGGCATCGTGCGGGGGCGGGTGCGCGTGGTGTTGCGACCGGATGAGACCCCCTCCTTGGATGGCGATATTTTGGTTACTGCCAGCACGGACCCGGGCTGGGTTACGCTGTTCCCTTCGGCTTCGGCTATTTTGGTGGAGCGCGGCAGCCTGCTCAGCCACTCGGCCATTGTGTCGCGCGAATTGGGTATTCCCTGCATTGTGGGCATCACGGGGCTTTTACAGCGCTTAAAAACCGGTGATTGGGTAGAAATGAATGGCGCTACGGGAGAGATTAGAGTGTTGACGGAAGAGAGATTGTTATAAAATTTCTGACCAAACAGAGGGCATTAGCACTTGTGTTCTTCATAAATAACTAAAAAAGAGCCTATCTTTTTTATCGTCAAAATACCTGTTTCCACTTCAAATTTGAGAAAATCTTCCCCTTTTTCTAATAAAACATCCGTTTCTGACTTCATGGTGCAGTGGTAGATTAAAAACCCTTCAGAAGTATCCAAAAAGGCAGATCATTGCACCACAAAAGGCACAAAAGGACACAAAAAACCGTAACGTGTGCCTTTTGTGTGCTTTTGTGCCTTTTGTGGTGCAATATAATTTCATTTAGGTGCCTTGGTAAGTAAGTAGCAAAACAAAATTGGTTCGCTTTCGCTCAAA
Source organism: uncultured Saprospiraceae bacterium (assembly GCA_964539805.1). Taxonomy (GTDB): domain Bacteria; phylum Bacteroidota; class Bacteroidia; order Chitinophagales; family Saprospiraceae; genus M3007. Next base: position 945 of record CAZIKN010000128.1, on the reverse strand, counting down.
CATGTCTTAATAAGGAAGGTGATTAAAAAAAACAGGCCACCCTAATCGGGCGGCCTGTTGACAGACAACTCTCCTATTACAAACGCTTATTTTACGCTTATTACGGGGCAAAGTTACGCCTCCATTTGATATGCCGACAATGACTGTTGTCACACAGGGTACTGACTTTTGTCGCTGACAGAAATCAGTGTGCAGGGTTGCTCCCATCATCGGGCCGATGGATTGCGCGCCGATACCTTGCCATAAAATTAATGTTATTAACCTATGATAAAAGAAGTTAGCGGCGACATTATGTTGTCCAAAGCACAGGCTATTGCGCATGGGGTTGCGCCTCATGACCACTTAGAAAATGGATTGGCTTTAAGCCTACGTCAGGATTATCCTTCCATGGCAAAGGATTTTCGCCACTGGTGCCACCAAACAAACCCCAAACCCGGCCATATATGGGCCTGGGCAGGTGCGGATGGCAAGCGAATCATCAACTTGCTTACTCAGGAAGCAGCAAGCGGACATGGTCATAGCGGACATCCCGGGCATGCCTCCTTGTCCAATGTTGGGCACTGCCTTCGCGAATTGAAAAAAATGATCCAGCAGGAAGGCCTTAGCAGTGTAGCCCTGCCACGCCTCGCTACAGGAGTTGGAGGACTGAAATGGGAGGACGTCAAGCCCTTGATTTATAGCGCTTTAGATGATACCAATGCCAATATTTACATTTATACTACTTTTGTAAAAGGACAGGCGGCGGAGGAATAAGGAAGCGCGGGAAGATGTCCTGAACATAGCGAAGGGGTGGCTTATTGTTTCACCCCTTCGCTCATGGAAACTCAAAAATGCTTCTGGCCCGGATTATCGGCTACCTTTATGCCAATTTCCGGGCAACGCAGCCCTGATATGATCGGTTTTATCCTATTATCATGGTTTCAAAGGTGACTGTTTCAACAATTT
>CAZIKN010000127.1:0-16304 GCA_964539805.1 uncultured Saprospiraceae bacterium | reverse complement strand
AAAAAATCTCTCGTTTTTGACTCAAGCAGAAAATCCCAGACATGCTCTTACGGAACCCGTACTTATTATGCCCAAACCTAAACTACTGCGTTCCCTGTTGATCGCTCTTACTACATTTATAGGTTTTGCTGATATTAGCGCAAGTTGTGTTGATAGTGTACGCATTAAAGTTGATTCTGTACAATGTTATGGACTTCGCAATGGATTGATCAGGGTTGACACCGTCTTCGGTGGGGAAGGGCCATTTTACTATTCCATTGATAGTGTTTCATTTAGTACCAACCCGTTGTTTGACCGCCTTTGGGCTGGCATGTACAACATTTATGTGCGTGATGCCTCAGATTGCGTTAAAAAATGGCAGGTGAAGGTAGGTGAGCCGGAGAAATTGGAACTTTTGCTAACATCACCGGATACGGTAGTAGAAAGCGGGATCCCGGTTCACATTAGCGCCAAATATCTTCCTGGATATGCAGTCATACAATCCATTACATGGCGCCCACCATTGGATTTCCCATTTCAGGATCAGTTTACCCAAACAGCAAGTTTTAAAGAAAGTACAACTGTGGCTGTTCGTATTACAGATTCAAGGGGATGTGTTGCGGATGATCAAATTCAGATTATTATTGAAAAAACGGGCGTTTTTTTTCCTAATGTGATCAACCCACTTAGCAACAACGACGATTTTTTTACGGCGTTTACCGGCGAAGGTGTGGCTGAAATACAGATGCTACAAATTTACAGCCGTGATGGAAGCTTGGTTTTTGATAAAAAAACCTTCCCGCCCAATGATCCCTTGCTTGGTTGGAATGGCAAAAGCATAAATGGCAAACGAGTACAAACCGGTGTTTATCTTTATATGGCGCAAATGAAATACCTTGACGGTAGTATTAAGCCATTTAGCGGAACAGTCACTGTAGTCTATTGATAATCAATGTAATGTACTCAATTTTTCAGTTTTTTTTATTGTTGATCCGATTGCCCACACACGCAGATCATAGATGGCGCTTGCAACGCATAGCCAAAGTGGTCAATCGTTTTCGGGTTGCCTTGTTGCTTATGGCCTCTGCTGTAGGCATTGGCACCATCGGATACATGCTCATTGAAGGCTACAACTGGTTTGAGGCATATTACATGACGGTCATTACCTTGGCCTCTGTGGGCTTCAGCGAGGTGCGGCCACTGAGTGATGCGGGCCGTTTGTTTACATCACTGCTCATCATTTTTAATATTGGCCTTTTCGCTTATGCCATTTCAACCATCACAGGCATTTTTGCTGAAGGCGGTTTTACCAAATTACTCAATGATTTTTTTATGTACAAAAGGATAGAAGGCTTACATCGGCATACTATTGTTTGTGGTTTTGGGCGACATGCTACTGAAGTTACGCAAGAACTCAACAAACAGGGTATTCCGTTTGTCGTAATCGAAAACAACCCTGAAAAACTCAACTTACTGCGCACTGAAACGCCCTATTTGTATGTTGAAGGAGACAGCACCTTGGATGAGGTACTGGAAGAAGCAGGTATCAAGCGTGCCTCTGCCTTAGTCATAACCTTGCCCGATGATGCAGACAATATGTTTATAACACTTTCTGCACGCCAGATCAACCCCAATTTACGCATCATTTGCAGGGCCAACAATGAGGCGGACGAGGTCAAAATTAAACGTGCCGGAGCTGACCACACCGTGGTGCCTGAAAGTATCGGAGGTTTTTATATGGCCACCTTGGTCAACAAACCCGATCTCGTGGAATTTTTCAACTTGCTTTCCAATATGGGCCCCAGCAATGTTGTCTTTGAAGAAATATTGGTACAAGAACTCAACAACGATATCCAAGGGAAAACAATAGACGCTTCCGGCCTGCGCAAATTGGCCCCGGTTTCACTGGTAGCCGTCCGCTACCCTAACGGCCAATATGAACTTAACCCCCCTGACGACACTTTTCTTGGCACTGGCCTGCACATCGTCTTGCTTGGCAACCCCGAACAGATGCAGATGTTCCGGAGAAGGGCTTTGGCTTGAGGCGTCACTCTTCCACATCCAAATGCTCTGTCCAGCGTTGCACCACCTTAAACTCACTGAAAAACACCCGTGCAATAACCCTCAATACGGTGTAAACCGGAATGCCTAATACCATGCCGGCCACCCCGCCAATCTTGGCTGCGGCAAGGGTAACCAAAAAAATCTCCAATGGATGGGCTTGTACACTTTTGGAAAAGATCATTGGTCCAATAAAATTGTTGTCAAAAAACTGTGTAACCGCAAAACTGCCCCCAACTTTGAGCAATAACATACCAATAAGGGCAAATTCCGCATCAACATGCGATGAAATGGTGATGAATGCCCCAAAAGCAAAACCCAGCAAGGGGCCAACATAAGGGATCACGTTGAACAAGCCGCCGGCGAACCCAATCAGCAAAGCGTTGGGAACACCCAAAATCCACAAAAAAACCGTAATCATCAAGGAGAAAGAAAACATTTGTGCTAACAAGCCCCCAAAATATCGGGTAAGCCCCTCACTGCTCTCCTGTATGGCATGACGAACCTTTGTTTCCAGATTATTCGGCACCAATGCATGCAAAATATCCATGAACAAGCTGTTTTCCTTTAAAAAGAAAAATAATATAAACGTAACAGAGGCAAAGGTGACCAACAAATTGCCTGCAACAGACACAAAAGAGCCCAAAAAATCACCCAACAAAGCGGGCCTGAACCATTGGCTCAACAGTTCCTGTGATTTTGTGGCCAATGACTCACCCGTTTTTAACAATCCAAACTGATGAGCCTGTTGATCCAAATAAGCAAAAGGCTCTCGCAACTTTTCGCCAACCGCCTGATAATCAACATCTTTTAAATGTCTCGCCTGAGATACAATTGTTGGCACAAAAGCCAGCAACAAGCCCAGCAATACCAAATAAAAACTCAGGATAGTTAACAGAGCTGCACTGCCGGCCCCCATGCGAAAGCGCCCAAAGCGTACCCTCCGCATGAAGAACACCATAAGGGGCCGCCCCAACATGGAAAGCACCCATGCAATCAGGATATAGGTTACGATATCTGAAAAAAAATAAGCGGCACCGCCCACCAACGTTACGCCCAGCAACCAAAGTAAATTACGATTCAAGTTACTCATGTTATTTTTCGGTTTTGGCGTCGTTCACCACAGATTTCCAGTTGGTGTTCTTGGTTGACAGGATTGCCTCTACATTTTGTACCAGCTGGTCAAAGTGATTGCCTTTTTCGGAATAAACGCCCGTGGCCGTGACATATCGCCAGGCCTCTGCCTGTAGCATTTCATGCGTAAGGCGGTAATCCACCCAGTTTTCACGGTATTTTTTGAACACGGCAATACTTTCCCAGATGGCCACGAAGGCCCCTGCAAAACCCACGACCAATTTGACCAATTGCCCCACGGTAAAGGTATTGCTGCCGCCCCATGAAAAGATGGGTATTGCGCTGTCAGCATACCCAACAGCTACGGGTATTAGCGAGGAAAAAAAGATCGTGCGAACCTTGTTAGATTGGTATTTTTGTTTGTTTTCAGTGCTTTTTTGTGCAAAATAATCCATTTGGCCCATCAGGCGGTGCGTGAGAAAGCTCTTCTCGCGTTCGTCTTTTACCGTTGCGATATAAGCCTCTAAAAATGCTAAAGGGTTTTCCATGTTTTGCTTATGCCATAAGTTTATGATGACCAGTGGTTTTCTTCCATATACTGCTCCAAAATGAGGGCAGCGGCTATTTTGTCCACCAATGTTTTGTCGCGGCGCTTTTGTTTTTTGGTTCCACTTGCCAGGATAATTTGTTTGGCGGCATTGGAGGTATTTCGCTCATCCTGCCTCACTACCTCTATATTGGGAAAGGCGGCTGCCAAATGTTTGGCAAAATCATCGGCCTGTGGGGCAATCTGGGCCGGGTTGCCATCAGGATACAGCGGCAAACCTACTACAAAACAGGCGACTTCTTCCGTTGCGCAGTATCTTTTCAAAAAATCCATCGCTTCATGCGTTGGCACTGTAGTAAGGGCAGTTGCAATGATCCGTAGGGGGTCTGTTACGGCGATACCAGTTCGTTTAAGGCCAAAGTCAATGGCGAGGATGCGGGACATGAAGATGTATTTGAGGAAAAAGGAAACAAAGGTAGCAAAAAAGCAATAACATTAGGTGCGATTTGTTCATCACACCATCAGGACCTCATTAAAATGTCTTTTAACACTTCTCTTAATTTTGAAAGTTTGCCAATTCTTTACGGATGGCTGCAATCAAAGTTAGCGGCACATCAAAGAGCGCGGCTACCTTGGCATCGGGCTCTGAGGGGGATGCGGTCATGTATTTTTTGATGGCGAGAGAAAGCCCTTGCTCGATACCTTTTTCGATACCCTCATCCAGGATTTGTTCGTAAAGTGTTTTTGCCCTTGTTTCGTATTGCTTGGGCAGCGATTGTACCATTTCCATAAAATCGTTTTTATTGACCGATGAAACAGCGCGAACGTAAAAGAAAGTGGCGTCAAAAAGACTTAACAACACTTCTTTCGGTTCGTTCTCGTCTGCAAAAATAAGGGTTTCGCGGAAATAAATTTTAAAAAGTTTCACGTTTCGGGCGTGCTTGAAGGCAAGCAGGACGTTGCGCAGCAACAGCGTGTCCTGCATGTTCACAATCCATTCGTCGCTTACATCACGAAGCGCAACGCACAAAATGCCAAAATTCAACTTGTAGCTCTCCAGTTCAACAGGCGTGTTGCCGTACATCTCGAAAAGGGGCCTGACATTCCAGCCATCTTCACCATGATAAAACAAAATCGGGATGGTCAGGGTAAAGTATTCCCGCTTCTGCTTGATGTCTTCCTCCTGAATATCAAGGAGGTATTTACCGATTTGCGTGTAAATTTTTCTGCCCGTTGTATTGCTTTTGTGCTCAAAAAGCAGACAAATACGCACCTCTTCAGCGTCCTTGGTCATACAGGTATAAACAAGGTCGGTGAGGTGCTCGGCGGATTCGTCCGTGATATAATGATCCGAGGAAAGTTCAAGCGAGTTCAACTCCAAAACTGCCAATTGTTGGAGCGGCAGAAATTTTTGAACGAATTGTCTTGCCACAGCCTTGACCTTGAAGACTTTTTTGAAAAAATTATCGTGGTGCTTGTAACCAGAAAGGTCGTTTATGTCCGTCATGGTGGATATTTAACTGGGGTAGCAAGTAATATGTAAATTTCTATGGGCAAAGATAAAAAACAACCTTTGCTTTTACAATAAAAACACCCCAACTAAAATCAAAAGTGCGCCTATCAATCGAGATTTGACATGTTCTTCAGTCAAATACCTGGCCCCCAAAAGCACTCCGAATACAATGCTCATCTCCCGCGCCGGTGCTACAATGTGTACAGGTGCATGGCGCATGGCATACAACACAATAATAAAGGCGAATGGACTGACAGCGCTCACCACTATTATTTTCCAGTAATTGTCGGCCCATACCTTTTTTACTTCACGCCAGCGGCGATGTGCCACAGGAGCCAAAAATGCCACACGCATAGGGTGCGAAAAATATTCAACTAAAATGGGGGATATGGCCAAATGGAGTACCGCGTATCCATCAAAAACCGTATAACTCCCGATCAGAAACCCCGTAGCAAGTCCGAAAGCAATTCCAAGACGAAGTTTTTGGGGATCTTTGGAAGATTGACCAATACCCGCGATGAGCAAAACACCACAAATGACCAAAAGTAATCCCATTAAAGAATGCAAGGCTATGTCTTCATGCAAAAAAAACCAGGCTCCAAAAGTCGTAAATACCGGCCCGCTGCCACGCGCCAATGGATATACTACAGACAAATCAGCCACATCATACCCCTTTTGCAGCATTAAAAAATAAACAAAATGCAAAACCCCAGTTAAGAATAGGGCAAAAACATTGGCCAATGTAAAATTAAAATCATAAAACCAAAACCAAACCGCGACAATAGGGGTCATCACCACCGTAGCGCAACAGGCCATCAGCCACACAAAAACGGAGCCGCCAGGAATCGTCTTGGCCAAATAATTCCACCCAGCATGGAGTACCGAAGAAAATAAAACAAGTACCAATATGTCAAACGGCATAAAATAATCTAATTTTGTCGGCTAAAAACAGCATTTATTCTATTCCCTGAAAAAAAGGGGGAACATATAAAACACCTTTGCCCTGTTCAATTAAGCAGCAAATCTATGCAACTTACAATCCGCAACCTTTCTAAAACGTATGCTAACGGCGTAAAAGCCCTTCAGGACGTATCACTTGACATTCCCACGGGCATGTATGGCCTGCTTGGCCCCAACGGTGCAGGGAAAAGCACCCTCATGCGCACATTGGCTACCCTGCAAGAAGCAGATAGCGGCTCCGTAACCTTGGGGGATATTGATGTGCTCAACAACAAAGATGCCGTACGCCGAGTGCTGGGTTATCTGCCACAAGAGTTCGGCATCTATCCGCGCATTTCGGCCGTGGATATGCTGGATCACTTAGCCACACTAAAAGGGATCTCTGGTAACCAAAGGAAGGATTTAGTCTCTGCCCTGCTCCAGCGTGTCAACCTCTGGGAACACCGCAAAAAAGCCGTTTCGTCTTATTCTGGTGGTATGCGCCAGCGCTTCGGCATTGCGCAGGCCCTCATCGGTGACCCCAAACTCATCATCGTGGACGAACCCACGGCGGGCCTTGACCCCGGCGAGCGCAACCGCTTTTACAACCTGCTCTCCGAGATCGGAGAGAATGTGATCGTCATCCTCAGCACGCACATCGTGGAAGACGTAAAGGAACTCTGTTCCAACATGGCCATCATCAACCACGGTCAGGTATTGTATGCAGGTTCACCAGAGGCGGCTTTACAACAATTGGAAGGTCAAATCTGGGAAAAAGCCATTTCCAAGGCTGATCTTGACCATTATCAAAACCAATTCAAGGTCATTTCCAGTAAATTGGTCGCCGGCAAACCAATCATTCATATCCTTAGCAACGAGGATCCCGGTGAGGGCTTCAAAAGTACCGCTGCCGGCTTGGAAGATGTCTTTTTTGCAAAGATAAATGTCGCTTAATCAATGTGATAATTTGGGGAATGTAATAATGTGGGGGAAATGTGATAATTGTTGGAATGTGATGATTGCTTCGTGCAGGACTTTTTAGCATAAAGTATGACTTTGTGCAGAAAATTTTAGCACAAAGTCAGAGCGAAATAGAGACGGCCAAAACACCCCGAGCAGCCCATACAAGCCCTTATAACTCATACTTCATACTTCATCCCTATCAAAAATGTTCTCTACGTTTTTCTCTTTTGAGCTCCGTTCCTGGTTGCGCGCACCGCTGCCCTGGATCTTTTTGTTTGTGTTTGGCTTGCTAACAGGCTTAGCCACCGCTTCTGATAACGTCCAGATCGGAGGTTCATTTGGCAATGTCTGGAAAAATGCACCATTTGTGGCTCAAAACTGGTACGGCGTGTTTTCTATCCTGTCCATTTTGCTTTCGGTAGCCTTTCTGAACGGTGCGGCTGTGCGTGATTTTGAGAACAATACAGCACAGATCGTCTTCTCTTCGCCCGTGAGCAAGGCAGGCTACTATTTTGGGCACTTTGGCGGAGCGCTTATCGCTTCGCTCATCCCATTTTTGGGCGTATCCCTGGGCATGTGGGTCGTAGCCGGGCTGAACCCGATATTTGAATGGTTGGAGCCGGAGCGATTAGGCCCTTTTGAATGGCAAAGCCACCTGCACGCCTACCTGATGATGATGATCCCGAACCTGATCTTCACGGGCGGCGTGGTGTATGCAGTGGCCGCTGTGACGCGCAGCACCACATACGCTTTCATTTCTGGCTCGGTCTTGTTCATGGGCTACCTCATCGCGGGTATTTTCATCAGCGACATGGACAATCAGCAGCTCGCATCACTGCTTGACCCATTCGGAAGCAGCGCTTACGACCTGAGCACCAAATACTGGACAGTGGACGAAAAGAACCATAACTACCTGACCTTGCTGCATCCCGCTATACTCATCAACCGACTGTTATGGATGAGCATTGGTTTGGCCGCCTTGGTTTTCGGCTATATGCGCTTTGATTTTTCGGAGCGCAAATCAGCCAACAAAAAAGGCAGGGCCACCGAAGAAGAGGGCTTCGGCCTTGCCGAATTAGGTGCGCTCCCGCGCGTGCCCCCCAATAGCGGCTTTAACACCTTGATGAGCCAACTTTGGAGTCAATTGCGGACGGAGATAAAGGGCGTATTAAAGAGTATTCCCTTTTTAATTTTGGTCTTTTTGGGCCTGTTGAACCTGATCGTCGGTTTTTTCTTCTCCACCGAAAGTTATGGCACCCACAACCTGCCCACCACCCTCACAATGGTAAATACGGTGCGTGGTAATTTTTACCTTTTCCTCATTATCATCCTCACTTACTTTAGCGGTGCGCTCATCTGGAAAGAGCGCACCGCTAAAGTCAACGAAATATTCGATGCGCTGCCCACGCGCAACTGGACAGGCTATTTGGCCAAGTTCTTGACCCTTGTGTCCATTGTGTTTTCCCTGAATGCCATCGGCATTGTGGCAGGAGCAATTACCCAGAAAGCGATGGGGTATAAACAAATTGAGTTGGCGGTGTACGCACAAGAACTATTGGGCTATGATGTATTAAAAATGACCTTTTTTGTGGCCCTTTTTATGTTTGTTCACACGCTTTCGCCCAATATGTATCTCGGTTTTTTCCTCTGCATCATCGCTATCGCAGTCAATACTTTTATGTGGGGGCCTTTGGATGTTTCGAGCAATATGTTGCAGTTCGGCAGCCGCCCCGACTATACCTACAGCGACCTGTATCGGTATGCACCCTATTCTCTGGGCTTAGGCTGGTTCAATTTTTATTGGCTTTTATTCTGTTCCCTATTGGCCGTTGCTGCTTTTTGCCTTTGGCCACGCGGCAAGGAATCAGGTTGGCGCAAGCGCCTCTCCTTGGCAAGGCAGGAATGGAAAAATTACCGTTGGGCAGGTATCGGACTGTTTTTGATCTGGGTGCTTACGGCAGGATTCGTGTTTTACAATACCAAAAAATTAAACACCTATATTGGTCGAAATGAAAGCGAAAAAAGGCAGGTACGCTATGAAAAAGACTATAAAAAATATCAGGACATGGCGCAACCGCGCATCTATAAGGTAGATTATGACATTGCCCTAATGCCCGAAAAGCGCAGCTACACCGCCAGTGGCAAGATGTGGGTGCGCAACCTGGAAACCCGCGCCATTGACACGCTTATCGTGCAAATACCGCAGCAAGGCAAGTTTACTTTCAACAACGAACGCCTCAGCCTAATGCTGAATGACTCAGCCCTTTACATGCGCTTCTACAAGATAAGCCCAGCACTCGCAGCAGGCGACTCTATGTTACTGACTTTCAAGACGGTGTATGAAGCAAAGGGCTTTGAAAACGAGCTGTCCAACACCAGCATCATGCAAAACGGCACTTTCTTCAACAACACGGACATCGCGCCTGCCTTCGGCTATCAGGAACGCGGCGAAATGAGCGATAAAAACGACCGCAAAAAGTACGGATTGCCCGAAAAAAGCCGCATGCCCGCATTGGATACCGCAAACTACAAGGCCCGCCGCAATCAATACCTGAGCAACTGCTCCGACTGGGTCATGGTGGAAACGCATATCAGCACCGCACCTGACCAGATCGCCATCGCTCCAGGTTCACTCGTTCGCGAGTGGGAAGAAGGCGGCCGCCGCCATTTCCAGTACAAACTCGACCACAAGGCCTGGGATTTCTACTCCTTCCTCTCCGCCCGTTACGAAGTGGCGCGCGAGGAAAAAGACGGCATCAAATACGAGGTCTATTACCATAAAGATCACGCCGTAAATGTGCCACGCATGATGAAATCCATGCAAAAAAGCATCGCATATTACACCCAAAACTTCGGGCCCTATTACCACAAACAATGCAGGATCATTGAGTTTCCGCGCATTGCCTCCTTCGCGCAGGCCTTCCCTGGCACCATGCCTTATTCAGAGGATATTGGTTTTATAGAGGATTTTAAGGCCGAAAAAGACGATATTGACATGGTATTTTATGTGGTAGCACATGAAATGGGACACCAATATTGGGCACACCAGGAATGCGGTGCGGCCATGCAGGGCGCCGAAATGACCACCGAGACCTTCGCGCAATACTCTGCCCTGATGATCATGGAAAAAGAATATGGTCGTGACATCATGCGCAAATTCCTCGAGTACGAAACCGACCGATACCTGCGCGGGCGCAGCCGCGAGACCCAAAAGGAAATGCCTATTGGAAAATGCGAAAACCAGGGCTACATCCACTACCAGAAAGGCTCTGCTGTGATGTATTACCTGAAGGAAATGATCGGTGAAGCACAGGTAAATGCAGGCCTTAAAGCTTTTTTGGAGAAATTCCGTTACAAAGAGGCCCCCTACCCTACCAGCATGGATGCCGTGAATGCCTTTGCGGCCCAGACGCCCGATTCGCTGAAATACATCATCCAGGACCTGTTTTGGGACATCACCCTGTTTGAGAACAAAACCAAAGAGGCTAATGTAAGAGAACTCGGTGATGGCAAATGGGAGGTAACCATCAAAACCGAAAGCCGCAAACTAAAAGCCGACGAACTCGGCAAGGAAAGCGAAGTCCCCATGAACGATTGGGTGGATATCGGTGCCTTTGCCAGGCCCGAAGGCGACAAAAAATACGGCAAAACCCTATACCGGCAGCGTGTGAAAGTAAATCAAAAAGACAATACCTATACCTTTGTAGTAAATGAAAAGCCGCACAAAGCAGGTATTGACCCATTCGCGCTGCTTATTGACAGGGAGCCGAAAGATAATTCAAGGGAGTTGAAGTGATAGGGGGAATTGGCCTAAAATAAACCTTAAATTATTTGTACCCGGGGTAGGTATCAGATTCCTCCGCTTCGCAACGGGCGGATCGTTTCACCACAAAAGGTACCAGAACATAAAAGACGAGCAAGCCTTGTGGCTGCACACACCATCATCGCATAAGTAGTAGTGGGCCAAAACCCAAAAAGGGCCACCCCGATACCCCGGAGTGACCCTTTTTATTTCCATTTACCTGATAATCAGGCTTCTATGCTACTCAAGGCTTCGTTCAATTCAGATACAGTGATATCTAAATGAGAAGCATCATACACGCATTCGCCAGCCGAAATCAGCAATACCTGTGGAGATTCATGATGTACCTGAAACAGTTCCGCTACACGTGTAGAAACAGGGCGGAAAGCAATCAGGTCAAGATAGTATGCCTCCACCTGATCAGGGCCAAAGCCCCAGTCATCTGTCAAGCGATACTTTGCTATGGCGCTGATCTCGCAACGGGTACTGTGTTTAAAGATCAGGCATGGCAGCTCATAAGAGCGGGCAATGACCGCATCCAATTCTTCGATGGTTGTGAGATTATTCCAGTGCAGACTCATATTCGGCAATTATACCCGGATTTAAGTGATTTTTAAGGATTTACAGACGCGAGTAGCCTCAAAACCACTTTGCGTTGACTGTAAATGACTTACAGGTCGGCACCTGGACAACCAGATCCACGATGGCATGCTTCCAGAACAAGGAGGGCAGCAAAAAATGCAAAAGCAAGAAATTTTTTCCAGTTTTTCATCGAACTACATGTTTTAATTCAAAAATGTTGACAATTTGTGAGAAAACGGCGGATCAACTTTTTTAGTATAAGTTGCCGCTGGTCGTTTCCAGAGGAATAACAAAGAATGTTACGCACGGTTTTTTCAGGGCACAAATTTACGATAAAGAATCGTGCCGAATTTGAATTTCTTGTAAAATCCGGTGTGCCAATTCAAGGGCATTGTAACCATCCTGACCATTTACCACGGGTCTTTTATCTTCCGCAATACATTGGTAAAAAGATTCCAGTTCGCGCTGAATGGCATTAACTGGTTGAACGTCAGGCATATATACTTTTAACCATTTTTTCCCGGCATTGGTTTCAAAGGCCATCAGATCGTCGGTGTTTGGCAGATCAGGATCATCAGGTTCATACAAACGGACAATTTGAGCATTTTTCTCAAAAAAATCAAGACTGATATAATGATCCTGCTGAAAAAGGCGCATTTTGCGCATCTGCTTCATGGATATTCGACTCGCTGTCAGATTGGCCACACAGCCGTTTTCAAACTCAATGCGCGCATTGGCAATATCCGGGGTGCGGCTTAGCACTGCCACGCCGCTGGCACTCACGGATTTAACGGTACTCTGCGTCAGGTGAAGAGCCAGGTCAAGGTCATGGATCATTAGGTCCAATATAACGGACACCTCTGTGCCCCTTGGCTGAAAGGCCGCTAGCCGATGCCCTTCAATGAACATAGGCTTCAGGGGCATGTCCGCCAGGGCCAGCACAGCGGGATTGAAGCGTTCCACATGGCCCACCTGTATTTTAAGCTTATGTTTATCCGCCAGTTGGAGCAGTTTTTGGCCCTCCTCCAAGCTGTGTGTGATGGGTTTTTCAATAAAAACATGCCGGCCAGCGGAAAGTGCCTTTTCAGCCATATCATAATGCGAGGGCGTGGGTGTTACAATGTCCAGAGCATCACAATCACGGATCAGTGCCTCTGCATCCGTGTAGCGTTGCAGCGCATATTGTGCCGACACGGAGGCTGCATTTTCATCTGATGGGTCATAAAAACCGACCAATTCCCAACAATCCGTGGCTAAGATACACTTCAAATGTATTTTACCCAAATGGCCAACGCCCATTAGGCCGATCTTCTTTTTTATCATTTATGTCATTTTTTTTAGTGCTATAGTAGATTTAGTTTAAACTACTTTTTTGAACTAATGTGCTGAAAATTAGCACATTAGCACACTAACTAATTAGCACATTATATTTACCTGAAATACATCAAAACCGCCCCAAACGCTGTGATCAGCACGATGAGTAGAGTGGCCATCTGGATGGAATAGCGCATGTGACGGATAAATGAATCAATCTCTTTTCGGAAAGCCGGGTACCTGGGATAAATTTCAGCCTCTAATCTTTTTTGGTTGAAAATATGGGCAGCGCCAAATTCTACCTTATTTCGTACCAAAATACCATATGATTTCAGCACCTTTGCCCTGAAATAAAGGTTTACAAAGAGCATCCCGACAAATAGCCCGATGAGTATAGAAATGAGTAAAGTGTACACGATGTTAAATTTTGGCACAAAGTTCTCTTTAAGTAAATGAATTTTTCAAAAAATAACACTATAAATTGGCAAAATAGCGCGATAACTTTTCAGAGCAATATACATTTGCGCTGGCAGTAGGGGTTAAATATACCCTGCACAGCACGATTTTAATGGAATATGCGTTGAATTCGTCCGCTAAATTATTCATCTTAAATTAACATCAGTATTATGAGCGACAACCAAAACTCCCGGGCATACGGTATCATCATTGCGTTATTGCTTTTGTTGGCCGGAGCCATAGGGTGGTTTTTCTGGCAGAAATCACAAACATATCTGGCTGAAAAACAACGCATTGAACAAGAGCAAAAAGACCTGCTCAAACAAAAAGAAGCCATTACCCAATCATTGGACAGCCTCTCTTTGGCCTATTCCGATCTTCGGACCGAAAACGAAACCCTTAAAGGGACGGTCTTTAGCTCCAACGAATTGATCCAAAAAAAGGAAATTGTTATTAGGCAGATCAAAGCCGAAACCGCAAAGGACATCAACCAATTGCGGCAACAAGTGGAAGACCTGCAAAAAACGAAAATTGAGTACGAAACCATTATCACTGCTTTGAGGGCTGAAAATGCACAGTTAAAAGCCGAAATCGAGCGCCTCGCTGGAGAAAACACCCAACTGAAAGGGGAAAAGGCCGATCTGAGCGGACAAGTGCAAGATTTGGCCAAGCAATTGGAAGAGCAAATTCGCAAAACCCAGTCTGCCACCTTTAAAGCCTCTTCTTTCAAGATAGAACTGGAACGCCGCAACGACAAAGTAACCAGCAAAGCCCGTCGCGTAAGGGAAATATTGGTCAGCTTTGACCTGGCCGATGTGCCAGCACCCTACCAAGGCAACCAAAAACTCTATTTGGTCATCACAGACGACAAAGGCAAACCGGTAATAAGCAAAAACCCAACCAAGGCCACCATTCAAGCGCCAGCAGGTACTGTAGAAATCATGGCGCAGGAAGTAAAAACGGTCAATGTTGAAGCCACGCAGCGCCTTACCTTCAACCACAAATTCGATGACAGGCTGAAAGCCGGGAATTACGTGGTTGCCGTTTATTGTGACAGAGGGCTTTTGGGGGCTTCCAGCTTCCGTTTGGGATAAAAAAACAGCATAAATTTCATGGCGGATCAGCCATCAAACAATAATACCGATAAAAGTATAGCATCCTTGGGTCAAAGGGTGCTATACTTTTTACTTGCCTTATGGAGACGAATAGAAAATATCGTTTTCGTATTGGCCTTGCTTTTCGTATTATTGTACTTTGTGCTCCAGTTATCTTTTATACAAAATTGGCTCATAGGAAAAGTAAGTGAAAGACTCTCAAATGACCTCCAGACAACCGTACGGATAGCGCATGTAGATTTTGAGTTTTTTGACAATCTTGTATTGGACGGACTATATGTGGCCGATAGAAAAGGCGACACCCTCATATATGCCCAAAGCCTAAGCGCAGGCCTGAATGCCAATATATTCACCTTATTCAGCAACAGATTGGCCTTTGAGGAAATAAGTCTAAACAAAGCCCGTGTTTACCTGAAAAGATACGAAGGGGAATATGATAGCAATATCCAGTTTCTGTTGGAATATTTCGCTGGCAATAAGAACAAGCCCAAAAAAGATAAAAAACCATTCCCCATCAAGGTTCGCAACCTTAACTTAAGGGATGTTGTGCTGCTCAGAGATAATGAGGTAAGAGGAGAAAAAATGGTTTTTAATATACCCGACGGTAACATAAAAATAAACAATGCTGACTTCCCTTCCAAATATGTTCATATCCGCTCCGCCGAGCTCAAGGGCCTGTCATTTTCCTATTTGGAAACAGTGCCCAAGCCCATGCCACCCCTGCCCAAGGTAGAAATTCAGGTCCCTGCAAGCGACTCCTCTCGCAAAAGCAGGCCTATGCAATTTGTTATTGACCATTTTGCTATCCTCAATAGCACTTTTGCCCTGAACAACTTTGAACGCACACCCAATCCTGAATGGCTGGAAGGCGTCATGGATTTCGACCATATCCTTGTTGAAAAAGTGGATTTTATTGCTGACAGCATACGTTTTGACAGCGACCTGAATTTTTCGGGCGCCCTGAAAGAATTCAGTGCCAAAGAACGCAGTGGTTTTGAACTGGTCAAGAGCAAGGCCGATAAGGTTGTTGTCAATGATACCCTGACCGCATTGTACAATACCAAAGTGGTAACCCCTGGCAGTACGCTGGGCGATACCATTATGTTGCACTATAATACATACAGGGATTATAGAAAATTTAATAATAATGTCAGGATGGACATTCGTTTGTCCAACACATCAAAAATTCAGTTGGGCGACATCACCAAGTTCAATTCCAAATTGGCCAAAAACAAGTTTTTTAAAACCAATTTTGAAACCATAGCCGACATATCAGGCTGGGTTGAGGGCACCGTGAACAAGCTCAACGGGCGAAACCTGGAGATAAAAGTGGGTAAAAAGGCATTTATGCGGGGCAGTTTTGATGGCGATGACATGGCACGAAACCCTGATCTGATGCGTCTTTCCTTTAACTTTACCCGCCTGCAATCCGATATTCAGACGATAAAAGACATTATCCCGGGTTTCAGTCCGCCTTCCTATTTTTATAAATTGGGCAATATTGCATTTGCCGGGGAATACAATTTCCTTTTTTCAACGGACCACCTCATCAAAGGAAACCTGTACACCGATATCAGTTCCGGTTTTGTAGATATGAAATTGGACCTCAAGGAAGGCCGTGACAAAGCGACCTATTCCGGCAAATTGGTCATGGACCGCTTCAACCTGAAGGAGTGGACGGGGAACAAAGATTTTCAAAATGCTTCTTTTGCCGTCAATATCGCAGAAGGCTCCACGGGACTTTCCCTATCCGCACTGAAAGCGCAACTACAGGGCAACGTGGATACTTTGGTTTATAAAGGTTATACCTATAAAAATATAGACATCGAAGGATTCTTTAAGGAAAAAATGTTTGATGGGAAGTTGAAGATCAATGACCCAAACATCAAAATAAAGTTCGATGGGAACATAAACCTGAGGGATTCCATTACCAGTTACACCTTCACTTCCAATATTGAA
>CAZIKN010000126.1:0-16318 GCA_964539805.1 uncultured Saprospiraceae bacterium | reverse complement strand
AAAACCTTCAAAAAGGTCGCTTGATATAACAATGCCCCAAATATGTCACGCACTCGTATTATTTTATTCAATATTCTGTCTTCTTTTCGTAGTTTTACATCAAGAATTTTTAAAACTGGAAAATTTCCATAGCCTTTTGTCATGTTAGTTGCAACAGCAATTTTGTCGGGGTTTAATTGAATTACTTTGCCCGGATTTACATCTCCGACTTTGAATCTTAAGAAAGTATTGAACCAATAAAGGAGGTTCCATAGCAGAAATCCAATAAATATTATTGAAAATAACCAATGAATTTTTATAGTCAGAAGTAAACTGATGATCAAGCCTCCCAATAATTTTAGGACTTTTGCCGGATACATGATCGTCCATCTGACAGGGTTGAGTCTTACTCTGCCTGGGTTTGTCCCCTCAGCGCTTAGGGACTCTCTCAATATTTCACGAAATGTTGGGTCTTTTTTTTTCATTTTTATGATTTGATTTATTATTGTTGGACGTTTAGTTTCCTGCCGTACTGCCGTGCGTTGGGTTTGTGGGCTGGTTGTTCGGCGGTATGGACAGCAAGCGGTTGTTGTATGAATTTTCATCCTATTCTAAACAAATCCCGTATTTTTTGAATTGTTAGCCTAATTCGTTTTTGTCTTAACTGCTTCCTATATTTTTCTGCCGACCAACTTTTAGGGCTGACATTGACAAGATTCACCATCGCTTTTTCTATTTCTATTTCATCATCTAAGTATTCCGAGAATCGAATATACTCATGGGCGTTCCACTCATTAGATAAATCAGTACTCTCTTTCCACTTAATAAAAGATTCTTTAAAGCCTTCTTTTTCTCGAATCCATAAATAATCGCTGGGTTCGTCCTTCAATGGTAATACAAGCCCGAAATATGCCTTTTGCTGTTCTTTATATCCTTGACCATCATCATCACTATATGCCGTTTTATTATCAAAAACCTTTATGTAAATTTTATCCCTTAATTTGTGTGATGACTTTTGTAAAAACTTCCTAAGGTTCTCCTTTCCATAAGTCAAAAAATATCCTGTTTCAAAGCCGGAATCTGCATCCATTGTGCCGTCAAATTTCAACTCAGCAAAGAAAATGGAAGGTGGTACTGATGACGCCGGGCTTAACCTCGTCCGTCAAGGTGGCCTTGATGTCCACTTTGCCGCGCGCCGATTCGATGCAGACCCAATCGCCACCGCTGAATCGAGGGCTAAAACCACATAAGCCTTCCATAAAATTCGGGATGATACCTGTTTGTTTAACCATTCAAATTGTCGCCAAAAGACGATCAGCTTCCTTGTTCGCAACAATACCATTTGCTTTGCAAAGCCTGTCATTACCTTTGTCGCAGAACTTTACTTTTTATACGACTAAAATCATGATTAAAAACCTGCTGTTTGGTGTCATCCTATTGACATTGGGCCATTTCGCAAGTGCCCAAAATTACAACATGCAACTGCGCTCATCTCTTACTTTCCCGGGACAAACCCTTGCCAACATTTGTGGCTATTGGCAAGATGGGCGCGAGTATGCATTAGTTGGCGGCTCAAAAGGCCTGATCATCGTGGACATTACTGCCCCGGAAAGCCCACAAACCCTGATACAAATACCCGGCCCCGACAACCTTTGGAAGGAAATTAAAGTGTATAAAAACTATGCTTATGTCACTTCTGAAGGTGGCCAAGGCGTACAAATCGTCAACCTGAAAAACCTGCCCAATACCAATCTGGAGGTAACTAACTATAAAGGAAGTGGTACAATAGAGGGGAGACTAAACCGCATTCATGCCCTGCACATTGACGTAACCAAAGGATATTTGTACACCTATGGCAGTAGTGACCTGTCACAGGGGGGCGGAAGCGGCCCTGGCAATGGTGCCGTGGTGCATGACCTCAACAAAGACCCTTTCAATCCAAGTTTTGTAGGCTACTTCCAAAATCCCACTTTGGGCTATGTGCATGATGGTTATGCAGATAACGATACATTATATGCAGCGCACATCAATAATGGATTTCTTTCTATTGTTGATTTTAAGGACAAAAACAATCCAAAACTATTGGGGCAAATTGTAACACCCGCTGCTTTTACCCACAATTCCTGGATTACCAAAAACAGGAAGACCATCTTGACCACTGATGAAAGGACAGCCTCTTTTGTCACGGCCTATGATGTAAGTGACCCGTTCAATATCAAAGAGTTGGATCGTATTGCCACAGGCGATGGCAACAGCTCCATCGGCCACAACACCCATGTCATAGACGATTGGACAGTTACTTCATGGTACACCGATGGCCTGAATATTGTGGATGCGCACAGGCCGCAAAATTTGATTCAAGTGGGCTATTACGATACGTGGCCACAGGGCACAGGGGCCAGTTTTGACGGTTGCTGGGGTGCATTCCCCTATTTTCCATCAGGCACTATTATCGCTTCTAACATTGAGCCTGCCGAACTTTTCGTCCTGACACCAAAGTACCAACGGGCCTGTTATCTGGAAGGTAAAATCACCAATGGATGTACTGGCCTCCCTATGGCTGGTGCCGAAGTGCGCATCAAAAGCACTGATCACAAACCTTTTGACATCACCAAAGGCGACGGTAGTTTCAAAACAGGACAACTAACGCCTGGCAAGTACGACGTAGTGATCTCCAAAGCAGGCTTTGCGCCGAAAACGGTTCAGGTTGAATTAAAAACCGCAGAAGTAACTCCTCTTGAAGCAACGCTGGGAGATGGCGCCAACTTGATCAATGCAGGGCTTATTTTTATAGAAAAAGGCAGCACTAAACCCATATCCAATAAAAATGTCTCTGTTAAGTTTACGGATCAAACTGTGCAAAAAGCCCAAACTGATGCAAGTGGCAAGGCTTCTTTAGTATGTATTCAAACCGGCAAAATCCGGGTTGGCTCTTGGGGCTACCTCGATGCAGAGCTTACTATTGGGGCTGCTGGCAATTACACGGTAGAACTGGAAAAAGGCTACTATGATGACTTTGGCCTTGATCTGGGCTGGACAACTTCCTCCACCGCCAACTCCGGTTTTTGGGTGCGGGAAAAACCCAACGGTACTTTAACCCAAGGACAACAAGTAAACCCCGGGGACGACTCAAATTTTGACATCAACACAGAATGCTATGTAACAGGCAACAATCCTTCTACTCAGGCTTCTACAGATGATGTGGACGGAGGTGAGGTCACACTCTTAAGCCCCATAATTGACCTGACAGGCTATGATGACGCTATCCTCAGCTTTGACTATTGGTTTTTTAATGGTGGTGGAAGCGGTTCACCCAATGACCGCTTTGAGGTGCGCCTTATCAATGATGGTGTTAGCACTGTGATCTTTAAAAAAGATACCAGTGCAAGTGCCTGGCGCTCATCTGGAGATTTGCACTTGAAAAATTTTATAACAGGCCTCAATAATAATAAGTTACAGATTCAATTTTGGACAGCAGATTTGAATCCCGGGCATTTGGTCGAGGCCGGAGCAGATATTTTCAAATTGACACCAATCAAAAGTCCATCGGGCGTACAACGGATCAACAAGGAGGCTTTATTAAGCGTATCCCCCAACCCCAGCGCATCTTCCTTTGTAATGGATTACAACTGGCCTGTCGCTGGCCCACTATACTTGGAAGTAAGTAATGCATTAGGACAAATTATTGAAAAACAAACACTTGCACCGGGAAGCGGCAATATTGTTTGCGGAGAATCATGGCCTAAGGGAATCTATTTTGCGAGATTACGGCATGCAAGCCAAGGAAGTTTACCACTCCGTTTGGTGAAGCAATAAGTAAATAGTTTCTTTGCACCACTTAAGGGACTGCGAATCCATCGTTAGTTTCGCAGCCCCTTTTTATGGTAAATGCTTACTTTTTTTAGAAACAACCAATTTGCAACAGCGCTACCTTTAGCGCTTTATATATTAGTGCTGCACTGGGCGGCCATAAGTGGTCATATTCAGCTCGGGAAATACCAAAACCTCAACGCTGGAATGGTGTATGATGTGGTGTTTAGCTGGTGCAAATCAGATGCCTTCCGATCCTCGTTATTGGCGGTAGTCATCGTGTTTTTTCAAGCTATATACGTCAATATTATTACTGATGAATTTCGGATACAAGGTGATCGGAACTGGTTGCCCGGTATGTTCTATGCTTTAACAGCGTCAGCATTACCCGATTTTTTATTCCTTTCTCCTCCATTAGTTGCGGTTTCTTTTGTGTTAATCGCAATGCGCCGTTTATTTTCAACGTATCAAACGCCTAATACTGCCGGAGTAATTCTGGAGTCTGCTTTTTGGACTGGAGTCGCTGCTTTGTTCTATCCTCAGGCTGTTTTTTTGATGATAGCGGCATTTATTGGACTTAATGTCATGCGGTCATTTGTTTTAAAAGAACAAATAACATTCATTGTTGGGGCAATTATGCCACTTTATTTGGCTTTTACCGTTTTTTTCTGGTATGATATGGGAGGATTTTTTTTACATGATCAAGTTTCCAATTTGATTGGATGGTTTCATCTCAAACCACTTAATCGGCTCAGCAGTATCCTTAAAGTCAGTTTGCTTGCACTGTTTGTACTGGCCATTTTACTCAATATTAGCAATATAACCACTAAAAAACTGATTCATACCCAAAAGATTATCACCATTTTATTGTGGTTTATGCTCATTGCCGGTTTATCAGCAGTTTTACAGGGAGATATGCTTCCCAGTCATTTCCTACTGATCATGCCAACCATTGGCATACTCTTTGGCGTCATATTTACCAACATAAAAAATAAGCGGATTGCAGAAATTTTACACTTGCTCCTGATGGGAAGCATACTTTTTATCCAATATGCACCATAAAATGATACCTATAAAATACCACACGCTGACTTTTATATTGGCCATTTTGACATATTGCCAATGTAAAAATGATTCACCCCAAACGAATGCAGAAGCGGCTAAAGGCCCCGTTTCAGAAATGATCCACAACCCTGCAACCGCAGATATGCCAACCGACCCTGATAAGCTGGCTCGTATCACTTTTGAGGAACAAGAGTACAATTTTGGCGACCTGAAAGAAGGTGAAATCGTTACGCACAGCTTCAAGTTTACCAATACGGGAAAGGTACCTCTAACCATCTTGCGCGCTACTTCATCCTGCGGATGCACAGTGCCCGAATGGCCGGAAGACCCCATCCCTCCGGGCGGGACGGGCGAACTCACCGCAAAATTCAACAGTGAAGGGCGAACGGGCGAGCAAAAGAAATTGATCAAAGTTGAAGCCAATACCTATCCCAATGAGACTAACCTAAAGATTATTTCCAATGTCATTCCCAAAAAAGGGAAATAAAAAACGGGACGCTCTTGACAAGCATCCCGTTTTGAAAGGGGGAGGATGAGGGGGTTCGAACCCCCGACCTCAGGTGCCACAAACCTGCGCTCTAACCAACTGAGCTACAACCTCCGTTTAGCGGCTGCAAAGATACAGGCAACGAAATCATTTTGACAAATTCAATCGCCACTAATTTTCAAAAAAGTTTAATTCTTCTTGTAACGCGTGCAAGTTTAGCACATTTCGCAACCTCGTGCGAGCCCTTGTTAGCCTGCTGCGTGTATTTACATTGGACCATCCTGTGATCTGGCATATTTCTTCGATGCTTTGCTCTCGAAAATAAAACAAATCCAGGGCTATAGCATCTTGTTCCATCAGGTACTGAAATGCCTTCTCTAAAAGTTGACGTATTTCATAATGCTCTAAAGGCTTATAGTCGTCTATTTGAGCCTGTGCACCAATACTTTCAATGGGAAGCCACTTATGGCGATATTCTCGTCGGAGGTAATTAACCGCCTGAGAAATTGCGATTCGAGTCAGCCAGGAGCTAAACTTACATTCACCTCTAAATCGGTCAAGATGGTGATAAGCTCTAACAAAGACATCTTGTGTGACTTCTTCAATTCCCTGATAATCAGTAATATAACGTTTTACCACAAAAACGACTAAACGTTCATACCGATGAAGCAGACCATTGAAGGCTGCATCACAGCCATCCAAAACCAATTGAATCAACTCTTCATCTGAACAATGTTGAAAGGCTAACATAGGAGTGGTCTTCATAACTTGCATAATTATAGACTGCAAGGCAAAGATTGCAAAACTCCCAAGTGCCATTCAACAGAGAAATGACGAAGGGTAAATTATTCAGGATGAATTGCCGCAAAAACATGATGTAAGACCTTGGCGATCATTAATCACTCATGTCCATGGTATGATATACGTTCAGAACATCGTCATCCTCCTCTAAGCGATCAATTAATTTGATTAACTGTTCTACTTCTGATTCAGCAAGTTTTTTTGTCGTATTAGGAATAAATTCAAGCCCTGCACTTGTTGTTTCGATATTGAGATCTTCCAATGCTTTTTGCATGGTTCCGAAACCCGTGAAACTGGTGTAGAGCACTACTTCGTCCTCTTCGCGGCGAAGTTCTTCCAGACCGGCATCAATTAGTTCCAGCTCGAGATCATCCCAGTTTACGCCTTCGGCTTTAGCTTTGAAAACACCTTTTCGGTCAAAAAGGAAAGAGACAGAACCAGAAGTTCCCAAGGTGCCACCACAACGGTCAAAGTACATGCGAACATTGGCAACGGTCCGAGTTGGATTATCCGTGGCCGTTTCTACCATTACAGCAACGCCATTAGGCCCTTTGCCTTCATACAGCACCTCCTGATAGTTTTCGGCTTCCTTGCCAGATGCCTTTTTGATGGCATTTTCTACGTTGGTCTTAGGCATATTTGCAGCCCTGGCATTTTGAACGGCAATGCGCAAGCGTGAGTTGTTTTCTACGCTTGGCCCTCCTGATTTTACCGCCAAGGCGATTTCTCGGCCAATCCTGGTAAATGTTTTGGCCATGCCGGCCCAACGTTTCATTTTTCTTTCTTTTCGGAATTCAAACGCGCGTCCCATATTTTGGATAAATTTTTGTTTTAAAAATTGCGGCGCAAAAATAACAATACTACCTGTAAAGAAAAAACGAACTGTTAATCAGTCTTGTTTTTAAATGAAAAGTATGACTTTTGTGCTTCATTTTTCAAAAAAGGCGAGCAATTGCGCCCAATTATTAAACACCTGTCATCATTAATATAATCATCTCATGACAAAAAAACACATAACCCTTATCCTCATCCTGGCAGCCCTTATCAATGTCCCTCAGGTTTTTGCACAGGGTAAAAATGAAAAAACAGAAGCCAAATCGGCAAAATCAATGGATGTTACCATATTTGACGATGTTTTGGCTACTGCTGAATTTATGAAGTTTGACTACAAGGGCACCGTTGCGCGTTCCAAGAATGGAGACATGAGCGCCATTGTCGAATTGTTTAATTTTAGTCGGGTAGTTGACGGGAAAGAAGGCCGTAACCACGCTGTTACCTGCCTTGAACTTATCCCCTTTTCTGATGGTAAAGCAGCAGAAGCTTTCCGTGAAATTCGCAAAGACAACCTAAAAAAATTGGTTAAGGAACGCCTTATTGAGGCGCAAAGCAATACCACTAAGCCCGAATTGAAAAAAAATATGGCCGAATGGGCGCCACACACATGGGCTGCCTTGCACAATCGGTTTGTTGAAAACCCTGCGGAGATCAAGGCTAAAGCAGAGGGGAAAGCCCAAAGAGGAAAGGATAGCAAAGGTACAACATTAGATGCCCCTCAAGGGAAACAATAATTTTTTTATGCGAATCATATTATTTGTTACTGCTATCATTGCGTTTGCGTCCGCTTGTTCGAGCAGCAGAAAACTTGCTGCTCCTGACCCGGAGTTGGAAAAAATAGTATCCTGGATGGTTGGCGACTTTAGCAGTCAGGCTCAGAGTAAAAGAGATTCTGATTTTTTTGACATCCGCCTGCACATTCGCCCTATATGGATCAAAGACAAAGGCAACCATTGGCTCTATGTTGAACAGGCTACTGCTGCGGCAGAGTCCAAGCCATATCGTCAACGGGTGTACAAAGTAGAGCGAGATTCCGTCATGGGCTGGTTCAGAAGCGTAGTATATACCCTTCCTGATCAGGAAAAGTGGGCAGGTGCCTACAAAACCCCTGAAAAATTTGATGCACTTAAGCCCTCTGATCTTTCATTGCGCGATGGCTGCGCCGTTTATTTGCGCATACAACAGGATGGCTCCTACGCAGGTGCCACACGTGGCAAAGGATGCGAAAGCACGCTTAAGGGTGCCAAATATGCAAGCTCAAAAGTGACCTTGAATCCCCGTATGCTCCGAAGCTGGGATCAGGGCTTCAATGAAAAAGGAGAGCAAGTTTGGGGTGCCACCAAGGGAGGGTATGAATTTGCAAGACAATAAGCCTTACCAAGCATATTATAGTCAACGCAAAGTGGTTTTGAACGATTCGCGCGTCTGTAAATCTTTAAAAATCAGGTAAATCAATCCTGTTAATCTTCAATATCACTTAAATCCGGGTGTAAAAATGTCATTCAAGATATATACCAAGACGGGCGACACAGGCGAGACCTCTCTTTTCGGAGGCCGAAGAGTTATCAAAAGCCATTTGCGTGTTGATGCCTATGGAACAGTGGATGAATTGAACGCCTTTACCGGGCTTTTAAATGATAGCATGACCAATTTGCATATCAAGTCAGTGCTGTCAGAAATCCAACATCGGCTTTTCACTATTGGAGCCCACCTGGCTTCTGACCCTCAAAAACAATTGCCCACACCTGATTTGCTTCAATCAGATATTGCTCTTTTAGAGCAGGAAATGGATAAAATGGATACGTCACTGCCGGAATTGAGGCATTTTATCCTGCCCGGAGGCCATGTGTTGGTATCCTACGCACATGTATGCAGAACGGTATGCCGCAGAGCAGAGCGAACCATTATAGCCCTTTTGGCGTCTGATGAACCTGTGGACAATACGGTCATCCAATACCTCAATCGTTTGTCCGATTACTTTTTCATTTTGTCCCGTTACTTAGCACACGAGCTTGGTGTGGAGGAACATAAATGGAATAAAAGGGAACTGTAGGATAATATTAGCGCATGTCCGGGATTTTCTGCTTGAATAATGATAAAATAATAAGAGCATGTCTTAAAATTTGGTGTAAACTTGCATCTTCAATTGCAATACTGTGTTTATGAAACGATTCTACTTTATTCTCGCCCTCTTCTTTCCTTTTGCAGTGTATGCACAACGTAACCTGCCTCAATATCCTACGGAAGCAGAGCTTCTATTGACTCCACAAGCTCAAACTATTCCGGGCGAAGCATTACTTGCCCCTCCCCCGGTACCTGTTAGGGCTATGGCGGAATGGGAAGAAGTAGAAAGTATCGTTATTTCATGGAACACTACAGATCCTCAATATAAACTAATCTTGGCTAACATAGTTGCTGCCGCCCAGAAAGAGTGCAAGGTCATTGTATGCGCTCCTAATCAGGCTACCGTCCAGGATATAGTAGAGGTGCTGGAAACCCAAAATATTACCTTAGACAAAAACATAGAAATTAAAATTGTGCCCAATAACTCTATTTGGGTTAGAGATTACGGTCCTAATTCTGTTTATGCCAATGGCGTAGATAGCCTATTGTTGATTGACTGGATTTATAACCGACCCTGGCGTCCAGATGACAACAACTTTAGCTTTCCTTTAGGAAAATCACTAAACGCCAGTGTGTATGCTACATCAGAAATGCCCGAAGACCTTGTTCATACAGGAGGTAATTTTATGAGTGATGGCCTGGGCACAGCCTTTTCATCAACTCTGATCCTGGAAGAAAACAAAGTAAATAATCTTTATAACGTAAGCCCTAAATCAGAGCAGGACGTAAATGGCATAATGAAGCGTTATATGGGCATTGATCGTTATATTAAAATGAAAACATTGCCGTATGATGGCATCCATCATATTGACATGCACATGAAATTGCTCAATGAGGAGACCCTGCTCGTCGGGCAATATCCAAGTGGAAAATCAGATGGGCCTCAAATAGAGGCAAACATCCAATATGTATTAGAAAATTATAAATCAGTATATGGCACACCTTTCAAAGTAATTCGTGTCCCGATGCCCTCTCTTTCCGGTAAATACCCGCCATATAACAATAAATCACTATACCCTACTTATGCGAATGCGTTGATTGTCAACAAAACAGTTATTATGCCCTCTTATAACCTATCCACAGATCAGGCAGCTGTTGATACCTTCAAACGGTATATGCCAGGCTATAACATAGTCCCTGTATATTGTCGCGATATTGTAGAGGCTGGAGGAGCGGTGCATTGCATCACTAAAGAGATAGGTGTTTCCGATCCTCTTCAAATCGTGCATCAGCCCTTGCGGTGCCAAGCTAAACAACAGGAAGGATATGCCATAAATGCCCTGATCAATCACAAAAGTGGAATAGCAAATGCCAAGATCTGGTACACCACTGATCTGGGTCAGCCTTGGCAATCTGTCAATATGACTGGTTTGGGAGGGCATAACCTGTACAATTATCAGGCAATTATTCCTAAACAAGCCGAAGGAAGTCAAATATTCTACTATATTGAGTCAGAAGCCTTTAACGGCAAGAAAATGACCCGTCCGATCACAGCACCAAAAGGCTATTGGAGCTTTTGTGTGGAGCAATCCGTATCAACTGAAGAACCCGCTACAGCGGATCTGCTGGATATTTTCCCTAACCCCGCATCTGAAATGACAGCCATACCTGTTGTAGCTACTCAAAATACAATGGTGCAAATCATCATGTATAATGCACTGGGGCACCAAATGGAAGTCATTTATGATGGACTGCTGTCAGCCGGGAAACGCCACTACTTTGTTGATGCATCCAAATATACATCCGGAATATATTTCATTCATTTTCGAACACACAACAAGTTGACAATGAAATGCTTAGTGATTCGATAATTTTTTTCACAAAATATTTTTACAACAAAGCAGCGTTTTAAACTACTGCATCGTTTTTAGTTTGTTCTTGTTCAAAATACATTCGGAATAGCAGGCCGGATATGTTTTCAAGAATTTGCTAAATGCAAAAGCAGGTTTTTTTAGTTGGTTTTGTTTGTTGTAAAAGGCACGCTTTAATTAGCGTGCCTTTTGTATAGTCACCGTAAACCAGTTCTGCTCTCTAAGAGCATGTCTGTAAATCTTCAAAATCAGGTCAATCAATCCTGATGATCTTCAAAACCACTTTATTTGAGCTTACTGCATGGCAAATGCAGCACTTTCTTCTGCATTGACGTCCAAAATAGTATAGTACCTGACCCGGCAAATCGTCATTTCATCCAATGCATCCACCAGGTTATGATACTTGCTTGTTTTCATCGGCTTGATGATCACGTAAGCAAAGGAAGCATTGCGAATGCTGCCTGACTTAGGATCCACAAACTGCTCAAGGCCAAATTGCGCATTTACCTTTTCCATTTTGTTCAAAATAACGCGACGAATGCCTTCAGCAGAATAGTCCGTACTATCAAGGGAATGATGATCTAAGCCTTCGTACCAGTACACTTTGTTCTCTGGGCCTAACAAAAGCGTCAACACTTTAGAGGCCTTGAGTGGTTCGCGGGGCAAAAGATCATCCTCGGGCATAACAACTGGCATTACCACTGGCTTACTGATAATCGTGGTTAGCATAAAAAAAGTAATGAGTAAAAAACCAAGGTCAACCATTGGCGTAAAGTCTATATGAGTTGACATCCTGTTTGCCGATTTTCGCACTCCTGATTTGGGTGCACTTTGAGTTATTTCAGCCATAATGTTATAATTTGAATAAGTAAAAAAGGCATTGAGTATATTATTCTAACCTAAACCGAACCGGTAAGGTAAAACGCACTTTTACTTTATGACCATTAGCCTCACCAGGAGACCAATTGGGCATAGTTTTCACCACTCGTATAGCCTCTTTGCCACAACCACCACCAATGTCCTTGAGCAAGGCAACATCATTAATGGCACCATCTTTTCCTATTACAAAACTAATAGCGACATTACCCTGAATGCCTGCTTCACGTGCCAATGCCGGGTATTTGATGTTTTCAGCCAAAAACTTTAACAGTTCTTGTTCTCCGCCCGGAAAAGTTGGAGGTTTGTTTACATCAAACATCTCAACTACAGGGTCCGATTCAATCACAGTGGCTTCAATAACAGGCCCTGGATCGAAGGGCTCATCAATATTGGGCTGGCCCTCCTGTTCTACCTTTTGGGTATTGGCACCTATGTCATCAGTGTTGGTTATCAGATCATCAACAGATAGTTTGTCAGTATTATCTTCTACATTGTTATCTTCATCCACTACCGGGGGGACAAAACGTTGAGTACTTCGGACGGGTGGTGGAGGGGTAGGAACGGGCGGCGGCGGAGGAGTGGGTGGTGGCGGAGTCAACATGACTTCAGTGGTTATAAATTCTTCATTATATTCATCATTATCAGGTAAAATATCATTGACAGCCTTAACAATGTAGGGCAAAGAAACCATTAAGCCAATAATTAGTAATCCACCTGTGAATGCCTTTTTAAGGTATTGATCATAGTGACGTCTTAGGTAATAGGCTCCATATGCCTTGTTCCGTTCAGCGAAAATGATCTCCAGTGTGTCCTGGTAGGACACGTCTTTATGCGTTGCCATAGTTGACAATTTTAAGGGTAAATAATAAGGAATAGAAGATCGAAGCGCTATCGAAACAGCAAATACATGAAGTGAAACGCTGTTACAAGAAAAGATGCGGAGAGGATAATTTTTGGTGTATCACACACAAGAAAATTAGTAAAAAATCTTAGTGTCCTGATTTGCACAAGGGCATCAAGACGGAGACTTGTCAAGTTCAACCAGCTGATTTTCAATCCATTGTCTTGATTGATTAAGTAAAAAATCGGCCTCTGGATGCACTAACATATTACCATAAAAAATCGTGACATTAATTTTTTTTTGTTGGAATCTTCTAAACCCATGTGATAAAAAAGATTCGGAACCAACCCAATAGTCTGCGGGATCAGGATAATGAATGGCAAGTGGAACTACAGGAATACCAAGGCGGGAGGCTACTTGAAAAGCGCCTTTTTTAAAAGGGAGACAGCCCCTCAGGTCCGAAGTAGTGCCTTCTGGAAAAATAATAATAGAAAAACCTTCTTCTAACTTTTGTGACATTAATTTGAGGGTATTGGCTCGGCTGCCAGAATGGTCTCTTTTAAGGTATAATATTCCCGCTAATTGAGCTCCTTTGCCAATAAGTGGCCAGTTGGCCAATTCAGCTTTGGCCACCGGATAGGCGTGGACATGGCACAACATCAGTATGGGGTCCAGGTAAGAGCGATGATTGGCAACAATGATACAAGGTGATGTTGGGGCTTGACCAACAACCGATAGGCTCACCCCTACCCTATTCAAAAGAATATGTGCCCATTTTTGTCGAATAGACATCGCCTTGCTCATATTTTCTCGAAAAAAAACACGACCAAACCATATTCGGAATACAATTAGAAATGTGAAGACAGCAAAAAAGAGAATGCGCCAAGAAAGGCGCAGTATTTTGACCAATGGCATTTAAGCGCAAAATTTTGGGTCAAAAGTAAGCAGACTTAACTAAGCAACGGATGTTTTATCTTAGAGCATTTCTGGGATTTTCCCGCTTGGCCCAAAACGGCTCTTTTTTCAGCATTTTCACCCTTTTTTCAGTCGTGTAGCCCCGCTACACTCCTTCAAAAACGATAAAAATGCTAAAAAATCTCTCGTTTTTGACTCAAGCAGAAAATCCTAGACATGCTCTTAGCGCTTGTCAGGTGAGGGGATCTTCAGGTTGATAAAGTTATACTTTAGCGTAACTTGAGCATCAGAGGCGATATCTATCCTTGTGTTTTTAAAATAGGTGTTATCAGTAAGATCGTGAAGGCCTCTGCTATATCGAATATCAAGCCATAAGTTTTTCCAGAGCCTGACATCAGCGCCCAAAAACAAGGCTGCATCCCAACGCCGGAATCCGTCACCGATATCTCCTATATAATCTTCCATTGGCTGGAGCGCGTTGGATACATTATAGTACTGGATGTAATCATTAGGTTTCACGCGAGAAAAGCGTACACCCGCCAGAAGGTTTTGTTTTTTGTGCGCTGTTGAATATTTAATTGCAACAGGGATTTCAAAAAAATTAATTTCCTCAGACGCCACGCTATACTCCCAGCGGCTGTATCCTCCGTTGGCATAACCTGAATCTACAAAAGAGGCATAAAAATGGTATCCACTTACATTTTTCCACAAGACATCCATTTCAGCCGATAGTCTTTTGCCTATTGGGGCAGAAATAGAAAGTCCTACTGTAGGTTGTACTCTTGTATCGCGACGGCTGCGCTCCAAACTCATGGCCTGAGCGCCTACTACAAGACCCAGTTCAATAGATTTGGACGCTTTATTAATAATGACGGCTTGTGGCGATTGTAATGATGTAGCGGGTTTAATCTTTTTTGCTCGTTCTTGCCAATTTTCAATTTTAGGAAGCAAAATAGAGCGAGAGTGGGCTTTTTCTGTTTTATACTGTTCTGGTGCAAACTCTTGAAGCTCCAAAACACTCTTTGGAGCCTGAACTGCATCTTCGGGCACTGCAAAGTCATTTATACTTTCAAAAGTGGTGTGGATAGGCTTGATACCAAGTAAGTGATAAAATAATGAAGAAGAATACTTTGTGTCATCTTTTTCTGTTCCCGGGTGATCAGAATCTTCTGTAAGCCCTGCGAGAATTGATAAGTCATCAATCAGCATTTTTGGCTCATTCAATTGTCTATTTTTGGCTAATGCTTTGTTTTTTGTTTCTTTTTCTGTGGGTTCACTTCCTTCCAAAACAATTGGCTTGGCCATTTCTAATCGAGTGCCTGTTGTTGTATGCGAGGGCATGCCATTTAACTCATTCTTATCTGGATTAGGCAATTCATGAACTGAAAGCTTCAACGTCTGATGCTTTTCTGAATTAAGGTCTTCAATATGATATTTCGCAGCAACGAACAAAAGGGCAAATAAGCCAAAGTATCCAGCCCATCGGGTTATGGAAACCGCAGTCCATCGCTTGGATCGTGGCGTGCCAGACAGGTTATCAGAGGGTACTGATTGATCCAATAATTGTTGCATGCTTGACCATGCATCTGGATCAAACGGAAATTCGTGCCCCTGAATTTTGTCTTTCAATATGTTCTCTGTGTGTGCTAAACGCTTTTTCATAAAATACTCAGTAAGGATCAACCGGTTGTGTCTCAAGATTTTTCCAACATGCTTTTTAATCTACGTCTTGCTTCTGACAGATGCCATTTTGAAGTGCCTTCATCAATGTTCAAGATTTCTGCGATTTCTGCATGTTTGTGACCATCAATAACATACAAACAGAAAACGGCACGTGATGAAGCCGGAAGTTTTTGAATCAATGCAAATAAATATTCGCTATTCAAATTACTAACTGCCTCATTATCAATAGGTTTTTCGGCTTCAACGCCAAAAGACACCTTCTTCTGATAGGCTGTTTTGCGGCGGACATGGTCAATAGTGGTATTGAACACAACTCGCGCCATCCAGCCGGGGAATGATCCACTGTTTTGATATTGGTGCAAGCAATCAAAAATTTTCAAAAATGCCTGGTTCAGAATATCTACAGCATCATTCCTGTCGCCCGTGTATCTCATGGGGATGCCCAATAACTGTCCAAAATATTTCTTGTAAAGTGCTTCTTGTGCGGATCTGACTTTTGACAAACAACCTGCCCTTAAGTCCTCATCTGAAGATTTATGGTCATATTTTTTCGGCAATGGCACTGCCACCTGAACAGGCTTCCTTTCCGTATCAGGTATGATACCGGCCAAACTTATCTGGGGAGCCAATTCTGTTAAAAAAGACATGTTGCAAATTGTTCTGGATTTAAGTCGAAAGGTAAGGGCAAAAGGTTGGGGAGGAAAATAATTTTATTTTAAAAAAATGTTATTGTCGGGGAAATTAGGGGAGACTCTAATGTGCGCCTCGCTACTAACTACTGTAATGGCAAAAAAAAGCCGCTCTGACGCGGCTTGGTGGTGGAGAATAACGGAATGGAACCGATGACCTTCCAGGCGCAATGCCGGGACGCACCTACAACTGTGCTAATCCCAACAAAAAAAAGCCGCTCTGACGCGGCTTGGTGGTGGAGGATAACGGATTCGAACCGATGACCTTCCCGGCGCAATGCCGGGACGCACCTATAACTGTGCTAATCCCAACAAAAAAAAGCCGCTCTGACGCGGCTTGGTGGTGGAGTATAACGGATTCGAACCGATGACCTTCCCGGCGCAATGCCGGGACGCACCT
>CAZIKN010000125.1:0-16416 GCA_964539805.1 uncultured Saprospiraceae bacterium | reverse complement strand
AACCTGCTATTGATGACCCTGAGGTGGATTGGAGCCAATTCGCCGGTTTTCATCATAACGAGCGACAAAACACGGATCAGAATAGAAGCCGTTTTTACCTGCCACCCGCTGTGGGCAAGCTGTACGAAAGCGACCCCGTGGAAAAGGTCAACTTTATGCGTGACGAAATGGCCAACATGGTATGGGGCATTGAGCACACCGTGCCATCACAAGCCATGGGCGGCTGGCAACAACAGCGCAGCCTCCTCCGTTTGCAGGAAGGCTTCAGCCCTGCACCGGACAAAGACCCCAATGATCCTGCCAAGATACGTTATGTTCTGGGCTCCACGGTGCCTGAAAACTGGATACCTTTTATACCAGTGCACAAGCCAGCAAGCACATCGGAAATCCGCTTACAGCGCGCGAGGATGCCTCAGGCGAATCCGCCGCGCAGCCGCGTGATCTCAGAAACAAAGCCGGTATATTTCCTTGAAGAAGAGGAAGTTCCACGCGCAGGCGTTATCGTGGAAAGCAGCTATCAGCGCACGCGCTGGTTAGGTGGCCGCTCCCTGCTTTGGCTGGGTCGTCGCAAAATGGCTGGCCGAGGTGAGGGCTGGAGCGGACTGATGTTTGACCAGATTGTACCCATAGAAAAGTAATATTGGCTTATTTCCAAAAATTGTGGGGACATGCAAGCTGGCACCGCCTTTTTCAGGTTGATTTGTGCCGGACGCTACGCTGATGCTCTATATTTAGCTCCTGCACTAAAAACGTCAATAATCCAACGACTTTCAGATTATCGTTGTAGTGCCAAGCATACCCTGAATTTTATCTTTGTAAATACTAAATAAGGCTTTGTAATTTACAAGGATAAATTTTTAAATTGAATAAAGTACATTCCCACAACCTGAGTTATTTAAACTTTGGCTGAGTCGCTGCAAAATAGCCGGCCGCGGCGAGGGAGGGAGCAGACTGATGTAACTATTGGCGGCTCTTTTATCCTTTTGCCACGCACACCACCACTTTTTTCCCCTCCACATCCGTACACGCAAAAAGATAAACCTCACCACCCTCCAGCAGGCCCGACTTTTTTCGCACCTGATCGGGGGTGTCCGGGAAGTTTCGGACTGCAATATTGGCTTTACCCTGTGGCACAAGGGCTTGTATGGCCTTCCGGTCATATTTGCACACACCTGATACCTCAAAACTGCGCCCGGGTATGCCTGGAACAAATTTTTCGGAAGTGTACAACTGGGTATTTGGGTGCAGTTTTTGCAGGCCAAAACGTTGGGCGAAACTGCGGAAGGCTCCTGATTTTAATATGGCGGCATTAGGCTCATACAGGTATTGGGCTACAGGTGCATAGTCCACCAGGGCCAAGCGCTCTGCGGCAAAATTGAAATCAAAAAACTGGTCAGTTTCGCTCTTCCGACCCAAGGAAACAGCGTGAATGGGGATAGCCTCCAGTGCACTACCAGCATGGCGATCCATAAGATAAAGCACTTCGCGACATTCACCCTCATGTGCCAGCACCCAAACTTCGCGCACCTGCTGCAATTGTTTTATAGCCAACTGTATATCCAGCATGGGGGCCGTTTTAAGCAAAATATGGTCGCTGTGCTGAAAAATTAATTCTTTGATTTCCAGTATATTGGGGCTGCAATCAGCCAGTTGTGTCACCTTGCCTTTATGGGCATGCCTACGTGCGGGATCCAGATAGACAAGGTCGAAAAGGCGTTTGTTTTTGTTTAGAAAATCAGCTGCCTCCGAGTGAAGACATTGCACATGAACTAATTGCAGGGCTTTGAAATTATGGACAGCACATTGCCAAATAATGTCATTTTGTTCAACACAAACCACTTCTGGGAAATACTGGGCAAAAGCCCAGCTGTCAATGCCCAATCCTCCTGTAAGATCGGCCATACGCTTGCCTTGTATCAAGCTGGCTTTAAAGAGGGCCGTGCGCTCAGAGGAAGCCTGTTCCATGGACAAAGCAGGCGGAAACATTAATCCCTCGCGGTACCAGGAAGGAACTTTTCGGGCTATTTTTTGCAGGGCAGCCACCTGTGCTGCAGCTTCCCGCATCTTGAAATCCGGATATTTAGATGCCTTCAAGGCCAGCGACACAGGGTCTTCAAGGCGGTTTTGCCAGACAAATTCCGCAAGGGTCATCTCGAGGTATTCAACTTGCTGTTTTTGTAACCGTAACCAAAATATAGGAACAAACCGATGACCAACCAGATAAAAAAGCCAAACCAGCTCTTCGCAGGTATTTGCGCCATCATGTAAAAACAGCAAACGAGGCCCAGCATTGGGATCAGGGAAAGCTGGTGCTTAAAGGCTAAAACAGCAAGGGTGATACAGGTCAGTGAGAATAGCCACATGGGTATTTTATGCTGAAACAAGGCCCAGCCGGATTCCATTTCACCGTCCTCGTTGGGTTGTGGCGCATTTTTCAACCAATCCATAAGCGCATCATGTTGTTGGGTGTACAAGTACAAAAAGGCACAAAGCAAAAGGGCCGGATAAATCCACTTGCCATTGATATAGGGCGTTCTGAATTTTCCACGGGGCGCATTGGGCGTCACCTGTAATTTGAGCACCCCGGCACAAACCAATACAAAGGCAAACAAAGTGCCCATGCTGCAAAGGTCCAATACCGTGTTGCTGTCAATAAACAGCATAGGCACAACCACAAAAAAGCCCGTGATGATGGTGGCATAACTGGGCGTACGGTACTTGGGATGGATGTAGGCAAATTTTTTGGGCATAAGGCCATCGCGGCTCATGGTCATCCAGATACGGGGCTGCCCCAACTGGAACACCAAAAACACGCCGGCCATAGCCACCACGGCACTCACGGCTATGATACCCGAAAACCATTTTAACCCTATCTTGTCAAAAACAAAGGCAAGTGGGTCATCTACTTTGAGCAGGTCATATTTGACCATGCCCGTCAGCACCAGCGCAATCATAATGTAAAGTGTGGTGCAAATGATAATGGAATAAACCATTGCGCGGGGCAGGTCGCGCTGTGGGTTTTTGCATTCTTCGGCTGTGGTGGATAGGGCATCAAAGCCGATGTAGGCAAAAAAGACCGATGAAACACCCGCCATGACTCCGCCAAATCCATTGGGCACGAAAGGATGCCAATTGGCGGTATCCACAAAAAAGACGCCTACTATGATAACCAACAGCACCACGATCATTTTTAGCACCACCATGATATTGCCTGCTGTTTTGGATTCTTTAATCCCAATATACACCAAAGCAGTAATCAGTATGGACATGATGATGGCCGGAATGTCCAAAATGATCCGCAAACTACCCAACATAGGCGCACCATTCCACGCGGTATAAGCCTCTGTAAGCCCTTTGTCTAAGGCTTCATTTTTTGCAAGCGCTTCAACAGCCTTTTCATAGCCCCTGTGGGCAGTAGTATAATCCACTGTCATCCAGTCCGGCACATGCCAACCGCAGGATTCTATCAGTCCGGTAAAATACCCTGACCAGGATACCGCTACGGTGATGTTGCCCACCGCGTATTCCATCACCAAGGCCCAACCAATAATCCAGGCAACCAGCTCGCCAAAGGCTACGTAAGAATAAGTGTAGGCGCTGCCTGAAACAGGGAGCATACTGGCAAATTCAGCATAGGCAAATGCCGCAAAACCGCAAGCCACGGCTGTAAAAATGAACAGAAAAACCACGCCCGGGCCACCATGGTAACTGGCCGTGCCTATGGTGCTGAATATACCCGCACCAATGATGGCAGCAATGCCAAAGGCTGTTAAATCTCTGATTGTCAGATTTTTATCAAGACCTCCTGAGCCGTGAATTTCTTCTTGTTCGGCCGTGCGAATGGCATCTTCAACAGATTTTTTGCGGAAAAGTGATTGTAAAAAAGACATAAGGGCAGACTACATTTGCGGGCAAAGTAGGACTTTCCGAAAATTTTTCCTTCATATCGTGACCCAAAAAAATAATATACCCATTCCGGAACGCGTATTGTCTGACCGCAGCACGCGTCTGGCTGAGGCTATTTTTTTCTCGGAACCTACCGCTTATGCCTCTTATTTGTATGCCCAAATGCCTATACAGTATGGATTAAGTTACGCTTTGGCATATCATGTAGATACAAAAACGGCCCTTTGCAACTGCCCTTTCCAACCCAAGCCCTGTTGGCATGCACGTGCCTTTGCTCTTTTTTGTGCCCAAGCCTCACTTGATCTGTTTGCTCAATCGGCCCATTTGCCATCTTGGGTAAAAAATATAAATCCCTTGGATGCTGCCCCTATAACGCTTAAGCTGGATAATGAAGCAGAGAAAGCAGCAGCCAAACAACAGCGCCGCAACGAGAGGTTGGAAAGGGCAGCCCACGGTCTTGAAGATTTGGAAAACTGGCTCCTCGATGCCATGCGCCGAGGCTTGGCTGCAACCCTCTCAGAGGACCCAGCCGCGCTGCAACATATTGCCACACGTATGGCAGATGCCAGCTTGCCGGGACTGAGCCGCCTTTTGCGTGTGCACGCTTCAGGAAATGTTACTACAGGACTGAGAAGCCTGCTACAGCCATCACCTAATATGCAAATGTTGCGACCGGATTGGATAGAAAAAACCTCAGCCCTTTTGGCCCAGTGCTACCTCGGTATTAGAGCTTTCAAACGGCGCAATGTACTGGAAGAGTCCATGCTGTATGATTTGCAAAGTTTTTTAGGAATTAACATCCGAAAAGAGGAAGTTTTAGCTTGGGATGAACAGCAAGAGGATGTGTGGGCTGTACTAGGCCTACAGGAAGAAATCGTGGAAGACCACAACAAAATGCGTAAGACATGGCTTTTGGGCTTGGAAAGTGCGCGTTTTGCCCTCTTGATTGACTATAACTTCAACCATCAGGGCTTTCCTCCGGGACTTGAAACGGGCCATTGTTACCGGGGGAAAGTAGCGTATTACCCCTCCGCGTTTCCTCAAAGGGCGCTTATCCCGGAGGCTTTGACAACCCAAAGCGTAGTGTGGGATGGATTTGAGCAAAGAGGTGTGGCAGATTTTGAAATATTTGCCGATTCGTTTGCGGCATCGTTAGCCGCTCAGCCGTGGCTCACTACCTTTCCGGTACTATTTTCTGATGTGAGCGCTATACGTCAAAACAATCGGTTTTACCTGAAAGACCACAACCAATTCTTACTGCCGCTACAAGCCATGGAGAACACTGCCTGGCAGATGTTGTCCTTGAGCGCTGGTCTTCCAATGGCTGTTTTCGGTATCTGGGATGGCAATGGATTTATCCCTTTGAGTGTATTGGCAGATGGACGATTGGTATCTTTATAAGTAATTTTGCACAAAATATGAAAAAAACAGCACAAAACACGACATCGGAATCCCTAAGCTATGATGCCGCTTATCAGGAGTTGCAGGATATTACAGCAGCCTTGCAACAGGGACAAATCGGTATTGATGAATTGACATCCAAAATTGAACGAGCCAACACATTAGTGCGGTTTTGCAGGGAAAAACTGCGGAATACTGAAGCCTCATTGCAACAAATGGGTACAGACCCGCGCTGAAAAAAAATTTTCATTCTACCCAACACAAGGAACCTAAAACAATGTCTTTGCGCTTTGTACCAAGTACACATCAATAAACCTTTTCACTTAAATTTTTTCAAACATGCGAAACAAATCATTGATTCTGCTTTCATTCCTTTTCCTTGCAGGCATCGCCCAAGCCCAAATTTCCATTGGGGTAAGAGCAGGGGCCAACTTGGCTAATGTATCACTTTCTGATACCTCCGACCTTGATATTGGCGATCCTAAAACAAGTATTGGTGCCATACTCGGGGCCGTACTTGAGTTGGGTATAACAGAAAAATTAGCCATTCAAGTAGAGCCCAGTTTTATCCAAAAAGGCTGGAGGATAAAGGAAGAATTAGACTTATTGGGTCAATCTTTTAAAATTGATGGCAAATACACCTTCAACTACATTGATGTTCCAATCCTGGCAAAACTGCGCTTTAATGGTGCAAACACGGGGCTTTATGCCTTTGCCGGCCCTACTTTTGGTTACATGAGCTCAGGAAAATATAAAGTCACCACAGAAGTTGCTGGCCAAAAAGAAACAGAGGAAGAAAAACTTAACTTTGACGAAGAAGAAGGCATCAATCGTTTTGATGTTGGCGCGGCTCTTGGAGCAGGATTCCAACTAAACTTGGGTGGCGGCCGCTTGTTTTTTGATGCACGCTACAACCTCGGACTGAGCAATATCGCCGATGAAGATGAAATAGAAGAGGACTTTTCTATTAGGAACAAAGGCATAGGTCTTTCCGTAGGCTATTTGTACTCGTTCTGATTCAGGCTATAAGCCTTTTTTAATGGCATATTGGACAAGAAAGCATGGACATAAATTATTTATGCTCCAAATTGCTGTTTTGTTCAATGTGCCATTGTTTTTTTGTGGCACGTAAGAATTGCCCATTCCATCAATAACTTTTTACATGCGCATTTTACTTGTAGAGGACGAACCCAGTATCCGTGATGCCGTCAGGCTCAATCTTGAGTTGGATGGCTATGAGGTTATTACGGCCGATAATGGTCAGAAAGCATTGGATATTATTGAAAACCAACACTTTGACCTTTTACTCTTAGATGTCATGCTTCCCGGCTTAGATGGCTTTAGCATTACAGAAAAAGTGCGTTTGACCAACACGGAGGTGCCCATCCTGATCCTTACCGCCAAGGATATGTCGCAAGATAGGATCACGGGCTTAAAAAAAGGTGCTGACGATTACCTGACCAAACCCTTTGTATTGGAAGAGCTCCTTTTGCGGGTAAGCAAGTTACTTCGCCGTAGCCAACGTGCAAAAGGCGAAATCGGCGAGATCTTCGAATTTGGTAAAAACCGCATCAACTTTGAAACGCATGAAGCTACTACCTGGAGCGGAGAAAATATTACCCTCACCAAAAAAGAGGCTATGCTGCTCAAATTGTTGGTAGAACGTAAAAACGAAGTGGTAAGCAGGCACCAGATACTTCAGACCGTTTGGGGCTATGATGTGTACCCCAGTACCCGCACCATTGACAATTTCGTACTGGCCTTCCGCAAGTATTTTGAAGAAGATGCCAAAAATCCGCGATTTTTTCATGCAATGCGCGGAATTGGGTACAAATTTGTCCTTCCAGAATCCTGATTTTGTACATTTATTATTGACCACGATTTAACAATTATGATTTTGATCACAGGCGCCAATGGGCAACTCGGCCAGTGTTTTCGAACATTAGCCATTCAGCACCCCGAATTAAGTTTTGCCTTTGCTGGTTCAGCAGATTTGGATATTCGGAATGCAAAGGCGGTGAATGCTTTTTTCAGTCAAAATAGGGGTTTAAAATGGGTGATCAACTGTGCGGCCTACACAGCAGTGGACAAGGCAGAATCAGACGAGCTACAGGCTAAAAAAGTTAATGTGCAAGGTGCCAAACTGCTCGCCAAGGCTTGTCAGGCGGCTGGTGCCAAGCTGATTCACATCAGTACGGATTATGTGTATCACAATGGCCAAAACCGGCCTTTCAGGGAATCAGATAAGGTTAGCCCCAAAAGTGTGTATGCCCGGACAAAATTGGCTGGAGAACGAGCCGTTCAGGCCGTATTGCCACAAGCCAGCATGATAGTGCGCACCTCATGGGTTTATGCCGCACATGGGCATAATTTTGTACGCACCATGCTTCGCCTCGGGGCTGATCGCCCCAGTTTAAATGTCGTTTTTGACCAAATTGGTACGCCTACTTATGCCCCCGATTTGGCTGCGGCCCTTTTGGCCATTATTCAAAAAGTAGAAAATAATGAAGTGGCAGAATCGGACATTTCGGGGATATGGCATTATTCCAATGAAGGGGTATGCAGTTGGTATGATTTTGCACATGCTATTTTTGAACTGAAGGGCCTCTCTTGCAAGCTTGGCCCCATAGAAACCAAAGATTATCCAACGCCTGCCCAGCGCCCCCCTTACAGCGTGTTGAATAAAGCCAAGATCAAGGCCGCCTTTGCTCTCGAGATTCCACATTGGCGGGATAGCTTAGTACGGTGCCTCAAGGAAATAGCCGGAGCATAAAAAAGCCCCGAACGGGATATCCGCCGGGGCTCAACATAACAAACAATCCTTTTATTTAAAACTTAAAGCAACCGTAGCGCTGTTTGCCTTTGCGTTTTGCTTTTTTAGAGGGCGTAGATTTTTTCTTGCCTGCTTTGCTCTTGCTCGCTTTGGCCTTGCTGCTGCTGGATTTGCTATTGGTTTTTACCGTTTTCGTGCTGGTGGCAGCGGTAGAAGCGGTCACTTTTTCTTGCAGGTTAAGGGCTGCTTTGTCCGCCTCCACGCTTGCATCGGCCGAAGGCTGAGCATTGATAACTTGCAGTACCTCGAAATCAGCACCTGCTGTCAACTGCTGTGCCTCGCGGTGAGCTGGGAACGTAACAGTGGCAAAGGCAGGCTCTGTTTGGGTATTGGTTGGCTTGGCGGGCATTTCAGTAACCTTAACCGCAACGCGGCTGAGATCAGGTGCGCTTACACTAACCGGCTTGCTTTTCACCCCTGATTTAGGTGCCAACTTTGCTACCGGTGGCGTGCTGGGCTTGGGCGGTGCCACTGCGATGCGCACCACATCGCCCATACCAAAAGATGAATTCATCTGATTGAGAACATCCGCATCCTTGGCTACGCCGTGGGTGTAAACGATGGTAGTATTGGCATACTTCTCGTCGGTTTCCGTAAATGCCACTTTATTTTGAGGCTGCTGTTTTTTAGCAGCAGATTTTGTTTGTTGTGCCTGAGCATGGAACGCAGTCAATATGAAGGCAACTGCGATGATGATATGAGATTTCATGATTAAAAAATTTTTGTGATGTTTAGGGTATTGCACTTTACGTGCCAAAACTGATTTCACCTATTTGTTTTTGCTTATTTTAAGTGTTTTAAACATTGATTAACAGTGTTTTAGAAAAACATTTAAAAAAACAACGCACACATAAAGCCGCGTGGTGAAATTATTTTGCTTTACTCGTCAAAGATTTGCGGCGCTTTTCCTGATCTATAACCTTGCGGTACAGTTGTGGGTCTTCAATGATTTGTTTCAGTGATTTTTCCCACAAGGGATCTTCATTGGAATAGCCTGTCACCTTGATTTCGGTACGGCGGTTCAACTGATGCTCATCCTCTGAGCAAGAAAATCCATCGTCACACCGATTGACCAATTGGGTCTCACCGTAACCTTTTGACGTTATCTTTTCGACGTCTAAACCATGAGAGGTAACCAAGTATTCCACAGCACTTGCGGCGCGACGGTCAGAGAGGGAGAGGTTGTAATCATCAGAGCCGCGTGCATCGGTGTGGGAACCCAATTCTATGGATACGCCTGGATTGTCTTTGAGGAAAACAGCCAATTTATCCAGCACTTTGGAGGCATCTTGTCGGATGTTGGATTTGTCAAAATCATAATACAGGTTCTTCAACTGGAAACGTTTGCCTACTTCAATGGTATCCAATTCAATATTGCCCAAAAAATGGCCAATCTCGTTATTATGCGCCATGATAGGGACCACTTCGGGTTCTTTTACACCCATACCATCCACACAAAGGATACAGCCATTAACATTCACATACACCTCCACACGGCGGTTGAAAAATCCTTTTTTGCGCACCAGTACAGTGTAGTGGTTGCCTTCAGCAAAAGAGAAATTAAAGGTGGACTTGGGCAGGCGCTCCACGGTCAGCTCCTGTTCTTTGGTGGTATTGTTGTAAATTTCAACCTTACAATCCCGAATGGTATTGACCGGATTGTGTTCAAAAGCCTTGTCAAAAATGGTAATGTCAAAAACATAACCGGGTTTGCGCAGGAGTTGAAGGCTAACTTTGGTTTCATCTGCCTGGTCAGGCGAAACAATTACCGTTTTTTCAAAAAAGGTGGCTTTATCGGCCTGAATAGCGTAGCGCGCTAATTTGGGCACACTCAGTTCAAAACGGCCAGTTTCATCTGTGCTTGTTTCAGCGATGACCGTTTTCATCATGTCGTCAGTGATGAGGACGGCAGCTTGAGCCAATGGCAGACCTGAAACAGAGTCACTTACAATGCCGGCAAAAGTTACGTATGATGCCGGCAACTTATTGATTTTAGGGCTATGTTGGGCATTTGCCGAAAGGGCAAAAAGAAAAGCCAATGCGATGAAAAAAATTCTGTATGTCATGGGATGCGTTTGATTAAGTTGTACATATACATCGCAATTTTTTTTCAATCTTACCGCTTGGGTATTTTATGCTTGCGATGTACGAGTTAGAGACGAACGAACCGCATGCCAGTCAACAGACTTATATCGTTTTTTAGGGAAACATTAACAAAATTAATTTTTATTTAAGGAAAAATTTGTTATTGCTTGCTTTTTTCACTATTTTTTCTATTGTTAAAGCACAAGCAAAAGCAATTGTGCAATACCTTGCGCGTACCAAAAAGACGCTCGTCAACACGCATGCTCACCCTTGATGCTAACATAGAATACCTAAAAGGCGTAGGCCCCCAACGCGCCGAGACCCTCAAAAAAGATCTTGGCATCTTTAGCTGCCGCGATCTGTTGTTCCATTTCCCCTTTCGCTATATTGACCGTACCAAGTTTCACCGCATTCGCGACCTTCAAAATGAAGGGGAGCAGGTGCAGATTCGCGGTGTTTTGCGTCGTTTGGAAACCCTCGGAGAGGGCCGCGCCAGGCGAATGGTGGGTACCCTGCGCGATGACACGGGCGCTTTGGAACTGGTCTGGTTCCAGAGCATACAATGGCTGGAAAAAAGCCTCTCGGTAGGCAAGGAATATATTGTTTTTGGCCGGGTAACCGAGTTCAACGGACGCTTCAATATCACGCACCCCGAAATGGAGGAAGTGGTGCCGACCGCAACAGATATGGCCGCTCCGGGCGAACAAGGCCGTGTTGTGGTAAAGCCGGCAGGGGCTTTTGATCCCGTTTATCCCAGCACGGAAAATCTTACCCGCAAAGGATTGGATGCCAGGGGAATACGTAAACTGATACGCAACTTGTTGGACGCCCTAAGGCCACCGGAAGTGCCGGAAACCATGCCGGATTATCTGCTACAACAATACAAAATGATCTCGCGTTGGCAAGCCTTAAATGCTATCCATTTCCCCGAAAACCAGCAACAATTGTATGCGGCTACGCGCAGGTTAAAATTCGAAGAACTCTTTTTTTTACAGTTGAGGCTCCTGCAAATACGCACCCGACGCAAGGATGCCGTCCGAGGCTTTGTTTTTGGGCAAATCGGCGACTATTTTAACCGCTTTTATAAAGAAAAACTGCCTTTTGAAC
Organism: uncultured Saprospiraceae bacterium; assembly: GCA_964539805.1. GTDB lineage: Bacteria > Bacteroidota > Bacteroidia > Chitinophagales > Saprospiraceae > M3007. The sequence continues at coordinate 5,084 of CAZIKN010000125.1, read as the reverse complement.
TGACCAATGCCCAAAAACGGGTGTTGAAGGAAATCCGCGCCGACCTTGCTGCGGGCAAACAAATGAACCGCCTGGTGCAAGGGGATGTAGGCTCCGGCAAAACCGTGGTAGCCCTGATGAGCATGCTCATGGCATTGGACAATGGCTTTCAGGCATGCCTCATGGCCCCAACCGAAATTTTGGCACAACAGCATTATATCGGCATGACGGCTCTTTTGGGCGACTTGGGCATCAATGTCGGTTTTTTGAGCGGCTCCGTCAAAGGCAAAAAACGGAATGCTATTTTGGCCCAATTGGCCTCTGGCGATATGCACATTGTGATTGGAACACATGCCTTGATCGAAGATTGGGTTGTGTTTAAAAATCTGGGAATCAGTGTGATAGATGAGCAACACCGCTTCGGGGTGGAGCAGCGCGCCAGGTTGTGGGCAAAAAACCAGGCCGGGCCACCGCATGTGCTCGTGATGACGGCCACGCCCATACCGCGAACCTTGGCCATGACGCTTTACGGCGACCTTGATGTGTCCGTCATAGATGAACTCCCTCCGGGCCGTAAGCCGATCACAACCACACATAAAACAGAGCACCACAGGCTAAGGGTGCAGGGCTTCATGCGGGAGGAAATAGCACTGGGCCGACAGGTATATGTGGTGTATCCCATGATCGAGGAGACGGAAACCATGGATCTCCAGAACCTGATGAGTGGATTTGAAGCCCTGAGCCGTGATTTCCCGCCTCCCCAATACCAAATTTCCATCGTGCACGGCAAAATGAAGGCCGCCGACAAGGATTTTGAAATGCAGCGTTTTGTAAAAGCCGAAACACAGATCATGGTGGCCACCACAGTAATAGAAGTAGGCGTAAATGTACCCAATGCGTCTGTGATGGTGATTGAGAACGCTGAGCGTTTTGGCCTGAGCCAATTGCACCAGTTGCGCGGGCGCGTTGGGCGGGGTGCGGACCAATCCTACTGTATCCTGATGACCAATTTCAAACTTTCACAGGAAGGCAAGGAGCGCATCCAGATCATGTGCCAGACCAATGATGGCTTTAAGATCGCGGAGGCCGACCTGCGCCTGCGCGGCCCCGGAAATATAGAAGGCACACAGCAGAGTGGGATGTTGCGCTTTTTGCTGGCAGATTTGGCGCGAGATGGCCATATTATCGCTGCTGCCCGCGAGGTAGCCCAACAGATTTTGACACAAGACCCTGCCTTGCAGGCCCCTGAACACTTGCGCCTTCGCCAGCATTTGGCCTCAGAAGGGAAAGAAGCAAGGGTTTGGAGCAGGATTTCATAGTTTTAACGCAGATGTTATATCATCCTTACGGAAGCTGAATACCTTTGCTCCTCCATTCATTATTATAAAAGCATCGTATGCCACTCGATCAATTGCACGAAGAAGAGCGCCACAAAGGAGAGATGACCTTTTTTGAGCATGTTGAGGAATTGCGCCGGCACATTCTTCGCTCGGCATTGGCCATTGTTGTGATTGGCGTTATTTGTTTTGCCAATATTACCTGGATTTTTGAAAAGATCATTTTTGGTCCTAGGAACCCTGATTTCCCCACCTACAAAGCGATTTGTGGTATTTCTCATTGGGCTGGTATGGGCGACAAAATGTGTTTTCAGCCGCCACAGTTCAGGATTATCACGCGCCAATTGGGCGAGCTGCTGATGCAGCACATGTACGTGTCGTTTTGGCTGGGCTTTATTTGTGCCTTTCCATTTATTTTTTGGGAATTTTGGAAATTTATCCGCCCGGGCCTGCTTGAAAAGGAACAGAAGGCCATCCGTGGGGTGGTGTTTATTTGCACTGCATTGTTTTTGTTGGGCGTATGTTTTGGTTTTTTTGTTATTGCGCCATTTTCCATCAGTTTTTTGGGTGGATACACCATGGAAGGGCTGGAAGTGTCTCCTACTCTGGATTCCTATGTGAACTACATGGTCATGTTTACCTTGCCCACAGGGGTTATCTTTGAAATGCCGATTTTGGCTTATTTTCTGACCAAAATAGGTGTGTTGGGTGCTCAATTTCTGCGTGGTTTCCGGCGACATGCCATTGTGGTCATTGTGATCGTTGCTGCTGTTATTACCCCTCCTGATGTAGTGTCACAGGTATTGGTGTCCATACCGCTATTAGCCTTGTATGAGGTAAGTATCGGGGTGTCCGCTGCGGTACAAAAACGGCGGGAACGGGTATTGGCGATGGAGGATAAGCGTTTGATTGAGTAATGCCCTCACAACCTAAGTAATTTTGAAGGTTTTAAGGAATTATTGGCCTCATGCTATTCCCAAAACAGGGCATCCAATGTAAGTACTTCTTCCACTAATCCGGAACTGTGAATGTTGGGGTGAAGGCCAAAAGTAGTGAGCAGTACAAGGCTCAGGCGTTTGCGGGTCTTGGTTGCCGCTGCGAAGGCCCATAGCTTGCGGCGCAGGGTTTCTGCCTGATACCAACACAACATTTTTGCGCGATGCCCAACTTTTCCAAAAAAATCACGCCCTGTCAGGAAACCTGATTCATTACAAGCGAAATCCAATGTTTTTAACATAGATTTCGCTCAAGAAAAATTTATATCCGAGCGAAATGTTATTCAATATTACAAGATTTCGCCGTTGCATGATTTACTTTATCCGCCAAGGTTATCGTTGCATTGGATGTTTCCCACAGAATACATAGAGAGAGGGCTTGACACGGAGTCAAGCCCTCTCTCTCATTCAGGATAACCCTGATTATTTGCCAACTTATTCTTTTGTACGCTTTAGAATACAAAGCGCATCAGGTCCAGACCGAGTGCATACACCATTAGGCCAATGAGCAGGAAAAAACCAACGGTAACAGCCTTTTCCATAAATTCATCACTGACACGGCGGCCAGTGATCACTTCCCAAATCAGGAACATCACATATCCGCCATCAAGGGCGGGTATGGGCAGCAGGTTCATAAAGGCTAAGATGATGCTCAAGGATGCCGTGATGGTCCAGAATATTTCCCAATCCCAGTAGGAGGGGAACATATTGCCGATACTGATCAGGCTGCCGAGGTTGTCCTTTGCGGATATTTTGCCCGCAAACATCTGTTTAAAGGCTTTTAATTGGTCGCCCAGAAAATCAACACCCCGTTGCACACCGGCAGGCAAGGCTTCGGCAAGGCTATATTTTTTGCGTTCTATGTTGAAAAATTTGCTGTAGCCTCTTGGGAAAACACCGATAGTGCCTTGTGCGCTGATAGTGATTTGCTTTTCGATCATCTCTCCATCGCGATCAATGCTTAATTTCACGGTTTGATCTTTATTGGCTTTGGCTAATGGGCCAAACTGATCATAATAATCTGTTGCCTGACCATTAAGCGCCAAAATCCGGTCATTTACCTTTAAGCCAGCATTATCTGCCGGATCACCGGGCTTTATTTTTTCAATAAAAAAGGGAATACGTGCTGTATAGAGGCTCTTTTTTACATTTTCGTATTTGGAAATCTCGTCCGCGAAGCCTTGCGGAAGGTTAATCATTTCTTCTTTACCATTGCGAAGCACTGTGACGGATGTCTGGTTGTCTAAGGCCACGGCTTTATGGAATGCACCGGGATCTACATAAGGCAATGATACATTGCCTACCTTGGTGATGATATCGCCTTGTTGAAAGCCATTGCGCAACATGACGGAATCCATGGCCATGCCATATTTGACCTCACTGACGGGCAATTGGGCTTCACCATAGTACCAATACATCATGCCGAAGATCAGGAAACCTAAGATAAAGTTGACGGTAACGCCCCCGATCATAATAATGAGGCGCTGCCAGGCGGGTTTGGAACGGAATTCCCAGGGTTGTGGCTCACCCTTCATTTGTTCCTTATCCATACTCTCGTCAATCATGCCGGAGATTTTCACATAGCCGCCCAATGGGAGCCAGCCGATACCGTACTCGGTGCCGCCTTTGGTAAAACTGAAAAGTTTTTTGCCCCAGGCATCAAAGAACAGGTAAAATTTCTCCACGCGGGTTTTAAACCATTTTGCCGGGGCGAAGTGGCCCATTTCGTGCAAAACAATAAGGAAAGAGAGGCTTAACAGGAATTGTGAGGTTTTGATAAAAGTATCCATATCAATAAGTTATGTCACGGTAACGCGAAGCGTTGGCCGGATCTATTTTTGTCATAATTTGTGCTACACGCTCGCGCTGGGCTTTGGGGCCGAGTTTCCACATTTCCACCAGCTCTTCCCGTTTTGCGTTGGAGAACATTTGAACGAGCATAGAGTTAAAATACGCCACGTTCACTTTGTCCACATCTTCTAAGGCCTGTAAAACACTTGCTTTACCTTGCTCCAAATTGCTCATAAACAGATCAAGGCCTTTGCGGTAATAGGAGTACATAGCGCCCCTGTAGGGTTTGCAGCGCGGGTTGGTGAAATTTTCCACAATCCAGTGCCGGTTGCGATTTTTGCCGCCATCGGCAGGGCGCCATCCAAAACCGGGGTTGTTAGAGTTTTGGATATTGGTCACCATTTGTTGCAGGGTGAGGAATTGTTGCTCCCCGCCATAGAGCGAAAACGAATCATAGTCAAGTCCTATGATCAGGTAAGCATAAAACGCCAATACCGCTGACAGGTTTTGGTTGTCGTTGGCATCAGGCAAAAATTCAATGGGGGTATTTTGATCGTAGAAAAAGACAAAATCCTTATCCAAATGGGAAAGCATGGGCGTTTTATAACTGCTTCCATAAGTTGGGCGAACGGATTGTACGGCAAGCTCAGCCTTAAAGGAGTTGTTGTCCAATTCTTCTGAAATGGTAATGATGAAGCTGCATTCAATGCGTTCTTCCTGTTCAAAGGCATCTTTGGTCCATTTCGTATTGTTCAGAAATTCCTTTACCGCTATTTCCATTTGATCGAACACTTTGCGGTCGTTGCGTTGCAGTTGCGGTGTGCTTACCCGAACAGAAGCGTTTAATTCGCCGGATTGGGCAAATGCCTGAAGGCAAGCCCAGAGTGTTACGATGAAACAGGCAAAAATCTGCTTGAACATATATGGTCGTTTTTTAAAATTGAGGCACAATGACGCGAAATTAAGCCCGTTGGTTGGATAA
>CAZIKN010000124.1:0-16464 GCA_964539805.1 uncultured Saprospiraceae bacterium | reverse complement strand
AAGCATCTTCGTAAAGCGGTACTATACCTAAAAAAAATCCTCCCACCAGCAATTACTGCAGTGAGAGGACATCCCAAAAACCGATTACTACTTATATCAAACACCTGTACATAGCAGGTGAGGACATGCGAAGAAATATCGAAACATCCGGATCCTTGCCAGACGCGTCAATAGCAACAAAAGCTGTACGGTAATTTGTAACCCGAGGCGATGATTAGTGCTTGTGCGCAAAAACGCTATAGCCAGCGTGACAGGTTCAGATTAAAAACAAGGATTAAATGTTATGGATACGATTAAATCAGGAAAAATCAACAAAAATTAAACAGCAAAAATCATTCCATTGTTTCTCAAACAGGATTGATTTAAGCCGCTGCAAAAGTATAAAGATCAATTTTTAAAAAAATACCATTTTTTGGGTAATTTAATTATGCTTTAATACCATGAAAAGTTTTATCTATTTTCTCTTCTTCTTTAGCTTTTCTCTTTGTCTCCATGCGCAACAGGAGCGCCATGTAAGAGCAAGGGTTGATCTCCGTGAGCGAACCCTGCAGCAATTGGCTGCCCTTGGGCTTGAAATTGAACATGGCTTGTTGGCGCCAGGGCAATTTTGGGAGGCCGAACTGTCTGTCTCGGAATTAGAGGCCATTCAAAAAGCGGGTTACAAAACAGAAGTCATCATTCCTGACTTACTCGCACAATACCTTGACCAACAGCGGCAGACAAATGTTCAGGAACGAAATTACCAATGTTCGGAAAACCCATTTCCATACCAAACGCCCAAAGGCTACACCTATGGAAGCATGGGCGGCTACCATACCTACCAGCAAGCCCTGAATCTGCTGGATACCATGAGCAAAAAGTATCCCAATTTGATTACGGCCCGAATAATGGTGAGCGATACCTTACGCAGCTTCGAAAACAGACCCATTTGGTATGTAAAAATCTCCGACAACCCAAATCTTGACGAAACAGAACCGGAAGTACTTTACACAGCCCTTCACCATGCCCGTGAGCCAAACAGCCTCTCCCAAATGCTGTTTTTTATGCTCTATCTCCTTGAGAACTACAATACAGACAAAGAAATCCGGTACATAGTTGATCACACAGAATTGTATTTTATCCCTTGCATCAATCCGGATGGATATCTTTACAATGAACAAACTAACCCCTCTGGTGGTGGCTTTTGGCGCAAAAACAGGCGTAAAAATGACAACGGCACTTTTGGCGTTGACTTGAACAGAAACTATGGCTACTTCTGGGGACATGACGAAGTGGGGTCCTCCTCCACGCCGTCCGATGGTGCCTATCGCGGCAAAGCGCCCTTCTCGGAACCCGAAACCCGCATTATCCGCGATTTTTGCCGCACTCATGATTTTGACTTTATCCAAAATAACCACACATGGGGGAATTTGCTGATTTATCCGTGGGCGTACAGCGATAAAGCAGCAGATACGGCATTCATCAAATATGGCAGTTTTTTTACCCAAGAAAACCGATTTAGGGCTGGCGTGACTACTCAAACCGTTGGCTATCAGGTAAATGGAAGCTCAGATGATTGGATGTATGCAGAAAAAGGCAGTTTTTCCTTCACACCGGAAATAGGTCCTGCTACCTTTTGGCCCAATCAAAATGAAATTGACTTCCTGAACAAATCCATGATGCCACTCAACCTGAAAACAGCCCTTTGTGCGCTGCGCTATGGAGAGGCAAAAGAAATTGGTGCGAACGAAATATCTTCTCAAAACTTTGATCTGCCTGTGCTATTTACCCGATATGGGCTTTCACCCGGCAAAATATTGATCAGCATAGAGGCCCTGAGTAAAAACATCACCAGCGTTTCTTCCACGCAAAGTGTTGATATACCAACGCTGAAAACCCAATTGCTGAAATTTAACGCTCAATTGTCCAGCACCGTGAATGTAGGCGACCCCATCATTATCGTGTTAAAAACAGATAATGGATTCTATGTCAAAACAGACACCCTGCGCAAATATTACGGTGGTATAAAAAAAGTATTGTTCCAGGAAAATGGCACCAACACGACCAAATGGACCGGGAATTGGGCCGCAAACAACAATACTTTTTACTCAGCCCCAAGCTGCATCAGCGACTCTCCCAATGGGGATTATGGGCCAAATGCATCGGTCACAACCAAAACGGCACAGCCCATTGCACTTCCATTCAATGCCCGAAAACCGGAATTGCGATTTTGGGCCAAATGGGATCTTGAAAGAGGTAGTGACTATGTAGCGCTAAGGCTAATCGAGACGGATGGAACAGAACACCTGCTTTGCGGCCAATACTCCAAACTCGGTAGCGACCGCCAACTGCCCGGCGAACCTATTTATGATAATGTACAAGTGGACTGGGTGTCAGAATGTATAGATTTGTCCGCCTTCAGGGGCAAAACTTTCAGGATAGCCTTTGAATTGGTTAGCGATCAGGGCGTTCAAAGAGATGGATTTAACTTTGATGATTTGAGCATTGATTATATTGATCCAACTATACTGCCAACAGAAACACCAGACCAGGAGCAACAGTACTTTTATTGCTCACCAAACCCTGCCAATACTTACGCCCTGATCAGTATGAAGGACAATTGGCCAATTAATGATGCCACCTGTCAAGTTATGGTCTTTAACGCTACGGGAGAACTGATAAGCCAAGCTGGATCTGACAACCAGACATCGGGGATTCGTTTGGATACCCAACACTGGCCTGCGGGCACTTACACCTTGGTATTACGCCATAAAGATGGCATATTCCGATACTCGAAATTAGTGGTACAACATTAGGCACAGCATGTCGTGGATTTTACGCAGAAGCAAACGCAAGATTTTCCCATCTTAGGCATTTGCTTCTGCGACTTCGGGCTGAACCTGTGCTTCCTCTTCTGGAGTGTCAATTACATCCAGTTCCACACGAAGATTACCAATGATAAATTCCTGGCGTTCGGGGGTATTTTTGCCCATGTAATAATCCAATACATGGTTCAGATTGGTGTCTTCGCGCAAAATCACGGGCTCCAATCGGATATTGTTACCAATAAAGTCGGCAAATTCATTGGGACTGATTTCACCCAAACCTTTGAATCGAGTGATTTCTGGCTTGCCACGCAATTTGCGTATGGCTGCCTGTTTTTCAGTTTCAGAGTAACAGTAAAAGGTTTGTTGTTTGTCCCTTACCCTAAACAGGGGTGTCTCTAATATATATAGGTGTCCATTGCGTACCAGATCCGGGAAAAACTGCAAGAAAAAGGTCAGCATGAGGAGCCGAATGTGCATGCCATCCACATCGGCATCAGTTGCAATGACCACATGGTTATAACGCAGGTCATCTAAGGAATCCTCAATATTCAGTGCATGCTGCAGTAAGTTGAATTCCTCATTTTGATACACGATTTTTTTGGTCAGGCCATAGCAATTCAAAGGCTTTCCGCGCAGGCTGAATACGGCTTGTGTACCCACATCGCGGGCCTTGGTAAGCGAACCGCTGGCCGAATCGCCCTCAGTGATAAAGAGGGTACTGCTTAAGCGGCTTTCTTCAGGCCCTTTTTCATTGAGATGATAGCGACAATCCCGCAGTTTTTTGTTATGAATATTGGCTGCTTTGGCGCGTTGATTGGCGATTTTCTTGACATCGGCGATTTCCTTGCGCTCGCGTTCGCTTTGTTCTATCCGCTTTTTTAGTTCTTTGGCCGTTTCGGGGTTTTTGTGCAAAAAATCATCCAACGCTTTGCTCAAAAAATCGGCCATAAAAGTGCGGATGGCAACGCCTTCAGGAGCCATGCGCTCGGAGCCAAGGCGAGTCTTGGTTTGGCTTTCAAACACGGGTTCTTCCACGCGAACAGCTACTGCCGCAATAATACTTTCCCTGATATCTTTGGCATCATACTCTTTTTTGAAGTGGGTGCGCACCACTTTTACCAAGGCCTCCCGAAATGCATTGAGGTGGGTACCGCCCTGAGTAGTATTTTGCCCATTGACAAAAGAGTGGTATTGCTCGCCATAATGGTTGCCGTGGGTCATGGCAATTTCCACGTCCTCTCCTTTGAGGTGTATGAGCGGATAACGCGTTTCCTCCGATCCGGTCTTTTTTTGCAGCAAATCCAACAATCCATTTTTGGAGAGCATGGTTTTGCCGTTGTAATTGATGCGCAGACCGGAGTTCAGGTAGGCATAATCCCATAGTTTTTGCTCTATATATTCGTTGACCCAACGATAGTTGCGGAACATGCCATTGTCTGGCTTAAAAAAGATAAGGGTGCCATTATCTTCTTTTGTTGGCTCGAGTTTGCTTTCTTTTTTGAGGATGCCAAACTGAAATTCCGCCCATTTCATCTGACCTTCGCGAAAGGCCGTCACCTTAAAATATTCGCTCAAGGCATTGACCGCTTTGGTACCCACGCCATTCAGACCTACCGATTTTTTGAAGGCTTTGCTGTCATATTTGGCCCCAGTATTGATTTTGGATACCACATCCACCACTTTGCCCAATGGAATGCCACGGCCATAATCCCGCACCGTGACGCCCGTTTCATTTATGGTAATATCCACCGAACGACCATGTCCCATGGCAAATTCATCAATGGAATTATCCAAAACTTCCTTGAGCAGTACATAAATACCGTCCTCCGGTGAGGAGCCATCACCTAATTTACCGATGTACATACCCGGTCGCAAACGAATATGCTCACGCCAATCAAGGCTTTTTATCTCGTCTTCTGTATATTTAACTTCTTGCATATCAGCATTTTGTATTGATTCTGCTTGCACATTGGCAGGGGCAGTCTGCTTGGGTTTGCCCTTTGCTTTTTTGGCTAGGTTTGTATGAATTGCGCCCAAAGTAACGGAGATTTATGTTTTTGAAAGAATCTGGCGCAAATATAAAACAAATAATTTTTATTAAAACAATTTATTTATTTTTCAGGCACAAACCGAATGGAAAGCGAGTTGACACAATGCCGGGTATTTTTGTTTGTCAATCGCTCTCCGTCAAAAACATGTCCCAAATGCCCGCCGCAGTTGCTACAGCAAATTTCAACCCTTCGCATACCCAGCGAGCGGTCCTCATGCCGCGTGATGGCACCAGGTAGTTCATCATCAAAAGAGGGCCATCCGCAACCACTGTCAAATTTGTCCGATGATTGGTATAATGGCGCATTACAGCGGCGACAAATGTAGGTTCCCGCAGCTTTATGGTTCCAGTACTCGCCTGTAAAGGCTCGCTCGGTACCTTTTTGGGCAATCACATATTCTTCTTCAGGACTGAGTTTGTTCCAGTTTTCCATGCTTGATAGTTTCTTTTATAGGATAATGGCTAACGCTGTATAATCAGGAAATTCTTTACAATCGGATCGGGCAGCCCATCATTATAGTCAAAAATATAATAATAGGTGCCGACGGGCAATTCTTCTCCTCCCTGCTGATTGGTCCCTTTCCAATCGTTGTTGTATGCATCACTGTGATACACTTCGTCGCCCCACTGGTTAAACACCGTAAAACGAGGTTTGGTAGCACCTTCCCCACGGAAGCAATTTACCCGAAATTCGTCATTGACATCGTCGCCATTGGGGGTGATGATGGTAGGTAATTTGCAACCTACTCGAGGCAAAACCGTGATTTTGACTATTGTGGTTGCGCAAGCGGGGTCAGGGAGGCATTGTGTATTGCAGAGGCTATACGTAAACTCGTCCGTACCGGAAAAGCCCGAATTGGGGATATAGTTGTACACGCCAGCTACCAATTTCACGGAATCCAATTTGCCATTGGTTGGCCTGCTGGTGATGGTCAGCAAAGTTGAGGATGGCCTGATGTCATTGGCCAGGATATTGAAATTTCTCAGCGGCGTGGCATAAGCAGTTATGAACGAATCCGGCATGGCTACCGGGGTTTGGCCATAGTTGATTACCATAGTATCCCTTGAGTCGTTGCCACAAACGCCATCATTGATTTCCCAAATGATGGTATTGATTTCGGGTAAGGATCTTAAGCCACAGACCGTGGTAACAGGGGCATTGTCAGGTATAAAGCTAAGGTTTGAGCCTATACTTTTCCATTTCCCCGTCTCAAAATTTTTGATTGAGGTATCGCGCTTAATAGCAATACAGTTACTTTCGGCGCAAAAGCGCAAATCAGGCCCTAAAAATGGTTTGATACTGTAAGTCAGGACTTCTGTGGTCGCCGTGGAGAGTGGGCAGCCGGGCACTGCCAGGTTCCAATAAAAGAAGAAACGTTGTCCGCCATTGGCATTTTTAATTTCGGTAGTTAGATTCAATGAATCCACGATGACAAGACCCAGGTTCCACTGCTGCAAGGATTGGGTCCAATACCCCTTCACATGTTGGCCTTGTGTCGCTTTCAGGTTAATATTATAGGCACCTTTAAAGGGGCAAACCCGGATCAGGTCTTCGGATTCAGCAGTTTCTCTTTTGCTCGAGGTCACTTTGAGGGTATCCGTACTGTAATTTATGCAAGCTCTTTCCGTTAGTGTCCAGGTAAAAAGATAAGTGTTCCCACCAAATGGATTCAGCACCAGCGTCGTATCTTTTATAGGATCCACGATTTTTATGGTAGAACCGGACAATAGGTGCCAATTCCCAGTACCCACAGAAGGCTTGAGGGCCTTGATCTGAAACGGTATGGTATCACAGGAGAAGAAATCATCTCCTGCGTATGCCTTGATATTAGGAATAGTATCCGCCCAAATACTAACCGTTTGGGACTGCCCTGATACACAACCATTTTTTAATGCTTTCAGGTAAAATTTGTTCTCACCGGGCTTTAGGATGCCCGAAAAATTATTGGTTTCCAGTACAGCGCTGTCACGTGGGGCAATAATTGGCGCATTGGAAAATGCATTAAACCATTGATATTGTGCGCCTTGGGTTAAGGAAGCGGTGTCGGCCTCCAAGCGCATGGGCCTGCTTTGACCAAGGCATACTGCTCCGGTTTTGACTATGGCAAAGGGTACTTTGGGCTTTTCCAACACCGTAATCTTGAGGCCCTCACTGGCACTGGAGATACACCCATCCTTATTGGCAAACACTATATAAGTGCCTGCATGAGTCATGTCCACTGCATTGATGATGATGGATTCCCCTGTCTTGCTTACAGGGCCGCTCCACTGATATATAGTGCCTTGTTGGGCACCAACTACCCTGAGTTCAAGCGGCTCTCCGCTGCAAATAACCGTATCCTTTTGAGGCAGTACAACAGGCGGCGGAGGGATGGGCTTTTCTATGACATCTACGGAAGCAGAGGTCTCCGAATCACAACTGTCCACTTTAACCACAACAGAATAGGTACCCACAAACTGAAAATTAAGGGCTGCAATTTCATATTCGGGTGCTTTGGTTGGTACGATGCCTAGTGGGGTATTCCAGCAGAAGACCACACTATCCCCTTTGTAATCATTGGCATTGCTGACCGTAAGTTTAACTTTTTGACCGGTACAGACGGGTGTAACAGGGGCCAAAACAGGAGGAACGGGCCTGTCCTGACCAGTAATTGTGGTAGTAGTTGGTTGGGAAATACAGCCATTTTTGTCCTTTACCACCAAATTATAGGACCCAACATTGTCGGAGGTGGCACTGGCAATGAGCGGCACAGAGTCCACATTGTTTTGGTAACCCTTCGGGCCAGTCCACATGTAAGTGTATGGCCAGGTGCCATTTGTCACCGAGGATACGAGCCGTATGGTTTGTGTGCCCGTCAGGCATTTGGGTGCAACATGTGTTGCTGTAGCGATTGGGGTTGGGAATACCGTTACGTCAACGGTTGCCATATCGCGGCAAAGGTTGTTGTTGGTTGCAATCAGGGTGTAGGTGCCGGCCACGGGTGGTACCCTTAGAGGTTCTTTTTCAAATCTTTGATATCCGCTTGGGCCTCGCCATTCCCAGGCAGTGGTATTTGTAGCCGTGGGCTTGAACTTTATGGTATCCGTTGAACAGACCCCAAAGGGCACCATCGGAGATATCTCTGGATTACGGGAAATAGAAAGCAGTGTCCCATTAGAAGGCAATGATACGCAACCATCTATCATAATGGCCACACGCCATGTTGCATTTTCATTTCCAATGGCCACGCTATCCAATTGAAGAAAATTACTATTGGTAACAGATTGAACTATAGCACTTTTTGACCAAATAAATTGCCCTGCAAGCGGGTCTGTGACCAATTTGACATCGTCGCCCTCACAGACTGGGTTTTGGGAAAAGGTAAAGGTTGGTTGAGCGGGTTGCGGTTTTACTTCCAGCAATACCGTGTCCGGGATGGATCGGCAGCCATCCTTGATAACGGTCAATAAATAACGGGCGCCGTCCATAGACAATCCGGCGACAAGGTTTTGGGTTGAAGCATTGGCCTGTACATTAGGCCCAGCCCATTGATAAGAAGCCCCGCTTATGATGCTCTTGGGCATCAGGGTAAAACTTGCATTTTCACATACTTCAACAAAATCATCCTGTACCACAGCAATAGGCGGAACGTTTACCGTAACGGAACGAATTTCCGAATTTTGTGAGGCGCATCCGTTTCCTGTTGCCCGTACATAATATTGGTGCGTGCCTGGTGTCGGATTTAATACGGTGAATGTGGCCACGGCATTGGTGGTGCCGATCAGTTTGGGGAATCCATCTATTTCATACCATTCAAATACAGCATCACTGGCGGTGCCGCTTGCGGTAAGCACCACATCGTCGCCAAGACAATAAGAAGTATCTAAAGAATCCACACTTAAAGTCGGTTTGTTGGGCGGCGCAATCAAAGCAACGGTCACCGCGCCCACAGCCGTACACCCCGGCACCCCCGTGACCGTTACGGTGTAGGTGCCATCATGCTGCGCTTTTGTGGCCGGGTTGATTTCAGGGTTTCTATCAAAGGAAAAATTGCCGATTGGCCCTGACCACTGGAAGGAATAAGGTACTGCACCGGAAGGAGGATTGGCAAACAACTGGAGTTTGCCTCCTTCACAAACAGGGGTAAAGGAGGGGGTGGGTTTTTCCGTTTCAATTCGCACCAAAGTCGCGCAGGTAGAGGTATTGCCCGAAGTATCCGTGACGGTTAAGGTTACAGTAATCGAGCTCTGTGGGTGTGGGATGTCCAAGCAGCTAAACTTGGTTTTGGACAAACTAAAACTCAGGTCCTTGCTTGGTGTACAATTATCGGCACTGCCATTGTTGATGGAATCCTGGGTAATAATGTGCTCCAAACCCCCTGGGTTGGTTTTAATAATGGCCTGCTTGCAAAAGGCGTTGGGCCGTACCGTATCACGTACACTTAAGTTGTACTTCCCGATTCCTACCAGACCATAAACATCAGATGTCTTGTATTCAACCGAGTAGTTTCCTGGTGTCAAGGTCTTTTTGGTTTCATTGGCAATAAGCGGCTTGTTTTGTTCCAGAATTGTCCCCGCGCTGTTTCTGAGGGTATAATCAACGATAGCGTAGGAATATTCCAACACCAATACCACTTCGCTGATGCCATCAAAACCATTGGTTAATGTGGCGCAGGGATTGATAAAGTCGTTAGCAGAATCATCATTGGCTACCAAACTAAATGAGGCAATCCCATCCTTGGCCCATTCATTGATTTGGGCTGCCGTCAGGGTGATGGGGGTTTCGTGAAACTCCTTGCACTGCTTGATGGCAGGGCCACTGTTTGTTTTGCCAACAGGGATATTTTTTTCATCCAATACGTTAAAATACTCTCCAAAATTATCATTATCTCCTTTATGCCGAATAAGGAGGCGTCCTGTACCTACAGCGTTGGGTATCAGGCCATTAAACGCCCTCGATATATCCTTTGGAATCATGCCCACATCTTGTACAAAATGAAACTCAACGGGTACGGGAGGCGTAGTTTGGCTGAAAACACCTGACATGCTACAATTCTCTACGATGTTCGGGAATGGCAAGGTGACTTCCGACTCGCAATTATTGACGCCCGTGTAATAAACGTGAGGACCGGGCACAGTCAATATAGGAGGCTGCAAATCCTCTACAATGAAGGTAGTGGTAGCCGTGGAGGTATTGCCTGAGCAGTCCGTAGCGGTATATAAAATGGTGTGTGGCCCTACTTCTACATAAGTAGAGGTGGAGGGAGGGTAATTAGCCGTCTGTCTGTTGTCCAACTTATAGGTCAGTCCGATGCCCGTTCGTTGGGTGGCCGTGGTGTATTGCAATTCCGCAAATGCTTTGGCGGGTTGTCCGTTCGGGCAAGTCACAACATTGACCTCATTGGAGGGTGGTGTTGCGCCATTTTTGGCGAGTCGTATGTGCAATTGACCATCCGTAAGCCAGGCATTGAGCAAATCGGCAGGCACCATAATGGTAGTATCACTGGCCCCGCATTGGTTGGGGCTGCGTTTGGTACGCCCCAAAAGGGTGTTGTTCTCCCCCAAAATGTTCAGGAACTCCGTTGGCCCGTCAGCGTCGGCATTTTTTAAGGAAATCTTTAAACTTGCCGGGCCTACAACAGGCACCGCTGGAGGCAGGTTGGGAGAAGCCCATTGGAACACCACCGTATCCACGCCCGTTTGCAAATTAGGCAATCCGGAGCTGTTTTTCAACACCATGGAATCACTCAAAAATACATTGCCTCCCACAGAAGTGCACACATCATACAGGGACAAGGGTGGCGGCACCAAAAGGTTCATGCCGCAGGAACCCAAGGCTGCAGGCACTTTAAATGGCTGGCGAGCCGCCAATACAGGGCCTGTATTGTCCTGAATTTGAATATTTTGGGTATATCTGCGGGTATTGCCGCAATTGTCCGTTACCGTCCATTCGCGGCGCACGATATAATTCGCCCAGTGATCACAGGCAAAGGTATCGGGGTTGCGGATTTCTGACTCCGCAAAACTGATACTGACATCCGTATCACAATTGTCAAAAAGCAAAAAGGTGTTGAGGTTTGGGGGTGATGGAATGGCATCACATTCCGCTATGGCATCCGGCGGAAGCCCGCCGGTGATGATGGGTCGGGTAGTATCCCTTACCAATATCTCCCGGATAAAAATGGGGGAATTGTTGTTGCAGACATCCTTGGCCTGCCAGGAACTGGTCAAGGTGTACTGATCCACACAGGATTGTATGGTCTTGATTTCGGTCAGTTTGGTCGCTACCGAGACAGGAGCGCCACAGGCATCAGTGCCAATTGGCGGCGCAAATATCGGCACATTGTCGCAGACGGCTGTTGTATCCGTCCAACCATTCAAGATAGGCCCCTGATTATCAATTATTTGCAACAACTGTGTGGATGTGGATGTATTTCCGCATTCATCACGCGCCGTAAATATCCGGGTAATATTGTACTGGTAATGGCTACAAAGGGCTGGATTAGGGTTTTGGCCAGAGTTGACTGTAGTTTTGACCGCCACAACCGGGCTGCACAAATCAGTAGCAAAAATGTCAATACCTAATTTGACCGTATCCGGCAGCACAAAAGTGTCGCAATAAAAAGTTTTTGTGCCGGGTATGGTGGTGAAAGAGGGCGGCAGAGTGTCCCTTATCTGGTAAATTTGCTCTGCTGTGGCAGAGTTGCCGCAATCATCTGTGGCCGTAAAGGTTACTTTTACATCATAATTTCCTGTGCAGGAGCCATTTATTCGTTGCTTGGCGAAGCTGTAGGTCAGCAGTGAATCACAGTTATCGGTAGCCTTTGCCGTTGGGTTGGCTGGTTCTACCTGGGGACAATACACTTTTATGGTGGCCAGGGGAGGGAAAACCGGCTTGGTTTTGTCTGTCAAGGAGAATTTGAGGGTTTTTGCGCCTATATTTCCGCATTGATCGGTAGCCCTGAAAGTCACACTCACATTCCATGAGCAGTTGTCAGCGTGAACAACAGGAAATGGCCCGGAAACGAAGGTGCCATTTCCGCTTACACCCGTAGAAGTTGTCCAACTGAAATTAGTCCAAGTGGCCGTAGAGCAATCATCCGAGAATGAGGCATTGGCATTGGCATTGATCCAGGCTTGCAGCGCAGCCTGATCATCCCCGCCCCCGCATTCGTGCGTGGTATCTTTGCCTGTAATAATTGGTGGCAAGGTATCCCTGACGATAAAAGTGGCCTCGCCCATGCTGGCTTCATTGTTGCAGGCATCTTTGACTAAAAATTCAACCTTTACCGATCCGCGAACCCGATCATACGTTTTTCCACCTATAATTTGGGTATTGCAATTACCTGACAATGAGGCTTGCAGGGCGGAAACTACTTGACCGGAGTCCACCTGAATGCCGCCGATACGCATTCGGTATTGCAGTAAATTGGAAGGCGAACAAGTATCAAAAGCCTGCGTAGCGGCGCGCTTATTGATCCAATTGCCCAAATGGGGCAAAAAGGCATTGGGTGTAGTAGCACAAAATGCCACTGTATCTCTTGCTGATTTGACTACCGTGGGAGGCCGTGTATCCGAGGTGGAAAACACGGCTGTTGTCGGAAACATTATGTCACAATTGTCAATGGCCTTGAAGGTAACTGTAACTGCATTGACACAGCCTGTAGGGTAATTGGGCGGGGCATTATTGGTGTAGGCCTTTATGCCTGATGGATCAGTAGCCTTAAAATTGGCCATTTGGGTAGCCAGCCAATTCGGATAGGCTGTAGCTAATTGAGCACACGGTGCTGAGCCATTTTGTGGAAAGGTAGCAATAACAGGCGGCAGGGTATCTTTGAAAATGTTGATGGTCTGGGTGAAAATAGCGGTGTTTCCGCCGCCGTCTGTTGCGGTCCAGGTGCGTGTGACAACTCCGCTCTGACAGGTATCCGGTAGCGGTGATGACTCGTTAAAGGTAACCGTGATGTTGGGCGGTGGAGGGCAATTGTCAATAACCGGAGGGTTGACAACTGCGGGCAATTGCACCACTGAATTCAAGTTGAGAACGGGCGGATGGTTAGTGAGGTCAAATGCAGGCTTGGTGGCATCTAAAAAGCGAATAGGAAATTCAAAGACATGCATGTGGTTCTGGTCATCCTTGACCAACCATTTGATCACAACAGGGTTCGAGCCGGGAGGCACCAAATCATTGAAGCCATAAAATGGGGCATAGGTGCCATCAAACATGGACATGGTGATATTGGCACCCACTGTTGAGCTCACAACTGGTGGGTATTGGGCCATGATATCGCTGATCTTTCGCCAGCAATCTGCATTGACATGAGCCGTATCAGGGCCAGGATAGTTAAAATTAAAAAAACCCGACTGTGCATAGGTATTTATGGGATACACGAAGTATTGAAGCACTAGGAGTGCAACAAACACACGCAGCGGGCCGATGAATCGGTTGGTCGTCATACGAGCAGATAAATGACCGGGCAGTTAAGAAGCCCGGAATGTTCAAAGGATTAGTTGAATGGGGGATTAAAAAAAAGATCTATTCAAATTTTTTATCCGGCACATGGTCATTCAGGAATGCATTGATCTGGTCAATGTTCACATCCTTAATGATTTCCCCGTATTGATTGACTTTTATTTTGATGCTTTTTAATTCATCTTTTGGGGTATCGGTACTTTTTTTCTCTGTTGATTTATTTTTGCTTTTCTTGGCCATAAGTTGAAATGTGATAATATGATAATGGGCTAATGTGATAATGGGCTAATGAATCACATACGATATCGCAACAACTGCTGTAATCTTACCACGGTCTCTTTTTTTCCTAAGGCCACTGCCATATCAAACACTGCCGGGCCTTTCATCGTACCGGCAAGGGCAATGCGCAACAAGGGTAAGATATCGCCGGGCTTCAGGCCGCTTTCCTGCACAAACTGCTTTACCATTTCCTCCAATTCCAAAGCGGAATAGGGTTCAAAAGCCGCTATTTTTTCGGTCAATGCTGCAAAAACCTCACCAATAGAAGCATTCCATTTCTTTTGAAGGGTTTCATCATCATAAGACCGCACCGACTCAAACAGATAATAGCCCATTTCAACGAAATCAGGCAAGAAGGTAACACGCTCTTTCATAAGTGCCGCTACCTGTACCAGATAATCCTCTGACACTTCATAACCCTTTGCCTCCGCCAAGGGACGAATGTGTTTGGCCAGCATCGCATTATCCATCATTTGAATGTATTTTTGATTGAACCACTTTGCCTTATCATAGTCAAAACGGGCACCGCCTTTTACAATCTGGTCCAATGAAAAATCCTGAATAAGCTCCTCTACAGTGAGAATGTCCCGGTCATCAGAAGGGTGCCACCCCATGAGGGCAAGAAAATTAATAGTAGCCTCAGGCAAAAATCCCGTATCCCGAAACCCTGAAAAACTTTCTTCCGGACTGGCGCCCTTCCATTCCAAGGGATAGACCGGAATGCCGAACTTCGCGCCATCGCGCTTGCTCAATTTGCCGTTGCCCACAGGTTTCATAATGAGCGGCAAATGGGCAAAACGAGGCATAGTACGCGACCAGCCGAAACCTTCATACAGCAGGACATGGTGAGCGGTGCTTGGCAGCCACTCTTCCCCCCGGATAACATGTGTTATGCCCATCAGATGGTCATCCACCACATTGGCTAAGTGGTAGGTAGGCATGCCATCCGCTTTAAGGAGTACCTTATCGTCCAATTCGCTGCTTTGAAAGGTCACCTCACCACGGATCAGGTCCGTTATGAATATTTCCCGCTCTGGCCTTACCTTGAGGCGTACAACAAAGGGCTGCCCTGATGCAATCCGGCTTTTTACATTTTCCTCAGTAAGCGTCAAACTATTGTCCAAATCATTGCGAGTCAGGTGATTATAGGTAAAATTCTCCACTTCAGCACGCTTTTTTTCCAATGCTTCAGGCGCATCAAAAGCGTAATAGGCATGGCCAAGCTGGACCAATCGGTGTGCGTATTCCTGATAAATATCCTTGCGGTCACTCTGTCTGTATGGCCCGTCATCGCCACCAAAGCCCACACCTTCATCCGGCAAAAGCCCAACCCAGCGCAGGGTGTTGATGATGTACTCCTCTGCCCCCGCTACATAGCGCGTTTGATCCGTATCTTCAATGCGTAGGATAAAGGTGCCTTTGTGTTTACGGGCAAAAAGGTAATTGTACAATGCTGTGCGAACGCCACCTATATGCAAAGCGCCTGTAGGTGATGGCGCAAATCGAACTCTAACGGACATGGAGTGAGGTTGAAGATAAGGGAAAATGGGGTGAACAAATAAGTTTTGATAATCTGGATAAAAAAATGCGCAGCGACTAAGAGAGATCAGCCGAGGCGCATCGTATACTTGCGGCAAAAGTATATATTTATAAGGAAATCAGTACATGCAAAGGCAGTTTTTGCTATAATTTTTCACATGAAACTTACCAAAACCCCTCTTTTGATACAGCATCTTTTCCCTGCGTTCACCTGGCGTGTGCGCACGGAGGACCC
This sequence comes from uncultured Saprospiraceae bacterium, assembly GCA_964539805.1. Classification (GTDB taxonomy): domain Bacteria; phylum Bacteroidota; class Bacteroidia; order Chitinophagales; family Saprospiraceae; genus M3007. The sequence goes on along the minus strand of CAZIKN010000124.1, from coordinate 1,102 downwards.
CGTGCTGTACCTAACATTTGATGATGGCCCTATACCAGAACTAACACCATGGGTACTGGATCTGTTACATTCCTTCGGGGCCAAAGCCAGTTTCTTTTGTGTTGGGGAAAATGTCAAAAAACATTATGAGATTTTTCAACGCCTTGTAAATGAGGGGCATACGGTAGGAAATCACACGTTCAATCATTTGAATGGATGGAGCACTCCTACAAAAGACTACGCCGCCAATGTAGAAATATGTGCCCAATGGGTGCCAGGCAATTTGTTCAGGCCTCCGTATGGAGCATTGCGGCCAAGCCAAAGTGCTGTACTGCTCAAGCAATACCAGATTGTGATGTGGGATGTACTGAGCTATGATTTTAGCACAAAGCTTAGTACTGAGGATTGCCTACAAAATGTGGTAAAAAATGCGAGGCCGGGATCCATTATCGTCTTCCATGACAGCCTTAAAGCCAAGGCTAATTTGCAATATGCCTTGCCTCGCGCATTGGAAGCCTTGGCCCGAAAAGGCTACCGCTTCGAAGCGTTAAAAAGCGCTGCCGAAGAGCCATTTGCTCAAAAAAGCTTTTGATTTGAGCACAAATTTGACGGGAAGTAGCAAGCCACAAGTTAAAATGGCCGCAGGTATGGCAACCACTAAAAGCACCAACATAAAAACCCAGTGATAGGGCCTCCGGCGAAAAGTATCCTTGATATTTTTTGCCAGGGAGGTACGGGATCCGATTTTAGGCATGTTCATGGACGAGTATTAAAAGGGATTAATAAAAACAGATATAAAATTGGGAAACGCAAGTTTCAACAAATTATTCTGGAGCAAAGAAACTGAATAAGCCCATAAAAAGTTGTACCACAAAAACAACATTCGACTATTGTGGCAACAAAAAAAATAAAACGGTAAGCTATTTTGAGTGAACGCGGCATTTCAAGTGTTAAATTTATCTCCACATCGAATAATGGCAAGCGCTTTGTCCAAAATAATTAACTTTGCCTTTAATAACCCCAAGCCCGTTTTTTTACACTTAGAGCATGCCTGGGATTTTCCCGCTCGGCCCAAAACGGCTCTTTTTTCAGCATTTTCACCCTTTTTTCAGTCGTGTAGCCC
>CAZIKN010000123.1:0-16548 GCA_964539805.1 uncultured Saprospiraceae bacterium | reverse complement strand
CAGGCAATAGTGAATGAGTTGGAAATCAGATTGCTGTAGTTATTGACCAAAATAGGCATGCACAGGGAATCATTGGGCTCCAACGTCAGTGTGGGCAATATGATTGTCACATTGTCCGATGGGTCACAGGCGATCATGTCAACGGTATCCATGAGCATACAACTTTTGCCATCGCGGGCCTCTATCAGGTATTGGCCGGATTCTGCAACGGAAAAGATGATCGGTTCGCCATGTTTGTATTGCAGGATTGGAGTGTGGATCAGTGCCTTTTTAGTAGGATCGTTTAATTTAGTGATATTAATATTGTAACGGGCTGTTTTGTCATATTGTGGGAAACCACCTTTGATGATAAATCTGCCCAAACAATCATTGCCTGCATTGTTGTCCAAATTGTCGGCAATAATAGGGTTAAGGTAAACTACTTCAAAAGCATCCGCAACATTAACATTCACACAGGGGCCGGGCTTTCCAGCGCCTTCAAAGGTGCCAAGCCCGCCCGGGCCACTGAAAATATCCAAAGTAGTAGGAGAAAACCAAAGTGCGACCGGTTGCCCGCCGCCAAAAGTGGTGATCTGGTTGCCATTATTCCAGAACCAGATGTCGCCACTAATATCACCTCTTGCTACATAAGGAGTAGAAGGAATGGTGCTTAGGTTTAATTGGATGCAGGGGTCCGTCAGGATATTGTCAATCAAGTTGTCACCGGCAATAGTAGGCGGGCATTTGTAAAAAAGCCAGCCAACGCCAGGCGTGGTAGAGGGATCCGGATCGCCTGCAAATGCTGCATTGCCATTGTGGTCAATGAATACAGAGTCATTGGCACATAGGAAAATGATCGGTAAATTAACGTCATTGGTTTTGGAGCTCACGCCTTTGGGGCCGATGGTAAAGGTGCCGGCATCATTGCCACAAGCATCAGGCATATTAGCCTTGGCTGGGTCAACTTTTCGTACCGTAGTGGGTTCGGGAACCTGGGCGTGAAGTGTAGTGACAACGCAGCATAGCGCTGTCAAAACCGGGATTAGAGATTTTAGCATGTTGAACGTAAAATTTAACAATGGTTGTGGATAAGTTCAAAAACGGGATATTATGGGATTAAGGCAGATACGGCCCGTCTCCAATTTGTTGTTGGCTAATCACGGCTTTAACTTTTGGTGAAAACGAGTGAAAAACAAACACTTCAAGAATGAACCGTTAAGCGGGCGCAAAATTAGCAAAATACCCCGTTTTAAGGTGCTTTTTTAGTTAAAAGTTTGAAAAATGCCCGCATTTTGACAAAAACGTTAACTTAACTTCCTTTATTGCCGATACAAGCTTCCGTTCAGGATCACGGTGCCAACGGGGTCGTTTCCAAAGGAATAGGCGAGTTTGGCCAGAGTACGGCAATCACGGGTCAGGAAAAAACTGGCTTTTTTGCCCTTGGCAATACTACCTGTTTCCAGGCCCAGTTCCATTGCAAATGCACCGTTCAGGGTTGAGGCAACTACTGCCTCCTCAGGCAGCATCTTCATTTTGATGCAAGCCAATGATACTACAAAGGCCATTCTTCCCGATGGAGATGAGCCTGGATTGTAATCAGTGGCCAGCACCACGGGCAAGCCTACATCCATCATTTTGCGGGCTGGCGCATAAGGGATGCCCAGAAAGAACGCACAGGAAGGAAGCAGGGTTGGTAGTGTTTCACTGCTTAACAATGCCTCAATTGCCGCATCATCTGTATATTCCAGGTGATCTACCGAAACGGCTTTGTTGGCCACACCGATTTGCACGCCACCTGTGTAGCCCAGTTCATTGGCATGTATTTTTGGCTTTAATCCATATTTCCAGGCCGCTTTAAGGATTTGATCGGTTTCTTCAACGGTGTAAAAGCCTTTGTCACAAAAAACGTCACAGTATTCCGCTAATCCCTCGTGGGCAACCCTTGGGATCATTTCATTGATAATCAGTTGAATGTAGCCATTTCGATCGTTTTTGTATTCCAAAGGAATGGCGTGGGCGCCAAGAAAATTTGCCTTGATTGGAATAGGGCTTTTTTCCTTCAAATCCCGAATGACATACAGCATTTTGAGCTCGCTTTCCAGCGTAAGACCATATCCGCTTTTGATTTCAATGGCTCCTGTGCCGTACCGCATCATCATTTCCAAGCGCTGCCATGATGATTCCAACAATTCTTCCTGGCTGCATTGTTGCAGGCGCCTTGCGCTGTTAAGGATACCACCACCCCGGGCTGCAATTTCTTCATAAGAAAGCCCCTTGATCCGATCTACAAATTCTTCTTCACGGGTGGCAGCAAATACGATATGGGTATGAGAATCACACCAGGCGGGCAGCAACATTTCACCATGGGCATCTATTATTTGTGTTGCCCTTTCTGGGCATTGGCTCATTGGGCCAAATGATGCAATATGTTCATTCTCAACCAATAAGTATGCATCAGATAGGGTAGGGGGGCTGGCCATTTCCGTTCCACGGAGCGCTTTGTTTTGTATGGTTCCCGTTTCTGCAAGGACTATTGTGCCTATATTTCTTATCAGTAATGAGGACATTGATCTTTTTAAATGAGATGATGTGGTAAGGAGATGATGGGTAATGTGTTTATTTTCAATTAGTTAAATCAAGAATCTACTAATGCTCGCCACACCCAATACATTCGTGGCATAAAAGGGCATATTCGACATTTTCCGGCAATGTGATCACAACCCTGGCAAAGCCTTCCTGCTGCTTTTCTGCCGTCAAGTCGAATGAGACATTTTTGTCATTTTCATAGTGTAAAAATCTGCCATCAGGACTAAGTTTAAAATTTTGATGAATGGAAAGACAAGAAGGGAAATTATTGCTGGTGAACACTTCAACTTGATTGCCTTTACTACCGCGCAAGATCATGGATGCCGTTATGTTGTCCTTGTTAACAGCCAAACGCACGGTTGCGTTATCCGGCAAAAAGAAATAGCGTATGCGGTTGTTCCCGGAAACAGCATAGAAGGGAAATGCCTTTCTAAAAGTTAAATTACACCAGTCACGGGCATCTTTAAACGCTTGCACTGAAGGAGCACTGCTAAAATGAAAGCTGATGTTCTTCGGATATTGATTTTCTGCCGAGCGCACACCGGGAGCGTATTCTCCCGATTTTGGAGAAGTATCGTTTTTACACGAAAAGATGATTATGCACAAAAGTGCCCAGGTGCCGAAATTTGCCAAACGCATTGTTGTAAAATAAAACTAGGTAAATGTTTGAGAGCAGGGCGGGGATATAATGACTATATTCCTCGTCCTGCTCAAATAGTATCAGAATTTTTTGTCCAAACGCACCGTAAAACTTCTGGGTGGCTCCATTTGAGCAGGGCGAAGGGTGTATTGGACATTTGTTAAATTATTACACAAAAAACTGATTTTTAATCGGTTATGGAAAGAGTAGGAAGACCTAAGGTCAATTGTTGTCTGACCTTTGTTGTTCTTCTCACGAAAACTTTTTACACCGGGGAGTATGGTCTCGAAAAGGCCATCCACCGCTTCCATGTGACTGTTGTAGTTACAGGCAGCACCGATGGAAAATCCTTGAATGCCATATTCGGCATCCATTTTGAACAAATGGCGAAAGCGGTATTTTAAAACATTTTTCTTGGGCAGGCTGGAACCATAGATATTATTCAGCGTGTCGAAGACCTTATAAACGGGATCAATATAGGTATAACCGCCTATCAAGTTGAGTGTGCCGCCGGCTATTTTGCCCTGCCCCATGAGCGATATTTCATAACCAGTAATCCGGGTATCGCCGGAGTTGCGTGATTCAAACGCTGCCCGGAAATCAGGGGTAACACCTGCCAACACAAACTCCATCATGTCCTGATATTCCTGCACAAAACCTGCAATATCCACAAAACCTTGCCATTCCCTTATTTTGAAACCTTGTTTAAGCCCCAGTTCAGCCGTCCAGCCTGTTTCTGACTGTAGCGCCGGATTGGGGCGCACATTGGCAATGGTACTGAATGAGGTATTGATAAATTTCTCTGCAATGGTTGGATAACGGTAACCTTGTCCCCAGGAAGAACGCAGGTAGGTGGCTTTTGCGATCTGGTAATTTGCACCGATTCGAAAAACAGGCTTGCTTTCTTTTGACTTCCCGTCAGGAATGACAAACGGAGCCTGCACACCCGGAATACGCACCGTATCAGGGCTAATCAGTAGATTTTGTTCATAACGCAGGCCACCTGACAGGTTTAATCGGCCCCAAACCTTCCAGTCCAATTGAAGATATGCTGCCACGTTTCTTGACTTGTAGGTCGTGTCACCATAAAGTTCGGCTTCCACAAAAGTTCCTATACCCACTACGCCTGCGGTGCTGACCAAATTCAAGCGTTCAAAACTGCGTTGCAGTTGGTATTCCCCATAGTACATCTGGCTTTTGTTGCTCTGGTTGCCACTGTTGTTGTTGTTGATGGAATACAGGCGGCCCAGAAATTTGTGCTTAAACCCTTTGCGATCAAAATATTGAACCGTAGGGTCTATATTAAATCGGAAACGGCCCAAAGAGCTGGATGCCGAACCCAAGCCGGGCTTAAGCGCCTTGTCCGTATCACCGCCCCATATAAAGAAACTGCCACTGCGGCCATAGTTGAAGTTGGTGTTCAGTCCGAAACTGAGCCGATCATTGACCTGATACCTAAAATTTGGAGTGATACGACCATATCTGGAATAAGTGTCTTTGTTGTAACTGTCGCGGTAAAGACTGTATGCGCCGATCACCATATCTAATTTGCCTGCTTTGCGGCGATGGCAAAAACTCAGGCCACTTTCTATAGGCAACTGTATAAAAGAAGTATCATAGCCCCACCATTTCATGGTTTCATCTTTTGGGGATGTCCACACGCGGCTAAAAACAGCGACATCGGTTTCCGGTTTGTCCTTGGCGTAGCCCGTGCGGATATTGATGATGCCATTCATGGCAGAGGAGCCATAAAGGGCTGATGCTGCTCCTTTTAGCACCTCCATCTGGGCAATATTTTCAACGGGGAAATCGTCCCAGTTGGGAAAACCGGCATCTGCTTGCAGGGCCGGGATGTCATCCACCAGCATGAGCACGCGGGTGCCAGCACCATAGGAGAAACCTGATCCGCCACGAATATTGGCTTGTCCGTCAATAATACTGACCCCCGGCGCCTTCACCAATACCTCATCCACGGAAGTGGCATTGGTGTTTTCCAATAAACGGGGCTTGATGACATCCAAGGATACAGTGAGTTCGCCAAGAGGCTTTTCAAATTTGCCCGCTGTTATAGTTGTTTGTTGTAAAATGTTATCACCAAAGCCCATTTTAATGTTTAGGATCTTTGTTTCGCCAGCCTTGAGTGAAACACGTTCTGAATGGGGTGTATAACCAGTGTAGAGGCATTGCAGCTCATAATTGCCTGCTGTTATGGACAGGCTATACAGGCCTTCAGCATTTGTCATGGCACCCGAGCTGCCAATTTTTACTGTTGCTCCAAAGAGCGGTTCACCAGTTTCTACATCCGTGATCTTGCCATTTAATGTGGCATTTTGTGCAAATATTTGAGCAAAAAAGAAACAAAAAAGAGGGGTAAGGTATAATCTCATAGGTCAGAAAAATGATTCATGATGATGCAAAGGTAGTTGTGGAAATGAAAGTTTTAATTTTTTGTAAAAACTTAAGCCCTTATTACCTTTGAGTTTTACAAACCACATCACTATACACGAACAAACCCATTATTACAACATATATGACCTGGCCCATAGCACTCAAAAATTTTCAAGCCTATTTGCGTTTAGAACGCGCCATGAGTTTGAACACTATTGAGGCTTATGTTGATGATGTGAAAAAATTAGTACAATACCTGGAAATAGTACAATCCCCTTTGTTGCCCCTTCAAGTGAAACAACAGGATTTGGAAGCCTTTATTCTTTGGGTAAATGGTCTTGGGCTGGCGGCAACATCACAAGCACGGATATTAGCAGGTCTTCGCGCTTTTTATAAATATTTATTGGTGGAGGATTTGCTGGATGATGACCCTACAGAGCTGTTGGAAGGCCCAAGGCTAAACAGAAAAATACCCGAGGTGCTTTCCTATACCGAGATTCAGCGCATGTTGGATGGAATAGACCTTTCACTGCCACAAGCCAATAGGAACAGGGCCATTTTAGAGGTGCTGTACGCCTGTGGGCTTCGTGTAAGCGAATTAGTCAATTTGAAAATGAGCAACCTGTTTTTGGAAGCAGGCTTTATCAAGGTAATTGGCAAAAACGATAAAGAACGGCTTGTGCCCATAGGCGCCGAGGCGCGAAAAAGATTGAATATTTACATGGATAATGAACGAAAATTATTAAAAAACATAAAGCCGAGTGAAGAAAATATTGTTTTTCTTAACCGAAGAGGGCATCGCCTGACACGGGTCATGGTATTCTACATCATCAAGGAATGCGCTGAAAATGCTGCCATTGTAAAAAATATCAGCCCCCATACTTTCCGCCACTCCTTTGCCACGCATTTGGTGGAAGGCGGAGCCGATTTGAAGGCTGTTCAGGATATGTTAGGGCATGAGAGTATTACCACAACAGAAATTTATACTCACTTGGATAGCGAATACCTTAAAGAAACACTCTATTTGTTTCACCCAAGGGTCAAAATGGAAAACGAAGCCAAAAAACATTAGAAAGGGTGCCGGAATTTGCACCTGATATTTTAGCACTGTTTCTTAGTGGCCCTGTTGCTCCTGCCCTTGCAAATCCTCCTGTTCTTTGTTTACCGCTCTTTTTTTGAAAAATTTGGGCGCTACCACCAACAAGCCAAATGATTCGCAATCCTCTTTCGTGTTTTTGGCATGATGCGCACCATGCGCGCGCAGAATGGCTCGTGAGTAGGTAGAGTCCAATTGCTTGAACCAAGGGAAACGACGATGGATGTACACATCATGAATCAGGAAATAGGTAAGGCCATATAATGAAATCCCTACGCCAATAAAGAAGACCCAAAAGTGAGGGGTCATGCTTCCAAACATATAACAAAAAGCTGAAGGAACCGCAAAAACCAAAAAAAAGCGGTCATTTTTTTCAAAAAAACCTTCTTTTTCATGTTTTGGGCGATGATGATCCTCATGCCAATCCCACAGCAAACCATGCATAACATACTTATGTGTGAACCAGGCCATGAATTCCATGCCTACGTATGCCGCCAGGGTAATGAGCAAATACAAAAACATCTTTTAGAATGATGAGTGATGAGTGATGAATGATGAATAATAAACGTTGCAGTAATTGTTTTGTTTACAGGAAGTACGCCCGGAAGATTTATAAAACCTTCACAAACCTATTCACAGATGCCAGTCAATGGGAGCAAGGCCTTGCTTTTTTAGCAGTTCATTGGTCTTCGCAAAGTGCCCGCAGCCTTGAAAAGCATTACCCGCAAGGGGTGAAGGGTGAGCTGCCTCCAAAACATAATGTTTTTGGGGGGCAATAAGGCTGGCCTTACTTTTGGCGAAATTGCCCCACAACATAAAAACAAGCCCACTTCTTTGTTCGGACAAAATTCGTATAACAGCATCTGTAAACGTCTGCCAACCAATTTTTTGGTGGGAAGCCGGTTTGCGCGCCTCAACAGTCAGCATAGCGTTAAGCAGTAAAACACCCTGATCGGCCCAGGCACTCAAGTCGCCATGCTTAGGCGGGGCAATGTTGAGAGAACGCTCTATCTCCTTATATATATTTTGTAAAGAAGGCGGTACTCTAATACCTGCAGGCACAGAAAACGATAGCCCCATGGCTTCGCCCGGATTGTGGTAGGGATCCTGGCCTAAAATAACCACTTTTACCCGATCAAAAGGGGTTTTGTTAAAAGCATTAAAAATAAGCGGGCCTGCTGGATATATCTGCTTGCCGTTTTGTTTTTCAGATACTAAAAATTGTTTGATTTCCTGGAAATATGGCTGCTGAAACTCAGCATTGAGCATGGATTTCCAGCTTTCTTCAATTTGTACTTGCTTAACTTCTGACATTCCTGTTGATTTTTTGCAATAAAGGATTACCTTTGCGGCGCATTGGTCCCGTAGCTCAATGGATAGAGCACCCGCCTTCTAAGCGGGCGGTTACAGGTTCGAGCCCTGTCGGGATCACAAAGGTAAGATTACCTACAACCCTGGGCGCTTAATGCGCCCATTTTTCTATCTTCACGATTGATCTGGGGTATCCATTCACCCCGAAATCTGCTCTTTCACCCGAAGTCAACAAATCTGGTCGGTGGATTTTGTCCACGGATACCTTGGCTAATTCCTTACACCAAATACGCACATAATCACCATTGGGGTCATAGTTTTTAGCTTGGGTCAATATGTTGAAATAACGATCCTCCCGTGGATCACTACCAACTCCAGCCACATAATTCCAATTGCCCCAGTTGCTGCACGGATCATAATCAAGTAATTGGCTTTCAAAATATTCCGCTCCCATTTGCCAGTTGACCTTGAGGTCCTTCACCAAAAATGAGGCAACATTTTGCCGTCCGCGATTGCTCATCCATCCTGTAGCATTCAGTTCCCGCATATTGGCGTCAATAAATGGAACGCCCGTTCGGCCTTCGGCCCAGAGATCAAAGATTTCGCGGTTGTTCTTAAGATGGCGCATGGGCCTGTTTTGAGGGCCACTTTTCAGGAAAATTCGGTTGCCATATTTTTTGCCCATTAGGCGGAAATAGTCCCTCCACAACAGCTCAAAGAAAAGCCAGTAAGTGCTTTCATTACTCGTTCGCTCGCGCTCATATCGCCTGATTTCATGATATATCGTTTTGGGTGACAGGCAGCCTTGTGCGAGCCAGGGAGAAAATTTTGAGGAATAATCTGCCCCAATTAGCCCATTTCGGGTCGTTTTATAGGTAGCAATGCAGTTTGTGTCCCAAAGATAGTGCTTAAGTCGGCAAAGGCCTTCTGTTTCCCCTCCCTTGAATAGCAGCGCCGAACGCTCGTCTGCTTTGAATTCGGAATGACCGAGATCACAAAGGCTTGGAATATCGCCCGCTTCCAAGCCTGAGGGCAAGGGTGGCAGGGCTGTTGGGGTGGGGAGTGGCGTCCTAATGGGTGTGATGTTTTCGTTATCCTTCCTAAATTGGGTAAAAATATCTGGTGTGTGGTGTACGGGAACGGGCAAATCCTGTGTGTGGTACAACATTTTGCCCCTGGAATATATCAGTTCTACGCCTTTGCCCCAAAGTTTTTGCTCCAATGCATCCTGCACGCGCACCTCCTCCTGCGTGCGCTCGCGATTGCAGGTGACCCAGGAACACTTGTACTCCATTACCAGGTCTGTAATTACTTGTTCCGGCAAACCCGATCGTACGACCAGGTTACAGCCCAACTTTTGCAAGTTACTGCGCAGGTCTTCCACACACTCTATGATGAACTTAGCCCTAAATTTACCTGTTTTGGCAAATCCAAATCGGGTATTACTCTTAAAGATACGGTCATCAAAGATAAAGACCGGAATAATTTCCTCAGCCATACGAAGCCCGTGGGTAAGCGCCTCGTTGTCATGCACTCTGAGGTCATTTCTAAACCAAACTATTGCACGTCTTTTCATGACTTTCTAAACCACATGCGACAAAATTTGTTTCAATGTTGAAAAAAGATTTTTCAGAATTTTCTGAAATTTGATATTTAGTCAATGTAAAGTGGTTTTGGACCAACTCGCATCTATAAATCTTAAAAAATCAGGTAAATCAATCCTGATAACCTTCAAAATCACTAAAATCTGGGTATAAGATGAATTTTTCCAGACTTCCCCGAAGGATATCCAACAAGGGGGCTGAGCGAGAGCTAGGTTTTGGCCGGGCCATGACGACAACGGGACGGACCATGAACCCTGATGGCACCTTTAATGTGGAGCGTGAGCGCACAAGCATCCTGGACAATGTCTATTTTGATTTGGTCACCATGAATTGGGCAGTATTCTTTGGGGCTGCCCTTGTTTTTTTTGTATTGGTCAATTCACTGTTTGCCGGCCTGTATTGTGCAATTGGGGTTCAGTCACTGAACGGTATGAAAGAAGGTAGTGTGGTAGAAAACTTTATGCAGGCATATTTTTTTAGCAGCCAAACCCTGACGACCGTCGGATACGGGCATATCAGCCCAAATGGTTTTGCTGCCAACCTTTTGGCTTCATTTGAGTCTTTTTTGGGTTTGTTGTTTTTTGCGCTGATTTCTGGTCTTGTTTATGGCCGTTTTTCCCGCCAAAGGGCAAAAATTGTTTTTAGCGACAATATGCTGGTCGCGCCATATCGGGATGGGCGAGGGCTGATGTTTCGGATGGGGAATGCGCGCAGAAGTGAAATTATTGAGGCGGAAGCCCAGGTTATTTTAACCATCAACCAGAGAGATGAACAGGGCTATGAAGTTCGCAAGTATTACAACCTTAATTTAGAAATCAACAAGGTATCTTTTTTTACACTGTCATGGACTATTGTGCATGCCTTAGACGAGTCAAGCCCGATCTATGGTTTCGGTCCCGAAGATATGGAAGCCGGCAATGTGGAATTTCTTATTTTGGTAAAAGGCACTGACGAGGCCAATCACAATACCGTACATGCACGGCGTTCCTACACGGCTGCTGAATTGGTTTGGGATGCTAAGTTCAAGCCGGTCATAGGACGCAATGCTAAAGGAATGCCGTTCGTTTTAAACCGCGAGATAGGTTCTTTTGAGCATCTACAGCCCTAATTGGTATAAAATTCAACCTTTAATTTTGCTATTAGTCATACTTTTAACATTTGTGTCTTCCTAGATTAGACATGTTTTTAACAAGTAAAATATTGTAATGCAACAGATCAATATCCTTATGTGCGGCTTTTTGCTGCTGGTACTAACTACCGTTTCCCACAATAGTCTTTCGGCCCAAAACCCATCTGCCGGGCAGTGGAATGCGGCCCAAATGAATATTGGCCGTTTTTATGGAAAAGTTATTGATGATGCAACAGGCAAGGGCCTGGGATATGCTACGGTACAACTGCTCGGAATGCGCTGGGACAGCAGTGCCCGGAAGATGACTCAAGTTGTTGTTGGCGGTCAATTAACCCGAGAAAACGGCGAATTTAGCCTTGAAAACCTGCCAATTATGGGTGAATTTACCCTTAAAATCAACTTCATGGGCTATGCCAACTATGAACAAAAAGTAAGTTTTGGCTTTACTCGAGGCGGTGGCCGTCCGGGCGGCGGAGGCAATCCGGGTGGAGGCCGCCCAAGCGGCTCCGGCAATCCTGCTGCTGCCGCTGCTGCCGGAGCAGTGGAAAAAGATTTGGGCAACATTCGCCTGAATGCCTCTTCTGAAATGCTCAAAGAGGTCACTATCACTGAAAGCCTTGGTCAGGTAACCCTGGCCTTGGACAAAAAAGTGTACAAGGTAGATAAAGACCTCACTGCGGCAGGTGGTTCAGCGGAAGATGCCCTTAAAAATATTCCGTCTCTGAACGTGGATGTTGATGGCAACCTGACCATGCGCAATGCCGCGCCACAAATTTTTGTGGATGGCCGCCCAACCAATCTCACACTTGACCAAATACCTGCTGATGTCATTGAAAATGTGGAGGTTATCACAAACCCCTCCGCTAAGTATGATGCCTCAAGCGGTGCCGGCATTGTAAATATTGTTCTGAAAAAGAATCGCCGCTTAGGCTACAACGGTAATGTACGCGCAGGCGTTGACATGCGTGGAAGGATTAATACCGGTGGCGATATCAATGTCCGTGATGGAAAAATCAATGCCTTTCTTGGTGGCAACTACAATCAGCGACGCTCTTTGAGCAGCGGTACTACTGATCGCAACAACCTGACTGGTACACCACTGACTGATGTGTTTCAGCGCAACAAATCCCACAATGATGGCTTTTTTGCCTCAGGACGAGGTGGGTTCGACTGGTTCATCTCCAATAGGAATACCCTTACGATGAGTGGCGATTATCGTACTGGACAATTCAAATCACATGATGACATAAACATTACAACTGACTTCAAAGACCCACTTAACCCGTTCTCCAACAATGCTTTGCGTGTTACCGATAACGAACGAAATTTCCGCAATGGCGGCGCTCAATTACTGTTCAAACACCTTTTCCCCAAAGAGGGCAAGGAATGGACTGCTGATGCCAACCTGAACGCAACATCTTCGTCCAACGAAGGAATTTTTAACACCGACAATTACAATTTACCTTTTGATGCGCGCCAAAAGCAGACTGGCGAAAGCAGCAATGAATTTTATACTTTTCAAACAGATTTCGTAAACCCCCTGAAGAGCGGAATCAAATTGGAAGCCGGTGCGCGCGCTGCCATCCGTAATTTCCGCAGCCAAAATGCCAGTTTCAATTATAACTTCGGCGATGGTGAGTTTGTGCGTGCCTCTACTTTTGCAGACAATTATACTTTTCAGGACCATGTGTATGCGGGCTATACCACCTTCAGCAAATCATATAAAAAATGGGGCTATCAGGCTGGCTTACGTGCAGAAAGTTCAAATTACACTGGAAAATTGGTTGACGTAGATACTTCTTTCAACATCAAGTTCCCTATTCAATTTTTTCCCAGCGTTTTCCTTACCTACAAAGTGAATGAAGAGGACAATGTACAATTGAACTTCAGCCGCAGGATTAATCGCCCTAACTTTTTTCAGCTCATTCCTTTCCCTGATTTTTCTGACTCGCTCAATTTGTCACGAGGCAACCCTGATCTCACCCCCGAGTTTACCAATTCATTGGAACTGAGTTATCAGAATATCTTCAATAGGCAACATAACTTATTGGTATCCGCGTATTTTAAACGCGCAGAAAACCTGATCGTGCGATATCAGTTCCTTGAAAGAGATATAGCCAATAACAGGGACATCATTGTCTCAACCTTTGACAATTCCAACCAAAGCACTGCTTATGGCCTGGAATTTACCCTGAAGAACACCTTTTTCAAAAAGATAGATTTAAATTCAAATATCAACCTCTACAACTCCATTGTAGATGCCAGCAATGTAGAGCAAAAGCTTAAGGCTGAGCAGTTTACCTATTTTATTAAGGAAAACCTGACGGTCCGCCTGCCTGAATCCTTTACCCTTCAGGTATCAGGCTCTTATCAAAGCCGCACCGTTTTTTCCATTGATGGCGGCGGTAGCGGCGGTGGTGGCGGTCGCGGCGGCGGAGGTGGTGGCGGTGGCTGGCACGGCGGTACCAGCAACACCGCACAAGGCTATACCATACCGGTTTGGTTCATGGATTTATCCCTGCGCAAAGACCTTTGGAAACGTACTGCTTCTATTACTTTAAGCATGCAAGATATGCTACGCACTCGTCGCAATGGCTCACATACTGAAGCCATAAGCTTTGTGCAGGATACCTGGCGTCGGCGTGACCCTCAATTGGTTCGCCTGAACTTCTCCTATCGTTTTGGTAAGTTTGATGTCTCCCTTTTCCGCAGAAAAAACACCCGTGTGGAAACCGAGGGAATGGAGTTCTAATGGGGATTTGTTGAAAAAGGGCAAAATCCACTTTTGGTAGGATGGCAATCGTAGATATTGTTTTTCTTTGTGCCCTGTTCCAACAAATACCCTAAGACTATGCGTATTTTACTTTCTGTTCAGCGCTTTTGGGCCATTGCATTTTTCTTGATTATTTTGTGTAAAAATGCAATGGCCCAGGGCACGCCCGTAGTAACGCACCTCCTTTTTTATGCCAAATGCGCTGCGGAGCAAGCGCTGCCCCAAACGAACAGCAAAGGCATGGCTCTCGTAACATTGTTCTATGAGCGCGACCGAAAATCCATTCAAGTAACGGGCCTGCTTACGGGCCTAAGTGGTAATTTAACATCGGCCTATTTGCATTATGGCAAAAGGGGGGAAAAGGGAGATACGGTTGTAAACCTTATGCCCATTATCCAGGGGCGAAAAATAAGCGGAAAAATACCCGCGCCTCCTCGATTGTTGGAACGTCTTCTTTTGGATGAGGTGTATGTTGACCTCAAAACTACAGCCTTTCCCAATGGCGAATTGCGTGGGCAGACCGTGGGCGAGACCGACCTTAACTTTAGTTTGCAGGCAACAGGAAACCAAGTAGTACCGCCCGGCAATTCGCAGGGAATATGTATGGGCGGCTTTCACCTCGCTGCCGGGTCTGATGATTTGGATTATGCCCTTTTGTGCCGCGACTTGAGTGGCCCGGCCACTGCCGGGGCAATTTATGAGGGCGATCCGGGCACCAATGGAGTGAAAATCATGGATATGCCCAATATCATCGGGGGTAATATTTTTGTGGGCCTGATTGATACCGACGACCTTCCATCTGATTTTTTCCCAAAATGTATTGCAGGCAAATACTATGTATCGGTGAGTACTGCGGCATTTCCTGCTGGTGAGTTGCGAGCCCAGATAGCATTTTTGGGCTATATGAATTCCCTGGCACCCATCAATGCCAATCAGCCTGTACCTCCTCCGGCTAATGGCAGTCCCGGATTTGGCATGTCTTTTACCCGCCCAAATCGCACCTTGGATACCTTAACAACCACCTTGCTGTACAGCGGTATATCGGCAACATCCGTGGAAATCAGGACGGCCAACCCTGGTGGCAACGGCCCCTTACTTACCACAATGGACGCAACGGCCCGACCCGGTGTTTTTATCAAAAAAATGCCTTTAACGGACACCCTTTTGTCTGCATTCGTAGCAGGTAAACTGTACTTTAACTTACCCACGGCAACCGTACCAACAGGCGAGATACGGGGGCAATTGAAGACCAGCCTCCGAAGAGGCTATTATTTTGACCTCTGCGGCACACAATTGGTGCCCAAGAACGAGCTCTCAGCCTTGGGTATGGCCTGTGGTTCGGTTGATCAAAATGAATGCTATTTTCATTATGTGATCCTCAATGATGGCTTAAGCAGCAATGTAGCTTCTGCCGATTTGCATCAGGCTGTTGCAGGTCAAAACGGCTCAGTATTACACGCTGTTGAAAAACCTGGTGTCTGGATGGACGAAAACGAGGACCTGGAAGCAGGAGAAGGGCCGGCCATAGAAAAACAAGAGACTTATTTCAAGGTCAATACCGCAGAATTTCCTAATGGAGAAGTACGCGGACAGGTGAGGAGGGGGCTGATATGCCCGTTGGTATCAGGAGTGAATAGTGCTGACATACAGTCACTTAGCATTATGCCCAATCCTGATACCAACGGGTATATCGGCAACATCCGTGGAAATCAGGACGGCCAACCCTGGTGGCAACGGCCCCTTACTTACCACAATGGACGCAACGGCCCGACCCGGTGTTTTTATCAAAAAAATGCCTTTAACGGACACCCTTTTGTCTGCATTCGTAGCAGGTAAACTGTACTTTAACTTACCCACGGCAACCGTACCAACAGGCGAGATACGGGGGCAATTGAAGACCAGCCTCCGAAGAGGCTATTATTTTGACCTCTGCGGCACACAATTGGTGCCCAAGAACGAGCTCTCAGCCTTGGGTATGGCCTGTGGTTCGGTTGATCAAAATGAATGCTATTTTCATTATGTGATCCTCAATGATGGCTTAAGCAGCAATGTAGCTTCTGCCGATTTGCATCAGGCTGTTGCAGGTCAAAACGGCTCAGTATTACACGCTGTTGAAAAACCTGGTGTCTGGATGGACGAAAACGAGGACCTGGAAGCAGGAGAAGGGCCGGCCATAGAAAAACAAGAGACTTATTTCAAGGTCAATACCGCAGAATTTCCTAATGGAGAAGTACGCGGACAGGTGAGGAGGGGGCTGATATGCCCGTTGGTATCAGGAGTGAATAGTGCTGACATACAGTCACTTAGCATTATGCCCAATCCTGTTGAGTCAGGACAAGCCTTGCAGATACAGGTACATAGCCTAAAAAACAAAAACACTACACTGTCTATTATTGATATGAGTGGTCGAGTCGTATTCCATCAACAATTATCACTGATCAACAGCAAGCAAGTCTATTATGTCACATTGCCCAAGATACCATCCGGTGCGTATCAGTGTATATTGGCGGATACGGAAAAAGGCACGACGCTCTGGACAGCCAAAGTCCAGGTGTATTGATCATTAGTTATAAAATTTTCGCCCTTCGCGGCTCATTTGGCGCAACAGGCGGCAGCAGCGATAACGGTCCTCTAAGTATTCTACATACAAGGAGTCCATTTTTCCTACAATGGTATTTATACCGATCTCATCAGCCCAGGCCAGCAAGCCTTTGGGGTAATTGACGCCCTGTGTCATAGCCAGGTCAATGTCATCACGATTGGCCACACCAAGGTAGCAGGTATCAGCGGCCTCGTTAATGAGCATTGACAAAATACGCAAAACAATTTCATGCCCCAAGGCTTCGTCACGGACTGGTTCCGGCTTGCTATGGCCTTCTCTGTAATCATAAAAGCCGCGCTGTGATTTCCTGCCATAGAAGTGGGCATCCACCAAGCGTTTTTGCGTAAAAGAGGGTTTGTAGCGCGGATCATAATAAAAATGCTCAAAAACGATTTCCGTAACGGCATAATTGATGTCGTTTCCGATAAAATCCATCAGTT
>CAZIKN010000122.1:0-16664 GCA_964539805.1 uncultured Saprospiraceae bacterium | reverse complement strand
CTGAAAAAATCTCTCGTTTTTGACTCAAGCAGAAAATCCCAGACATGCTCTTAAACCTTGGTATAAGTCACGATTTCTTAACTTGTTTTTTCATAAAAACGGTTTAGTTTTGTACGGAAAAAACACAAACAAAATTCGTGTCATGGAATGGAGAAGACTCAATGGTCAGCGTATTCAACAACCCATCCTGACGGCTGTTGAAGAAACCATTAAAAAGGAACAGGCAGAAGGCTATCGCCTGAAGGTTTGTATTGGCACAGATTCACAAGTGATTGCAGATGAAGTGCATTTTGCCACAGTTATCGTGTTTTTACGCGAAAAACGTGGAGGTTTTATGTTTATCTCTAACGAAAAACAGAAAAGGGAAATGAGCCTGCGCGAGCGCATGATCCTTGAAGTGGGGCGCTCCGTTGAGGTAGCATACAGCCTGTGCGAGTTACTTGACCTGTATGATGTTGGTTTGGAGGTACATGCTGACATCAATACGGATCCAGCCTTTGAGAGCAATGCTGCCCTTAAAGAGGCCATGGGCTACATCCTGAGCATGGGCTTTGTGTTCAAGGCCAAACCGGATGCATTTGCCTCTTCTTCCTGTGCCGATAAGGTGATTTAAGGAATTGCTTTGTTTTTTTCCAGTTTCGTATCACCTTTGCCATCATTTGATACCAGGAAAAAATCTATGCGATTCATCACCAATATGCTCAGGGGCTGGTACAAGGGCCTGCCCAAGGACGATGCAACCGGCAATCCGCGCTGGGGGCTTTACTTCCGTCGTTTATTCATCAAAGTCACTCTCTGGTTTTTGGGTATTACGGTAGGGCTTACCTTGCTATACACTTTCTTACCAGTGCCCCTTACCCCTTTGATGGTACAGCGGACGCTTGAGCAAGCGTGGGCAAGTGACCGTGACATACAGTTAAAACATGACTGGGTTCCTTTGAGTGATATTTCATCCCATCTGCAATTGGCGGTGGTGTGCGCAGAGGATCAGGATTTTCTGGAGCATGAAGGTTTTGATTTTGAAGCCATTGAAAAAGCCTACAAATACAACAAAACCCATAAAAGAAAACGCGGGGCAAGTACCATCAGCCAACAAACGGCCAAAAATGCATTTTTGTGGCCCAAACGCTCCTGGTTGCGAAAAGGATTGGAAGTGTATTTTACCTTTTTGATTGAAATTTTTTGGAGCAAGGAGCGGATTATGGCCGTTTACCTCAACAGTATTGAATATGGTGACGGCATTTACGGAGCGGAAGCGGCAGCACAGCATTTTTTCAAGAAGCCAGCCAAAGACCTCAATCGCAAGGAGGCTGCTCTTCTGGCTGCTGTGCTGCCCAATCCATTGGTTTACAAGGTGGAATCACCTTCCGGCCAAACGACTGAACGTCAACGCTGGATCATACGCCAAATGCGCATGTGGGGCGGAAAAATTGATTATGACGACCCCAATACCCCCGGCAAGGATGACGAATAGCCAAGGAAGGATTAATGATTCTGGCGGTTAGCGGCATTCTTTTTGGCCGTTTCCTGACGACGTGCGGAGTTCGCTTTACCTGTTTCCTGACGAACAGGCTGATTTTTTTCCGCCGTCGCTTTGCGGTTGGCTGAATTTTCCGTTTTGACCGCCTTGGCTTCTTCTTTGCTCACTTTTCCGTCTGCCTTCGCCTCATCACGGTTCTCCATGTTTGTTTTAGCCGTCTCCTGTCGGCCGGGCGTGTTGGTATTGTACGTTTCCTGACGGGCCTCCGCATTGGTATTGCGGGTTTCCTGCCGATTAGCAGTGTTTTCATTTTTGATTTCAGCAGGGGTTTTGCTTTGTGCAAAAACGATGTTGCTAAAGAGAACAAAAGAGCATACGCTCAGCATTTTAATGATGCATTTCATGGTAAAAAAATATTTAGGTGAAAAAATAATGGAAATACAAATAGCGGCTACTGGTTCAGCATCCAGTTAAGGCCTGTACTGAAATAAAGGCTGTTGTCAGGTTTTTCTGACGCTGAATTTATCGCAAAAGGGACAACATAATTAGCTACTAATGAGACACTTATCCTTCTAAACTGTAAAGTTGCGGGCAGGGAAAGGGTCATGCTCAATGGGCCAAATGCGGTTTGTTCTATTTCATTGTTTGGCCTTGTTCCGGTTTTAGGAAATCGGACGCGGGTTTCCCAGCGTTGCCCCGTTCCTTTTTCAATCAACTGATTGCTGAATCTTTGAAGGGGCACGGTTTCTGTACCTGTCAAGAGGGAAACGTTGGGCGTGAGAAACAAATCGCTACGTATTCGCGCTATCGTTTTTTGCAGGTTTAGCGCAATGCTCATGTTGATCTGATGGGCAGTCTCGGGATCAAATAGAGCGGTATAGCTCATTGCTATGTTGAATTTTCCCTTGTTCACGCTACCGAATGCTGTGAGGCTGTTCTGTAGTAGCCCTTCATCAGCCGGATGGAAGAAGAAATGATCGTATGACAGAGCGGCATAACCATATTGGCCTATTGTGCGTCCATATCCCAGTCCGAGGGTAGTTTGGGTATATTGTGGCTCGGCGGCGCTTAAAAACGAAGCTCTTGCGACTGCATACAGGCCGGACTGGTGGCTATAACTCAGGGATGGCATAAAAGCCTGTTGTGCCAGGTCATAATCACGGCCCGCTACCAAGGCCCTGCTATCAAAATCAAGCCCAATGGACCAGCTTGAGGCGCGGTGGGATGCGCTGTCTATGGTTGGCGGTGCGGTAATTTTATCGCTGTCAGGGTTTTGTCCATTTAATAAACCAATGCTTGACAAGCAAAAAGTCAAAGGCAAAAAATATTGTTGTGTCATGTTTTGCTATCGTTTGATGACACAAAGGTGTGGTTGTGTCAAAACGACCAACAAAGTGCATCAACCAACTGCGGCATGTTTTCAACAATATGGAAAGAAGCAGCATTTCATTGAACGGATAATACCGTTCATGGAAGGGGCAATACTTATTTTACCATTCGGAAGCAATGATGTGTTCGTTCATTTCTGAAATCGTTGGGTATGGTTTGTTTGCTAATATCCTTGATTTCGGCAGCCCTTATTTCTGAACTTTCTATTTTGAAGCGTCTGAAATTGGTGGAAAAATAAAGTACGCCACCAGGTTTGCAATGTCGTAGTGTGCGGTTTAGAAGCAAAACATGGTCGCGCTGGATGTCCAAGGTGCCGTCCATGCGCTTGCTGTTGGAAAAGGTGGGCGGATCCAGTACGACAAGGTCAAAAAGTTCATCGGGTTGTCGGCTAAGCCAGTCCAACACGTCACCTTGAACCAAACGGTGGTTTTTGCCTTCGAATCCGTTTAGGGAAAGGTTGCGGTCAGCCCATTGGAGATAAGTATTGCTCATATCAATGGTGCATGTTTCGGAAGCACCACCGGCAGCAGCGTACACTGAAAAGGAGCCGGTATAGGCAAACAGGTTGAGCACTTTTTTTCCTGCGGCTTCGTCACGCACCATTCGCCGGGTATTGCGGTGATCCAAAAAAAGGCCAACATCTAAGTAATCAGCAGGTTTGATCAAAAAACGAAGTCCATTTTCGCGCACCAAATATTCTGCCCCTGCACGAGAGAAGCGTTCGTATTGGCTTAGGCCCTTTTGTTTTTGCCTGAATTTGAGGTAAATCAGATCATTGGATACTTGGAGTACACGACTGATGACATCAATGCAGCCTTGAAGCCAAGCGGCATGCTCATCAGGCTCCATACCGTGATCACGGGCATATTCCGCCACATGGACAATATTTTCGTACACATCCACGACCAGTGGTGTGCCGGGTATGTCATTGTCATATACCCGATAACAAGTAATGCCTTGTTTCCTGGCCCATTTGCCATAATGCTTAGCCATTTTGCTCAGGCGATTGGCAAATGGCTCTAATTTTTGTTCAAGTGTCATAAGCTGTTTTTTTGAGCCCGTATCAGGATAAAAGGAAACCACCAACCTCCTGCTTTATTGATCAGGCCAATCTGAACACCGCGCAAGTTCCGTGTATTATTGATAAATCCAATTTGCAAGCCTCTAACTTTTTTTGCCGTGTTCAGTACACCCGAAATTTGTATGCCCTTTACAGTATGTGCCTGATTGACCACGCCCGATGTTTGCAGGCCTTTTATTTCCCTTGCACTGTTGACCACGCCGGCCACTTGTACGCCTTCCACGATGCGTGCGCGGTTAAAAACACCCGCTGCCTGTAAGGTACGGAGCGTGTCGGCTATGTTCAACACACCGGCGGCTTGAATCAGGGTGCCCTGATTATTTATCCCGTAGTTCATCACGCCGGCGCTCTGAAAGGCAAATCCTGCCGTATTCAAGGCCAAATTCATCACGCCAGCCCCTTGAAATCCCGACAAGGTATCCAGTATTTCATTATTTACGCCCGCCAATTGTATGCCGGAACAATTACCCTTGACCAAATTGACCACACCTGCAGCTTGAAAGCCTCGTACATTTTTTTGGGTAAAATTGGCCACACCAGCCAATTCTGCATACCTGACTCCCTGTGACACGCCTGCAAGAATATTAAATGAATAGTCATTTTCTACCTTACTGCTCAAGATGTGGTTAGTGCCAATGGTGGGGAGAAGAGAAAACTGAAATTGTCGGTGAAAGGAGTCCTTTACGTTCATGGTGTGCCATTTGTCCAGGGTGGCATCAAAAAAACGCTCAAAATCAGAGGCCGCCGATTTCATCAGTACCAACAAAGGTTCTTGTTTTTGTACAGGACAGAGGGAATCCGTGTGCAATGTTAGTTTTTGGAAACGGGGTGTATTGGATTTTAACTCCAATATGGTATCCCGATAGCCCAAGCGGGCAATGACAACCTCGGTCTGTTTTTTTACTTTGATGCGATAATAACCTGTGGAGTCCGTGGTAGTTGCACGAAGGGTTCGGCGATCATACACCGTTGCGTTAGCTAGGCGTTGGCCCGTTTTAGGGTCGCGAATATAGCCGCTCAATTCATCGGTATTTTTATCCATTTTTTTGATAATCAAGTAATTACCACTTGATTTAAAATAATACCCATTGCCAAGTACTTCGTACAAAATTTCACGAATGGTCCAATCATTTGCCGTAAGAGAAATTCTTTTGGAGCGATCTATCAGATTGGGATTGTAAGACCATTCAAAATGCCCTGCACGCGCTACCTCATCCAAGGCATTCTGAATCGGCGTTTGGCGAAACACAACATCAACCCTGCGCGAAAGCACATCATTGGCCTTGACAGGAAGGACAAAAAAAATCCCGAAAACAAAAACAAGGCATCGAACTACTTGCATGATCCGCCGGCTAATTCGTACACGCCATTGCGCGCTATGATTTGGAAGGAAAAAGTTTCGGCCAGCAATTCAAGTACACGCTCCAATGGCAAACCCGGGTAGCGTGTGCGCAGCAAACAATCTTCTAAATCCTTGTTTTTCAGGATAATGGTAACGCTATATGCTTTTTCCAGGGCTGGAATAACAATAGATAATGGATCATCATTGAACGTGAAATTCAAATCGCGATAAGCCAATCTGTTGGGGTCAAATTGCTGTGTTGCCCGGGTAAATTTGCCCGTTGCTGTTTCAAAACTCAACTCTTGTCCGGCAGTCAATATTTCCGTATGTCCATTGGCTTCCAGCGCTACCCTACCCTCTTCCACGCTGACAATTATGTTGCCAGGATCACTCAGATTGTCCACATTAAATACAGTGCCCAGTACGGTCACCTCCAATTGCTGTATTTCGATAACAAAGGGTTTGGATTGATCTGGAACCACATCAAAGTGGGCCTCTCCTTTCAGTTTTACCCTGCGCTCACGGTTTGAGAAGGCTGTTGTAAGGCCTGAGTGGCGGTTAAGGGCGATTCGTGTGCCATCTGTAAGGGTATCCCTGAGTACATAGTCGGAGCTGACATATTGACCGGGTTCAATATCATTTCTTTGAAATAAAAACACGGCGGCAAGCACAATGACAATAAGAGCAGCTGCGGCAGCCATCCAATTGCGCAGGGGGAAGGGAACTATTTTGGCATTAGATCCAGACTGAGCCTTATTGGCAATGCGTTGCTTTACCGATTTGAGGGCGTTTTCAGTATCAATTTCACGGGACAGGGGCGCATACACATCAGGTGCCCCTTGCCAAAGTCGTTGCATTTGCTCAAAATATCGCTTGTTGTCAGGCGAGCTTGCAAGCCATTTTTGCAATAAAAGGGCCTCATCGCGGCTTGTTTCTCCCGCAAAATGCTTGGCAATCAATTCATCTATGTAGTCTTCTTGCATAATAGGTTGTTCTGTAGATCAGAGTGCCAAAAGCAGGAGTATGGTTACGAGATAATCGGCCAGTTCGTGCCGAAGTATTTTTAGTGCTTTGCCCATTTGGGTTTCCACTGTTTTGATGGAAATGCCCAATTGATCAGCAATTTCCCGATATTTCAACGCTTCAAAGCGGCTTAGCTCAAACACCTGCCTGCATTGGGGCGGTAGCAGGGACAAGGCCTTTTTGTAGCGTTGCTGCAATTCACTATCCGAATGCTCGGGCGAAGCCTCGTGGGTATTTTCCATGCTCCTGATCTGATGTTCGCTGTAGCGTTCTTTTGCGCGAAAACTGCGCAAACGATTGAGCGCACTATTGTGCACCATACGGTACAAATATGCTTTTGTAGAATATTGAACAAGCAATGCTTCACGCTGCTCCCAAAATTTTACAAACACTTGCTGCACAAGATCTTCTGCTTCATCTACATTCCCATCAGCCATAGCAGCGGCATAACGGACGAGCGGCTCATACCACTTCCTAAACAAAGCATCAAAAGCTGCCTCATCGCCCTGTTGCAGTGCGGCCAATAAATGTTGGTCTTTATCCTGTATCACAATCAAGTGCTGTATTTGAGACACCAAAGGTATAACTTACCCTTACGTCAATGATCAAATTTTTACCAAGGAAGCTGTTGGACGTTTTTTCCAGACATTTTGTCGCACTTTCGCTTTAGAAACACGTCAAAATGACTTTTTTTGCGGGCGTTGCTGCCAATTTTACATACACATATTGGGCTGCGTTAAAGGTCTTGCTTTTTTACAAAAAATTCATTATCAACACATTAAACAACAATGGTGAAGTATTCCAAGACAATGGGGCATTTTCACCAAAAATTGGAAAAAAAATTGCTTAGGAGTGATAAAAAACAAAAAAGGGATACAAGGATGTTCTGATGGATCAACTAAGGGAATTTTCCCGTTTTATGGCACATTTGACCTGCCTGTCGGGCAGCGCATTCAGAAATTTATGACCTTAATTTACAACTGAAAATCAAAGCATTATATGACATACGATAATTTCACCATCAAGGCCCAAGAGGCCATCGTGCAGGCTCAGCAAATAGCGGCCGGTTACGAACAACAAAGTGTGGACACCGCTCACCTCCTGAAAGGAATGTTGAACGCGGACGAATCCGTCAGCGAATACCTGCTTAAAAAAACCGGCGTCAACATGCCCCGTTTTGAACAAGACTTGGACAAACTGATCTGGGAAACCCCTCGCGTACAAGGCGCAGACAAACAATACCTTACCAATGAAGCCAACAAAGCCATTGCAGCAGCCAAAGCCATGCTCAAGGAATTTGGTGACGAGTATATTTCATTGGAACTAATGCTATTGGGCATAGTAAAAGGCAATGATAAGGCGGCAAGGCTCTTAAGGGAAAATGGTGCTACGCTCGAAACGCTCATCGCAGCAGTAAAGGAACTCCGTAAAGGCCGAAAAGTAACCGACCAGACATCTGAACAGGTGTACAACGCCTTACAAAAATATGCCATTAACCTCACGGAACTGGCTGAAAGCGGCAAACTTGATCCGGTTATCGGAAGAGACGAGGAAATACGCCGCGTTTTGCATATCCTCAGCCGCCGAAAGAAAAACAACCCGGTCGTAATTGGCGACCCTGGCGTGGGAAAAACGGCCATCGTGGAAGGCATTGCATGGCGTATCGTGCGTCAGGACGTTCCAGAAACACTTTCTGGCAAAAAAATATTCAGTCTGGATATGGCGGCCCTAATTGCGGGTGCTAAATATAAGGGTGAATTTGAGGAACGCCTGAAGGCTGTTATCAAGGAAGTGATAGACAGTGAAGAGAAGGTAATTCTGTTTATTGACGAAATTCATACCCTTGTGGGTGCCGGAGGCGGACAAGGGGCAATGGACGCAGCAAACATACTGAAACCAGCCCTCGCAAGGGGCGAACTGCGCACTATTGGTGCAACAACATTGGATGAATATCAAAAATATTTTGAAAGTGACAAAGCCCTGGAGCGTCGTTTCCAATCTGTGTATGTGGATGAGCCCAGCGTAGAGGACTCCATTTCCATCCTCAGGGGCATTCGTGAAAAATACGAAAACTACCATAAGGTACAAATATTGGACGAGGCATTGATTGCCGCCGCCGAGCTGAGCCATCGTTATATCAGCGAGCGCAAACTGCCTGACAAAGCCATTGACCTGATTGATGAAGCTGCCGCCAAACTGCGCCTGGAATTGGATTCCGTGCCTGAGGAGGTGGATAAACTGGATCGTCAATTGCGCCAATTGGAGATAGAACGCGAAGCCATCAAACGCGAAAATGACGAACGCAAGCTGGATGCCATGAACAAGCAAATTCAGGACTTGCGCGAAAAATTGGACGGGCTAAGGGCAAAATGGAATGCTGAAAAAGAAATCGTAGAGGCCATTCAGAACTGCAAACAAAAATTGGAAGAACTCCAAATCCAGTATCAACGCGCCGAGCGCGAAGGCAATCTGGAAGTAGCCAGCCGGATCAAATACCAGGACATACCTGC
Organism: uncultured Saprospiraceae bacterium; assembly: GCA_964539805.1. GTDB lineage: Bacteria > Bacteroidota > Bacteroidia > Chitinophagales > Saprospiraceae > M3007. Next base: position 7,839 of record CAZIKN010000122.1, on the reverse strand, counting down.
CCAGGAAGCCATGCTGCGTGCTGCGGAGGAAAAATTAGGCGAATTGGCTCCCGAAAACAGGATGACTACCCAAACGGTTACCTCCAATGACATTGCTGAGGTGGTAGCGCGCTGGACAGGCATTCCCCTATCCAAAATGATGCGCGGCGAAAAAGAACGCCTTTTGCATCTCGAAAAAGAAATGCACCAGCGTGTGGTGGGCCAACACGATGCCGTGGTAGCCGTAGCCGATGCCATACGCCGTAGCCGTGCAGGCCTAAGCGACCCTGACAAACCCATAGGCTCCTTTATCTTCTGCGGCCCAACAGGTGTGGGCAAAACAGAATTGGCCAAAGCGCTTGCCGATGTGCTTTTTGATGATGAAAAGGCCATTACGCGTATTGACATGAGCGAATACCAGGAAAAACACAACGTATCTCGATTAGTAGGCGCTCCTCCCGGTTATGTTGGGTATGATGAGGGCGGGCAACTGACCGAGGCCGTGCGTCGTCGCCCCTACTCTATCGTTCTTTTGGATGAAATTGAAAAAGCGCACCCGGACACCTTTAATGTTCTGTTGCAAATGTTGGATGATGGCCGATTGACCGACAACAAAGGGAGAACAGCAAATTTCAAAAACACCATCATCATCATGACCTCCAATATTGCCTCCGACAGGATAATGGAAGCCTTTGAGGATTATGAGGAAATGCCGGAAAAACGCAAACACGAGGTTTTTGAAGCGGCGAAAGCAGAGGTAATGGATGCCCTGAAAATGAACCTTCGCCCGGAGTTTCTCAACCGCATTGACGAAGTAGTAGTCTTTCACCCGCTACAAAAAGATCAGATGGATGAAATTCTGCATATTCTGCTCAAGGATGTGCATGAAATGCTCCAAAAACAAGAACTTAAACTTGAAGTTACTCCGGATGCCGCCACCATATTGGTGGAACACGGTTTTGACCCTCAATTTGGCGCCCGACCGCTCAAGCGCACCCTTCAGCGCGAGTTGATCAATGAATTGGCCAAATATCTGCTCGCTGGGGAATATCAAAATGGTGATACAGTGCTGATTGATGCTGATGGAGCAGGCCTGTTGTTTGGGCGCAAGTCAATTGAAAATGGCAAAGAAGTGATCACAAAAAAATTGGCGGACCTGTAATTTAGGAGTGATAAAACACACAGCCCCTCACGATATACAATCGGAGGGGCTGTGCTTATTTTACATCAGGTAATGTAAAATCAATACAGAGTTACATTACATTAGTGCTTAACGATCACCTTACGGCTAATCGTGTCGTTGCCGGCCATGATAACAAAGTTATAAACACCGTCTTCCAAATTAGCGGTAGAGAAGCTGAGCAATTGCTCACCAGCTTGCAGGCCATAATTTTTCTCGCTTACCTGACGGCCCAGCATGTCAAATGCACGAACGCTTACTTCTGCCGTTTCGTTCAGTTCTATGGCAATCTGAGTCATGCCATCAGCAGGGTTAGGCACAACGGCTACACGAGTTTCGTTTGCGATTACGTTTGCATTCAAAACAAAGCCATTGTTTACAGCCTCTTCAATCGTAGTTTCTGTAGCATTGACCACCTTACCGTCAGCGTCATACATTACACCAACGATTTTGATTTTATTCTTTCTGTTTGCAGGGCCGAGTACCCATTTAAAATTGTCATGGTGTTTGCTACCTGCAGGTAAAAGGGTAGCAGCAACTTGCTTGCCATAATAGCCCCCGAGGATTGCGCGACCAACGTGGTCGTACACCATTCTGTTGGCAGGAACAGGGCTTGGCAATTTTTCAAAACCGCCCATAACACCTTGAGCACCACCTGCATAGGCATTTACTTGAGCCCAGCCGCTTGTAGTGCCGGTAAGGCTATCCTCAACAATCACAGCATTCAAGAAAAAATCACCAGTGAGTTCTTCCTTTACATCAGCAGTTACACTAATGGTCAATTCACCTGTTGTTTCGTTGAAGGTGGCGCCATTTTGGATTCTTACAGGAGCAGATTTTTGGATTTCTGTCAAGAATGGCAATTCCATGCTACCTGGATCGCCAATTGTCTCGCGATTGATAACAACGCTTGGGAAGCCGGGGAAGCCGGGAAATAGCCTCAAGCCTTGGTCATACTCAGGTACTACCATGGGATCATTGGCGCCATTGTGGACGGCAATACCAATAAATTTACCGGGATATAACTTAGAAAGAGAATCCATGAATACGTGGCCACGTGGGCACCAGGTGCACCACGTTCCAGTAGCTTCTTCAATCAAAATGGCGCGGTCTTCAGCAGCGATAAAGCCATTTGCGTTTACTGTTTTGAGGTTATTGGCAGGGTTGCCGTCGTTTGTAACACCTCCCACCTTTAAGAGCCTTGCACGGATCTGTTGGTTGCCTTCCAAAAGCTTGTAAACACCCGTGGTGATATTCAGGCGTTTGATCGCCAAAGAGGCCATGTTTTGTGCAGAAAATGACTGTACGAAGGTGTCTTTGCCGTTTTCGATCATCACGTCAAACTTGGTCATAACACCTGATCCTGTGTTGCGCACTTCTACCCAAACAGGATATTGCATGCCGGCCAAACCAAAGTTGCGAGGCGCAAAGTTGTACAAGCAGCCGTCATTAACTGGCAAAGCGGGCTTGGAATAGTCATAGAAGAAATTATCTATGTAGTACAAATCGGCAATAGGTTTTGCTGCAGTACCTTTGATGGTGGGGTAAAAATTGATAGACGCAATTTTGTTCAGGGTGTTGCCAAATTTGCCCACGGATACATTATCTAAGAATATCTCCCACTGATTGCTGGTGATGTCTGCTTTCAGGTTAAAATTAACCCATTTATTGGCAGGGAAAGGAATGTTGCTCAGCACATTGATTCTGTTGCCATCAACATTAACGGTCAGCAGTTCATTCTCTACATAAAAATCGGCAGCCCATTTGGAGCCGTTAGTGGTTTCAGCCTGTAGGTTAAAGTAAGCACCTGTTTTTACATACAGATCAAACTTAAGGTCAAAAAGGCCAGAGATATAAGCACCGCCAAATTTGCAAATGATATCGGATGGACCGCCCTGAGTGGCTGCCGTAGCCACAAGTTTCAAGGATTTGGTGCCACTTTTGGCCTGTTCATCAGATACAGGGGCATCATCAGTTGTGGTTGTACCGCCCCATGTTTCCCATTTTGCCGATGTTTTTCCAATAGGATCACCGACATTGTACGACTCAAAGTCATCGGTAAAAGTGGATTGTGCCTGCAGGGCAGAACCCAAAAGCGCTAATAAAGCGAGTGTAAATAATTTTTTCATGACAATAGCAGAAAATTAGTTGATTGAATAAAAACTGCGGCGAAAGTATGGCAAATATCAGAAAGCAAAGAAGAAAGATTTTTTTAATCGGGCAAAAAATGTCATATTGTAACATTTTTGCAAATTATCTATTTTTCGCGCTTTTGCCCGGATTTAAGTGCTTTTGAAGATTACCAGGATTGATTTGCCTGATTTTTAAATATTTACAGCCATGAGTAAACACAAAACCACTTTGCCTTGACTATAAATATCTCATGCAAATGAGTTTTTTAAAAAAATGGTACTTTTGCCGTTCATAAGTAATGATATGGAAGAAGATCTGAAGTTTAAAATAAAGCCCCAAAACGTGCCCGCACACATTGCCATCATCATGGATGGCAATGGACGGTGGGCCAAACAAAAAGGAATGCCCCGCATGCTTGGGCATCGCAGTGGGGTAAAAAGTGTGAGAGAAGTTACAGAAGCAGCAGCTGAAATTGGCGTTAAATACCTAACCCTTTATGCCTTTAGTACCGAAAACTGGAACCGCCCACCAGCGGAAGTCACTGCGCTGATGACACTTTTGGTTGAGACCATAAAGGGTGAAATAAAAGACCTAAACAAAAACGGCGTTCGTTTGATGGCTATTGGCGACCTGGAAGGGTTGCCAGCGGCCAGCTACAAAGCCCTTCAGCAAGGTATTGAAGACACCCGTAACAACAGCAGAATTACACTCATTTTGGCCCTTAATTATTCTGCCAAATGGGAAATTCTCAGGGCTACGCGGCTGCTTGCCGCACTGGCTCGGGAGGGCCAACTGCATCCTGACCATATCACGGAAGAACATTTTGAAAATGCCCTCAGTACTTATGGGATTCCTGACCCGGAACTGCTTATCCGCACCAGTGGAGAGGCCCGGATTTCTAATTTCCTATTGTGGCAAATAGCTTATGCTGAACTTTATTTCACTCCGGTATTCTGGCCGGATTTTGGCAAAAAAGAGCTTTTTGAGGCCATATTAAGTTATCAAAACCGGGAACGCCGTTTTGGCATGACGAGCGAACAATTAGAATCAGCAGACAAGGTCGGTTGACTAAGTCGGGGTGGTGTTTCACATTTGCTTGATCATGTCTAATGCTAATGACTACAGAATTTTTTATGGCCTTGGCAGAGGAATCGTTCTGGCCATAATGGTTTTTGCTTTGCCCGCCTATTTGGTCATAAGAAACTATGAATGGTTGGCTGAACGCCTGGGATTCCTGACCGAACTGCCTGTTTATGATGATATGCAGGAAAATTTTATGACGGGAAGTCAGATTGTAGGAAGCCTCTTTACGTCCAAATTAAGTGAATTTTATCAGTTAGACTCCCTTTCATCCCTTGTCAAGCCTGACAACAAAATTGAACTATATTCGCCCAAATCAGTATTCTGGAAGCGCGAAAACATTGAAAACCAAGTATTTAAAAACTTTTCTTTTACAAAACAAAAGCACGCAAAAGCCTACATGGATTATGTGGAGAAATATAGGGATATTGCCATATACGAAATGTACAGGAGCAAAATACCGGCTTCCGTCACTTTAGCCCAAGGCTTATTGGAAGGAGATGCCGGACGGGGTTATCTTGCCGCAGTTGCCAACAACCACTTTGGTGTTAAATGCAGGTTAAAGACCGGCTACAACAAAGATGGGAAAAAGGATGACGCTGACTTTGACCATCACAGCCTTGCCGTGGATTGCGTTCAGCGCAAGGATGACTATGTTTGGGATCGCTTTGAGGTTTACCCATCTGCTCGCGAAAGCTACCGAAGGCATACGCTCTTGCTTCAAAACGAACGCTATGGTTGGATGATCCGGGGGTATGAAATTGGAAAGGTATATAGCATAGAACGCCCGCTTTTTGGCCATAAAGAAGTGCCTTATTATGCGGCTTGGGCAGCAGGCCTGAAACAAAGCGGTTACGCAACGGCACCAAACTATGCTGAAACCATTACGCTCATTATCGAAACCTATCAATTGTGGCGTATTGATTATGAATTGATCGCAAATAGTTAAAAAAAAGCAGACATCATGCAACGTCCGAAGAAAGGCGAATATGCCCCATTTCATGAAACTTACATCCAGGCTGTACCCAAACGCGGTTCCGCCAAATCCCTGCTGACCTCATCATTGCGCGAACTTAGCAAACTTTTGCTCGAGCTGCCTGACGAAATGGGCGACTTCGCCTATCAGCAAGGAAAATGGACCATAAAGCAGGTGTTGATCCACATGATTGATACCGAGCGAGTTTTTGCGTTCCGTACACTTTGGTTCATGCGCGGCGACCGCGCACCACTTCCCGGTTTTAATCAGGATTTTTGGATGGAATATGCTGATGTTAGCAAAAGAAGCATCAAAGACCTCTTAAAAGAATTCAAAGCTGTAAGAGAGAACACCCTCTCGCTTTTGTCCCAATGCAGTGAGGAACAGTCCAGGCAAGTAGGTATGGCCAGTAACTGGCAAGTATCGGTAAGGGCCTATTTTTTTATCATTGTAGGTCACCATTTTCATCATCTGAATATTTTGAAGACCTTATACCTTGTTGAAAAGGCCTGATGGTTAGAGCACGTGTGGGATTTTCGACTCAAGCCGAAAATCCCACACATGCCCTTAAACTCTTTTTCCTACAAAGGTGTTTGATTGGCTATAAAAAACGAATAAAAAAGCATTGACAATGCTATTTAGCATAGGAACAAAAGTAAAACTAAGATTTACGGGAGAAGCAGGCATCATCACCGCGCTATTGGATGATGGCATGCTCATGGTGCGCATGCTGGCCGATCCCGATATAGAAATCCCGGCCTTTGAAGAAGATCTGGTTCGGGATCTGGAGGCTGAGCCCAAATTAAGCGGTGCCAAATTTGTCCAAGGGCAACAGGTAAAAAGGCCCGATCCCCCACCAAGGAGGCATTTGTCCATACAGTATGTCATATTGCGCCCTAAAGGGGTGCAGATCGCTTTTGAACCCATGCCGGGCAGAGATGGCGCCGTAAGCCGTTATAAAGTTTGGTTGTTAAATGACACTTCTTATGAGTTTATCTTTGATTTCAAATTAGACACCGCATCTCGTGAGATAGGTCAACACAGTGAAAAGTTATCCGCTGTAACAGCCATTGAAATTTGCGACCTGATTTTTGATGACCTGAATGATGGACTGGAGGCGTGGTGCTCCCTTCAACGCATCACAACACAGGGTTTGGATACCCCGCTTGAACGCACATTGAGGATACGGCCCAAACAGTTTTTCAATAATCTTAACACAGCCCCAGTGCTCAATGTGCCAGCACACCAGTTTGTGCTGTTTGATTCCTTCGAACCATCCAAATCATCCAGCAACCCAACAGAAAGCCTTCAGGATTACGCCAAAGAGCACACCAAAAAACCAGCAAAGCCAGCCTCCAATAACAGGCAAAAAGTGCAGCTCAACGATCTTGAGGCATTTGCTAATTTTAATCCCGAAATTGACCTCCATATTGAAAACCTGATCAATGGACATGTCCGTCTTGACAAGGGCGAGATATTAAGAATTCAATTGCTCCATTGTCAACGGTTTTTGGACAAGGCTATTCGATTGGGAGCACCAAGGGTATTTATTATACATGGTGTAGGCGAAGGGAAACTCCGAGGCGCCATTGCGGAGCAGCTCCGAAACAATCCGCACGTACGCAAATTCAAAAACGAATACCACCATAAGTATGGCTATGGTGCTACAGAGGTCGTTTTAGAGTAAGGCGGCAAATTCATTCAGCATCATCGCAGTAGCCCCCCACACTACCCTACCCTCAACTTCAAAATAAGGCACCTCCTTTAAGCTTACACCATTATATATAGTGATGTCCTTTTTCTTTTTTGAGGCCGGGTCTGTGAATAAATGTACGTCAGGCCGAAGTATGTGCTCCACCTCGCCGGGCTGGGGCTGAAATAAAGGCGGACCATTTAACACACCTATATAATGGTGTACCCAAAAATTACTGACCGGAATGTAAAGAGAACTCAATTGACCGATCAATTCAATTGTATTGGGATCAACTCCGATTTCCTCTTGCGCTTCCCGTAAAGCTACATGCTCCAATGAAGGGTCATCTGGCTCCATGCGGCCACCCGGGAAACTTACCTGTCCGCTGTGCCTATCCAATGGATTTTCGGTTCTTTTGATCAGAACAGTTTTCCATCGCCCTTCATCAAAATGCAACAGGTTCAACACGCATGCTACTTTTGCATCTTGAGGGACGGGAATGATCTGGTCCCGCTCACTTAAGCGCGAAATGCTGGCCATTTCGTACTGGACACTCGGCCCTGGCAAGGATTGTAATAAGTTTTTCCTCAACTGCTCAATAAATTGTTGTGATTTCATCATGCACAAAAGTAAGTCTTTCTTCTGCAATGTCTTGAAACTTAGCTACTTGCCCCAAAAAACAAGTTGAAGCCCATAAATCAGAATAAAATTTTTATAAAAAAAGTAAAGGGGGCTATTGTCAGAATAAAAAGTTGTTATACCTTTGCGCCCGCTTTTGATGGTTACGGCAGTATATTG
>CAZIKN010000121.1:0-16691 GCA_964539805.1 uncultured Saprospiraceae bacterium | reverse complement strand
AGACAAATATCCTTATTTTTGACCTTCAAGCCCCGCTAACCCCGCCATTGTTTCTGGAAAAATTGGCCCGTCATGGCATACTCGCTTCAGCCTTCGGCCCCCAAACCATTCGTTTTGTCCTGCATTTGGATGTGACGGAGGAAATGGTGACGGAGGTGATCCGGGTGCTGAGGCTTCTGTAACCGCGAACCGCTGTTTCGCTATACCAAAACAACACAAAAATTCAATCCATGCGCACCGTAATCTTTTGCCTCTCGCTTTGTATCCCTCTTGGTCTTTTTGGCCAAACCCAATGTGAAAAAGTACTTGCCGATGGGCGGGAACTATACAAGCGAGGTCGTTATGACGAAGCTTTGGATCAGTTTTGGGCGGCCCTCGTATCCTGCCAATCAGAAAACAAAACCGAGGAGGTCAATACCTGGCTTAAAAAAACACAGGATGCCTATATTGCGGAGTTGGACAGAAGAATTGAAAATGAAAAACTCGCCTTAGGCAAGGCCCTTACTGCGCAAAAAGCGGCTGAGGCGGCTAAGGTAGCCGAGGCCACGGCTCGCCAACAAGCAGAAACGAATGCGGCACTCGCACGAGAGCGAGGCAAAAAGGCGGAAGCGCGCCGCTTGGCCCTTATTGCGGACAATGTAAGGGCAAAGGGCCGATATTCTGATGCCTTGTTGCTTGCTTACCTTGGCCTCAGGTTTTCCAATGAAGGCAAGCCCGCCCCCGAAATGATGCGCGCTTTTGGCGATGCCGTACGGGATTCATTTGCAACCACGGTTTTTGAAGGGAAAAAACCGCTTGACAAAGTAGAAATAGCATCCGACGGATTAATGGCTGTGCTCAGGCTTAATGACCAATCCCTGTATTTGGTTCGGGTGGATCAAAAAAAAGAATACCAACTTTCGGCAAGCAGCAAGGTTTTTCTTGATTTTTGCATTTCGCCTAAAGGAAATTACGTTGCAGCCTGGGGGAGTGATCAGTATGCCCGTATTTGGGATCGCGAGGGCCGATTGATGGGTACGCTTACAGGGCATGCGGAAGCGCTTCGATTTGTAGCATTCTCAGCTGATGAGCGCTGTGTGGTCAGCTGTTCACGTGACAATTCTGCCCGATTATGGAAACTAAACGGCGAGCCTGTTGCTACATGTATTGGGCATTCGGGAAATGTATATGCAGCTGCATTTTCACAGGATGGGAATTTTGTCCTCACCCGTTCTTCTGATGGCACGGCGCGGGTTTGGAATCTAAAGGGCGAACAGATTGCAACAGTAGGCAATCAAAGTTATTACCTGCACGACGCGGAAATTGGTCCCGAAAATGGCCAGTTTGTTACTGCCGAGGCAGATGGCAGCACTCGTTTGTGGAATAGTGATGGGAAAATGATTGCAGAGATAAGTCGGCATACAGGTGCTGCAAAAGAGCTGATGCTCAGCCCTGATCGCAGTAAAATCATCAGCCGTGGTAATGATCATGTAATTCGGATCAAAGACTTGAAAACCAATCAGGAATATGACCTCAAACATCCCTCTCCCGTGTTGGGGATGAGTATGAAAGATGACGGTAGCCAGTTGCTGAGCTGGTCAGAAGACATGATGGTGCGCTTATGGTCCATCAACGGACAATTAGTACAGTCCTTCAAAGGGCATAAAAATCGCATTCTTGCCGCTTCATTTGCACAAAATGACCTCATAGTGACATCGGGTAAGGATGGAGCTGCCAAACTGTGGGATGTACAGGGAAATATCCTGACCGAGTGGATCATTAATCCGGAACATCCATTGCCCGCTTTGTTTTTGCCGGAAGGAAATAGGATTTTAGTGGCCAATCAAAGCAACCAAACATTAGTGCTTTCCCCCTTGCCTCAAGAGGTGCTCCGGCAAATGGAGCAGCGCTTGGGCCTGAACAACCAATTGTTATCAGATCTTCAAAAGCGATACAACATAGAGTTTTTTGAATAATCCAAGCGTAAATAGCCACTTGCGCAGTAGGCTTATTCGGGTACAAAACCCGCAGGGCCAAATTTCAGAATATGGACAAATTCATTTTCCAAATAGTCAGCCCGTTCTTTGTTTCCAGTGTCGGGGTTGGATTGTGAAAAAATAGGTACAAAACGAAAGTCGGAATGTAAACCTCTAAAGGCTTCAAAATCAAGACGTTCTGGGAATGACAAGCCGTGACGGGCCAGCATCCTGCCAACGAAGAGCGTTACATCATAGCCATTGAAACCATCCGTATCCGGAATAGTACCTGTAGTTTCGTAAAACTTTTGTTGAAAAGCGCGCACTTCATCAGTGGAGTAGGGCACATAAGAGGCCGAAGTGATATGCACGTTCAAGGATGTAAAGTACTCCGGCTCAATGGCATCGAAATTTTTCCATTGCGGCATGCCGTACACTTCTACCCTGTTGGCACCCTTAACCGCTTTCAAATTGCGCAAGAAGGCCATTACAAAATCCTGACTGCTCCAACTGGGCAGTACAAAAACAGCAGTACGCCCGGGTTTCAGGTATTTTTTCAGGTCAATATTGGCAAAAGAGTTGGTGGCATCTGGCACAACCAAAGTACCCATAGTACCGCCTCCTACATTGGTGTTGGCCTCTTGAAAATAGACCAAACGATCGGATTCTTTTTCTTTGCACACGAGCGTTACCGCATCAGCCTTATGTGTTTTTCGGATATATTTGGTAATCGCCCTGCAATGTGAGCGCAAGGAGGGATTGATTTGTATAAAATCGGGGTTTGCTGTGGTCAAATCGCTGTTTGGGGCATCAGGAGAGACCAATATTTTACGATTTTGTTTGGTCCATTCTGCCATGGTCTGGACATGGCTGCTCCGAACAGGGCCGATGAAAACGGCTGCTTTGTTCAATTTTGGATTTTTAAGCAACAGTTGAAAATCGGCGTCGCTACTCTGCGTATCGTACACATCAGCAATAAGGTTGATTTTGTTTTCATTGCTGACCTGTTCCAAAGCAATTTTGGCACCAGCATAGAACTGAAGGGCCAAACGGCTTTTTTCCGGGACGCTGTTGCTTTCAGTTTGATTGCCCAAAAAAGGCAACAATAATGCTATCCTATACGTTTCGCCATGGCCATTGTTTGTGTTTTGCCCATTGTTATTTTGTCCGGATGAACTATTGGTTGGCTGGTTTTTGATTGGTGGTTTGGCATTGGTTGGTGTGGTCCAACGCACAGTATCCATTTTTTCAAATCCTGAATTGGGCTTTGAAGACTGTACCGGAGCAGGTTTTTTTGCCGGAGTGGTCATGCGTGGGCTACATGCCGACAAGCTGCTTAAAAGGCACAGCAATGACAGGACAATCTGATCGCGCAATTTCATATCAGGCAATTTTTACATTGACGGCAGTAATCCCTTTTTTGCTCTTTTTGGTCTCGAACATCACGGCATCACCAACGCGTATTTTGTCCTTCAGCCCTGTTTTTTGAACAAGGATTTCTTGCGTTCCACTTTCAGTGACGATAAAGCCATAGCCTTTCGCTTCATTATAAAATTTTACGGTTCCTTTTATCATGGTATCATTATTTAGGTGCAAAAGTAAAAAACAGAGGCATAACCTGAAATCCCGGACAATATCTAAAATTCAAAGCGTACCTCTTGTTCGTATCCCTGGTTGTAAACATCATATCGTTGACGGCCATCAAAACGCGCCTCCGCGATTTTCTTGCGGATAAATTCTTCCTTGGTTTTACTATCAGCAGCATTCATGTATTGCAATTGCGGAATTAGATTATGGTACCTACCTTTTTCGTCCGTCAAACGAGACTGAAGGATGTCCGTGAGTGCATTATCTGCCCGATTTACCAAAAATGACATATCCATTGGTACATTGGCATAGGCAAGAGTCCAGTTCTTTTCTTTAGAGCGTTTAATATCAAAAAGGTATAACCAAACTGGTTTACCATTTACTTTTGAGGGATGTTTACTCAAAAAACGGACGGAATCTATATGCGTACCATACATTCCAACGCCAAAAAAGTAGGATTGTACCAAAGCAACAGTATCATTGAACCAGGTTTTAGGGTATTGGTTTATTTTACCTGATCGCACTAATTCTGAATATAATGTTGCGAGCATTTCTTTTTTTTCGGCATAGGATTGCAAATCTAATGCAGGGGTACTGACGCCATGTTGAAGGTAAAGGCCATGAACCATGATTTTGAATTCCTCATCACCTAAGCGCATTACTTGCTCCATTAGTTCTTTTACATTTCTATCCTTGTTCAAAAACGGAGCCAACAAAATCAGATTGCGACGAAGCGTTCGCTCTGCCATAGATCTGTAACTGTAATATCTATCCGTATTGTCCTCTTTTTTGCTTTCTAAATCCCTTCGATGATTAAGCAGATCATTTTTTACGTTTTGAATCAAAACACTTTTTTGTTTAGCCCAGAGTTTCGGCTTGACCAAATTCTTCTTGTACATCAAATAACAAAGATCATATAAATTTTCTGACCAATCTTTGGAATGGATCAATTTCATTAAATCCGGCATCAGAACGGAAGCACTTAACTCTAAGGAGTCAGAAAGAGTATAAGCAGATGATTGATCAAACTCACCACGAACGTATGGGTTTTTTAATAAGATTTTTAGCAGCGCCTGATAGGATTCTTTGGTTTTACACTCCGCTAATTCATTGATAGCCAGTAGCTGGTAACGGACAGAGTCGGGATAATTATAATAAAATGAAATAAACCAGGGGGCTACTTTTTCTGACTTGGTTTTACCCAATGACTTAAGAATGTAGGCTCTCTCCCGGAACTTCAGCTTGCCAAAATCTGGATGCTTCACTGCTTTTAGCACTACATCGAAATCTTCTTTTTGATAATTTGCAGCCCAAATATTATCCAATTCTTTCAAGGCTTCTTTCTTTTTAAGGCTATCCTGAGCATAAATATCTTCCAGGAATTTAAGGTTACGCGCACCAAATATTTTTTCATTGCTCAAACTATCGGTGGGCATGAATGAGCTGTACACTTTTTGCACAAATTCAGTTTCACCATGCGCTGTATTGATCACAGTAGTTAAGCGGTACTCTTTTCTATTATGGAAGAACAACTTAGTCTTGATCCCTCGAGTACTATTGGTGTCTGTAACTAAGAAATCTGCTATAAGCATACCATTTTTTTCTATCCATTTTTCTTCTTTTATAAAGAATTTATTATTGTTGCTAATTATTTTATGGTTTAGCCGCTTTAATGAATCCAATGAGGGATAACTGCTTGCCGGCGGCATAGTAATTGCTACTAAGTTGATGAATTCACCCGTCTGCAAGGATTCTATTGCTTGATGTTTGTAACGCTCAACATTGCTATACCCGCCAATGCGCCTATCATCCGCTTCTTTATACATTTTTTGCAATCGTTCTATATAATAAGGCGGTGTACTTTCATCAGAAACAGGTTGAATAGCTTTATAATCCAAAAGAGTATCTTTTTTCTCTACCCAGCCATAAGGGTATTTTAATGGCTCGATGGAAAAGTTGTCAAAAAAAGAATGTGGCCTTTCATCATTGTTTTTTTGGCAACCCAACACATAATAGGATGCCCCATCAATGACTATTTTCACGTGAATCCATTTGTTTGTATGAGCAAAGCGGCCAATATCAGCTTTTACCTTTAGTTCTTGTGTTGGATGTATTTTGTTATCTATTAATCGAACTTGAGGTTTTTGTTTGCTAAAGCCTTCGGCTATTTTTTCACCAATAATATTAAGTTCAAAACTATCTTCTTCTATAAAATTATGGTCGTGATACTCGCCACGGGTCAGGAAATATACGGCTGAATCAACAGGGTTTTGCGTTGACATGATAAACAGGTCCGCTTCTTTATCATCAAAAGTGTTTATTTGGAGTGTTGCAGGGAATACGGCCCTAAAGCCGCCGTGTTTGGGTTGAACAATGGTTGAAACAGGTTTGGTAATTGGCTGATAATGATGTAGGGCTACTGAATTGATAAAACGGCTTGCTTCCTCACCCAGTGCATAATCACTATTACCACCCGTAACAAAAAGGATAATGTCATAGGGTGTAATTAATATTTTATACTTTAAAATATCTCCTTTAGTGGTTCGGGTAGTGATTTCGATACCATTACAGGGTTGTGTAAATGATTTACGTTCCTGGATTTTGCCGGGAATTCGCTCGTAGATCATACTATCTATTCGTGACTTTATGTAATCAGCATCCTGGCCACGCCAAAAACCAAATGTTTTTACTTTGTAAACGGCATAATAAACACCATTGCTCATATCCGCATAAAGATGTTGTGAAAAGCCGGTATTTTCAGCAATGGTTGTATAGAATTTTCCGGGCGCATCTACGGACCAACTGGAGTCAGCTGCCCATTGCCGACTAATGTTGACCGGGTAATGTATTTTGTCAATTTTCTCTTTTTCTTTGACAATGTTCGCTAAATTGAAAGTGACTGGTCTTACCGTGTAGCCTTTTTTTCTCAATAAATTTATTACACCCAAGTCACTGGGCAAATGTGCAGCGCCAACAGCAGCGAAAATACTGCTTTTTAGTTTGATGATGGAATCAATACCATTGGCCATAACAACATTGCGTTCATCCAGCATCCATTTTCGGTAGTGTTTGCCAGGGGATATCAGTTGATCTAATGAATCCATGAGATCAAGATCCTGACTTCGATAGGCTTCCTCAATTTGGGATCGGCTTACATAAACCCTGTTGAACCTTATTTCCTCATCTTCATTTTCAGGTGGGAATGAAGCCCGCATAGCAGATTCATAACTGCCTTCAACGGTCTCAAGGCCGATGACTTTTTTACCTAATTTTTTTCCAGCCTGATGTATAAACAAATCCAAGTACGTATTTTCCTCATAATCTTCGTTGGATTCAGATCGGTACAGGAACTCGTTGGTAAGGTATGGCTTAAAGGAAAGCATGGCTCCTATAAGTTCATTGTTTGGCGACTCGTACACAAATTTTTCAGTGTATAAATTGGGTTCCACGCCATAATTGTAATTACGACGCCTTCCTCCACCCTCCACTTTAAATTCTGCCAGATTTCTTTGAAACTCTTGCCATTTTTCGCAATCCGTTTCCAAACCGACATAATCCACATTGTGCAAAGCGATAAAAAAGGAATCACTAAGGTTAAATGCTAATTTTTCAGAAACGTGCATGGTGCCATACAAGTATGATGGCTTGGTTGATCCATTACCACTAATTTCCCAAAGCAGGCCTTTCATGGTTGATTGGGCTCTGTTTTGAGCGGATCCTGCAAGTGCGAAGCAATAAATAAGCGCAAAAAAAAGAATACGAAGCATATTGGAGCGGAAATTTTTGGTCAATTTCCGGCTCCAATAACGCTATACTTTTGTAATGTGGTGTGCAATTTTTAACATTTTCCTCACAATTACGCCGCAAGGCTCAACGGTCGTATTTGTAAAGTTCATATTCCTCAATAATACCTATCAGCTTTTCAGCATACGTACGATCCGTTGCATAACCCAATGATTTTAGTCCATATGCCCATTTGCGATAATCACGACCATGATGCTTTAATTTGGCATATCGCCCGGTTGAAATCATACGACTATGTTCTCGCCAGCTTTCCCAGGGATTTTTGAATGCTCTAAAAAAATCCTTGTGCGAATCATCTGTAAAATTGGTGCAATGTCCTTTTTTGCAATGGCGCGAAAAGCACTTGATCCCAAAATGATTTTGGTTGCGTTTGGCCAATTTGCTCGTGCCAGCACGGCTCTCAATCAGGCCTTGTGCCAAGCTAATGCTTGCGGGCACACCAAATTTTTGCATTTCTGTAATGGCAATGTTTCCGTATTGGCTAACATATTCATTTACCAATGCAGCATTCATATACTTGCTGCTGACAGGTGCGGCATCATTTTTAGTGCCCCATTGATTTTTTTGTGATCCCGGTTTGCTGCTTCGCTGACCCACATCAAGCGTTACGGCTTCTGGCTCATTACTCATGATGTCTGATCCGTTATATGGCCCTATATCAGGGCCTTGCAGTTGAATGGCTCCGTAGATTGCACCCCCCAGAATAACCGCTTTTAAGCGGTTGTTTTCCACAAATGCCCCAAATGTGTAGCGATTGGCCTGAAAGCGAAGGGCTACCCAGTTTCTGCGTAAACGGGTAATGATTTGTTTGACCAGAACTGAAGTTGGAACTTCAGGGCTTGGAACTTGACCAAATCGCTCCGGCATAGCCTGGTGTTTACGGCTCCGCGATGCCCCTGAAGCGGCTGAACTTGTTCTTTGATGAGATGTAAAAGTTTGGTGTGTTCCTGCGCTTGTTTCCGTTTCAGTGTACAATTTTGTCTTTCCCATAACTAAAACGAATTTGTTGTTTGTATTCTGGGACAAAGATAAAACAGTTTGTGTTATTTTAAAACAAAAAATTTAAAAAAATATTTTTTGTTTAAAATTTTGAAAAAGTCATTGTTTTTGGATCAAATAGAAAATCCCAGGCCTTCGCTATCGGTGGAATACTCATCTGTTGTTGTGCACTGAGCAAAAAGGGGGTATCACAAGCAAAAAGGGGTGACATCTCGAAGCGAAATGTACATTTTTTCGCTGTTTCGAGATGTCACCCCTTCCAAAATTATTCCGTCACGGTTCCTTAACCTCTTTCCAAAACAAATCGCGTGGTGGTCAAACCTTGCTGTTTGCTTCTTACATTAAGGTAGTATAATCCGTTTGCAAGATGTTCAGGTAAGGCAAGATTCAGGCCAGCCTCATCGGCTACATGCATTTTGTCCATCACTACTTGCCCCAAGGCATTGAAAATGGTAATTTGTAGTTGCTCTCCATGCCAGGGCAGCAGGTCCAACCAAAGTTGTCCGCTACTTGGATTGGGATAAACCAGATTTGCCGTTGTTATAGCGGTGGCAAATTGATCCGATTCCCTGTTTTGATTTCCTGGCCAAGGTTTTACAGGACAAGCATTGGTGCTGAATTGGACTTCACCTGTTGTGCCATCTTCCAGGCGGGCCATTATTTTGATAAAACCTGGTGCAGATTGTTGCGGCAGGGAATAATCAAATGTTTCGTATTGACCCAACGATATTCCAGCACTTGGCACCTGGGTTTTGAAGCGTATGGAATAAAAAGGTGTATTGTTTGGGTTGCGCACTTCATACACAAGTCCGGTGTTCCCGGTGTAGGTACTGTTTTGTTTGGGTGAAACAGCAGTGATGCCGTTTGGCAGTTGCATAGCGGTATAGTTCATCGGGCTTTCACAATTATTGGTAACCCTAAAACGGTAACGGCGTTGGTTAATGGCATCAAACTGTATGCTGACCAATTCAAATTTCAAACATGAATTTGCCGTTTTGCTTTCGCATGCTGGCTCAAGGCCCTGCACAGTGATGTTAAAACAACAGGTATCCTTTGTACCGCACCTGTTCTCCGCCTGATAGCATACTTCGGTTACGCCCATGGCAAAAGAAGCACCACTGGCTTTTCCTTTTAGCAGTTTATATACAATTCCCGATGTCGGGCATTCATTTTGTGTGCTGGGTGAGTTGTAGTTGACTATGGTATTCACAGCCCCCGGTGGCATGGTTACGGTAAGATTTGAGGGACATTTAAGCTCCAATTTAGTGATAATATACTTCAGGTTGTAGGTAATGATGGAGTCACATCCAACAGGGTTGGGTTTTGAAGCGGTTACCGTAGCTTCATCGCCATAGTCTTTACCATCAATTTTGACAAATGTGCCCGGATAAAAGAAAATATCCTGAGTATCCTTTGGATTGGGTAAAAAGCTGATGTTCACGGAGTCTCGTTGTTTCTCGCCACATTGGTCGGTTGTTTCAACCCAGATTAGGCCAGGGTTTTTCACTACAAAATCTGCTTTTGTTGAGCCATCTTGCCATAAATAGGAAACAAAGCCCGACTGTGCAGTAAATGTTTTGTTGGTTTCAGGGCATTTGGCGTAGCTGTTATCGCCCAATTGCAGATCGGGAATTGGCAATGGGGTAGGGCATAATTGCTTAATAATCAGCTTGTTTGAGTTGAATTTCGCTTGCTGTGTACTAAATTTGGTATTTGGTACAAATGGAACCGCCACCGAAGTGCCCAAAGATTTTGGGGCAACAATAATGGAAGATGTCACTGCAAGTGGCTGTAAGAGGTTACAGCCCTCGGCAATGTCAAGGTTGTTATCCATTTTTAAAAAAATCCCTTTTTCAAATCCTGCGTTGGACAGATAATGAAGCACTATAATTTGTTTATCAAGTGCGATGATATGGTTTTTACTTTTGCCAAAATACACACCAATATTTGCATTACTGTAAGTCAATTCTTTGGCAATCAGCAAATTCCCATTTAGGTCAGTTTTAAGAATCACCATTTTACCGGGTGCTGTTTTACCTATAATAATATACGCGCCATTAATTCTCGCAAGTTCGGCTTCGCTAAGATCAACATTATATGACTTGGCCCACACAACATCGCCACTCAAGGTCATTTTTTGTAAAAAAACGGATCTTGGCGCATTGCTGGCATTACTTGAACTGTTGCCAACACTCAATGCGATGATCCCGGAAGCATCACTTTCAATATCCAGACCATAAAAGCGGCCATTTCCTGTGGTATCTGTCAGCCCAAGTTTTGCCCAGAGTACTGGACCAAATTCTTTCGAAATACCTTGAATGAGTGTCCTTTCTGTCGCGTTTGATCCACTTATGGCTTCGCCAATGGCATACAATTCATTACCTTGTGACGTCATCGCCTGAATACTCAACTCATCTGGTCGCTGGTAACGGCGCGCAATACCCACCACTTGCTTTCCAGTAACGCGGTCCAATTCTATGACATCGGCATAAGCTATAGCGGTATCAGGTCTGTGGTTTTGGTAAAAGATAAAATTGCCTCCAGGTGTTTTTTCCATGACTCCTCCGCCATCATACAATGCCCCATCAAATGTAGATGACCAGTACATGCTGTCCTTTTCAGGACTGTAACGAAAAGCCCAAAGCCGATTGCCGAGCCTTCCGCTACCCACAATCAAGCCATTGGTATCAGCAATGATTTGGGAGATTCGGGTTGCCTCATTGCTTTCAGGCGACAACTTGCGGGACCAAATGGCTTTGCCATCTGTGTTTATTTTACTGATACTTGGGCTGTTATCATGTTGCCCGGCAGCGTAAATAAAGCCATCTTTATTCAAGCAAGTACTTGATAACCAAGTTCTTGCACTTGAAGTAAACGCTAACTCCTTAAAAAAGGTCAATGGCTTGCAGGCATCAAATGGCTCAGCGTTATTTGTCTTGCAGGCAGTTGTGATATTGATAACAGGAGGCGAGGGGATAGTGCCACTTACATTCAGAGCAATACCTTGTGATGGCTCCACGATAAAAGGAACATTGCGTTGCATTGTGTTCAACTTCAAGGGGAGCGAAATGACATTAAGGGGTTTTATACGGTCACAATCGGGGATATTGCCAAAATGATCGGTTTTGACCAATACGGTTTGAGCGCCATCGTTTAGCAACATAAATATGGCATTGGCATTGCTCAGGATGCGGCTTTGTGGTTTATTGAGGTATTCATTGGGCTGGCTTCCCGTAACAATGGATTGTCCCCAAAGAAAATTACCATTTTTGTCGGTTTTGAAATAAAACACATTGTTTTTAGTGCCATGACAAAGAATGACATAGCCATCTGGTACGGCTACAATGTCCTGTGCGCGCTCAAGGTTTTCGGGTATATCAAATTTTTTCAGCCAAATAGACTGACCATCAAGGCTTGTTTTTTGTAGAAAAATATAAGCATTGGTTTTAGTGTATTGCTCGTCATCACCACTTACAATACTTACTATGGTGTCATTTTCGATCAGCATGTCGCGGCCGCGCAGGAAGGATTGTTGGTTCAGTGGAGCGGAGCCGAGGAGGTTCCAAACAGGCTTGCCTGTTGAGTCATATTTGATCAGGCTTTGCCGCAGGTAGCGTTCTACGGTTATGGTGTAAAGGTAGCTTTGGTCATTTTTGCCAATAGTATAAAAATTCCCTTTATGGTAAAGGCCTGCAGCGATGTCTTCGCTGTTGCCAACATAATAATTTCTTGATAGTGAAGTATCTGCAAGACCAGTGACCCTGTCAATATGAACTACACTGGTGATGGTACTGGTGTTGGTAAGCTTGGAGCCATACACCAAAAAATCACCGCCCCTTCCTTTTTCCACAATCCCGTTGGCAAAATAGTAGCTATCAGCAACCTTTCGGCTCCATAGCATGGTTTGGGTGCGGGGGTTATATCGGAAAGCAAAACTTGCCTCGATGTCGCTGCCTGTTAATGGCTCGGCAGTACCGCAGGCAACGATCATGCCTTCAGAATCAAAGCTCATATCGGTCAGCAGATTAACCCTGCCTGCACCGGAGGCGATGCGTACGGTTTCGAGCAAGCTGCCGTCAGGGGACATTTTGAGCAACAAGGGTTGCTGCGCTTTTAAAGTGCCGATCCAAAGATTGCCATCCGAATCAAAGCACATGACCCTGCCTTGATCACAATCTAGTTTTTTGTAAAAAAAATCTTCTTTTTGAGCACTTAATGTGCTGAAAATGAATAAGAAAACGAATGGTAGCGGGAGTAATTTCATGATAAAAAAAGTAAGCGGTATTTGCGGGCTACTACGGTTTAAAGGAAGTTGTTTCATGCGTTTTAATGAATACTTTGGTATTTAGAACGCTTGATTGCCTATTTATAAGCATTTGAAATGCTATCAATGCGTGCTTTAAGTTCTAAAATATTTTTGTCGTATCGGCTCATGGATTCAGTGTATTTTTTCATCATCGGCATAAGGCGATTTTCGTATGTGAGTTTGGCTTCCTCTGCGGAAAGGGTAGATAGTTTTGCCAGTTCAGCCTTAAGTTCTTCCAAACCTTGTGCCATCATATTCCGACGAGAGGTGACACTTTCTAATTGTTCCTGTAGTTTGGTGTAATGTTCTGACTGGGTCTGCTTAAACTTTTCGGGCATACTGGTTATGGCAGCTTTGGCGGCATCAAAGTCCGCTTCGTGACTTTTTTCTTCGGTGATAAAATGGTCAATGTTATTGAGCTGTTCTTTTACTTGAGTGTTTAATTTGTCCCCTTCATTTTTGCATGAGAAAAGGGTCAATGCCAAACTAAGATAAAAAAAAAATTTTTTTTCCATGATTTTGAAAATGAATTTTAATAAAATGCTCTGCAAAGGTATCACTTAGATGCCTTGACATGGCTAAATGCTTGAAAAAAATGATTTCTGATTTGAAAATGCGTCTTTATTCTACTCTATTTGCAGAATATGTTAGGTTATAAATATTTGAAAAACAGTCGTTTAAATAATTTAGGTTCTTTTTTTTTATAAAAAAATGATAAATCATATACTTAAAAATATTTTGGTTGCATAAATTTGTTCCTTGATTTTAATCCCGTACTAATAGTTTCATGAATTTGGAAAAAAAAACGCCTGCCATACTGAGGTTTCTACCCGTTTTCAGCGTCCATTTTGTCTGGCTTGACAATTTCCCACAATTTTATGAAGCTTTCTGGAGTGCATCTTTGTTTGGATATTAACATATTCAGGCACGGTTATTGTATAATAAATTAATTGTTGTCAGATTTAAGGACTGTTTGATATCACAAGTTGTTTGGTCTGAAATCATCGTTTAGTTTAATCTCATGCAAGGTAATCCTTACTTAAAGGTGACATATTTATGAAGTGCATTGACATTTGGACTGTTGTCTGAAGGTCAATGCATTTTTTTTGCATAAAATTTTTTAACATTTTTTCATCAAAATTTTTAATTAACATCATGGTCAAATCTTTTTTAAGCAAAAAGTTTGGAAAAATGAGCATAGCGTTTTTTGCTGTGTTAACTTTTCTGGCTTTCAGCGGTGTAACCGCTTTTGCTCAGGAGCAGGCCCTTGCACAGAATGGCCAAACTAAGGTCAATCCAGCAATCAACATTGCACAAGAGTTGGGTGTTGGCGCGGGTCAAGTGGACATGCCAGGCGATTGGAAAAAAACAGTCGAAGGCAGGACTTACTTGGTCCAGCAATTGGAAACAATGCGCCCGAACTTTGCAACTTTGTCTCCTGGGCTTCGGTTCCGCTTTGAGTACTACCAAGCAATGGTAAATGAACTGGGTTACGATGTAGCTCCCGAAATTGCCTCACTTACTTCCTTGTTAAAGGGCAGCGGTGCGGTAAACGGTGCCTCCAACAAGACACAGGTTGCTTCTGAATATGCTTTGGTTCGCTCGAAATTTAACTAATTTTATTTCTTAATTTTTCTCAATCAAGTCTTCAAACATTAGTCTCATGAAGAACAAGAGATTTTTACAAATCACGGCTGTGTTGTTGGCTTTCTTCGCATTATGTATGCAAGGAACAGCTCAAACAACGGTCAGCTTTTCAACGTCGCCGAATGCGGCCATCCCTGATGACGGGTACAATGGCACATTGGCTTCCATGGCTCAAGGTACCATGACTGTTAGTGGTATTCCTACTGCCAACTTACAAGTGAGCAAGATCACCGTAAGGACAGACATTAACCACTCATGGATTGGCGACCTTACCCTGAAACTTCAGGCCCCCAATGGTCAGGTTTTGGGTCTTATGAGCCGTGCTGGCTTAGCCGAGCCTGCCGACGACGGTAGCAGCTGCTGTGGTTACAGCGTTGACCTCGTAGCAGCTAATCCAATTACCTTTGATGATGCCGCTAGTGCATCTGCAGAGGCTTTGGGTTCTGCTGGGGTTACACCTATCCCAGCTTCAACTGTTCAGCCTGCTCCTGGCACTATCGCAGTGCCACCGGCCAATCTTACTGCCTTGGTTAGCAGCCTTAACAGCAACCTTAATGGTGCATGGCGAATCTATGCTGGTGACAGTGGTTTCGGTGATGCTGGTACCCTCGTTGGTGCTACAATCACCATCACCTTCTCCATCATCGAGCCTTGCGTGATCAACTGCCCGGCCAACACTACGATCAACCTTGATCCAGGTGCTTGTGACGAGATCTTCAGCTATGAAGTAAAAACAACTGGTACTTGCCAGGTTGCGGCACAAGGTCCATTGACGGTTACACAGAACCTGAACACTGCCATCATCCAGGACGCTTTGGACTGCGGTGGTGCCCCTACCAGCCAATGGCGCGCTTATGCTGGCAACCCAGGTGCATTTACGATCAATAATGTTCGTATCGGTTCTTTCTTTGCTGGTCAAACACAGATCTTTATCTACTCTTACACCGGCGCAATCGGCGGTGCTACCCTGAACACTGCACAGATGACCCTTTTGGGCCAGTCAGCGGTATTCAACGCACCAGGCGGTCAGGTACTTTCCAACATACCAATTCCTGGTGTGGTTGTACCTGCTGGTACCAACTATGTAGTAGAACAGCGCAAACTCAGCAACATCTTTGTTAACGCTGCCAACTACGGTGGCCAGACAGCTCCATCCTACATCACTTGCCCATTGGGTGGTATCACGGTACCAACGAGCTACGCCAACTTTGGCTTTGGCTTTATCCACTTGTTCCAGGTGTTGGAAGGAACTTCACTCACGTTGATTCCTGCAGTAATTGCGCAAACTTCAGGTTTGCCATCTGGTTCTGCGTTCCCACGTGGTGTTACGAAGAACTGCTTCCGCGTTGTAAACCCACAAAACGGCGCACCACTCCAACCATTGGTTGAGTGCTGCTTTAATGTGGACGTACGCGAGTTCCCGAACCCAATCAAGACCCTCATCTGCAATGATCTTTCTTATTTCTCTGTAGATGCTAACTGCACAGGCACCATCACTGCCGATCAGGTATTGGAAGGTGGCCCTTACGGTTGCTATTCAGACTATAAGGTGGAATTGGACAAAACCGCTCCATTCGGCAATGGCCCATGGGTTCCTGCTGTTGTAGGCCCGGCTGACATTGGCAAAACATACCAGGTTCGTGTAACGGATCCTGAAAACCAGAACAACAAGTGCTGGGGTAACATCAAGATCGAAGACAAATTGCCTCCGGTGTTGACTTGCCAAAACTTTGATCTGGCTTGTAACTCTAACACCAACGCCAACGCCCCTGCTTCTATCCTCACCACTCCTACGGTGACGATCAAAGGCCAGACGGGCATCCAGATTGTGGACAACCAAACCGTTCAATCCAATGCCGTGGCCACTCAGAACGGTCGTATCATTGACGTGAACGTTAAGTTGGACCTCAAGCACACCTGGGTAGGTGACATGCAGGTTATTTTGGAAAGCCCACAAGGTACACGCGTGAACCTTTGGGAAAGACTTTGCAACCTTAACGACAACCTTATCGTTACGTTTGATGACGAGTCTGCAACCTGCTCTAACCTCTGCGCTGATTACAGCCAGGACAAAGTGTTGCAGACCATCAACTGCCTTAACCTTTCTCCATCCAACCTGTCAGCATTCGACAACCAGAACCTCAACGGTACCTGGAAGTTGTTTGTAAATGACAACGTTACCGGTGATGCAGGCCGTATTGATCAGTTTGACCTGATTATTACTTATGAGGCTGTTGCGGCAGGTTCCATTGCAGCTACTGCAACAGATCCATGCTCAGCAGTTAACCTGAGTTACGTAGATAGTAAAGTTACCGGTGGTTGCGCACAAGGCTTCTCTGAGCGCATCAACCGTAAATGGACAGCTACTGATGCCAGCGGCAACAGCACTACTT
>CAZIKN010000120.1:0-16852 GCA_964539805.1 uncultured Saprospiraceae bacterium | reverse complement strand
AAGAGGGCGAAGGCGGCGTGAGGGCGGTGACCTGCGCCGTGGCCGAGGCGGTACAGGTGTTGTTGTCTGTAACGGTTACGGTATAAGTCTTTGTAAATGAAACAACTAATAGCGTCTGCGAGGTAGTGCCGTTGTCCCAAGCATAACTTTTGAATGTGCCGGGGTTTAGGGTGGCTTCTGCGCCCGGGCAAAGCGAAATAATGCCGTTGTTTGTAAATTGGGGGTTTGGTTTGGATAATACGCTCACTTGCGCTGTGGCTACGCCCGAACAGCCGTTGTTGTCGCTCACCGTGACCGTGTAGGTCGCAGCGATGGCCCCGACGGTGATGGTTGGGGTGATAGCGATGGTGCTCCATTCGTAATCTTTGAAGGTGCCAGGATCCAAGGTGAGTTGGCCCCCATTGCAAACCGACAAGATACCGTTGTTGCTAAACTGAGGGTTGGGCTTTGGCAATGCGGTCACGCTGGCCGAAGCGGTAGCCGAACAACCGTTGTTATCGGTCACTGTAACGGTATAAGTGTCTGTTACAGCCGTTACTGTAAAAAATTGAGTTGTTGCGCCTGAACTCCAAAGATAAGATTTAAATGTGCCCGGGTTAAGGGCTACCTGCTCATTAGGGCATAGAGAAAACATACCCGTCGCGCCGATTTTAGGTGTCAGGGCGGGACTGACGCTCAGCGTCAGCGTCACGATACTGTCGCAGCCGTTGGCAGCGGGTAGGGTGTCTTTGTAAATGCCGGCTGTTGTGAGGGTTTGGTTGTTGAAAACGAAACTTTGACCCGGGCAGATGGAATTGGTAATGTTTTGAGATATGGATGTACAACCAATGACCAAACGAATCCGTCGGCTGTGTAAAGTCAAGTCTGGTGCATTGGGATTGCTCACCTTGACATAATAATCACCTGCGTCACTTAATGACAAATTATTGAAAATCAGTTTATTGGAGTTAGATGTATTGGGCGCGGGCGGCACGATGACAGTGTTGTCTTTTGTCCATTCATATATATTGCTTGTCAGACCTGCATCAATGCCGAGATCAATGGTGAGCGCTTGGCCGGCGTTTCGGGTGATAAGGGAGTCGGAGAACATGGAGTCTTGGGGAGCGTAGTCCCAATGCAAGCCCAAGTTTTGCAATAGGCTCAGGTTGTTCAGGTGGTCGTCAAAAGTGAGGCGATTACCGTAGGTGGTGACAGAATCTTGAGTAGTAGCCAAGTTGTTCAATTGCGTGAAAGAGGGCAACCCGGATAATTTGTTGTCACTAATATAAAAGCGAATTAGTTGGGGTAGTTTGAAATCTGGCACGGTACCACTTAATTGGTTTTGCGCCAGAATAAGATCTCGCAAATTTGGCAAATCAAAATTAGGTATATTTCCCGTTAATTTATTCTTTGATAGATGAATGCCTATTAGGGTTTGCTGCTTGTATTCAGGAATAGAACCACTTAATTGGTTGTCATACAAACTGATGTCATCCAATGCTGTACAAGCAGAAAAATCAGGCAGGCTGCCTGTTAATTGATTGCTAAACAGGCTGACCCTGTGTAAATTAGGTAATTGATCAAAATTTGGGATATTGCCCGACAGTTGATTTAAGCCACATCCAATAAAAAGCAGATTGGGCATTTTGGAAAAATTGGGTATGCTGCCTGTTAATTGATTTAAGCTCAATTCCAATTCTTGTAAATTGGGCAGATCAAAATCAGAGACAGAGCCGCTCAACTGGTTGTTTGTCAAATAAAGTTTGATCAAATTAGGCAAACTAAAATCAGGTATGCTGCCTGTGAGTTTGTTTTCGATGAGGAACAAGGCCTCCAAGGTCAGCAAGTTTACTTTTGGTAAAGTGCCCGACAAGTTGTTTTTTGACAGGTCGAGTAATTGTAAGCAGCCTTGAGGGGTTAAAGTTACCCCAAACCACGTATCCATCGGCTTTGCCAAGTCCCACTTGTTCGTCCAGTTAGGCCCGTTGGTAGCGTTGTAGAGTTTGATGAGTTCGAGGGAGTCGGTGGTGCGGCAAGAGTTTTGGCAAGATCCATATTTGAGTATGGTGCCATTATCACCAATGGCCCAGCCGTTTTGGGCGTCGGAGAAAAAGACGCCATTTAAAAACTCAGAACTGCCCGAATTTTGAGCATTCCAAATATTGCCGCCATCGGTGGTGGCTAATATAGTGCCCATAACCCCCACGGTCCAGCCATTTTGAGTGTCTGGGAAATTGACAGAACGCAATGAAGCAGTCACGCCCGAGTTTTGGGCGTTCCAAGTTGTACCGCCATCCGTTGATTTGAGCACTGTCCCATTGGCTCCAACTGCAAAACCGTTCAAATTGCCAATTAAATCAAAATCATTTAGCGTGGCATTTCCAAACGAATTGGATAGACTCCAGTTTTCCCCACCATCTATTGTGGTGATAAAGAAGCCCAAAGAAACATCATCAACTATCGCCTGGCCCTTTAAGTTATCCAAAAATTGAATAGCACTCAAGGTTGTTGATACACCACTTGATTTCTGTGTCCAAGTTAGACCACCATCTACTGACTTGAGCAATAAGCCATTTGCGCCACTAATCCATCCTGTATTGCTATCTATAAAATAAACAGAATGCAAGGACAAGCTCGTGCCTGATGTTGCCTGATCCCAAGATGTGCCCCCATCGGTTGTTTTGATAATTTTTCCATTTGTTCCTACAGCCCAACCATTCTGGGCATCCAAAAAATAAACCGAAAGGAAATCTATATTAACCGGAGCAGTATTTAAAATTTCGGCCCATGACACACCTCCATTGGTTGTTTTTAGGACAGTTCTTCGGTTTCCCACAGCCCAGCCGTTCAAGGAGTCCGTAAAAAACACATCATTGAGGTTTTCCGTTGTCAGATTGAGGGCTTGAGTTGTCCAACAGCCATTGATGGGTGGCTTTATGCCTCCTGTCACAAACGAAAACTCCCCACACCCACTTGCATCACCTGCCGCGTTGTACGCCACGACTTTTACAAAAATGGTGGAATTAGCGGGCAATGCATTGGCTGGTGTCCACACTGTTGAGTTACCATTGTCGAAATTGTTGACAATATCGCTACCGCCCGAACTGGTGCCTGCGGTGATTTTATAGCCCGTTGCGAGACAACCCGTGGAAGAGGGAGCCCAGGTGACATTAGTATTGACCGAAACATTGGTACTGTTGGGCGCCGGGATGATTGGCCCGTTTAGTGGAATGCAATTGGGCGGGTTTTGACCGAATTTGTAGATTTGACCGTTCAGGCCCACAGCCCAACCCGTGCTGTCATTCGGGAAATAGAGCTTGTTTATGCTGTTGGCATCACTTTGGGCATCTTGCCAGCTAATGCCGCCATCGCTTGTTTTAAAAATAGTTGATCCTGCTGCCCAACCATTTTTTGTATCTGAAAAAAATATGCTTTGAAAGGTAAATTGGTTGCTTGGGGCAATGCTTGTCCAAGTGTCTCCCAAATTTGAAGTAAACAAAACCAATCCATTGTTCCCGGTAACCCACACATGTTGAAAATCCAGGAAAAAGACTGAAGTCAAGATCTCTGTCGTACCAGAATTTTGAGCTGTCCATATGTTGCCTTCGGTAACGGTAAATAGTATGGTGCCGTTTGTGCTTACTGCCCACACAGGCATGCTGCCGGTATCAAATATATCATTGAATTGGGCAGTAGTACCTGTAGTCTGTTTTACCCAGTTCGCGCCGCCGTCGGTTGTGCGCAGTATTGTGCCTACTCCACCAACAGCCCAACCATCTTGACTATTTTTAAAATATACATCATGCAGTGCAAAAGTGACCCCAGAATTTTGAAAAGACCAAGTGGTTCCGCCATCGGTCGTTTTCATGATCTTCCCTCCTTCACCCACTATCCATCCTGTGTTGGCATCTGCAAAATGAACACCTAATATGGTAAAAAAGGGTGGTGGCTGTATTTGTAAATTGGTCCAGGTGTTGCCGCCATTGGTGGTTTTCAGCACCGTGCTGTTTGCGCCCACGGCCCAACCGGTCTGATGGTCAATAAAATACACATCGTTTAGGTTGTCTGTAAATTGGCCTTTGGCTTGTTGACTCCAGCAGCCGTTGGGAGGAGGTGATGCCTTCTCCGTCACAAATGAATGCTCTCCGCAACCGATTGCATCGCCAGCCGCATTGTAGGCGCTTATGGTCACAAATATCTGTGTATCGTTTGGCAAGCTGGGCGGTTGCCAGCTCGTGACGTTACCCACGTCAATGCCGTTGGCCAAGTCGGTTCCTCCTGATGTGGTGCCCATAAAAACCTTGTAACTGCTTGGTTGGCAGCCTGTTATGGATTCTGTCCATATTAGTTTGGCCGTAACTGATACCTCTGTAGCATTGGGGGCGGGTGAGGTCAAGGTCGGGCAATCCGGCTTTGATACGGGGAATTTGTAGATCGTTTTGTTGGTGCCAACAACCCAGCCGTATTGGTTGGGCGAAAAGGCAATGCTGTTTAGGTTGTTGGTGAATATCTGGGTTTGTGGCACCCAAGTAGCACCACTATCTATTGACATAATAAGGCCGCCACTGTTACCGATGATCCAGCCCGTTTTGGCATCTGTAAAGGTGATGTCGTTCAAGACCAATGCGCTGCCAGAGCTTTGGGCAGTCCAACTGCCAGCGCCATTCTTGGTGCGCAGGATGACGCCTGCGCCCCCACAGGCCCAGCCGTTTAGCGCATCCGTGAAATGCACGGAAAGCAGGTTTTGTGCCGTGAGGCCAGGCGTTTTGACGAACCAATTTACACCACCATCTACAGTTTTCAGTATCTCGCCGCCGTTGCCCACGACCCAGCCCAATTGGTCGTTGAGGAAATACGCGGCGTAGAGTTCTTTGGTTGAGTTGGAAGTTTGCTTAACCCAAGTCGTACCGCCATTGATGGTTTTGGCCACAAAGCCCATAGCACCCACAGCATAGGCTGTCAGACTGTCAATGGCTACCACGCTGTAAAGATTTTGGGTGGTGTTTATGCTGCTTTGACTTGTCCACGAAGTGCCGCCATTGATGGTGCGCACCACCACGCCGTCATCGCCCACGGCCCAGCCCGTTTTGCTGCTGATCATATCTATCTCATTCAATCTAATGGTATTGCGTGCCTGCGTAAGGCTCCAGGAAGTGCCGCCGTTGGTGGTTTTCAAGATCACACCGCTTTCACCCACAATCCAGCCCGTTTGGTCGTCTACAAAATCCACAGAGCGGTAGGTCGTGCTTAGCGTGTAGGTGCCTGACCAAGTGCCACCGCTGTTCGTTGATTTCAGGATAGTTCCTTTTGCGCCGACGGCCCAGCCTGTGGTGCCGGAAAAGTACACGCCGTTGATGTTTTCAGTAGTGCCCGAAGTGCGTGTAGTCCATGTGTTGCCATTTGAAGTGGTCAGTATGGTTCCGCTTGCTCCAACCACACAGGCAGAAGTGGAACTTGATACATAAACATCGCTGAGTGAATTGGTTGTAATGGCCTGCTCCGTCCATGAGCCGCCCGTGTTGGAGGTTTTGAATACCGAGCCGTTGTTGGCTGTAATCCAGCCTGTGGTACCGGAAAGGCGCACGGCGGTCATGTTAGGCGTAAAATTGGCTTGTGCCCAACTTGAGCCACCGTTGGTAGTTTTATAGATGTTAAGACCTGCTATGATACCTGTGCTGCTATTGGCAAAATACACGCCACCGAGGTCAAGAGCGGGTGTGTTCACAGAAGTCCAAGTTGTACCTCCATTCGTGGTTTTGAGCAATATGCCCCCAAAACCCGCAGCCCAACCTTCGTTGGCATTGATAAAATATACATCATAAAGATTTGGCCCCTGTACCACTGGATGCGTATCCTCGTTTTGCAAAGTCCAGGAGCCGCCGCCGTCATTGGTTTTATAGATTCGCGCATCGCCACCCACGACCCAGCCCGTGGTGGTGGTAACAAAAAAGGCTGAATACAGGCTGATTGTAGTAGGGGAGGGCATGATGGTCCAGTTCACCCCCGCGTCAGTGGTTTTTAGGACAAGGCCAGATTCGCCCACGATGTAACCCGTGGTCGAACTTGGGAAGAAAACGTCATTGAGGTTTTTGTCCAATATAAAGGATTGGCTGCTCCAGCAGGGGTTTTGTGCTTTTGCGCAGGCAAAGGTCATAAGCCAGATGATGGCAATATAATTGATTTTCATGGTGTTATATGTTGTTGTTATATATAGATCAAATAAGGGAAATTCAACATTCAATATTCAATATTCAATATTCAATACCCCCACACCTGCATCCTGTCTCCCAGCGCACTGCCGGGCGCGAAAGGCGTTTGGTTTTGCCCTTTTTTGTCCTTCACCAATTTGCCTACCTGTTTTTGCAGGGGCGTGAACAACTCGTTGATACTCAGGCCTTTTTTGCCATCTGTATCTAAGCGTTGGCAAGCGGCGGGGTCGTTCAGGATGTCCTTTATGGCTTTGGTGAAGGCCCCGTTTTGCCAGGCATCGTCCTCCCATGATTTTTCCTCGGCCCCGCAGGAGGCTAATACGCGGGTGCTGCCATTGTGTACAAAGGCACCGCTGTAGCAGGCGTCCAGCAATATGATTTTAGGGCAGGGCAGGGTGTCAATCACGGTTACCACATCTTCGCGAAGGCTGAGGCTGGTGTACTTTTCATCACCGGAGTCAAAATCACTACCCCAAATGCGGTATTGACCGTTTTCCTCGCTCACAATACCGTGTGTGGAGATAAAAATCAGGATGGCATCAGTGGGCTTGAGCAGACCGCGCCGCGCCATGAGGCGGAAGTCCTTTATGGCTTTTGAGATATTGCGAGCCTGGGTGGAATCGGGTGTTGTGAGCAGTTTGACTTCTACATTGCCGAATGATTTGTCCGTTTGGCGCATCATCAGGGTGGCCATGTCGCGGGCATCCTTTTGGGTGTGCTTCAAGCGGCCAGAAGCGTCCGGAACGCCTACGCACAACACATAAAGGGTGCTTGCATTGGCGCGGTACTTGACGGTCATCGCTGCGGACTCAAAGCGTTTGCCCCCTTTTTTGACCACTACTTGCAGCAGGTTATCGCCAGGTTTCAGGCTGATCCTGTTGGTGAGTTTATAGATATGATAAACTGTTGACTTATTCTTCTTGGGCAATTGCACTTCATCGCTTTTGGCCCCTGAGAGCGGAAAGCTGTCGCGGTTGTGTATGATCCAAATATCGCCATAGTCCACCTCGCGGTTGCCACTGATGTCAAGGTTCATCTCGTATCTTTCGCGGTCGGTACGGCGCTGGAGGTCATTGCCTTCCCAGCGTATTTCCAGTTCAATTTTGCCCTGTTGCACGTTTGTTGGTTCCTTTACGGCGGCAGAAGCTTCTTTCACGATTTGTAAGCTCGCCTTCGCATCTTCTTGATCTGCAAGGTTGTCGCCACTGATAAACACCTTTAAATCAATATTTTGCTTTTTGTAAAATTCCTCTGCGGCCACGTCAAGGGTGTATTTCCGGGTCTCGCCGGCGCGCCACACCTTTTCTGTAAATTCTGTTGGTTCTCCTAAATTGGCTCCTTCCGGCTGCGCGAAAGCAATAACCACGTTTTTGGCATCCTGGGCGCCTTCGTTTTTGATGGAGACGGCCACCGGGGTGCTTTTTCCCCGTACTATTTCTGCTTTGTCATTTTGGGCGGCCACGGCTTTTAGCAAGGTCAATTTTGGGCGACTGAGCGCCTGCACGGAAAGGGTGGTTGATTTTTGGGCGATGGGTGAGTTGGAGGCATTTTTGAGTTCCAATTTGAGGTTATTAATAGAGGATGGAGCCTCGCGGTCGGCCCATAGCGGTATCTGTGCCATATAGTGTTCGCCCGCCTGCAGGGGCGGCAGCGCGAAGCGCACGCCCGCGTAGCAGCCTGGCATATCGGGTGGGCATTCGGCCGTGATGTACATGCCCTCAATGGGTGATTCGGCGGTGTTCACTACTTCTACGGAAAGGGTGCCATTGCTGCCCGGTTTGATGGCTGGTGTATTACCCGGCACATTGAACTGCACGTTGTTGGGGCGGGCGTTGGGCGCGTAGGGCAGCGTGAGGGATTCTATTTTATAAAAGGCAAAGTTTTTGTCGTCGCGGATTTTTCCACCATCGTTCATGGTGCCGCAAAGCCAGACATCGCCGGAGTACATGCGCAGGCCGCGATGGGCATTTTCCTCCAATTTGTCGCCGTAGTCGGCCATATCATAATCAAGGCGTTGGCCATAATGGTCCACGCGCCAAGTGGCCATGTTACTGGTTTGGGTGCCGGGCTTGTGCGAGCGGGTAGTGCCTATGACCAAGCAGGTTTTGGCATCCAGCACGATGATGTCATTTGCCTTGTCCAAACCGCGACCTTTATCCCTTTTCCCGCCGAATACCTGCATTTTGGCCGCAGCGATGTCCATTTCGGCGGGCATGTAAAGGGTGAAGACATCCTCTTCAAATGGCGAGTTGTTCAGCGTGCCCACGCCCAGCAGGTTGCCGCCCGTGGTCAGGACACAGCGTCCCGTTGTGATGATCTTCTTTTGACTGAAAATGATTCCGCCCAAAGGGTTTCCATTTTTGTCGGTTTTGATAAAAAAAGGGTACTTATCGCCTTTTTCGTTCTTGCCGCAGCCGTACAAGACCCAAAACGCGGGTGCTTGCACCAAACTGACCTGCTCCACGACAAGGCTGTTTTGCTGGCCTATTTTGTCAAAAATTTTGGGTTCGAAGAGCATTTCGCCGTCTAAGCCGTATATCGCCAGCCATGCCTTGCCCTCGCGAACGCCGCAGGCCGCCATACTTTTGCCGTCTGTGGTGGTTTCGAGATCCTGCACTGACGCAATTTGGGTGTTTTTGAACAAGGGTTTGTTCCAAAGTGGCTCACCCGCAGGATTGCGGCAGCTTAGCCAGGCTTCCTGGTGTTTATCCGACTTAATATAGCCACCGGCCCAAATTTTCCCACTGGGGTCCTCCGCAATGGCCAAACCATAGTCATCATACCTTGGCGGGCCTATGCGTTTGCGAAAAACCTGCTCGCCTTTATAGTTGGTTTTGATGATAGTAGCGTCCTTGCCATCCCAGCCCTCGGCATCTGATGAACCAATGGCCAAAATGCCCCCATCCTGCGCACGGCAGGCATCTTCCAATATATCGGTGGTCTTTTTGTTGCCCCAATTGAATGTTTCAGGGGCTTGTGCAATCAATAGTTGGGCGCCCAAAATAAAGGCAACCAATAGCGTCAATTTCATGAATAGGCGGGTTGTGTACGTCATTCGACCTTCAAATGTAGCACAATTGGCACGATAGTGCCTGTTTCCACAGTTGATTTTGCTTTCACGTGCATATTTTGCTGCTCATATTGGGTTTCTGTTTGGATGATTTCCTTGAAAGTGTCTTTAAGTTTTTGGTGAAAATTTTGGACAGTATATCCTGATAAACCCTTGATTTTGTGTTGAATATCCATAATGTCCGTCTCCGAATAAAGCATGACCACAAATTCATCACCAGCCTGCGTCAGTTTTAAGGCAGATTGGAGTGAAGGTACGGTGAGCAGGGTGTTCGGGCCAGGGTTCAGGGCACTCCTGCCGGGCTTGGGATAATGCAATTTTACACTTCCCCGGGCATCACAGGAGAACATGTAGATGTATTTCCCTGCTTCGGTTTGCCGGTTTTGCAATTGGTACAAAGTACCGACTGGTGTGGGATTGTCCTTTAACAATTCATAAAGACCCGTTTTCGGGTCATAAAGCACAGGTTTGCTGACAAAAACGTTGTCCTCCGTGTCTGTTTCTTCATATTGCCTAAATTCAAATGAGCCGCTGAGGGTAAAAGCGGAAAGTTTGGGCAACACGCCCGCCATTTTATTTTTGTCAATGGGGTTCAATATTTTAGGCTCGCGCTGGCCATTAAAGGCCATGATGTAGGCGGCAAGGCAGGCCACGCCCATATCTTCATATTTCACCTGGGCAAATCCGCCATCGG
The DNA here is from genome assembly GCA_964539805.1 of uncultured Saprospiraceae bacterium. Classification (GTDB taxonomy): domain Bacteria; phylum Bacteroidota; class Bacteroidia; order Chitinophagales; family Saprospiraceae; genus M3007. The sequence continues at coordinate 6,900 of CAZIKN010000120.1, read as the reverse complement.
CCCAATCCGTGCCCCAACTGCTCATTACCTCAAAAAGGCGTTTGTCCTCGTCATAACCGGTCACCACCATACAGTGCAGCCCAATGACAGGCTCGTTGGCACGACGTTTCCATATTTTTTCCCCTTTGGGCAGGTAGGCAAAACTTTTGGGCACTTCCAGCACGATCACTACAGGCACACTGTCATTCAACAAGGTTTTTAAAGTGTTGATGACTACGGCTTTTTCGCTTTTATAAGGCAAAACGGGCGCAAAATCGCGGATTCTATTCCTTTTAGCCCATGTCGTCAATGTTGAATCGGGCAGTTTGGTGCAATGGGCCGAGGTGTCAAACTCCACGCGGCGGCAATTGCCATCCGATTTCAGAAAACGCATGGCGGCTTCCACGCCAATGCCCTCGCTACAGTCGCCCTCTATTTTTTTGACCGAATTGTAAATGTAGTGCGCTGAAAAAGTGGCTTCCCGCATAGCTGCCGAACCTTGCAACTTATTGCGCAGCATATAACTGATACTCATGGCCCCATAACCCACCGCGAAGCCCGTGCAGGCGCTCACGGCTCCCTGATCGCCCGGCATGGGACAAAAAGGGCGCAGGGATACAACAGGAAGCAGATCGCCAATGCCCTTGGCGCCATCGCTCAGTTCTATCATGGGCACGGCGTTATAGGCCGCTTCATCAAAGGCAAGGCCGAAGGTGCGGGATGCCTGAGCGGATAAAAATGCAGGCAGGAATACAAATAAGTATATGATTTTCAAAAACTTGTCATTCATGGCATTTTGATTGTTGGTTGATTGATTCATTATCTATCAATCGAATACGACACATTGCATTCATAAGAATTGCCATAATACGCCGCCGTGGGTGAGAAGGGAAAATCGGCTGCAAAACCGATGCGGAACATGCGCTCCTCCTCTGTACCGAGCATAAAACCGCCTTCCAAATGGGCAAACCCCGATGTGCCAAGGCCCGTACCGATGTAAAACATGTCATTCATTTGGTAGCGCATGTTGAAATCAAAATGCGGGGCCACCGGGGCAATGAACTTGGCCCAAAGCGAAAAATCCAAAAAAGAATACTCGTCGCGAAGGGCCATTTTATAACCTGCCGTGGCGTAAAAGTGCTGTTTTCTACGGATGTCCACATCGCCGTTCGTCTCCGTTTTGTATTTCAGGTTGAGGCCGATCACCTGAGGCACCGAAAGGCCTCCATACAGCAGATTTTCGTTGCCGAGCGTAGTGTACATAAAGGTGCCGATACCCACATCCGGGAAGAGTTTGCTTTTTTCGGTGAAAAGATTGGGGTCGTTGGTGTTGCGCACACGGGCATTGCTCAGGTCGAGGGCATAGCGCACTACACCGGCGTTGAGGCCCACGGATATTCCCTGATCGCGATCACCAAACAACATAGCTAAGCGCCCGTAGGCACCCAGAAAGCCCACACGGGCAGCCTTGTCGTTCATCAGGTAGCCACCGAAAATAGGGGTCACGTTGGAGCGCTCGTTGACATAGTCGGCGCGAAGCACCTGAGTGCTTGGGCCATCCTGATCTGTTACCCATTGTTTTCGGTAGGAGGCCCCAAAAGAAAGGGTTTTTTCGTTCCACAGGTAGTCAAATGGCACCGAGGCAGGGTTGATAATGCCGGCATAATCACGGTATTGGGTGAAAAGGGGCAATTGCTGCGCTTGAGCAAAATGCGAAATGGCGAGCAGGGCAAAAAAGGTAAAAAGCTGTTTCATGTTTCTAAAATTTTGGCTATAAGTCTATGGGGGATATTGTGCGTTGATTAGGGTTTATATTGGAGCCACCACATAAACAGGTAGCCGTGTGCGGTGCTTTCGGCTATCCCGCCGTTAAAATCTACAGGGGCCATGACGAGGATATTTCCATTTTTGTCTTGTTCGGTACGCAATTCAGGGTTTTCAGCACAGAAAGCCCAAAAATCTTGCTCCGTATATCGCGGTATAGCACGAAGCACCTGCACCATCGGCCTTGTTTTGTGAGGCGGGATGCGTGGGATCATATGTTGGTGTGATGTACCCATGGAGCATTAAGGTAAAAAAGTAGTATCGAAAAGGTGAAGGTTTGTTTTTCCGTCACATAATTATTGTGCAAATATAAGTATTTTAAGAAAACAAGGATTGAAAAAAATTACGGTGAAGTACTAATAATAACTTCTGATGGATACCCATTCAATTACCTACTTTCATGTGATTGTGTGATGAAGCCTTACACCATCAACTTTGTCTCATCAAAAAAAGAGCAAGATGAACATCAGAACCGATACCTCATCAACACTCACATCCATTACCTTAATAATATTAAAACAATGTCAAAATCCAAGTTTATTTTAAGCCTGATCGCCTGCACAACATTGATTTGCAGCCTTTTCATAAGCGTATTGTCCGCTCAGGGCACCAGCACCAATCTGACACTGCCCACAGTGGCGCCAAGCAGCGGAACCGGCCATACAAGTATAGAAGCCACTATTGACCAATTGGCGCAGGATGCGATTTCAAACTCCAAAATACCAGGTATGACGATTGCTGTATCAAAAGGCGGAAGATTGGTGTTTAACAAAGCTTATGGTTACAGTGATTTTCTGGCAAAAAAGCAAATGTACCCCTACCTGCGCACTAAAATAGGCAGCGTGTCAAAGGTTCTGACCGGGCTTGGCGTGATGAAACTCATAGAGGAAAACCCTGCTATTAGCCTGACCAAAAAAGTTTATGGCCCCAATGGTGTTTTTAAGGATTGGCAAGACTACGACACACAAAATGCGATTGGATCAAGCGCCTGGTATGCAAAAATAGAAATGCGGCACCTGCTGTCCCATTCTTCCGGGTTTAATGGCAGTGGCGATGTTGAAGGCGCCTCGGATATGTTTGATGTGGAAGAAGAAGACCTTACCTACAAGCAGGCGCATCAACATTTTTTAAAAACAAAAGGCTTGATATACGAACCGGGTACCGATGCCAAATATTCAAACCACGGTATGGGATTTTGTGGACATATCCTTTCAGAAGTATCGGGTACACCATACAACACTTATATTACCAACAAAATCCTGAAGCCTATGGGGCTGGAGAATCGCATAGTGCCATACAGCCTGAACACCAATAGCAATATGTCCGCTTTGCATGGTACGGATGACAATGGCAATATCATAAAAATACCACATGCACCAACTGAAAAAGTATCACTCGGCCTTGCCGCTGGCGGATGGGCGGCTACAGCGCGGGATCTGGTGCGCGTCATGGTTGCCACAGACCGTTTGACCAACTACCCGGATGTACTAAAAACGACAACGCTTGATCTGATGGAAACCAAACCATTCCCCAATCTTTCCAGCCGTGCTGTTGCCTGGAGCGTAACAGATAAAGGAAGTGGTAAAAAATTGACACACAACGGAATAACCGGAGGTGGAAGGGCCGTAATTATCAAATTTACGCCCGGTTACTTCAGCAACGACAACACTGATCTTGGCAACATAAATCTGGCAGTATGCGCTAATGGCAGTGTCAGTACGAATGACCTGGATGCATTACTCGGTGCAATTGCTAAAGTGGTCGGCAAAGCCAACATACCTGTAACGTATGATTTGTTTTTGAGCAATCTAAATTCGAATTAAGTCACAGACCCTCCCTGGCGCGATGGGTTCCCGTTCCTTAACGCATTCTTTTTCCCGCAGATAATCGCTGATTTCCCCGCAGATTCTGTGAAAATCTGCGGGTAATTTGCGCTGCGGGAGGGATGCGCTTAAGTTTTTACATTTTTTTTATACGTTTTTCAACTGGGCGCAGGCAATTTATTCTCCGTACATTTTTGTCATTCAACTTTGTAGTTGATAAACGCCTGTACGGCCAATATTTTCCACTACCCGTTCATTCTCAGGAGCGTTCGGTGTTCCCTTGTTTTCATGGTTTTGCCCTCTCCATCCTTTCTGGCTGCGCTGTAGGCCACATAAGCGATATCTCCCCTGATGACAAATGTAAAATCCGTGTTTTCAAATACGGTAGGGCCTGCTTTCTTCCCGTCCTTGTACCATTCCTTAGCATCCTTGCTCAGGGCACTCCATCTGGATATGAAGCCGTAGGTTCCATCGGGCTTGTTCCAACTCAGTTGATCCTCAGGGGTTTGAGTATGAAAACCTGCCCACGCGTCATAATCGTGATCCAAGTAAGCGCGGGTCTCGCCAGAACAAACGCTTTTAATGGCACCTGGTCGTTTTGGGAAAAAAGTTGATGGGCTCAACACGAAGTGTTTTCAGATCAACTCGGTCTTTTTGAATACGCGCAATGCTTTGCAAAAGATGGTTTTTTAAGGACTGAATTTCAAGCCCTTTTTGGAAGTAGTTCAAAATCAATTGGATATGTCGGTGTTGTTTGAGCGTGGGTGAGTATCGAAACAAAATCCCGTTCATCTGTGTTGCGCAGCATCCGCGTCATCTGTGGCCATAATAGATCATGAGGGACACAGATAACACAGATTTTCAAACACAGATGGATACAGATTATGGTTCCTGTCAAAAATACCCCACCCAATTTCACCACTCCACCGCACACCCCTCCAGCATTTCCTTCACCGCCTTTTTGCCCGCTTCGTCAAAATCATTTCCCGAAAGATTCAGCCGTTTCAAGTTTTTCAACAGTCCGATTTCGGGCGGTAATTGGCTCAGGTTGTTGCCTGACAAATCCAAGCTTTGCAGTTTGGGCAAATTGGCCAATAACCGGAACGCTGAACCAAAGTTAAACGAGCCATCGCGCATGGCCGAAAGGCTAAGCTGTTCCAAATGGGAAAGCTTTGAAAATGAGGCGGGTAGATGGTGTAGTGGCGTTTCGCTCAGGGTGAGCTCGCGCAGGTTGCCGAGTTTCCCGATGGTTTCCGGCAGTGCGCTCAAGGGGGTGTAGTCCAAGGCGAGTGTCCTGAGCTGGCCCAATTGGCCGATGGTCAGGGGCAGTGTTTCCAGGGCTGAGTTGGTCAGCACCAATTTTTCCAAATCACTGAGCTGTGCTATTTCGGGGGCGATGGTCGTCACACTGGCATCACGAAGCAGCAGGGTTTTGAGTTTGTGCAGTTTGAACACGGGGTGTGGCAGTTCAAAAAAGTAATTGCCACTGATGTCAAGTGTTTGTAAATCAGCAATTTGTCCAATATTTTCGGGCAGCGCGTAAAGGCCGCGACCATTGAGAGAAAGGCTGTTTTTGCCCTGATTTTCGGCCAATTTGTCCGCGCATATTTTTTCCGCCTCGTCCATTTGGGCGAGCCTGCGCTGTGCGTGGGCGGCGGGGTCGTTGTTCAGCATGCGCAGCACCTCGCGGTAAAGGTTTCTGGCGGCGTCAAAACGGCCCGCGATGAAAAGGCGTTCGGCCTGTATGCCGATCGTGGCCGTTTCCACCCATTCCTCTTTTTTGCCGCTTTCCTGCACAAAACGCGCCGTGGCAAAGTGGGTGAGCGCGTTGCGGTAATCGCCCTCCAAGAGGAAGGTTCTGCCTTTTTTGCTCAAAAACTGATAGGTATCCGAACCGCTGATGTTTTGTTGCAGGCGGATACCCTTGGCGGCTAAGCTCAGGGCTTCCTGCTTGGCACTATCGGCCACAAGTGTTTGAAATTCAGCGCGTTCTTTTTCTGTTAGGGCTTCTTTTTTGCGCAGTTCGGCCAATCGTTCGTTCTCATTGGCTCGGTTTTTTTCTGCTTCTGCTTTTTCTTTTTGCAGAATGGCATCTGCTTCGGCAGCGCGGGCCAGATTGGTTTGCCTAAATGCGTAAAGCGCAGCCCCAAAGGACAACAAAGCCAATGCGCCAAAGGCTATGGCGGTATTGCGGGCGCGTTGGCGTTTGCGGCGTTCTTCGGCTAATGCAGCGTTTTCTTCTTCTTGCTTGCGGGCGCGGCGTGCGATCAGGGCCGGCTCCACCAGCGTATCGTGGCTGAGTTCGTAAGCATAACCACCGCGCAGGGCCGTTTCGGCGCGCAGCAGGCCGCCATCCACCAAGTGGTTGAGCTGATGGCGGGGCACTTTGAACAGGCTCATGATCTGGGCCTCGTGCAGGGTGAGGCGTTGTTTGTCCTCCGGCACGATGAGGCCGTCCTCGATCAGGCGGCGCACGGCCAACAGCTCATCAGGGTCAGTGATGGCTGCCAGTTGCCGATGGTAAAACCCGCTGATGATCTTTTCCAGGTCGCCGATGTTTCGGGCATCAAAGCGCTTGATCTGCTCGTTTGAGGCACGTTCTTCAAAGTTTCTGCACAAAATCTGCAATTGTACGGCCTCAATCCTACCTTCCGCGTCATCCAAAAAATCCAGAATTTTTTCCTGTGCATCTGCGGTGTAGGCAAAAGGCGGCGATACAAATGCTCCTTTACTCAAGGCTGGCTCCGTGATGGCATCGCGGGCCTGCTCGCGCGTGAGCGGGCTGAGTTCGTAGCAGTGCGCCAGTATGTCCGGCAGGGCATCGGAGAGCCGATCCATGAGGTGCATGCGGTCAGAACGGATGCTGAGTACCACACGCAGGTTGATGGCCTGCTCCAACTGGTCAAATTCACTTTCGCTGAGCTGGCAGCTCCTTTGGGCGATCTGTCGTTCCAGCACCTCGCGGTAGCGTTGCGGAATTTTGGTGTAAATGGCTTCTGCCAACTGAGTCTTGAATGCTGTGACAGCGGCGGGGGGATAGGTGAAAAGTTCCTCAAACTGGTCAAAAAGGAGCATCAACTGGCATTTACCCTTGTTCAACAGTTGAATTTCCTTGAGCTCATGCCATAAGGTAGGCTCGTCGGAAATGAGCGAATCCAAAAAACTGCGCTGCGAGCCTTGAGGCGATACGGCATGGTGGGCTATGTCCACAGGCAGCTCTTCTTTCCCTTCCGTCCAGGCATTGAAACGTACAAAAACAGGTTCAAAATCGCCC
>CAZIKN010000119.1:0-17319 GCA_964539805.1 uncultured Saprospiraceae bacterium | reverse complement strand
CCTTGGCTGCGATGAGTTCCAGGAGCTGGTGATAGTTTGAATGTTCCGTAGTGGCATGTGAAGCGCCGCTTGTTTGGTCTGATAGAAAAAGTTCTTTGTTAACGCCTAAGGCCTCTGATATTTCCTCGATTTGAGCGATGGAGGCACTTTGAATGCCTGAGGCAAGGCGGCTGATGGTACTTTTGTGGAAACCTGTTGATTTGACCAAATCTGCCTGATCCATTTTTTTTTCGTTGAGCAGGACGAGGAGTTTTCTACTGATATTTATTCTCATGGTAACAGCTGGAAAGTGAAGAATAGTGTGCGATGTAGGAAATGGAAAGCAAAGTTGCACAACAATTGCGAAACTGTTGCAGATTTGTCCCAAAAAAGTTGCAGATTTTTTTTGAATTGATCCAATCTGCCCCTATACTTTTGTCGCAACAAAAAATCGGACGGGCGCCCCCTTTTTTTTGGAAACTTCTTTTCACCGCCTGTTTCGCCAAAAAACAGGCCCAACACAACCTTTTATGAACAAATTTTTGCTCGCGATGCTCCTTATTTTGAGTATCTTTGCTCGCGCTGCGGCACAGGATGATGATGTGCTGCCCGATTCATTTCCTGTACCCCCTGGCTGGTTTGACACCTACGGAGATACTTGCTTCAACCCTTCGATGGACAACTTTGCCGTGATTCACTATCAAAACTACTCTAAGGCATATATGGAAATCCATAGCATAACTGGAACACCAATTAGTACAATTGGATTCAAAGAGCTGGGTTCTGCCAACTTGGATTTTCAACCCCGAACCATACAACCCGATGGTGGCATTCTGTTGAATAATCTGTTGCCCGGTAGGCTCTACGCGGTTCAAACCTATAACACCTGTGGTCAGCCTGTTGTCTTTGCTTTTGAGGTTAATCGTGATGATGATGACCCTGAGATGATAGAAGTGCCAGAGGTATTGTTCGAGGCCATATCTGAATATACCCGCATGGATGTACCACAAAAATTCCCTGATTATCTGGCATCACGAACCGATATCAATCCTTATGTTAAAACCGCCTTTATTCAGCAGTACTTTTTTAGAGGGCGGCCTTTTGATAGTGATTTCGGCGACTTGGTACCCACAGTACCACCTATTGACAGCCCCGATTCCTGTTACTGTACAGCCCTTAAAACTGCTTTGGTTGTTCAGCCTGCTAATATTAACTTTGCTGCGGGAACAATGACCGACGAAGAACAAGAGGGTGGTGGCTATGATAAAAGGAAACGTATCGCCGGGTATGATAACACCAATTATTGGTACTGGCTAAACAACCGAGGTGCTGCTAAATGGCACCAGTTGAATACCGAAGGCAAAAAAGCGGCCAAAAGTAAGGATCTTGCCCACAATATGAGCTGGATAAGACAAGATTCCGCATCCTATATTGCCAGTTATCAACAGGCTAAGATCAAAACTAACCTGTTTTGCATGGACGGCGATATGGTACCCAAAGAATGTGAATGCCGGAAAAAAATAATTTATTGGTATCGTTATGACACGCGTGTTCATACGGAGGCACACCTAAGGAATGGAGGTTCTTCGTCAGTTAATGCCGTAGCACAGGCTGAAGATATGGCCATCATCTCGAGTTTTGAGGAATCCAATGTGGAACAAAGTTATCGGATGCTCAAATTTTTGATGGCCCGCAAGGCTTCAGCCTGTGATCGTGCAGCAGTACCTTCGTTTTGGACAAAAATGATTGACCTTTATTCCGCTCATTTGGATATTGGTCTTTCGATATTGGGCTTCAAAAAAGACAAAATAGACACTGTACAAGTGCGTAAACTGGCAAATAGCGTAATAAAATACCTTAACAAAGTAAAGGATGTCGTTGATCCTCCTGAACCTCCAGCATCATCATGCACCCTGGATGCGGATGTTTTTTCTGATGTAGAAGGTTCAGATACTACTTATATTCGCCCGAACGTAGTACAAGTGCTGGCCATAAATAGTTTTGACAAATTATACAGTGGCGGGCGACGATCTTGGTATTCAAATGCCCGAATCAACAGCAATTTCTTTATTGCTGCTGAAGTTTTACCCAGCCATGAAGGGCCAAGGCACTGCTGTACCCGTGGGATGGCTACCTGGGTAGTTGGTTCTTGTGCAGGCCCATTGTCCACAGAGGCACTTAAAAGAGAAGTAACAACCTTCTTCTATCTAAAAGATTTCTCAGGCTTTGTGCCTGATAACGGCTCACCTAATGGGATAACCATGCCTGCCGAGTTTGGCGTATTGACCCGAAAAGTGGCCAACGAATACTGCAACAGGTTCGACTCTGGACTTGGGAGCGGACTTAATGGTGATGTCATTACTGATCGCAGCATTAACTATTCAGGCTATTCCAATTTAAGTATTTGGGATGTATCCGGTCGTTTGATTGCCAATTTTAACGAAAGTGTACCATTCAATGAAATGGACGCCTTGATTCGGGCTAAATTGACTGACCTTGTTCCCGGTGTTTACTTTGTCCGTACAGAGGCAAACGGAATCGCAACAACCCGAAAAATTTTTGTACGTTAACCATATCCTAAAACACGGCCTGTGCCACACGACATGAGGGCACAGGCCATTTTCTAACTTTTACACTAATGAAATATCCAATTATTTACCCTTTGGCCCTTCTACTCAGCTATTGCTTCATCCTCAACTGCAAGGGCTGCAAGGACAATCCTTGCGACAGTGAAAATTACCTTGGCTACGAAATGATAGACGGCGTGTGCCAATGTCCGGAAGGCAAGTTTCAGGTAAACGGCTACTGCAAAGCATTAGAGGAAAACGAATATTGGGGCATGACCACTGGCTGCGATTGCAGGGACAGCGTATTTTTTAAGGCCGAATACGGCGTTATTGATGTCAATGGAGATACGATTGTGCGTTTGTTGCAGCGTGTAGATAGTTACTTAGTAAACAAACTAGTTTTTGACCTCATCGAAACTCCAGATGGTGATTCTTTACGGGGGAGGTTCGAAATCGGGTCAAGATGTGAAATATTAAGCCTACCGACCAGAAGTACGATGAACGCCAAATTTTCCAAAGATAAAAGTACCTTGAAAGTGTATACTTACAATAAATGCATTATCAATGTCAACGGAAGTTACCCTCAGGATACCTGTATCTACCAATGTAGGAGATAGCAGAACATTAGTGCTTGCAACCAATTAAGGTAATTTCAGACACCCTATTGATCTGTCCATTCTACGAAGTACACACACACATGAAAAACCACATTTTATTCCCTCTTTTTTTATTTTTTTTCTATCTCCTCATCCTGAACAGCAACGGCTGTAAAAAACATGAATGTGAAGATGAAGGCTTTGAATACGAAGACGGTGTGTGCAAGTGCCCGCCGGACAAGTATCAATCCGGGTTCGTGTGCAGAGACTTACAGGCAGGAGAGTATTATGGGGTTACCACGGATTGTACCTGTAAAGACAGCACCTTTTTCCTGCCCAAATCAATTGTGTATGACCCCAATTTAAACGATTCTATTTTCATAGTAGAACAACAACCCAGCCTGAATAATTTGATCAAGCTGGGATTCAAGTTAATCAGAATGGACAATGGCGATTCACTGGCAGGGCGATCATCCTACAGCCCTTCGCCCTGCCCTGTCCAAGGCAAGTTCTCAAAGTGCAAGATGAACGGTAAATTCAGCAAGGATAAAAGCACTCTAAAAATGTACCTGTACAGTGAATCTTTGGTGCTTGTCAATGGCCAATTCCCTCGAGATACTTGCGTTTATCACTGCCACAGGTAAGCCGCGCAGGGTATAACTTGACTCACTTCCGCAGCCCCTCCAATCGGACATCAATACCCCTTCCCAGGTCAGCAGCCCGGCCTTCGATGCCGAGGCGCCGGCATAAGGAATCCAAGTACACAGGCTCAACAGGCAACAATTGTTTCATTTCCAACAAGTTGCGCCTGACCTGTCCCCAGGCTAAGGCTTCTTCATAGGATTCTAAGGCGCGTTGGTTGATGGTATAGCGCGTAATGATGGTTTCAAGACTGTTCTGGATGCGCAGGTCGAGTGAACTTTGCCACTCCATGATGCGGTTGGGTGCTATGCGGTAAGGAGGTTCCGTGCCCTTTACATGTGGGTATTGGTGGTTTAGTGAATCATATCGGGTGACCACACTGCGAGCCGTGTGATAGGCGGATAGCGCCGGGCTGTAAAGGGGAAGTTTGCCCCGACTAAAAAACAGGGAGTCGCCCAGTCGTAAGAAGTACACGATGGAGTCATATTTGGCATGAAACATCTCCATGACCTGTGCTTCTTCGTAAACACTTTTGGAAGGGGTGTGCAAATAATTGATGACTAATCTTCTGCGCCACTTTTGTTTAAAGTCGTTGAAGGTTACCGTGGCGGCGTCAAACTGTTCATTGCGAACATTCTCTTCGGCCTGGGTGAAAATTTGGTTTACATCAGAAATATAGTTGCTGATGAAATACCCAACTAAGGCCACCATAAGCAACATGGAAATAAGGGACGAAATAGCTGCCCATCTTGCCAACTTTCGGCGTTCTTTCAGTTGTTTGAGCTCCGCCTGCATCAAGCGCACTTGTTCTTGCTCTTTTTCGCGCTCTTTTTGCCTGATTTCGGCCTCTGCTTTTAACCTTTCCTGGCTACGGCGCTCATTGCGGGATTCTATGATGGCTGGTAGCAAGGTGTCATGGCTGATCTCATAATAAAAATCATCCAAGCGGGGCTCTTTACGCAACAAGCGACTGCGATCAACTAAGGTATTGAGAAAATCAGGTGAAATATGATAGCTGTCCAACAGCGTATCATCCACCACGCTGTTGCGTCGGTCACCTGGTGTGACAAGGCTTTCTTCTATAAGCTTTTGGGCAATATCCGTCAGTTCAGCTTTGCTAAGTCCTTTGAGGCGTAAATCTTCGGGGCTTAACTGCTCGTTTTGTTGAGCCTTGTTCAACATGCGTTCCATGTAGGCCGCAGGGAAGGCCAAGCGCACTTGTTCTTGCTCTTTTTCGCGCTCTTTTTGCCTGATTTCGGCCTCTGCTTTTAACCTTTCCTGGCTACGGCGCTCATTGCGGGATTCTATGATGGCTGGTAGCAAGGTGTCATGGCTGATCTCATAATAAAAATCATCCAAGCGGGGCTCTTTACGCAACAAGCGACTGCGATCAACTAAGGTATTGAGAAAATCAGGTGAAATATGATAGCTGTCCAACAGCGTATCATCCACCACGCTGTTGCGTCGGTCACCTGGTGTGACAAGGCTTTCTTCTATAAGCTTTTGGGCAATATCCGTCAGTTCAGCTTTGCTAAGTCCTTTGAGGCGTAAATCTTCGGGGCTTAACTGCTCGTTTTGTTGAGCCTTGTTCAACATGCGTTCCATGTAGGCCGCAGGGAAGGCCATGAGCTGGTTGTGGTAAAAGTTGCTGAGGGATACGCGCAAGCCTTCAAGGCCATTATAGAAGGAGGGTTCCACCACAAAGCATTCGGGCTGGCTTGAGGCTATGATTTTTTCCTCTATATCACGGCATACAATCTGGAGGTTGACGGATTCTACTTCTTCGCGCCGTTTGTGTACTTGTGTTGTGTCCTGCAGATGATGCTCATCGCTTTGTTGGCCACATAAAAAATCTATAATCTGCGTCAGGGCTGCCTCATTGTATTCAAAGGGCAAGCTGGCAAATTCGCCTTCTACCAAGCCGGGCTGCACGATGGCAATGCGCGCCTGTTCGCGATTGAGCGGGAGGAGTTGGTAGCCATTTCGCTTGATGTCTGGCAGGCGTTCGCTGAGTTCTTCAATCAGGTAAAGAAAATCTGAACGGAGGGAGAACACGATGCGCAGGTCGGGTTGGGTTTCCCACCATTTCATGGTCTCCAATGACATCTCTCCGGCCTGATAGCGGTTTTGCAGGTCGTTCCGCAGGCTATCGGGCATGGTTTCATTGGCCAAATCGGCCAATTGTTTGACAAAGCGCCCTCTGCTTTCGTTGCTGTGTGCCAATGTGAACAATTCTTCAAATTGGTCAAAGATCAGCACCGGTGTAGCGGGCATGCCATTGAGGTCAAACTCAAGGCGTTTCATCAATTCCCACAGGGTAGGCGTTTTCTGCGGATTTTCGTCCGTATCGTCGCGGCGGGATACATAAGGGCATTTTTCCAACACCATACGCACCGTATCCAAAAGTGGGGCATCGGTTTTATCGGTTCGGAAAAAGACAGGTACAAAATCTTGTTTTTCTAATTCCGGTGCTACGCCTGCCTGCAAAAGGGATGTCTTGCCAATGCCAGATTTTGAGGACAAAACCACCAATCGCTCGCGCATGACCAAATTGGTCAATCGCTGAATATCCTCCTTGCGCCCGTGGAACACGGTGCTCTGGTTGCGCTCAAAGGGCTTTAAACCCGGATAGCGGCGGGGGAGGGTATCTTTAGCGATCATACTCATGGCCGATTGACGTATTTTTGAAGTTCGTCCATTATCTTCTTGATGCTTTCTTCCGGTTTCCCGACCTCCAAAATGGGTTGGCGGTCCGTGGGCCGTATGGTTCCCAAGGTGCTCACACTACCTTCCAGGGGGACGGATCGCAGAATGACCGGCATTACCAAAAACTTGTTGCGCGGGTTGTTGCGCTTGACCAATTCGTCCAAATAATTAAGGGCTTGGTTGCCGGAAGGATCAAAAAAATCAACACTGATCAGGGGCATTACTATCTGGCACTGATCCAAAGTACTTTTCATCCAGGCCAAGATGTCCCCTTGGCCTACGGCATCCGCAAAGCTGACGACTTTGATGCTTATAGCGCGTAAGTTCTTGGTTATCAGATCAAAACCTGCCTGATCGGCTTTTTCGTTGTGCCATACAAAAGCGGTGGCCTTGGTTGCCTCCGCAGTAGCTGCATCATTGCCGGAATCAAGGCTCTCCAATTGCGTCTGTAGCTTGTCCACAAAATCTACCATGCCTACTTCAGGGAATTGCATGCTGAATTCTCCACTAAAAAACACCTTGGTCCGAGAGGCCAATTTCTGGTCATCGGCTGCAGGGTAGGCATAGGGCTGTACATTGCGGCGCAGCTCATTTTTATACAAAGTATCCAATAATAGGCGCAAATTCCAGTCCTCAAAGTCAAAACCTAAAAACAGATGGTATGGATAATTGCGCAATGCATTGGTCAGCACATCGGGCAAGCGGTCATTTTTTTGCTCACTGACTATTTTTTTGATGTAAGCCAGTTGGTGCCGATAAGTCAGCACCAAGGATTGTGTTTTGGTGTAAGAGCCAAACAGGTTGTAAATCAACACAGGCCGACTTTCTTTTTCAAAATCAAATTGAAAAGCAGAGGGGGGCTTATTCTGGTCGTAATTGATGTTGTAAAAATCAGCGACATGATCCCTAAAATCGTCCACGTGCATCCGAACAAAAAGATGATCCGGCGTGGTATTGATGATGATGCTGAATTTTAGGTTGAACAGCTGATCCAGCATGGGATGAGGCTCCCATTTGTCCTGCATGGACTCATAATAAGCGGCCACATCATTTTGCAAGGGTATGTCAGAACTCAAGCCTTTGGCATTCAGTACGCTTGTAATATAGGGAAGACTGCACTCTTCATCGGGAGCCAGTACGAGCTTGTGTTTTTCGGCCAGGAACCTGGCACACATTTCTGTCAGGGGGCGAAACTTCCCGTCTTTATCTTTGGCCATCACTGCTCTGGGCCCAAGAAACAATACACAACTTCCCTCCTTCACCTTGCGGGCGAGGGTCAGGTACATTTCGCTTTGGCTGTCAATTACAGGCACGTGACGGTGAGGGCGTAAAAGATGTAAAAAATCAGAATGCGGTAAAGGTAACGGGTTTTGCAGATTTTACGATCATCTTGGCTATCTTCTTAAATTTTTTCCGCAGGAGGCAAAAAACAAAGATCACTTGTACAAACGCACGCGAGGATCGGCCCAGGCGTAAAGTATATCAGCCAAAAGATTGGCTAAAATGGTCATAACTGCACCCAGCATTAACATCGCGTACATAAGCGGGTAATTGCTGCCCGAGATAGCATCACGGGCTTTTGAGCCCATACCGGGTATATTGAACAAATATTCTATTACCAGCGCACCGGTAAACACAGCAGGAAAGCTGGCTGCAAAAACCGTAATAATGGGGAACAATGCATTGCGGAAAGCATGTCGCCAATAAATCTGGTTTTCTGGCACCGCTTTGGCGCGTGCTGCCCGAATGAAATTTTCTTTCATCTGGGTCAGAATACCCGTACGCATTTGAAATGCCAACATGGTTAGCCCATGCAACACCAATGCCATAATGGGCAATACCAAGCTGTCAAAATTGCCTACTAACCAAGGTAACAAGGAATCATTCCCCCGAATAGGCAAGGAACGCGGGACACCTATGAGCGCAATCAACAATATTCCCATGCCCATCCCCGGCAATGCATACAGCAGCAGCAGCAAACGCTGCAACCAAACATCAGGCCAGCGCTGGTAGTGCATAGCCATGTAAACACCCAAAGGGATTGCGATCAGGAAGGTCAGTATCATGGCTAAAATGCTGATAAACAGGGTAGTAATCAGAGATGGCGTTAGGCTTTTGCTGATCAATCTGTCATCCGTTCCATAGCCCATGTCACCTGTAAAAATGCCCTTGAACCACCGGTGGTACTGGTTTTGTGTGCCGTGCCATATCAATTTGGGTCTGTACTTATTCCCCGGTTTTTGCTGCGCCTGTAATTGCAGCGCGGCATGGTGACAAGCCTTTGCCGATGCGCTGAGCAACGTATCTTGCAGTATTATTTGGTTTATTTTGCCAGTTTCAGCCACTAAATCGTCGGCATTTTTGGTCAAATTCATGCGCATCATCACATCGTGAAGGGCTATTTTTTCGGCTGATTCGGGCGCTAACAATTCTGTTAATGCCAATTTTCGGTATGCTTTTCCATATACTTCTGTCAAGGGCCAATTACCCGTGGCCATAGCCATAGTACTCAGAAATTCGCGTCTCGATGGCGGGAAAATACGGTGTAGCGAGTCGGGCAAGGCCGCTGTTTGCAAGGTAAAGTAAAAAGAGGGCAGTTGAAGGCCAAATTTTTCGCAGGCCATACGGCTTTGTTGCTCTTGGAAATGTGCGGCTGAAGGGCCAAGTTCTTTCCGTAAAGGTGGCTCCATTTCCTCGTTATACACAGGCATAAAACGGCTCAGCCCAAAAATGGCCAATGAAATCAGCAACAGGGTTGGAATGGCAAACAAAATCCGCTTTGCGAGGTAATAAAGCATGGTTGGGTTATAATGGATTAGCCATTTTAACAGCAAAAATCACTACAATTCGAGTAAAATTAGCTCAAATGTAGGCCTTTTTGGAGCAGGTCAGGGAAGATATTTTTTTATTGTACTGCATTAGGCCCAATCCGTGGGGCTTCCGGTGCTTATGTTGCTGGTTTTAAATCATATATCTCGCGGATCGGTGCAAATTCCTGTTCCATTTGCAAGCGCAGGTCAATCAGTTTGCTGGTGCGAAATTCAAATACCCAGCCATGCTCTAAGCTGCTATTCTATTTTTTGTGCGCATTTTAGTCCAAAAAACCATCAATGGGCAGCCTTTTTTCGGGCAAATCCGTTTCACCGAGCATTTCCTTTAAGTCTCGCTCAATGGTAATACACATGGCCGTCATCGGAATGTCGGTGATGCGGTTTTCAAAGGGGTCTTCATTTACCTCGCCTACCTTGCCCATCACGCCAAACACGAAGGAAAGCAAAATACTTATTGGAACCATCAGCGCGGGGACGCCCATTTTGTTGA
Organism: uncultured Saprospiraceae bacterium; assembly: GCA_964539805.1. GTDB lineage: Bacteria > Bacteroidota > Bacteroidia > Chitinophagales > Saprospiraceae > M3007. The sequence goes on along the minus strand of CAZIKN010000119.1, from coordinate 7,508 downwards.
AATCGGCAATCAATGAAAAGGGAAGTACCACCATAAAGACCATCAAAAACAGCTTGGTGAAAAAATGGTACTGCCGCAGCAGGGGAGTGTTTTTGATGCGCTCGCAAGCCCCCTGAAAATTGTTGAACCCGGCCAGCGTTGGCTCCAGGCTGATGTTATCGAATGCGCCCAAAATCTCCTGTTTCATACCCTCTCTGATGCGTTTTCCTTGTAAGAAAAGCAAATAGTTGGGGATATTCTGTTTTTTTAGCAGTTGATCAAACTCCTCTTTTGACAACAAATGCGCCAATACTTCCCAGGATTTTTGTCCCCTTAAGTGTAGCCGGAGCGCATGCGCAAAGGCAATCTGGCGGTAAACCATTTCCCTTTTGTAGGCCTCTATCTGCTCAGCACCAAGCTTGCCAACCGATAGGGCATGATCGGCATTGGCGATGATCTGGCGGGCAAAGATGCGGCTACTGTTAATGATACTTCCCCAAAGGGTTCGTGCTTCCCACCAGCGATTGTAAGCGTTATTGTTGCGAAAAGCCAAAAAAATGGCTAATGCACTGCCCAAAATGGCGGCGATGGAAAATGGTAAGCTGACCTTTTCCAAGTGCTGGTTGTGGTAAATAAAAAATACACCAGCCGAAAGCACCGTTGAAACCGCCAACTCCCAGCGCATATAACGGGCAACGGCGAGAGGATTGAATATTTTTTTTATAATCACTGCGCAATAGACGAGTTGAAGTTGAGGATCAAAATAAAAAAGCCCAGTTATAGGCTTGTTGCGTTGGGAGACCATCCGCCCAAAAATCTCTAATTTCATGGCTCGGCCGTTCCCAACGCAACAAGTCAAATATAGGCCGTTGACGTACATACGCCCTAATTTCTTGATTTTATGCCATAACCAAGCCCAAAAGTCAAAATGTTGTCCGTGGTTTTGGTTGAAAGCGGGACTACGTTTTCATGGGTATTGGTAAATAGGATGTTCAAGGTAAGGCCCTTCCAAACGGGAAACTCCATCCCCAAGTCCATCTGGGTGCGGTAGTTGCTGATCCGATTGAAGGCGGGTTGCCAGAAAGCATCGCAATACAGTCGCAAACGCTTGTGAAATACCCATGAAGAGGCCATCAAATAAGTGGAGGCCCGCCAAAGCTTTATCTGATCAGTTCCATTGTAGATAGCATCGTTGAAGCTGTTGGCCAAAAAATTGGACTGCTCGTAAAGTGCATTGGCAGATAGTTTTACCAGAGAATGGCTTCTTCGCACCAATTGATAGCTGAGCCCGGCACCTGCAAAATAACGCATATCTACTTTCCGGCGATAATTGGTACTGATGTATGCAATGGCATAGGGATACACCCTGTTATAGGGCTTGAAATACAGGTAATTTCTACTAAACAGGTCATTATCAGCCTTTTTGCCAAAGAATGATTGGTAAAGCGAACTGTTTTGGGTCTTGAAGACAATATCATTGGACAGCATAGTGGCCGCATCCAAGCGGCCTCTTAGCGTCAACATTTCCACGTTGCCTGTCTGAAAATTACCTGTAAGGGATGTTCTCAATTGAAATTTCAGGGTATCGCTTTCGCTGATTTGGGCCATGGCAAGGCTGCTAAAAAGCAGCGCTGATAAGACTGTAATGATGTAATTCTTCACACGGGTTGATTTTTCCCGCAGATTAGAGGTAGTTTCCCGCGGATTTACACGGATTTTTACGCAGATTTCGCTGATTGGCATGGAGGGAAAGGGGTATTTGTTAATAAAAAACCAACAAGATGCTTTTCAATAGAAATTAAGGGCTTAATTTGCAGCACTTTCTTAAATTTTCAACATGTTAAACAATGATAGAAGATACACTTTCTTATGCTATTCGTGGAGCGATCTTTAAGGTTTATAATACACTCGGTCCCGGCCTTTATGAGAATGCTTATGAAGCAGTGTTGATCCACGAATTAAGAAAACTAAACCTCAAGGTGGGCCAACAAGTCCAATTACCCCTCATTTACGAGGACGTCTCTCTGGAAGTCGGCTATCGTATTGATATTTGCGTCGAAAATAAGGTGATTATTGAGGTCAAATCCGTGGAAAATGTCTTAGCAGTTCACCACAAGCAACTGCTCACCTACCTTAAACTTTCTGGTATGAAATTGGGTATCCTGGTAAACTTCAATACGGCCGACATCAGTAAGAGCATTTTTCGCAAAGTGAACAACTTGTAAGCATTTGTTTACTGTTAAAATGTTTTCCCCTCAGCAGATACATCAATTGCGCACTCAGCGGGAAACCCCGTACACCCTACGGTCAAATCCGCGTAATCCGCGTAAAAATCCGCGTCCTCTGCGGGAAACCCGTACCCTACGGTCAAATCTGCGCAATCTGCGTAAAAATCCGCGTAAATCTGCGGGAAACCCGTACACCCTACGGTCAAATCTGCGTAATCTGCGTAAAAATCCGCGTAAATCTGCGGGAAACCCCGTACACCCCACGGTCAAATCCGCGTAATCTGCGGAAAAATCTGCGATAATCTGCGGGAAATCCTCTCTCTGCACTTCGGGCGACCTGTTCTGCGTCTTTCTGCGGGAAAAAACACCACAATGGGAAAACCTTATTGAAGTGTTTTAACGACCAGTTCAGCCGCAGCGGCACCAGAATTTTGTTGTTGTCCGGTGATCAGATTGCCATCTTGAATGGCATAAGAAGAGAATGGAGCCGCCACTTTGAAGTTTGTTCCAGCTAATTTTTTAGCCTCGGTCTCAATGCGGTACGGTTGGATTTTCATGCCCACGGCTTGATCCGCAAACTCCTCCTCAGCGTCCGCGAAACCCGTCCAGGTTTTACCCGCTACCAGCAGCTCGCCATTTGATTTTTTGGCTTCCAGCAGCAGTGTGGTGGAGTGGCACACGGCGGCACTCGGTTTGCCATTTTCATAAAAATGGGCGAAGAGTTTTTCTAAGTCGTGGTTGCCTCGGAATGTGTACATGGGACCTTGTCCGCCTACCAGAAAAATGGCAACATATTCTTCAGGATTGACCTCGCTAAGTTTGCGGGTATTCTCCAGCATGTCGTTGAACCATTGTTGCTGCATGTAGCCCAGCGAAATGACATCATGCGCCGAGTAACCGCTGGCATCAGTAGGGTTGGAGTATCCGTCCATCATCAGTTTGCCACCTTCGGTACTGGCGAGTTCCACCTCGTAGCCAGCCTCTTGGAACACCCGCAACGGATGCGTCAGCTCTGCTGCCCAAAAACCTATAGGCCAACCGGTTTGGGCACTGGTAGCAGGAGAACTGGCCACCATAAGGATTTTGCCCTTTGTGGGCGCACCGTGAAAATGTACGTAGGATTGAATTTCTGTTATTGCACTCATCTTTTTTATGTTGATGTTGATTTTAAAATGATGTTGCAAAATTCAAGGCATAACCTACATTTGCCAATAGTTTCACCTAAAAGTGCGATACACACTTTTTGGAAAGTATATTGATAATCAATATTTTATGTAATGCCGGATTTCATTTACAAAGGGAAAGTCTATTACAATCCCGTCCAGTTGGTCATGGAGCAGATCGGTGGGGTGTGGAAAATGCCGATATTGTGGCGTTTGAAAGAAAAAACCATGCGTTACAGCGAGCTGCGAAAGATTCCGCACATTTCCGATAAAATGCTAACCTCGCAGTTGCGCGAATTAGAGGCTGATGGCTATATACACCGGGAAGTGTACGCTGTAGTGCCGCCCAGAACGGAATATTCCCTGACGGAAAAAGGCCGGGGCGTAATTCCATTGGTCCACCAGATTCGGGAATATGGCACCCGATTGATGGAGGAAGAGGCAGGCGATTAGGGATTTATAAATGCCCCGAAGTTGTCGCGGTTGACAAAATGGGTTTGGCTGTTTGGGTATAGTTCAAGAAAGGATTTGGGAAACGAGCCGCCTTTTTTAGAATTCCATTTGAACTCAAAAGCATGTAAAACCCCGTCTGCTTCTTCGATATAATCAATTTCCTGTTGGGTATTGGTCCGCCAGAAAAATGCGTTACAGGCATAGTCGGCGTATGCATTCCGTTTAGTGCGCTCGGCCAGCAGAAAGTTTTCCCAGAGTGCCCCAGTATCGTTTCGGAGTTCCAGCGGAGCAAAGTTTTTTAAAATGGCATTTCGGATGCCATTGTCATAAAAGTAGATTTTTTTCCCTTTTTTTAATTCGTTTCTTGCATTTCTGCTAAAAGAAGGCAGGCGAAACACCACAAAAGACTGTTCTAACAAATCTATGTACCGCTCCACGGTCAACGGATCGGCACCGATGGTCTGCGCTACTTCATGGTACCTTACCTCGCTACCTACCTGTAATGCAAGTGCTTGCAATAATTTGACCAACAAGGAGGGCTTTTTGATTTGGTCAAGCGTGAGCAGATCCTTGTACATCAACCCGTCGCTCAAGTCGGCAAGTATTTTTTGGGCTTGGGAGGGCGGCAGTGATAAAACTTCAGGATAATAGCCATACAACATACGATGTTCGAGCAGGGCATATTCGCTTAGATAACCCTGGAAGGAACACATTTCGGCGAAGGAAATTGGGTAAAGATGAAACTCAATCTTTCGCCCAGTCAGGCTTTCCTTTATCTGAGAAGCAATGTCAAGCGATGAAGAACCCGTGATAAACAGTTGGACCTGCGGAATGTGATCGGTAATCAATTTGAGCATCAGGCCTGCATTGGTAAATCGTTGCGCCTCATCTACAACGACGACTTCGTTATGACCTATGATGGCTTGCAGCTGGCTAAGTGAAATATTGTCCAATAGGGCACGGGTCTGTGGATCATCCCCGGTGAGCCAAAGTGTTTTTTGGTCTAAGGACTGCGAAATCTGGCGGACCAGCGTGGTTTTGCCAACCTGTCTTGGGCCGGTGACCACTAAGGCTTTCTGCTTTCCAATCCAGCTGATAATGTTTTTGGCCTGAATTCGTTCAATTAACATGAGGCAAAATTATAGGATTTCTAAGCAAATCAAAAAATTTAATTAAATTTTTCGATTTGAATCTGAAAAATCAACTGAATTTTTCGATTTAAATTCAATCCATTTCCTGGCCCCATCCTCAACTGCTTGTTGTCAACTCGCTTTGTCCTGCACCTGGCGCGTTATTTTTACCACCCATGCCCTTGGCAAAAACCGCACAGCATTGGCCATGATGGCATTCATCAGCCCGTGAATGGCCACTGTTTTACCTTTCATCATGGCTTTGTAGCCATAGTCGGCTACTTCTTTTGAGGTCGGGAGTTTTCGGCCCTTGACCAAAGCGCTTTCTTCCATAGCGGCGGCAGCCTGAAACCCGCTTTCTGTGGCACCCGGGCACAGGGTAGTGACCGTTACCCCTTTGTCGCGCACTTCATTGTCAATAGCTTCCGAAAAGCTCAGGACATAAGCCTTTGTTGCATAGTAAACCGCCATGGTTGGGCCTGATTGGAAAGCGGCGGTGGAAGCCACATTCATGATTTTACCGCTGCGGCGTGTTACCATGTCACGCAGGTAAAGCTTGGTAAACTGGGTCAGGGTAGTGATATTGAGGTTGATCATCTGTAATTCCTTGTTCCAATCAGTTTCATAAAAGAGGCCAAAATCACCAAATCCCGCATTGTTGATCAGGTAATCCACCTGGATATTTTGCTGTTTGGTTTCGTCGTACACCTCTTGCGCTGCATTGGGCTGTGACAAATCCTTGCCGATATTGTACACCTTGATGTGGTACCGCTGTTCCAACTCCACCTTTATTTCGTTCAGTTTTGCTAGGTTCCGTGCGACCAAAACCAGGTTGTCCCCATGACTCGCATGTGTCCTTGCCAGTTCCAAGCCAATGCCATTGGATGCCCCTGTGATCAGTGCTGTTGCCATATTTGTTTGAAAGTCAATTTTTTATACTTAAATGATGTAAATTTCGGGACAAAAGTAGGGCGCCTAAACTTAACCAACAACCTTAGAGTATAGTCTTAGCTTGTATTTTTTTTAAAATTTTTACCTTTGCGCCATGCTGATTCATGAATTATCCAAAAAAACGGGTCTAACGGCCCACACTATCCGATTTTACGAGAAAACAGGCCTGATAAAGGGCAAACGGAAAGACGAGGTAAAATCCAACAACTATTTCCACTACGATGAGGAAACCGTGGAGCGCTTGGAACTGATCGGCTATGCCAAAGCCGTGGGTTTTACCCTTGGCGAAATCGGGCAATTGATAGACGCCTGGTACAACAAGCAATTCAATATTGCAGACAAGGTGGCCATTCTGGATCAAAAATTGGCCTCTATTGACGAAAAAATCAGACAATTGGAAGCAATGAAACTGCTCATCGCCGAGTTTAAGGCGGATGTCATGGCGCATGATTGTTGAAGGACAAAAGGCATACAAATGTACTTGCCCCGATTTTGTCTGTCCTGTTCAACATCCGCTATTTTTCGGCACGGCATAGATCACCTTGCCCGAAACGGACAAATTGAACACCTTTTCCCAGACGGAAGGCAATATGAGCTGCCAGCTTTTGCCCTTGTCGGCGGAGCGGTAGATGCCTTTGGGATGTCCGCAAAAAAAGTATTTGCCCACCTGTTTGATAGAGGCTATATTCGGAGAGGGAGGGAGTTCTGCGTCAATGGCCTGCCAGGTTTTGCCACCGTCGTTGGATATGCGCACCCGCCGGGTCTCCGACTCGGTGTTGTAGGTGATCACAGCAAACCCGCCCTCTATGACTTCCGCAGCGATGCCCACGCCGCCTTCGGACACCACCACTTCCCAGTGTTCGCCGCCGTCGGCGGAGCGCAAAATGCCGCGTTGATTGGTACAAATGAGTACCCCGTTGGATTCCGCCATCTGGATCACCCAACCGTCATTGTGCACGTGTTTCCAGGTTTTACCGCCATCGGCGGATTTGAAAAGGCCATCGTCGCAGCCGATAAAAATCGCTCCGTCAGCCGCTTCAAAGAGGGTTCGGAATGCTTTGTTCTTTAACTCGGTAAACACAGGCACCCATAAGCCGCTACCCTGTACTTGCTGAAGGAAGCCATGCCTGTTCATGCGTGCATAGCATCCGGCCCGACCCGGGAAAATGTCCCAGACTTCTTTGTCCATGGAAAAGTCTTTTTCCCACATGGGTACTGACAGCCCGCTTTTACTGTGATACAAGCCGTTTTCAGTACCCAAAAAGACCTCACTGTCGTTGGCATACAAACACTCGACTAACAGGCCCTCGGGCAATTCCGCACTCACATCCTGCCAGTTCTGTCCGCTGTCGGTGGATCTGAAAACAAGATTTACACTTGCGTTGGCCCCTTTTTCAGCGACTTTTTGGCAGGTATTGCCCTCTGTGAGTCCCGTAAAAAAAAGGCCCGTTGCGGCTGTTGCCGGCTCCTTTATATTAACCGCAACAGTTTTAGCGTCGTTGCGGTCAGCCAGGGGCTTGAGCATCTTTGAATCCTGTTGGCAGGAAGCGAAACCGAGTGCAAGAAGAAAAAACGAAAAAATTTGACTATTCATGATATTGCCT
>CAZIKN010000118.1:0-17576 GCA_964539805.1 uncultured Saprospiraceae bacterium | reverse complement strand
GTCCCAAAAAAATCCTGTCCATCCTGTAAATCCTGTCCCAAAAAAATCCTGTCCAAAAAATAAATCATCTTGTATAAATCAGCATTAGTATTTTGCAGGCTCAATTCTATTCACCTGTATCATCAAACCCAATTTGTATTATGGACATCATTTACATCCTCATTATCGGAGCCGTATCCGGCTGGTTAGCAGGCTTGTTTGTCAAAGGCAATAGTTATGGCCTCCTTGGTGATATCATATTGGGCATTGTAGGCTCATTTGTGGGCGGATGGCTTTTGGGCAAATTGGGCATACATCCCAATTTAGGCAGCCCAACGGTCAACCTGATCGTTACCTCCGTTGTTGGCGCCGTAGTAGTCCTCTTTATTGCAGGATTATTGAAGCGCAAGTAATTTTTGACAAAAATTTCACACCTACACCTCCAAACGTGCAACTTCGTTGCAGGCCAATTGTCATTGGTTCACTTTCCAAAATATATTGTTTCACCATTCTATTTTTTGCGTTATGAAAGCAAACATAACCCTCGGGTTCTTTTTACTTTGCCTTTTCCCTTGGCTATCCACGAGTGCCCAGGCACAAAACAACAGCGGAGCCAAGAGCGAGAAAAAAATCATCATCACCAAGCGTACCACCGATGCTGAAGGTTCGGAAATAACCGAAACCATTGTCAAAAAAGGTCAGGCCGCAGAAAATTTTGACACGGAAAAATATATCCGCGAAAATCGCAGCGACAAAGTACAGGTGGAGGTACGCGAGGAAAACTCGGATATCAAGTGGCAGAATGGCAAAAACACAACAAATAAGAACGTTGACAACTGGAATAACAACTGGAACAATGCCGTTGTTTGGAATACTTGTGACAATACCCGCGCTTTCCTTGGGGTAGAGGAAGATAGCGATGAAAAAGCCTCTGCTGAAGGATTAGTGGTTGAAGTGGTCCGCGGCTCCGCCGCTGCCAAGGCAGGACTTAAAAACAATGATAAAATACTGAAAATAAACGATAAACCCATAAACAAATGGGATGATTTGACCAAGTTTATTGACAATGCCAAAGCAGGCGAAAAAGTCAATATCGTTTATGAGCGCAATGGCAAACAAATGAAAGCGGAAGCCAGTCTTACCACGCGCAAAGAGGTATCCTGCGATCCAGAAGACTGCCGTCACGGTTTTCTGGGTGTATCCCCTGAAGATGATGACAAGGACGAACCCGGCGTGGAAGTCAGCATTACCCAAAATTCCGGTGCTGAAAAGGCAGGCTTGCGTGACGGCGATGTCATTACCCAGTTAAACGATACTGAAATATTTGATTTCGAGGACATTAGCGATTTTATGGCTGAAACAAAACCGGGAGATGTTGTAAAAATCAGCTTTGAGCGCGACGGCAAAAAACAAAGTGCTGAGGCCACATTGGGCGAGCAATCTTCCTGGAGCTGGAGCAAAAGCAATGGCAATTGGGAAAATAAAATGCAGGGCCTCGACAACTGGGGCGAGCGTTTTGGTGAAAAAATGGAAAACTGGGGCGAAAAATTCGGTGAGGACATGGAGGATCTTGGTGAACGGATGGGCTCATGGGGCGAGCGCATGGGCGAAAAATGGGAAGGCCGTTTTGAGGGTGAAAACTGGTCATTCGATGTCATGGAAAAAGATGCCTGCCTCGGCGTTTATACAGATGCTTACACCATGAACGATGAGGGCGATAAAGGAGCAAAAATTATTGATTTCACCACAGAATCCGCTGCGGTAGAAGCTCAACTACAAAAAGGAGATGTCATCGTATCCGTAAACGGCAACACCGTAAACAACCATGACGACCTGTGGAATGAGATTGCCAAGTACGATCCAAAAGATAAAGTAAAGGTGGAATATCAGCGTGATGGACAGGTAAAATTGGTAGAAGCCACACTAAAGGCCTGCAAGGATAATTCATCACAGGTAATCGTCAATGCTTCTAAAAACGGCGACAACCGCAGCCGTCAGTTTACTACCTGGAATTGGGACCAAAGCGATGAAAAAAACCTGCGCGACAAACGTGTCATCACCATCCACAAAGGCGAGGGCGATGCGCCAAAAGCTAATATTGAAGCGCGCAACACCACGGACCGAAAATTGGCTGTCCAGGAATTTAAAGCTTATCCCAATCCCACTCAAGGCCAAATGACCGTTGAATTCAGGGCAGAGCGCCTTCCAACCATTGTTTCCTTATATGATTTGGGTGGTCGCCAATTGTTCCGCGAGGAATTGAATGCTTTTGACGGCTCATATTATCAGCAATTTGACCTAAGCGAATACGCCAAAGGCACCATTCTTATCCAGGTGCAGCAGGGCGATAAAATATTCGTTGACCGTGTGGTGGTGAACTAATTGAGCCCTGTTATTCGTATAAATTGTGCAATGGCCTGAAAATCGAGATTGATTTTCAGGCCATCAGGCCAATAAACCCATTAGGCCCAAAAACCCAAAAAACAGCAATTGCAGACCCCAAAGCCAAGGGGCAAGAGGGTTAAAAGCCCCCCGAATCCACTTTCTGTAAGCGAGGGAAATCAGCAGTGAAACCGCAAACCAGCCAGCATAATTGGGCCAGTCCGGTAGGCCGCCATTGGCCCAGGTCCAGTAACCCAGTTGAATGGCTACCGGCTCTATCAAAACATCCAACAAGGTAGGCAGGGCGGCACCCAGAAGCAAAAACAGCCATTTCGGATTGTTAGCCGGCAAATACTGCCGCACCAATTCATTGGCGGTAAAAGTGACCAAGGTCCAGTTGATACCTATGAGTAAAGGGGTAGCCCATAATTTAGGCCCCAAAACAGAACCATAGGCATAATCGCCAAAAGGGAAACCTGTATTTACACCCAGAACCTCCGAAAAAAAACCCAGCCCAAAAGCAAAAAGCAAAAATATCCACAATGCTTTATCTTTTTTGGGTGCATTCCAATACAGCAGGGCATAGGAAAGCAAAAGGCTAAAAGGGGTCATGGCAATAAACAAATCGCGCATAGGCGACAACATGCCCACCATACCCGCCACATATACCATGACCGAAAGTGTTACGCTAAATTTCAGTTGATTATCCATGTTTTCTGCTTGTTATCCTCCACTTACGCGCCCGCGCCCTGAGCCTCCAAAAAAACCACTCTTGCCGCTTACCGGGCGCATAACCGTACGGCTTACGGAACTGCGCTGGAGTTCTGAGCCCATACTAGTACTCCTTCCTGCGCCAAAAGATCCCGAACCAGGCGCGAAACCACCGGGATTGCGGTAAAAACCAGAGTAAACCGGGGAGCCAAAGTTTCGGCCCATCATGTAGCCCATAGCGCTCCACCAGATGTAACTGCCAAAGCCATGGGAACGGTGATGAGGGTGCATAGCAACGGTATCGGTGGCCTGAACCATCGCTTTTGCCTGATCTAAGTTAAGGGTCTGTACGGTGCCATCCAATTTTTTTATGATAATCCTGGAGGAGTCTTTGGACTCCACCATTTGTTCGTCCGTGATTTCGTATTGGCCGGGTTGGGTTTCTTCCATAGTGGTTACCACGCCTTTTGTCGGTTCCTGAACGGTTACCTGTTCCCAGTCGCTGCCATTGTCGCTGCCGCCACAGGCAGTTGTTCCGCCTATCAGGGCTGCTACGGCAATAAAAAGGCTTCCCTTTTTAAGGCGGTTTTGCCAGGAGCCTGGTTGTGAATAATTTTTATAAGGTGTCATATTGAGATAATGTGATGATTTTTAATGTGATAATATGATAATGAGAGAATGTGATGATTTCTGAACATCCTTCACTCGTATTGTACTCACATTATTTTGGCTCTTTGACAATTTTTATTAGCCTATATAAGGGAAATTGTTGAAGAGCCAATTTAACCGCACAAAAATGTAACAAAAACTTCAGAAAAACATAAAAAATACCACAAACCAAGCCAAATTATAGACGTAGCACGCTGCAGGACGTTGGATTATTGGAATGCTGTATATGGTTTTAGAGCAGCGCCGCCCCAATCACGCCAGCGCTGTCGCCAGCCTTGGGTTTTAGAAAAACAGTGTCAATGCGCGGGTTAAAAAGGTGTTTTGCGGCTTCTTTCACCCCATCGGTGTACAATCGGTCAATATTGCCTACTCCACCGCCCAAAACAACAGCATCGGGATCCATGATATTGATGACCACAGCTATAGCCTTGCCGAAAAAGTGTACCAAACGATCCAGAGTGGCCACGGCTGCAGCATCTTCACCGGATTCAGCCTTTGACACGATTTCTTTGAGTTTCAGGGCATTGCCCGTTTGTTGTTTGTAGTAACGCTCCAATGCAGGGCCTGAGATCACGGTTTCTACGCACCCTGTTTTACCACAATAACATTGACCACCGCTTTCATCTAAAAAGTTGTGCCCCCATTCGCCACAAATACCTTGACGGCCATTGAGGACTTTTCCGTTAACAACCCAACCGCCGCCAACACCTGTACCCAGAATAACCCCAAAAACCACCTGTGCATTGGGCAGCGCTTCCGGCACGGCCCCCATCAGCGCCTCAGCCACGGCGAAACAATTGGCATCATTGGCCAAGCGAACAGGCACGCCAAGGGCTTTTTCAAGATCCACATTAAAAGGGCGTCCAATAAGCGCCGTTGTATTGGCATTTTTGATAGCGCCTGTAATAGGGTCCAAGGTTCCCGGATGGCCAAGGCCAATGTGTTTGGGGGCGATACCCGATATTTTGTGGAGTTGAGCGACCAATTCGGCTACTTGTCCAACAATGTGCTCATAGCCCTTGTCAGCCTCTGTTGGCACGCGCAGGCGGTGAATTACACGTGGATCAGTGCGGCTTTCTAAAATAACGCCTTCTATTTTAGTGCCACCAAGGTCAATACCATAGAGATGCATAAGAAAAGTATTTAGATATGGGATAAACAAATACCCGCAAGAGCGACCTCCGGCGGGTATTTGTTTTGCTTAAAATCGTCAAACAGTAGTAGCCTGACGGGCTGTCAAACTTACTGATGACATGCGTGTAATCAGTCAAATAAGAATTTCTGAGCGATAACGCCTTCTTTAAAGTAAGCCTTGGCGATGAACATGCCTTTGGGCAGGCCATTGCGCTCAAACTGGTAATTGTGCTGATTGATATTGCGCGCACTGTGCACCATGCGGCCGCTGATGTCATACACTTCGATGTGCTGAATGCTAAGGTCTTCACGTACGCTGATAAACGCCATATCCGTGGCAGGATTAGGAGCGATGCTCATCTGAACATAATCATTGGTTAGCAGCTCGGGAGCACTGCTCACGCCCGCACAGTTCAAACCAAGCGCAATGCAACCGCGTGGGGCAAAGTAGGCTATGATGGTATCAATATAAGTGCGTGCAACACTTGGGCTGGTATTACAATCGGTAGCCGTTGGTTTCGGATTGCCATTGTAGTTGGTCCATTCCCAGGGCGCAGAGGTGTTGTTTGGCGTACCCACAAATGGGAAGAATCCATTGGCACCGCCATTTTTTTCTTTGGCGATAACACCCATCGGATCAGCGGCAGGCAGGATTTTTTTGAAAATATCGTTGTTGCCATATTTTTCAACATAGGTCTGCAAACCGCAAGAACCCGTTACTTCCACTACGGGCTGAGGGCCACCAGCGGTAGGTACATTCAAAATATTGGTTTCACATGGCGCGAATGGATCGCTGCGCACGTGATAGGAGATCAAAGGAATATCGCCTTTGTCCAACCAGGTACTGTCACCAATGGCACCGCCCATGTTTACGCAGAGGTTGAAGTTGGATGGGTAGCCCACATGGTTTGGGATACAGAGGGTATCGCCCACCTTGAACAAGCCGCCTGAAACAGCATTCAACAACGCATCCACGCGGGTTGGCCCGGTGGTAGCATACAGATCACCGTTGGTGGCTTCTTGTACCATGTTGTATTTGCCGCCAGGCAAAGCAGGGTTGATGATAACAAATTTGTTTGGGTCAGAGGTGGTGTAGATGTCCTGGAATTTGTTCAGGTAAGCAGAAGCCAGTGACAGGTAGCCGCCGGTACCTTGGCCCCAAACCACGATTTTATTGGGGTCAATCTTAAAGGTATTGCCACCCACGTCCACGTTTTTGCGGAAATAGCGAATGCAAGTGCTTACATCTTGCAAACCGCGATAAGCCCCGTTGATTAAGGTAAAACGACGTGTTGTCTCCGTAGTAGCGGTAGGTGCCCAACCTTGGCGGTATGAAGCAACAGCCACGACATAACCCATCTTGGCCAGACGGGTAGCGAACTCCACGTTGCTGGAATCATTCAATGCGCCACCGCAGGAACCATTAATGGGAAATGGGAAAAAGTTGCCGGTATGCAGATAAATGATGAGTGGGCGCTTTGTTTCCGTATCGCCTTTGGGGGAATAGATTTGCATCGGCAAAAGTTGTTTGCTGGTGTTTTTTTGCTGAAGCAAGGTAAATAACACCGTGTAGTTTTCTCCATAAGGAATAATCGGTGATACTTCTACTTCGTTAAAAACAGGCTTGAGGTAACGCTGTGCCTCGCTCGTTTGCCCTAGCAGCATCATCATAGCGATGATAAAAAGTGTTTTGAAATACCGCATGTGTGTAAAGTTGAACAGGTTAATGATAGTTAGTTTATTTCTTTTTAAATTCATATACAAAACTGACGTATGCCATGCGTCCGATACGGGGGCCGCCATACGTTTGGAATTGTCTGTTGTTCAATATGTTGGAGGCTCCAAGTTTGAATGTGGCATTCAGGCGTGGCACCACCATGTTGACTTGGCCATCCAACAAATCATAGGTCGGAATGTTTCCGGTAAATTGTGGGGAACCTTCAAATACAAAGCCTTCAATCCATTTGTAGTTGACCGTAAATCCAAGTTTATTTCTACCCCTCAAAGGTATGTCCCTTGCCGATAGCCCGAAATTGAATTTGTGCTCGGGGGTATTGAACGCCGGCACGATGGGGTCATCGGTTCTGGTGTTTAACTTATTCCAGCTGTAATTGCCTTGCACCATATAATATTGACCAAAATAATAGTTCATACCGATGGTAAAGCCCTGTGAGGTTACGCGGTCCTGAGCATTGGATGCCACACGCCACGCTTTTGTGTCGCGCAATCGTGGAGAAATAACCGTACCTACAAATGGAATTTCAACCGTATCGAATGGTACGGTAACGCCAATGTTAAAACCAATAAAGTCATTGTAAAAATTGTAATAGTAACCGGCATCCACATATAGACGATCAAAAAGCGTAGTGCGATAGCCTAATTCAAAGGTTTTGACTTTTTCGGGGCGTATGGGGGCGATGTCAATATATTCCAATTGACCGAGTCCATTCCTTAAGCGTTCGAAGGATTCCAAAGAGGCCAATCTTTGAAATCCGTCCAAATTCCCAATCAAAGTGGCCGGGCCAACGCGCAGGTGCAGATACTGATCGGTAAGCGTTGGATTGCGGATGGCAGAGGCAAAGGAGAAGCGGAGGTAATTGTTTGGAGAAGGTGCCCACACCACAGAAGCGGAAGGCGTTGCCAACAAATTGAAGTTCTGGTTTTTGTCCACACGAACAGTGCCCGCCAATTTGAAATCACCCAAGTCCTTTTCAATGCCCGTATAGGCTCCCCATTCGGAGTTTTTGATGACACGGCCCATGGAGTCGCTAAAAATAGTACCATCTGAAACGGGCCGATACAAACGCACATTGGCCCCAACCACCCATTGTTTTAAAAATGATGGTGTAAATTTGTATTCGCCATGGGCATGATACAGCGCCGATTTGTCATAAAATAAAGTACCGCCTTCTGAACTGTTGTTTTTTCTGGAAATGATGGCATTGAATAATGAATCAAAACGGGCAGTGCCTGGAGC
Organism: uncultured Saprospiraceae bacterium; assembly: GCA_964539805.1. Classification (GTDB taxonomy): domain Bacteria; phylum Bacteroidota; class Bacteroidia; order Chitinophagales; family Saprospiraceae; genus M3007. The sequence goes on along the minus strand of CAZIKN010000118.1, from coordinate 9,724 downwards.
AAAAAATGGTATTTCATCCGAATCAGACCTTCCATTGGCGTATGCCTCGGCGAGTTTGTGCTGTTGACTGAGCCAATCAGCATTGTCTCTTTGCCACTGTAGCATGTTCTCAACATTTGAATCAAACATATACCCTTTTTCCTTCATTCGATTGAACACATTCCCTAAATTGTTTTTGGTCCACCAATCCTCATACGCCTGGTTCCATGCTTCCAATGTTTTGGAAGCACTTTGCATCTGAAGTGCCGTAAAATAGGGATCATAAGAGTTTCCGGCATCTTCATTGGTCGCATAAGCACGGATGAAAAATTTGTCCTTTTTTCTGAATTCCAAACGGTTTTGGAAAAACAAGATATTTCGGAGACTAAAGCGATTATCGCCCTGATATACCGTTGTGCCTGTGCCAAAATTAGACGCTATAATGATTTCCGGGGAATCAAATTCTTTGTTCGGGTTTGTTCTAAAGTGGAATGCTGCGCTGGTTTTGATGTTTCTCGTGTCATAATCCACTAAATCCACTTCCCTGTAACCGCTTCTGTGGTAGGAATTCAATCCTGCCCGGGCATCAAATGTTGAGGTATAGAAAGTTCGGGTTTCATCACCATAAGTGTTTACCCCATTGCTGCGGCCAGGGTTAACGGCCGCATCAAATGCCGGATTGCCCTCGGTGCCCGTCACCGGATCATAATTATCTGCAACCCAGTCATTTGCCCTCAATCCAAAGAAATTTATCTTGTAGGCAAAGAAGTCTTTGCCCGCTTTATTTTTTATAGCATCTGCCCAACGAAATGCGCCTTCCAGCAAATCGCGCTCCCCAGCCTTGAGTGACACACTCAAGCCCTTGTGGATGAAAGGGTTTTTGGTTTCCATGGAGATAACGCCATTAAAAGCATTTGGGCCATAAAAAGAAGAGCTGGCACCTACTACCAGATCCACCTTGTTCACATCCAAGTCACTGGCACCCAGGAAGTTGCCCAAAGAAAAGTTGAGGCCTGGCGCCTGATTGTCCACCCCATCAATGATCTGGAGGGAACGCACCGGGCTGGTGGAGTTAAAACCGCGCATATTGATAACGGTAAAACCAAGCGAGGCGGTGGTCAGGTCAACGCCTTTCAGGTTGCCCAAAGCATTGTAAAAACTGATGGCTGGGGTTTCCTTTATAGCTATGGCATCCAAATTTTCGACAGTAAGGGGCGCTGCCTTTTGTTTGTCGTCTATACGCTGTCCTTTGATCACGGTTTCCTCGATCAGGATGGCCCCTGTTTCTAATTTGACTACTATTTTTTGGAACTGGTCCGACACATCTATTTCCTGGGTTTGGAAACCGGTGTAGGAAAATTTAAGGCGCGCGGGAAATCTTTCCACTTTAACAGAAAAATCGCCTTCATAATTGGTGATGGCACCACCTGTACCACCAGACACCACGGCCACGGCAGCACCGATCAGTTCCTCCCCGGTTTCAGCATCCAATACTTTGCCTTTTATGGTTGTTTGGGCCTGTACCACAAAGAGTGCAAACAGGAGGCAAAACCCGCTTAGAAATAATTTTTTGTAGCGTTGCGTCATACGGAAACTTTTTTAACGTCAGAAAGGTATGCGTTTTTGGCACATACTTCTGAATTAATTAATGGGCAAAAAAAGAAAGAAAATTTGATTCCGTACGAGGTTTATAAAAATAAATGACTGAAATAAGCAGAATGACCAAAAAAACTTGCGAAAAGGGCTTTAGTTCTTGATTGGCAAAATCACTCCGCTCTGGTATTGGGAATTGTGCCAAACCTGTATTTGAGCCGGAACAAAATCCTCGTCCCGCGCTTCGTATATATTAATAAATTGCTGTGGATTTCGATCTGCCAAAGGAAACCATGAACTTTGTATCTGTATCATCAATTGGTGTCCGGGCATAAAGGTATGGGCTACGTCTGGCAACTCGAACTTTACTTGTGTGGGCAGCCCGGGCACAAAGGCTTCGGGCTGTTCAAAACTATTGCGGTAACGTCCACGAAATATCTCACCACGTACCAACATTTGATATCCGCCAAGGGGCACGCCGTTTTCTGAGCCTTTCATGGTATCGGGGAATACATCTATCAATTTTACAACAAAATCAGCATCCGTGGTGCTAAGGCTCACCCACAGATCAGCCAACACGGGGCCAGTTACGGTTAACGGGCTGCTCAAAACGGGTGTTTCATACACTAATACATCTGGACGGCGCGACGCGAAGCGCTGGTCATCACACATATACTCACGGGTGCGACGCAGGTGGACATCCTGAGTGTAAGGAACTGGGCGGGCGGGATCGCTTATATAAGTGTCAAAGTCTTTGTTTTGACTGCTTTGTGTTTTTACTTCCAGGTTATTTTTAGCGGCATTGGCTGCCGCTGTGGGGGCGGGTTCATCATCAGGGCCGGGAGGTGTGGGTGCAGCCTTTGGTGCGTCGGCTCCTGTGGGCAAGGTAGCCATTTCTGTTTCCGGGCGCTTGGGTTTATTGGTTTTGGAGGCATCTATTTTCGCCATAACTTCACCGGCTCGGATTTTTCCACCCGCCTCAAAGTGATATTTTGTAGCAGATGCTGCTGCGGGAGGCCAGCTTGGATAGGTCGTCCAACGATTGCTGCCCGTTTCAAAGACATAAGCTTCGGGCAGATCCATTGCACCATTGCCTTTCAGGTAATGCTCAAAGAACTTGAACTCTATTTCGCGTTGGTAAAAATCGGAGCTCATTTGACCAAAGACCACACTGCCTAAGCGGTCTCCTTTGCCGCGCGCCCAGCCGCCATGTACCCAGGGGCCCATAACGATACGGTTGGAGTGGCTTGCGGGGTTTTGTGATTCGAGTGCTTTGTAGGTATTCCAGGCGCCCCAACAATCCTCAGCGTCAAACAGTCCGCCCACGGTCATGACGGCGGGCTTTATATTTTTAAGGTGTGGGCGTGGGTTTCGGGCCTGCCAAAAAGCATCATAATTGGGGTGCTGCATCAGGTCCTGCCAGAAAGGAATATCTTTCATGCCATATTTTTCGGAAAAATTACGCAAAGCGCCCGCTTTTAAGTAAAAATCATAATTGTCTGGCGTGTTCCAATCCTGAAAAGCTTGGGAAAAATCAGTTGTAGGCTTGGGGCGAACCTTGCCAAAACCGGAATAAAACGAAAAGCCATCCATCAGGAAAAACGCGCCGTTATGGTGAAAATCATCCCCAACAAACCAATCAGTTACGGGTGCCTGTGGAGAAACCGCCTTGATGGCCGGGTGGCCAGCCAGAACAGCCATTGTAGCATAAAAGCCCGGATAGGAAATACCCAGAACGCCCACATTCCCATTGTTGCCACTTGCGTTTTTGAGCAACCAATCCACAGTATCATAGGTATCCGTGGCTTCATCAAACTTTCCCTGTCCATAAGGACGAACATCCACAAACTCCCCTTCGCTCATAAAGCGCCCGCGCACATCCTGAAAGACCATAATGTAGCCAGCACGCGCCAGATACATATTTTGAAAATTAGTCGCATAAGCATCAGCGCCATAAGGCGAGCAGGAATAAGGCGTGCGCCGCATCAGGATAGGGTATTTTTTACTGACGTCTTTGGGCGTGTAAATGGCCGTGAAAAGGCTCTTGCCATCCCGCATGGGAATCATGACTTCCCGTTTTGTAAAATTATCCCGGATAAAGGCCGAGTCCTGGGCAGGGTTAGTTTGAGCGAGCAAAAAGCTTGCAATGCAGCTCAGTAGAAAGGTCAGGCTATGTTTCATATTCGTAATTGTTGCAAATGCGAATTATAACAAATTGAAAAACAAGTAATTGCAAGAAAATCTATCCATCAGATTCTCTCGTCTTTCAAACAGGGGGCAAGGTATGATATTCGCCATCAATTTTCCCGCAAAGACTGCGCTGATTTTCGGAATGCCTTGTACACCCCTTTTCCGAATTTGGAACCGTTGAAGCTTTCATGCAAGGAAAGTTCTCGCTGTGCCTCAGGGGGCAGGTGATGAAAATCCTTGCATTTGTCCGAGCAGCACCCTGCGTATTTTTCCCGGCATTCAGCGCATTGAATGAACAAAATGTGGCAGTAGGCATTGGCGCAGTTGGTATGGTCATCACAAGGTTTTCCGCATTGGTGGCAATGTGATATAATCTCATTGCTGATGCGCTCGCCAAGTCTTTCATCAAAGACGAAGTTCTTGCCGGCAAACTTGTTTTTGAGGCCCTGTTGTTCTATTTGCCGCGCATATTCAATAATGCCTCCTTCTAATTGAAAAACCTGTTCAAACCCGCGATATTTCATGTAAGCACTGGCTTTTTCACAGCGAATACCACCGGTGCAGTACATGACAATTTTTTTATCTTTATGATCTGCCAGCATATCGGCCACCAAGGGCAATTCTTCCCTGAACGTGGCCACATCAGGGGTTATAGCCCCTTCAAAATGCCCCACTTCGCTTTCATAGTGGTTGCGCATGTCCACTACAATAGTATCGGGGTCATCCGTTATAGCATTGAAAGCGGCTGCATTGAGGTGTTGCCCCGTCCTTGATGGATCAAAGTTGGGGTCGTCAATACCATCAGCCACTATTTTGGCGCGCACCTTGATGATGAGGGCGAAAAAGGACTTTCCGTCAGCCTCAACGGCTATGTTGAGCCTGAGTTTTTGAAAGAACGGATATTCATCCATCATGGCCCGAAAATCTTCAAAATTGGCTTCCGGCACCGATAATTGCGCATTTACGCCTTCTTTTGCGACGTATATCCGGCCCAGTACACCTAAGGCCTGATATTTTTGGTACAGCTCATCCCGAAAGGCCTGAGGGTCATCCAACTGGACATATTTATAATAGGAAAGCGTGACGCGCCGCTCCGTACTCGCTTGCATCCGGACCTTTAATTCCTGGCGGTTAACGCGGTTGTGAAGGATTTTTGACATATCAATTACACGTTGTGAAAATGTGCTAATTTGCTTGATGAATAATTACAACAAATTGGTTATCAGGAAACAAACCATATCAACCATAATCAAGTGACCATCATTTGTTCAGCTGGAATGGTCTGCTACGATGAGCCATTTGCCCTTTATTTTTTTCCACAGCAGGGTGTAATGCCCACTCAGATCGCCGGATTTTCGGCTCAAGTGCCATTTTCCTATGACAAAAGCACTCCGTTTAGAGAGCGGCTCAATGCTGATGACCGTAAATTTCAGAATACCCATGGCATCGCGGTCAGGGTACCCTTTTTTGTAGTTACTGAGTGTTTGGTTCCAACCGTAGGTAAGCCCTTTGGATCCGATAAAACGCAGGCTGTCCGATGGCCAATAGCCTTGCATAAAAGCATCCAGCTCACCGCGGTTCCAAGCCTGTTCTTGCTCAGCCATGATGGCTCTTATTTGCTTTACGGCACGTTTTTGAGCCAAAGCCGGCAAAGCGAAAAGCAACAACAAACTATTAAAAATCAATATTTTATAACTTTTCATAACCCATGAATCTATGAAAAAAGCGGCGCAAAAATACATAATAATAAGCGGCTGACTACCTTTCGGACAAAAATCAGGTATGCCTCAGCGTCAGGTCTTATTTTTTGTCGCCATTTTATATGTGGCTGCATTTTCCTATTTTGGACGATGGCAGGATGTATTTTACCGTAGCGACTCGGGTGGCTATTATCTCCATTTGCCCTCTACCCTACTCTACCATGATGTTGGCAACTATGAAAAAACGCTTGCCGCATGGCGGGTGCATGCGCCCTCAGAGCCTGATCCAAGGAATGATCAATATGGCATTCGGAAAACGGCTATCGGCAAATGGATCATCAAATATCCCGTGGGCGTCGCCTTACTGCAAAGTCCTTTTTTTGTCGTGGCACATGTATGGTGCAAACTCAGCGGTACACATCCTGCTGATGGTTTTAGCCAGCCATACCTATTAATGGTTGGGATATCTGCTTTGTTTTATGGCCTTTTAGGCTTATATTTTCTGGGAAAATCCTTGCAGGGCATTTTTACGCCTCCGGTGATTGGGCTTACCATGCTGGCCATTGGCTTGGCCACCAATTTGTTTTTCTTTTCTACCTATACGCCGGGCATGGCCCATCCATGTGCTTTTGCAACGGTAGCAGCGCTGTTGTATTTTACCCGAAAATGGTATGAAACTGCCCGATTTCAAAACGCTTTGGGCCTTGGCATTGCCTTGGGTCTGACCTGCATTATACGGGTTACTGATGCTATTGTTATCGCAATACCCTTGTTATGGGCAATACGAGACGGCCACACATGGTCCCGTCGGATAGCTTGGCTCAAATTGCACTTGGGACAAGCCGTCATTGTCATTGTCGTGGTGGCGTTGTGTATAATGCCGCAATTGTTTTATTGGAAATTCACCAGTGGCCATTGGTTGTTCAACAGTTATCAAGGAGAAGCATTCCATTGGACTAAGCCTATGATTATCAGCGGATTATTCAGTTTTAAAAATGGCTGGTTAGTTTATACCCCCTTAATGGTAATGGCCCTATTGGGCATCCCGATGTTGAAAAAAACAGGTCGCGAAATCTTATGGCCATTGTTAGCCTGGCTACCTTTGCAGTTGTACATTATCTATTCCTGGTGGTGCTGGAATTATATCAATGGCTTTGGTTCAAGGCCCATGATTGATGGTTATGCGCTATTGGCCTTCCCTTATGCCGCCCTGTTACAATCTGTTTGGCATCGGCGTGTGCTTCGTATGATGGCAATGACAGCCTTTTTTGCATGTGCAGCATTGAACCTGTTTCAAACTTGGCAGACCTCTGCCTTTATTTTATGGAGCGAAAATGCCAATCGAGCCTACTACAAAGGTGTTTTTGGCCAAACCAAGCTAAATCGCTCCGCGTTGATTGAATTGGAAACGGCTATTCCGCAACCGGATTTGGACAAAATTGAAAAGATTAAGCCCCTGTTTTACAATGCTTTAAAAGACTCCACGGAAAAAAACCACATCCGGTTGGAGGGGAAAATGCCGTATGTGTGTTATTGCACGGAGGAGTTTTGTTTGAGCCAACAGGCACAGACAGATACTGCGGGCCTAACAAAAGGGGATTGGTTAAAGGTCAGCACAAGAGCCTTTGTAAAAAAAGGCGATTATGAGCGCAATATCACAAAATTGGCTCGCCTGGTACTTGATCTGCGACATGCCGACGGCTCTTCATCCGTATATGCCAGCATCAGCGTCAGTTCGAAAATCGGGAACCCGGAGAATATACCCTGGCACGCCGGAAATGCCGAGGAGTGGGGCGATGTGTCATTTTTTGTACAAGTACCGTCAAATTTTAAGGCGGGAGGAACGGCAAAGGCCTATATTTGGAATGCACAGGGACAAAAAATATGGATTGAACATGTGGCAATGGAACTCTGGAGGGAGAAATAGTCCAAAAATAGCCACTTTATGCGTTCCCTTCTAAGTCAGGTTTGATACTAACCTCTTTTTCTATCTGCTTACGATAATCTTTGGGGTAATCTTTAATAATCCGTCGAATTTGAGCAACCTGAGCCGCTTCAACCCCAGAGATAGCCGAAATAAAAGCATCATCATGATCCGATTTTAGAACCAAATTGATAATAATAAGGATAACACCCGATTCAAGACCTTCCTGACGGCCCTCTTGACGGCCTTCCTTGAAGCGGAGGTCTGTGCGGATATCATAAGTCAATGGCATATTTCCGATAAATTTTGTTGTTTCAAGCTGCAAGTTACGGAGATTGGATAAAATTTCCAATTGTCTGTAGTACTTATTTAAGGATTCTTGCTCTGTAACTCGCTTGGTAATTGTCGCAAGTATATCAATAATTACTTCCTCTGGACTACGGCCTTGAAAATCAGCCAAAATACCCAATATTACCTCCTCTGGCTTTTCAGATTGGAGAAATGTTTGTACCGGAATGCGCTGCATGGATACAACCTTTATATGGGCACTTACATCGCCGCCTTCTATTTGCTGGGATATGTGTTTTGGCTCCCCCTCTCCGATATATAACACAAAGAGGCGAACTGGCTTGCGATAGCGCCTATATTCCATTATACCATACTCAGCCATTCGGATGCTGATCTCCAGTTCGTCTTTGCGGTGAATCTCACCATGCAATGTCTCAACATGTTCACCGTTTTTATCCAATGCAGCAAGCAATATATCTGGTTCGCGAGAGTAGGTGCGGTATGCTTTTTTTCGTTCCAACGGTCGGGTAGGCAATTTGTCGAAACTAAATACCTTAGTAAGCAACAAAGCCGCAATTTCATCCAAGTTCTCTTGAAAAATATTGTTGTAATCCTGGTGCTTTTTGGGTTTAGCCTGATAGGTTGTCTTTTTATTTGTTCTTTTTTGAATCATACTTATATTTTTGCCGCTAATGTAAATAACTTGTTTGAAAACTTTTTGATATGAACTACATCATTTTTGATCTGGAGGCTACCTGCTGGGAGATACAACCGCCTGGTTACGAATCAGAAATCATCGAGATCGGTGCCTTTCGGGTCAATGACTATGGCGAGGTAAGAGGAAAGTTTAATCGTTTCGTAAAACCTGTACTGCACCCTACTTTGTCACCGTTTTGCCGACAGTTGACCACCATAACACAAGCAGATATTACCAAAGCAAAGACTTTTCCGGATGTCATTCAGGAATTTATGGATTGGGGCTATTTGGAAGAAGAACCGTTTCTGCTTTGTTCATGGGGCAATTTTGACCGAAAAATGTTGATACAAGACTGCAAACTGCACAGATTGGAGTTCGAATGGGCCGAAAAGCACATCAACTTAAAAGAACAATATCGGCTGATGAAGCGCAAAAAAAACGGTATCGGCTTACGCAAAGCCGTAGAAAACGAAGGAATTCTTTTTACAGGGCAGCACCACCGGGGCATATCAGATGCCGAAAACCTGACCAAGATCTTTCTCAAATTTATGGGCAATTGGACACTCTAAAATACTCAGCAGTTGTTACGCCCTGAATATCCATAAAAATTCAACTTTCCCTCCTTTTTTTGTTTTTTGCCCGATTTTCATTGCCTACCTTTGCAGGCTAATTTTCATGTATCATAACATAAACCCTGAATCGGTGATTCTCCCGCTTCACTTTACATAGTATGAAAGATTTTTCAGCCGTATCCAACGCGCACCCTCAGTACATAGAAAGCCTTTACCGCTCTTGGCTATCCGATGCCTCGTCAGTGGAATCGGACTGGCAAGCCTTTTTCAAAGGTTTTGATTTTGCCGTTTCATCCACAAATGGCCATAGCCAAACCACCGCCCAGAGCGAGGGCAGCCAAATGAGCAGTGAGCAACTCATGGCGGAGTTCGGCGTCATGGGCTTGATTCATGGTTATCGCGACCGAGGCCACACCCTCTCCACAACCAATCCGCTCAAACCGCGCAAAAACCGCTATCCACGCCTTGAACTGGCTGATTATGGGCTGACTGATGCACATTTGGATCAACGCTTTGCAGCAGGCTATGAGTTGGGCATGCCCAACGCTACCCTTCGGGAAATTGTGACGCGTTTGAAAAAGATATACTGTGGAAACATCGGCTTTGAATGTACGCATGTGTTCAACAAAGAAAATCGCGAGTGGCTGCGCCAACGTATTGAAAGCCAAAGTTTACAGGATGACTATGGTTACTCTTTGGAAAAAAAGCGCCGTATTCTGGAAAAACTCAATGGCGCCGTAGGCTTTGAACAATTTCTGGCTACCAAATTCGTAGGCCAAAA